>JBAQJL010000047.1:0-46578 GCA_049300295.1 Xanthobacteraceae bacterium
CCAGCTTGATGACGTTAGTGTCGGTCACGGCGTATCACTCCTTTGGTGGAGAAGTGGAGGCGTCGAACACCCCCACGATACGTCGCCTTACCCCTTCATGCCGTCACCAACTTCCGCTCATAGCTCGGTCGAACACTCGACTTGCTACGTATTCATCCCGGTGCAGTCGGAAAGTCAGAGTGCTTTGTAGCTTTCTCCATTCCGATGGTCATAATCGAGTCATGCGCAATGTCTCCGCTTGGAAATTAAAGCTTGGGCAGAAACTGAACGATTGGAAGCGGCGGTGATCCAAGATTGGCAGACCAATCCAAATGCGCGTAAAGAGCTCGCAAATATGCGTATGTTGCTACCTTACCGACGTTTTCAACAAAAATTCCAACAGTCTCTTCAGAGCATTTCTCAATTCCATCATACGAAATGATGTAGGACGCCGTACATTTAACGATCGTTCGCTTTTGAAACTTATATTGCACGGTCCAAACGATATTGCCCACGCACGTTCCATCCGTAAGGCCGGATGACATCAGCTTAGTACTTACATTCAGATCTCTCTTTAGCAGAGACTTATTGACACCCAAGGCTTCTGGAAGAATTTTAAAACTGACGCTGTCTAAGATGATCGATGCAAGCCGTGCCGTGCGCACTAATCTGTTATAATTAGCGCGCCTATTTTCGACTTCTTGGCCGCTCGGAACAGCAGGGGAAGTGGGTGCGAGTGCCGGCACCTGCTCATCAGAATTTTCCATCGGCCCTATGCTGCTTCAAGGGTCATCATGAGGTCAGATTCCATCACGACGACCGGGCTATAATTGTCATTAGACGCGGCCGCTCCTTTTGCGGACGCCTCTTTCAAAAGAGCAACAAACTGCGCATCGTCAACTTTCGCAGCGACGCTCGAAGCCTCCGACCAATTCCAATGATGTTCGATCGTCCGTTCAGCATTCGGGCTACACTCCGTCTGACAGACCTTTCCTTTGACTCCAACGATGAGCTCTTCGCCGAGAGCATGAAAAAGCCGCGCCATTGTTTTCACGGTGGGATTCGCTTCGGATCGCATGAGTTGCGACAGACGGGCTTTCGAGATGCCAGCTTTCTGCGCCAGTGCCGAACGGGTAATACCCTTGCCGACGATGGTCTCTTGCAGAAGGATTTGGCAATCGATCAGCAGATTTTCTTCTGCTTCAATGACCTTGGGGTCGAGTTGAATTTTTGCGATGGTCGCCATGAAACTCTCCTACTTTCTCGGCCTGTATTCGAAAAGCTCGCCAATGTCTGTTGCTGTGCTTTTCAATAACTGCCGGTTCGCTTGGTTTTGCTTCTTAGAAGCATCTACCTTCAAGCCTACAAAACATCGTCTCCTCTCTACCGTTAGCGTGGCGCCATAAAGGCGCCATTGCCACGATTTGAAGGTCCAGATTGCCACAGTGCCGTGATGCCCGTCAGTAAAGTTTCCCTCTTTCTTAAATTTCTCATCGGACAACCGGCGGTGGATTTCGATATGTTCGCAAAATTCATGGAAGTAACGCTCGATATGCGCTTTTCGTTTCAGGGCATTTTCGTCATTGGTTTGAGCAAGTTGAAGGATAGCCGCATATTCCGGATATGCATCTGGACCAAGGCGAATATCTCCGACCGAGCCGCGGCAGACTATTGGAAAAGCCGTCGCCGTAGGCTGGCTAGAAACCTTCATCTTCCGATCCACGAGTTAATATATAACTAAACCGAACGCAAGTAGGTAATGCCCGCGATTTGGTCAAGTTTTTGCGATTCATGGTTGATGTGCCTTGGGGGCCACAACCTCATGATTCTTGTGGCAAATGTAAAGACCTAGGATTTTCCCTCGATTACCCGAAACCGCCGTCGCCGCTCGGGTGCCTTTCCGTCGGATCAGGCGCAGCTACCGCGAGTGCCGCGTCCAATAGCTCGCCGATCGACCAAGGATGATCGCTGAGCCCGAGGGCATCGCCTTCGTTCTCAAAAGGGACCAGTCGATATGGAAAGGGGCCAGTACGATTCGCCGGCTACCGTTCGGCGGGGGACAGGCATGGCGCCGGCCGATACCGCGGATTGACCGCCGTTTACGCACGCCTTACATCGCCGAACATGGCGCTGCGCGAGATCATCAAACTGCCGGACAAGCGGCTGCGGCTTAGGTCCGAGCCGATCAAGCGCATCGACGCCACGATCCGCAAACTGGTCGATGACCTGTTCGAGACGATGTACGAGGCACCCGGCATCGGGCTCGCGGCCATCCAGATCGGCGTGCCCAGGCGCGTCGTGACCATGGACCTGTCGAAGAAAGAGGACGATCACAAGCCTCAAACCTTCATCAATCCGGAGGTGATCTGGAAATCGGCCGAGACGTCCAAATACGAGGAAGGCTGTCTGTCGATCCCCGAATTCTACGAAGAGGTCGAACGGCCGGCGCAGGTCAAGGTCAAGTATCTCGATATCGACGGTAACGCGCAGGAGATCGAGGCGTCGGGCCTGTTGGCGACCTGCCTTCAGCACGAGATCGACCACATCAACGGCGTGCTGTTCATCGATTACATTTCCAAGCTCAAACGCGACCGCATCGTCAAGAAATTCGCCAAGGCGGCCAAGAAGGAGGAGGCTTGAGCCTCCGCCTCGTCTTCATGGGCACGCCGGAATTTGCCGTGCCGACCTTGGTCGAATTGGTCGGCGGCGGGCATACGGTCGTCGCGGTCTATACGCGGGCGCCGCAGCCAGCCGGGCGGCGCGGCTTGGAGCTGACGCCGAGCCCGGTCGCGCGCGAAGCCGCACGGCTTGGCATCCCGATCCTGACGCCGAAAACATTACGCGAGCCCGAGGTGGCCGCCGCCATGCAGGCGCACAGCGCCGACGCTGCCGTCGTTGTCGCTTATGGGGTGATCCTGCCGAGGGCGATTTTGGACATGTTTCCACTCGGCTGTTTCAATGTGCACGCCTCACTGCTACCGCGCTGGCGCGGCGCGGCTCCAATTCACCGAGCCATTATGGCCGGGGACACCAAGACCGGCGTGATGGTGATGAAGATGAACGAAGGCCTCGACACTGGCCGCATCGCTAGGAGGCGGAGCGTTAAGATCGAGCCAGATGAGATCGTCGGCGACCTACACGACAAGCTGGCGCACCTCGGCGCCGCCCCAATGCTCCTGGCGCTCGCCGCGCAGGAAAAAAGAACTCTGCGATTCACCCCGCAATCTACCGTCGGGGTGACTTACGCCAAAAAGATCGACAAGACCGAGACACGCGTGGACTGGCAGCGCCCGTGGCACGACGTCCATAATCATTGCCGCGGGCTGTCGCCGTTCCCAGGCGCGTGGTGCGAGTTTCCCGCCATCGGCCGCATCAAGATTCTGCGTACCACGCAGGGCGCCGGCGGCGGTTCTCCAGGCCGCGTCCTCGACGACAAGCTCACGGTGGCCTGCGGCGGCGGTGCGGTGCGACTGGTCGATCTTCAACGCGCCGGAAGACAGCCAATGACGGCGGAGGAATTTCTGCGCGGCACGGCAATCAAAGCCGGAACCGAGTTGGGCTGAGCGAAAACACCATGAGCAGCCTGTACACGGTCTATGTCGACGACAACTTCAACTACATGGATGAGGACGCGCGGACCAAATACGGCGATTATGCAACGTCTGATGAGGCAGTGCGGGTCTGCAAAGCGATCGTCGACAGGTTTCTCGCCAAGACGCACGAGCCTGGCATGTCGGCGGGACAGCTCTACAAAGAGTATGTAGCTTGCGGCGACGATCCGTTCATCCAGGGACCGGGTGCCCGCTTCTCCGCCTGGACCTACGCCAAGCAGCGTTGCGAGGCGCTGTGCGGCGGCAGCGTCGAAGATGTGTGATGCCCCGCTACAAGCTCACGCTCGAATATGACGGCTCGCCTTACGTGGGCTGGCAAGCCCAGGACAACGGCGCCTCGATCCAGGGCGCGTTGACCGACGCTATTGCGGCATTCACCGGCGAGCGCGCCGCGGTCCACGGTGCCGGCCGCACTGACGCGGGCGTGCACGCGTGCGGCCAGGTCGCGCATGTCGATCTCAGCAAACAATGGAACAACGACACGGTGCGTGACGCCACCAATTTTCATCTGCGGCCGCAGCCGATCGCGGTGCTGACGGCCGAGCAGGTCGCGCCGGATTTCGAGGCGCGCTTTTCGGCCGTCAAGCGCCACTATCGCTACCGCATCGTCAATCGGCGTGCCGATCTCACGCTCGACGCCGATCGCGTCTGGCGCGTGCCGCGCCCGCTCGACGCCGCCGCCATGCACGACGCCGCGCAATGCCTGATCGGCCGGCACGATTTCACCACCTTCCGCGCCGCCGAATGCCAAGCCAAATCGCCGGTGAAAACGCTCGACCGGCTCGCTGTTTCACGCGACGGCGACCACATCCGCATCGAGACGTCGGCGCGCTCGTTCCTGCACCACCAGGTGCGCTCGATAGTCGGCTCGCTCGTCCATGTCGGCGACGGCAAGTGGAGTGCCGGCGATCTCGAAGCCGCCCTCGTTGCCCGTGATCGCGCGCGCTGCGGCCAGGTCGCGCCGCCGCACGGGCTTTATCTGGTGCGGGTGGAGTACTGACCGTGCGCGGAGTGCATCGTGCCTGAGAGTGACGTCGACGTCGTGGTGGTTGGCGGCGGCGCAGCCGGCGTTGCCGCTGCGAAGCGGCTCACCGAAGCCTCCATCCGCTGTCTGCTGGTCGAGGCGCGTCCACGGCTCGGCGGCCGCGCCTGGACCGTTCACGACCGCAACGGCCATGGTCTCGATCTCGGCTGCGGCTGGCTGCACTCCGCCGATCGTAATCCTTGGACAGGCGTAGCCCAACAGCAAGGCTTTACAATCGAAAAGACGCCGCCGCCCTGGATGAACAGGCCGCTCGAAGCGAGTCTCTCGCATGCGGAGCACGGCGCCTTTCGCCAGGCCATCGACCAATTCTATACGCGCCTGGAAAAAGCCGCCCAAGGCGGCACAGACGCCGCAGCTTCCAGCGTGCTCGATCCAGCTAACCGCTGGAATCCGCTGCTTGATGCCATGGGCACCTATATCAGCGGTGCCGAGCTCGAACAGGTCTCGCTCAAAGATCTCGACAATTATCACAGCACCGACATCAATTGGCGCGTGGTCGAAGGCTACGGCACGCTCATCGCCGCTTACGGCGCGAACGTGCCGGCGATGCTCGACTGTCCGGTCAGCGGTGTCGATCGCAGCGGCAAGCGCTTGAGGATTCAAACAAGCAAGGGTGCGATCACCGCCGATCAGGCCGTTGTGACGGTGCCGAGCGCGATCGTGGCGGCCGAGGGCATCCAGTTCACGCCGGCGCTTCCAGATAAGGTCGAGGCGGCGAACGGGCTGCCGCTCGGCCATGACGACAAGCTTTTCATGTCGCTGGACGGTGCCGAAGAATTTCCGACGAGTGCTCGGCTGTTCGCGCACACGAATCGTACGGCAACTGCGGGCTATCACATCAGACCGTTCGGCTGGCCGATAATCGAAGCCTATTTCGGTGGCGCATGCGCCGCCGAGCTCGAAAACGGCGGTGAGGCTGCTTTTTTCGATTTCGCCGTTGCGGAGCTCGTCGGCGTGATGGGAAGCGAGTTTGCCAAACGCCTAAAACCGATCCGCGTCCATTCCTGGGGGCGGGACCCATTCGCGCTTGGCGCGTATTCGTTTGCTCGGCCGGGCTACGCTGGTCGCCGCGCCTTGCTGGCAGAGCCTGTCGACGATCGGCTGTTCTTTGCCGGTGAAGCCTGTTCGCTGCACGATTTCTCCACGGCGCACGGCGGCTATCTTACCGGCGTTGCAGCGGCGGAAAACGTCATCGCCGCGCGCGGCAAGCCGCGGCCTACCCGAAATATTTCTCGATAATCCTTCGATACACCGCTGTCAGCCCAGTGAGATCGGCGACCGGCACGCACTCGTCGACCGCATGCATGGTCCGTCCGACCAGGCCGAATTCCAGCACCGGGCAATAGTTCTTGATGAAGCGTGCATCCGATGTGCCGCCCGTGGTCGAGAGCTTCGGCTTGCGTCCGGTCACTTCGGCGATCGCCGATGAGGCAAGCTCCGTGAACGGGCCAGGCTTGGTCACGAACACGTCCGCGTTTGACGGCTCCCACTCGAAGGCAAAGCGAACCCGGCCCTCCGCGGCTGTCTCCGCCCGCTGCCCGATGAGTTGCTTCAGCGAGTCCTGGCTGTGGCGGTCGTTGAAGCGGATGTTGAAGCGCGCCCGCGCCTCGCCGGGAATGAGATTGACCGTCTTGTTGCCGATGTCGATTGAGGTGAATTCAAGGTTCGATGCGTCGAACTGCGCGGTGCCGTCATCGAGCGGCGCCTGGATCGCCGCGATGAGCTTGACCAACCCGCGCACCGGATTGTCGGCCCGATCTGGATAGGCGACGTGGCCCTGCTTGCCTGTCACCACCAGCACGCCGTTGAGCGAGCCGCGGCGCCCTGCCTTCACGGTGTCGCCAAGCACATCGACATTGCTCGGCTCGCCGAGAATACAGTGATCGAATTTCTCGCCGCGCGCGGCCGCCCATTGCAGCAGTTTGATAGTGCCGTTGACGGCGACGCTCTCCTCGTCGCCGGTAATGAGCAGCGAAATCGAACCACGCTTCGGCTTGCCATTGTTCGCCGCCAGATAATCGAGCGCCGCGGCAACGAAGCACGCGATGCCGCCTTTCATATCGACGGTGCCGCGCCCGTACAGCTTGCCGTCCGCGACTTCGCCGGCGAATGGCGGATGGCGCCAGACCTTCTCGTCGCCCGGCGGCACCACGTCGGTGTGTCCGGCGAAGACCAGATTGGGTTGCTCGGTGCCGATGCGCGCGTAGAGGTTTTCGATCGGCGTGGTGCCGGGTTCGGCAAACGTCGTGCGCTGAACGGCAAACCCCGCCTTTGCCAGCACACTATGGAGATACGCGAGCGCGCCGCCGTCCGCCGGCGTCACCGAGGGGAAGCGAACGAGATCGCGGGCAATGGCGAGGGGATCGGCGGTCATTGCGAGCAATCTAGCTTGTGCGGTTGGTCCCGGCGAGCGGATCCGGCCCATGTGGGTTCGGGCCTACCGTGCCTTTGCGGAAGCCGAGTTCGACCAGCAAGGCGATGCCGAAGGCGGTGAACGGCACGGAGATGGCATAAGACAGCGTGCTCGGCTGCGCATCGGTGCCGGTCCAGCCCATGACCGAGAGCAGGTCGAGCACCACGCTGGTGGCGAAAAAGATGCCGAGGAGCCAGAGCGGCAGGTTGCGGTCGTTGGCGCGCTTCGTGGCGATGGCGAATTCCGGATAAGTGAACACGAGATCGACGACCGCGTTCAGCTGATCGCCTTGGATCTGGCTGGCCGCATAGCACGCCGCCATGTTGGCGGCGCCGACGACAATCATCGCGATCCAGAATGTCTTGCGGCCGATGCGGCCGTGGAAGCCATCGAGCAGCCAGAGGAGATAATGCCAATCCATCGCTGCCACGCGAGTCAGTCGCGCAACAGTTCGTTGATACTGGTCTTGGCGCGGGTCTTTTCGTCGACGCGCTTGACGATGACCGCACAGTATAGACTTGGGCCTGCGTCGCCCTTCTTATCCGGTTTTCCCGCCATCGTGCCCGGCACCACCACCGAATAGGCCGGCACCTCGCCCTGTATCACCGTGCCGGTGTCGCGGTCGACGATCTTGGTCGAGGCGCCGATGAACACGCCCATCGACAGCACTGCGCCTTCGCGCACGATGACGCCCTCGGCCACTTCGGAGCGCGCACCGATGAAGCAATTATCCTCGACGATCACCGGCCCGGCCTGCAACGGCTCCAGCACGCCGCCGATGCCGACGCCGCCCGAGATGTGACAATTCTTGCCGATCTGCGCGCACGAGCCGACCGTCGCCCAGGTGTCGATCATGGTGCCGGAATCCACATAGGCGCCGAGGTTGACGAACGACGGCATCAGCACCACGCCCGGCGCGATAAAGGCGGCGTGACGCACCACGCAGCCGGGCACGGCGCGAAAACCGGCACTGCGGAATTTCTGGTCGTCCCATTCATCGAATTTCGACGGCACTTTGTCCCACCACGCCGCATGCGCAGGGCCGCCCGGAATGACGGTCATGTCGTTTAATCGGAACGACAACAGCACCGCCTTTTTGAGCCACTGATTGACCTTCCACGTGCCTTTCGCAGGGCCGTCCGCGGCGCGCTCAGCGACACGCGCCTCGCCGCGATCGAGCAGGTCGAGCGCCGCCTCGACAGCGTCGCGCACCGGCCCTTTGGTGACAGGACCAATGCCGTCGCGCTTCTCGAACGCCTCGTCGATGGTTCTTTCCAAATCGGCTGCGGACATGGACACGATCCCCTGCTGTCGCGGTTTGTCGGGGCCCACGGAAGCGATGTCAAGCAATTGTAGCCCGGATGTGTGAAGCGAAATCCGGGGGCAGGCCTCGCGGCGGCGACCCGCATGTCGCTTCGCTCATGCGGGCCAGGTTGGTCAAACGATACCGCGCAAAAACTCCGTCAAGTCGTCGGTGACATAATCGACGTGTGGCTCGTCGCGGCCGGCGAGCTCCCAGTCCTCGCGCAGCACGACGCCGGCGCCCTTCGGCACCACCAAGACCGTGATCATGCCGAGTGCGTGCGGCACTTCGAGATTGCGAGCCAAGTCTTCGAACATAACCGCGCTCTTGGGATCAACGCGGTGCCGCTTGAGAAAGCGTTCATAGACTTGCGGCTGCGGTTTCGGCTCGAGATCGGCCGCCTTGATGTCGAAGACGTCCTCGAAATGGTGGTCGATTTCAAGCCGCCGCATCACCGCATCGGCATGCGCGCGCGTGCCGTTGGTGAGGATGAGCTTGCGGCCGGGCAGGTCGCCGATCGCGGCGCCCAGCTCTGGGTTCGGCGTCAATGGCGAATGGTCGATCTGATGCACCATTTCGAGAAATTCGTCAGGCACGAGCCCGTGTTCCTCCATCAGGCCGCGCATCGTCGTACCGTAGCGCCGGTAGTAATCCTTCTGCAGCCGGAATGCCTCTTCATGGCTGATGTGCAGGAAATCGACAATGTAGTCGCGAATGCGCGCATCAACCTGGTGCCACAGGTTGAGATGATGCGGATAAAGCGTGTTGTCGAGATCGAACACCCAGGTTTCGATGCCGCGGAACCCGCGCGGCGCGCGAGCTGCCTGCCTTCCCAGCGACTCGTTGTTGCCATTTTTCACGGCCAGAGTTTTTAGCGGTTATCGAATCGGATGCAATGCGGATTGGGCTAGAACTGGGGCTGGGGTCGGGTGATGCGTCGGAAGTTGCGGAAAACGCTGCCGTTTCTCATGGCGATTTTTCTCGGTACCATGGCGGCGGCGCTGATCGCTGGCATGGCGATGCTGGCGGCGCATTCTTGAGCCCTCCCCCAATCATTCGTGCGCCGCGTCAAATCGACAGTCTTGCCGTCGAACCAATTCAAATCGCTTCGGCTGCCATGCAGTGCCATACCGGACGGTATTTGCATGCCGTTTGGGCCAAGGTCTCGCACCGGCGGCCCCAATGTGCGAGCGAATGTCGAACGTTTATCAGATCGAACTTGATTTCACTCCGCCGACCCTGCCGCGGACACTGGAAGAAACGCACTTCCGCAAGGCCGATCCGGAAGAATGGAAGCGCACATTTACGCCAGAGCAAGCGGCCCGGGCGACGTCTGCGATTCCTCATGCGCTGAACAGGCGATTTGGCTGGAGCGACATGGGCTAGTCCTGTGAATCGCTCAGCTCGCCTCGCGCCAGGACGTTGGCGGTATTAAACCCTCGATCGCGCCGTCGTGCAGGCGCACCGGATCGCGCTCGCCCTCCATGGCGAGGCGCAGCATCGAGCGTGCCAGTTCGTCCGGCTTGATCGATGAGTTGCCGATCGCCTTGAGCGTCAACCACGCCTCATCGAATGCGGTCTCGAGTACGACCAGCGTCTGCGGATCGAACGTGCTGTTGTGAAACCCGCGCAAGGTCCGCCCTCACCGCGATACCATGTTTGCAATGCCCGACTTGAAGATTGCCGACGCGCTGGAGTCTCGGCGCAGACTTGGCCGAGTTTGTGGCTGTCGTTGTGACGCAGTCTTCACGAATACCTGATCAGGCGCCGGTTCCGCGGCGATCTCATTGATCAGCTTTTTCAGAATGGCGTCGGCGAAATTGTCATAATTCGCCACCGGAATCATGAAGGCGCCCGGTCCGCCGATGACGTTGGTAAAATAATAATGGTCGAGGCCGGGTTCCACTGTGAGGATCGGCAGGCCATTGATGCCGACGCCGTCGGCTACGGCCTCGTCGCGCGCCATCGCTGCCGGCCGGCCTGAGTTGTTGGAGCCGTCGCCTGAGACATCGATCACACGCCGCTCCCCCTTGTAGGGGCTTTGCGCCAGCAAAGTGCGCGAATAATCGATGGCGCCGCTGATCGACGTGCCGCCGCCGAACAGTTTGCGCGGCGCCGCGTCGATCGCTCCGGCTAAGGCTGCCGCGCTGGGGGCATCCTTGATGAGCGCCCAGTCGGCGACGGCGATGTGCAGAAACGGTCCGGTCCACTGAAACATGGTCACCGCGATCGACTGCGTACCCAGCGACCGGATGGCGTTGAGCACCTGCGGATTGCGGAACGCCGCCGCATAGCCCTGCTTCTGCAATTCGAAGCGGCCCATGCTGACACTGCCGGACGTGTCGACCGCGAGCACGAGCGCGACCGAAACCGGGACCGAGCTCGGTTTCGGCGGTGTCTGGTGCTGTGCGACGACTGGCTCGCCCGCGCCGAGCAAGAGCGCAAACAGCGCACATGCCAGTCGTCGCGCCATACGATGTTCAGGTTCGCCCATGCCCCCGCGCCATCGCTTATCTGCTCATGCTTTCAATCGCGGAATCAGCCGCTCGGCATTGCCGCTTGCGATCGCGTCGAGATCGGACTGTGGCAGACCGAGCTGGCGCAGACTGTCGATCTGATTAAGAGGAAAATACGGAGTGTCGGTGCCGTAGGTCAGCTGCGTCATTGGCACGAGTTTCTGCAGCGCCGCCATCGCGGCCGGATGGGTGGCGTTGGCGGTGTCGTAGTAGAGCCGGCGGAATTCGGCCTCGATGCCATCCGGAGCAAACCCACCGGGCGCGCGCCCCTTGGTATCGTAGAAGGCTTCGATGCGGCCGGCGAGAAACGGAATGGTGCCGCCGCCGTGAGAGAATATCCAGCTGATATCACGCTGCCGCGCGAAGGTACCGGACAGCAACAAGCTCACGACCGTGCGCGTGGTGTCGTGCGGTACTTCGATCACTGCCGGGAACGCGCCGACGGAAAGATTGGCGCAGCAGTTCGCCACCAGCGGATGTACGAACACCACGGCTTTGCGACGATTTAGTTCCTCCATTACCGGTTTGTAGGTTGAGTGTCCCAGCCACTTGTCACCGTAGCTGGATTGCAGGTTTATGCCGTCGGCGTGCAGCGTATCGAAGGCATATTCGATTTCCTTGAGCGTGGCGTCGATGTCGAGCATCGATAATGGCGCGAACAGGCCGTAGCGTCCGGGACGATCGCGCACCATCTCGGCGGCATAATCGCCGCACAGCCGCGCCCAGTCGCGCGCTTTGGCGGCACCTTGGTCGAACCACGTGCCCGGCGTCGAGGCCAGCGACAATACGGCCGTACTGATGCCATTCTTGTCCATCGCCTCAATGTCTTGCTCGCGTGTCCACGAATCCTGCACGCCGTGCGGCATCTTATGCTGGTCCTCCCAGCCGATCTGCGCTTTCTGATAGGCCGGCGGGTAATAATGGTGATGCGTGTCGATCAGCTTCGCCGGCGCGGCCAGTGCTGGCGTCTTTGTCTCCGGCACGACGGCCGTCGCCGCGAACGCCACGGCGCCGGCTAGAAACCCGCGGCGCGAGGCGTGACAAGCGCAGCCAATGAATGTTTTGGAAGGCGCATTGCATTGCGCCGCTGGCGTATTCGCCGTCGTCTTCATGTTTTCCTCCCGGTCTGATGCCGACGCCGATATTAGCATTGTTGCGGCGGCAGCAATCCCGAATCTCGCCGATGCGGTATTCAGCGCGACAGCTGGAACGCTACTAGCGCGCCGAGCATGATGGCGCCGCCCGCCGCCTGCAGCGGCGTGATGACCTCGCCGAGCAAGGGGACGCTGAGCAGGCTCGCCAACAGCGGCTCCAGATTCATGATCAGCGCGGTGCGGAACGGCCCGATGCGGTTGGTCGACACGTATAACATCAGGATACCGCTCGCCGTGCTCACGCTGACGATGAGAACGGAAATCCAGCCGAGTGCATTGTGCGGGGGTTGCCAATTCCATGTCGCCAAAGCCGCGAGCGCAAAGGCAGCCGTCGAGGAAATCAGCGAATTCCACGTCGTCAATCGCGGGTCCGCATGCTGCAGCTCGGCACGCGCGACCAGAAGAAACACCGCGCGCGACAGCGCGGCGCCGAGCGCAAACGCGATGCCCAGGGTGGACAGGTGCTGCGGATAGGCGCCGATCATCAGCGCCAGCCCGCAGAACGCCACAACGGCGGCGATCGCTCCCTTCCACGACAGCCGTTCGACGCCGAACATCCAGCCGCCAATGCCGGTGAGCAGCGGATAGACGAAATAAGTCAGCACCGCGATGTGCACGTTGATGAGCGCGACGGCCTCAAACAGCCCATAGACGACGGCGGCAAACAACAGGCCGAGCGCCAGCGCAATCGTGCGTGTGCGCGCCGTATCCGGCTTCAGTGGCGGCCCGGTGCGCAGGTAAATGTACAGAATGCCAAGTCCGACAACGCCGCGAATGAGCGCCAGCGTGAGCACGTCGCCGCCGGAAGCGAAAACCATCTTGGCGAGCACGTCGGAGAACGCGAACGACGTCGCCGCAATGACGCCCGGCCCGAGCGCGAAACGCCGTCCCTGCGGTTTCGGCGGGTCCATGACTCAGGCGTGAATGAGTGTGCCGGAGCCAAGCTCGGTGAAAAGTTCGAGCAGCACCGCGTGCGGCACCTTACCGTCGAGGATGACCACGCCCTCGACACCGCGCTCCAACGCGTCGATGCAGGTTTCAACTTTGGGGATCATGCCGCCCGAGATGGTGCCATCGGCGATCAGCCGCCGCGCGTCGTCGACCGACAGCTCCTTGATCAGCGTCTTTGATTTATCGAGGACGCCCGGCACGTCGGTCAGCAGCAGGAAGCGCTTAGCCTTGAGCGCGCCGGCGATCGCGCCGGCAAAAGTGTCAGCGTTAACATTGTACGTACCACCGGCGGCTGCGGCGCAGACCGGCGCCAATACCGGGATGAGCTCGCGGCCGAGAATCTGGTCGAGCACGCTGGTGTCCACCTTTTCGGGCTCGCCGACAAAGCCCAGATCGATCACCTTCTCGATTTCGGAATCGGGATCGACGACGGTGCGCGTCAGCTTTTTGGCGACCACCATGTTGCCGTCCTTGCCGCACAGTCCCACCGCCTTGCCGCCGGCCTCATTGATGAAACCGACCATCTGCTTGTTGATGGAGCCGGCCAGTACCATTTCGACGATTTCCAGCGTCTTAGCGTCGGTGATGCGCAGCCCCGCCTCGAACTGCGATTGCACGCCGACGCGCTTGAGCATCGCTTCGATCTGCGGACCGCCGCCGTGGACCACTACCGGATTGATCGCGGTCTGCTCCAACAGCACGATGTCGCGGGCGAAGTCGCGCGCCGTCTGCTCCTGCCCCATGGCATGGCCGCCGTATTTGACGACGACGATCGCTTCGTCATAGCGCTGCATATAGGGCAGCGCCTCCGCCAGGATGCGGGCCTGCTGATAGGGCGACACCTCCATAGAAGAACTCCTTGGACCGGCGAGGCTTTCTAGCCGCCGCCAGCCCGAAGGGAAAGGCCGTGAAGCTTTCGACGGCGCACGGGCCGGATTTTAACCGCGCTCGCGCAGCAGGCGGATGATCGCGGCGCGCAGTTCGGCGATTCCGGCACCGCTCTGCGCCGAGGTCGCAAGAATTTCCGGAAAAGCCGCGGGCCGGCGCACAAGCGCAGACGCCACGGCCGCTCGGCTTTCGTCAAGCTCCGCGGCGCTAATGCGGTCGGCCTTGGTAAGCACGATCTGATAACTGACGGCCGCACGATCCAGGGTGTGAAGAATATCTTGATCGGCCGTCATCAGACCGTGGCGCGCATCTACCAGCAGGTAGACACGGGCGAGCGTCGTCCGGCCGTGCAGGAATTCGTGAATGAGCTGCGTCCACGCGCCGATTTTGCTCTTCGCCGCGGCGGCGTAGCCATAGCCCGGCATGTCGACCAACACGAGCTGACCGGCCGCTGTTCCGCCGGGCGCAAAGAAGATGAGTTCCTGGGTCCGGCCCGGCGTATTCGAGGTGCGCGCCAGCGCCCGCCGTCCGGTCAGCGCATTAATCAGGCTCGACTTGCCGACATTGGACCGGCCCGCAAAGGCGATTTCGGGAGCCGCCATCGCGGGCAGCGAGTCGAGCGAACTGGCCGCCGAGACAAAATCCCATTCGCCCGCGAACAGCCGTCGCCCGGCTTCGATCTCGGCGGCCGAAAAGCTGCTGCTCGGGCCAACCACCGTGCTCATAGGCCGCTCCCGCCGTGCCGCATCGGGGCGGAAGCATCGTGGCTGCGGAACCAAACTGCCCAGCAGCGGTTCTTCTTGCGCGAACGTGCCTGGAGGGAGGTTCCCATGGACGACTGGTCGAACGTGCGACTGTGCGACGTCGTCAATCTGGCGCTGGGAGCCGTGCTGTTCTTCTCACCCTGGCTGTTCGACCTGTCCACCGGCGCCCAATGGCAGACCGCTTCGATTGTGGGACTTATCATCGCGGTGCTGTCGATTGCTGCGCTCGCCGCTTTCGCGGTGTGGGAAGAGTGGCTCAACCTGATTGCCGGCCTGGCGCTGATGGTATCGCCTTGGCTGCTCGGCTTCCAGGACAGTCAGGCGATGACGATTGACGTCGTGATTGGGATGAGCGTGGCGTTCATGGCGGCTCTGGAAGCATGGCTGTGCCTGCATACGGCTGCCGAAAGCCCCACCTCCGAAGCGTGAAACTGCCGGCACTCAGCAAGAAATAACAAAGCCGGAAGTCCGCCGCGGACTGCCGGCTTTTGCCCATCGGATTGTAGGCCGCGCGGTCAAAGCGGGGCCGTTACGCGGCCTCTTCGGCGCGATCGTACCAATAATTGATGGCCGCCGGCGCATAAGCCGGATTCTTGGCCACGCCCTGATAACGCGCGGCAGCCGCAACGGCCGAAATCCCGATTTTCCCATAGCGGTGGTCGAGTGGGGTCCGTTCGGTGGCGAACCTGGCTTCGTCGTTCGCCTTTTGCGCAGTCTTTTTGGCCTTATCGGCAGCAACGTCCGTCATTATCGATCCCCATATCCCGTCTGTTAAGTGATGCTGAATGCGTAGGCAGCGAGTGCGGCGGAAATGGGCGGCAAATCGACCGCCGCCATGACATTTCCTGCCGTTACGCAGCAATGCGATCCGGCTGGTAAACGCTTTCTTACTGCCGGCGGTAAACTCGCTTTAATTACTGATCGCGACACTGCGGGCGGCGGGCAAGCTGAGAGAACGCGGCAATTTCGTGAGGTTATCCAGGCGGAATCAAGACGAGTGCGGCATTCCTGCCACACCTCGCCAACACTTGCTTCAGATAAGCGTGTTATCCCCCTGTTTGTCTGGAATTTTTACCGCGATTTCGCTATGCAAAACTACGCAATCGGGACTTGGGCGGGACTTGCAAGCGCGACTCGCGTCAGCTTCGAGATCCACGGAAATTGGGTAAGGTGATGGGCATTCGCGCAACTGCACTTGCCGCTATCGGGCTTATCGGCCTCATGCTTGGCGGCTGCATGGAACAAACGCTGGAGCCGGCAAGCCAGGCTGGTTGGACAGCACGCGACAAGCAATTGATGGCCAACCTGCCGTACGCGCAGGCTGAAATTCCGCAGCAATTCCGCCGACAGATCGTCGAATATACGCGGAAGGAAACCCCCGGAACCATCGTCGTCGATGAAGACAACAAGTACCTTTATTACGTTCTGCCGAACGGTAGGGCGATCCGCTACGGCATTACCGTTGGCGAAGAGGCGCAGGCCTGGAGCGGTATCGCCAAGGTCAACCGTAAGGCCGAATGGCCGGCGTGGGTTCCGACCGCCGGCGAGCAGAAGCGCCTCGGCCCGTTTCCGGCTTTCGTGACCGGCGGTCCGCAAAATCCGATGGGCGCGCGCGCTTTGTATCTCTATTCCAACGGCCAAGACACCGGATACCGCATTCACGGCACCAACCAGCCCGAATATATCGGTCAAGCCATTTCGTCGGGCTGTATCCGCATGACCAACGAAAACGTGATGGACCTGTATACCAAGGTCAAGGTCGGCACGATCGTTGTGGTGCTCAAGCCCACGACCAACTTGTCTTCGGAAGTGGCCGCCTCGGGACCAATCTCTCCGTTGAACTGAAAAAGTTCACGCGAGCGGAATAACAAAAGCGGCGCCGACTCTGTCGGCGCGGCTTTTCGTTTGTCCGCACGTCCTGAGCTTAATCAGCTGAGCGTAATGTGCACGATTTCCGGCGGCACGCCGAGACGCGCGGGGATGATGCTCGTACCAAGCCCTCCCGAGACGACAAGGTGCCGGTCGTGCTCGATGACGTGACCGTAGGCGTAGCGTGCGCCGAATTTCGACGGCACAAAGAACGGCCAGATCAGCGGCACGCGCACCTGCCCGCCGTGGGTATGGCCGGCAAGCGTCAACGCCACGCGGTCCGCCACGTGCGGGAAAATGTCCGGCTCGTGGACCAGCAGCACGACCGGATCGTCACTCGTTATCTTGTGCATGGTCCCTGGCAGATCGTCGGCGCCAAGGAAGCGGCCGTGGCCGAGCGGATGGGCGAGTTGATCGCCGATGCCGGCGAGCCAGAATTTCTGCCCCTTGTTGCCGAGCAGCACCGCGTCGTTCTCAAGGACTGGAATGTCCACGCCGGCAAGCGCTTGGCGCACGCCCTTAAGGTCATGCCACCAGTCGTGATTGCCGAGGATCGCCCAGGTGCCGAGCGGCGCCGCAAGCCGCTCGAGTTCCGCGGCCCACAACGGGTCCGGCACGCGCGCGAACGGAAACTTGTACCAGGCGACGAAATCGCCGAGCAGCACGATGAGATCGGAATGCAGCGCGTTGGCGCGATCGACGACCTGGCGCACGTGCGGCAGCTGCATGTCGGGGCCGCCGGCATGCAGGTCGGCAATCACCGTGATGGTGAGCTTTTGACCCTTGGACCAAGCGCGCGGCGCGAGCCCGTAGCGAGTGACGACAAGGCCCTGCGGCTCGATCGCACCGGCATAGACCGCGGTGGCGCTGGCGGCGAGGCCTGCAAGTCCCGCTCCGGCCGTCAGCAAGCGGCGGCGCGTCAGGTGCGCACGCGCCGGGCTCACCGTTTGGTTCGCAGGCTTGCTTTCCGCAGTCTCGCTCATGCCGCCTCATTGCGCGTCAACCATGACCGCGCTATTCGCGCCCTCGGTCTGATAGCCGATCGGCGATTGAAGCGGGTTAACGGCTGGTCACGTCTGCGCGAGATTGCACGCCCAAGCGCCCGACATTACCAATCATTGCCAATCATTCATGCTGTGACAGGCCGTGCGGCGATTATGTCCCGCTTGCGCCGGGGAGCGGCACGAACAGCTCTTCGATCGGCATTGCCCGCGGGATGAAATGCTGTTCGACCATGTAGTGCACCAGCGCCTCCAGGGTCGGGCGGTTCGGCTCGACGCCGTACGGAAATGGATCGCCGCCAGGAAAGATCTGATTGATTTCTTCGATCTCGTCCTGCAACCACGGCAGCATGGCGGCAAGCGAGCCGGCGTAGCGGAGCCGGGCGCGCGCGATGCGTTTGGACTCGACGAACGCCGCATAAAGGCTGTTGGCGATCCAGGGATGCCGCTCGTAGAGCGCGCGGCGGATGGCGACGAGATGCATGATCGGAAAAATCCGCTCACGCTCGAACAGCTCGCGCTCGAGCGCATGCGCGTTGGGCAGAAGCTGCGCCACGTCCGGGTGCGTGCCGAACGACGGCGGCTTGCGCGAGCCGAGATAGGCGTCGATTTCTCCTGCGGCGAGCAGTTCGCCGAGCGGTCGCCCGGTCGTGTTCTGTTCGACAGGCACAGGCTTGAGCAGCGGCAGCGCATGTGGGTGGCCGTGGCTGCCGCCGGTCTCGACCGCGCCCTGCACCCAGTGGATCTTGTCGATGTCGACGCCGAACTGATGCATCAGGTGACCGCGCGACCAGATTGAGGCTGTCTGGGTGTAGAGCGGCAGGCCGACGCGCTTGCCCTCCAGGTCTTTGGGCGTGCGGATGCCCGAGCGCGTATTGATGAAGATGTAGCCGTGGCGAAACACGCGCGACGGAAACACCGGGATGGCGACGAAGCGGCTCTTGCAGTTGCCGGTCAGGCTGATGAACTCGGAGGCCGACAGCTCCGAGGCATCGAACTCCTCGCCGCCGACCATGCGGTCGAAAATATTACGGCCTGACGGAAAGATGATGACGTTGAGATCGATGCCCTCGACCGGCACTTCGCCGGCGCGCAGCGGCTCGATGCGATCGTAGCGGCAACTGGCGTAGGTGAGGGACAGGGGGGACATTTCTGCTCAGCCGTTGTTGCTTGATGGCCATGCACGGCCCCGATTGGCGCACTGTGCATTGTGTGCCATTGGACAGTGTTGCAGCGCAATTGCGCAATACGTCCTTGGGACGTGTTGCCGGCGCCAATCAGGGCGGCCACGAGGGCCGCCCCTACGTGTAATCGTAGGGCGCCCCTTGTGGGCGCCCAGCCACGAACGCCTGACAAAGCGCGAGCGAAGATGCACGAGACCGATTTCCTCCACGAACATGCCATGACCGACAACGAGCGCGCCGAATTGGCGCGCGCGATCTGGAGGCAGGAGAACGTCGAGTTCAAAACGGTCGGCATCGACATCGGCAGCTCGACCTCGCATCTTTTGTTCGCCAAGGTCGCACTGCAACGGCAGTCGCAAGGGCTGTCCAGCCGTTTCGTCGTCATCGGCCGCGAGATCGTGTGGCGCTCGCCGATCCTGCTGACGCCGTTTCTGCCCGACGGCACCATCGACGCGCATGCGCTCGGCGAGTTCATCGGCCGCTGCTACTGCGATGCCGGGATAACGCAGAGCGATATCGACAGCGGTGCGGTGATCCTCACCGGCGAAGCGATCAAGCGAAAGAATGCGCGCGCCATCGACGAATTGTTCGCCGGCGAGGCCGGAAAGTTCGTCTGCGCCACCGCCGGACATTTGCTGGAGTGCCGGCTGGCGGCGCACGGCTCGGGCGCGGTGGCGCTGTCCAAGGCGCGGGACGCCTGCATCCTCCATGCGGATGTGGGCGGCGGCACCACCAAGCTCGCGCTGATCGACCGCGGCACGATTGTCGGGCTGTCGGCTTTCGCGGTCGGCGGCCGGTTGGCTGCGACGGACGAAAGCGGGGCCTGGACCCGGATCGATCATTCGGCCGAGCTTGTGGGCGCCGATCTTGGCCTCGCGTTATCGCCCCAGACGCTGGCCGATCCCGCGGTTCGGCAGAGCATCGCGCGGCGCCTCGCCGCCGTGGCGGCCGACTCCATTCTCGGGGCGCCGCTCGACTCGCTGGGTCAGTGGCTGCTGCTGACCGAGCGGATGCCGGAGGGGCCGAAGCCCACCGCGATCACGTTCTCTGGCGGTGTTGCCGAATATCTGTTCGGTCACGAGCCGCAAGAGTTCGGCGATCTCGCCAAGCTGCTGGCCGATGAACTCGCGCACGAACTGAGCCGGCGCGGCGCGTTGCCCCTGGTCGATCCGGGCCAGCGCATTCGCGCCACCGTGATCGGCGCTTCGCAGTTCACCGTCCAGGTCAGCGGCAAGACCATCTACTTGCCGGACCCCTACGTCCTGCCGGTGCATAATGTGCCGGTCGTGCACGTGGATGTTGAATCCGAGGGTGTCATCGATGAGGCGCGGCTTGCCGCCGCGATCCGTGCCGGGCTTGCCGAACTCGATCTCGATCGCAATCCACGCGTCGCAATTGCGTTTTCGTGGCACGGCGATCCGGAACACGGGCGGCTTAAGGCCGCCGGCGAAGGCATCCTGAGTGCGCTTGCGCCCTTCAAGGATCGCATTGCGCTGCTCCTGGTGGCCATCGAAGGCGACGTTGGCAAGACATTCGGCCGGATTTTGCATCGGGAGCTGCACTGGCCGGGCAAGATCGTGTCGATCGACGGCATGGAGTTGCAGCAGCTCGACTATGTCGACGTCGGCGAGCTCATCGCCCCGCCCGGCGTGGTGCCGGTGGTGATCAAGTCGCTGCTGTTTGCATAGCCGGCCCCCGTGCCTGTCATGGCCCGCGCAGGCGGGCCATCCAGTAGTCGCGCCGCCTGCAAGCGGATGCCCTTGCGACGCCGGTTACTGGATCATCCGCATTTGCGGATGATGACAGCGGAGAGAGTCGACGCTTTGCGCCGGACGTATATTATGCTTGCCAAAAGTCGTCCTCGGAGGAAACACATGAACATCCGCGAAGTCCCGCAACCCGCCGTTCCCGCGCCGGTCAGCACCACCGGAAAGGGCGGCGGCCGTTTCGGCATCGACCCGTATCTCGATTGGCTCGAGGCCGAGGGCATTCCGGTCACCGAGGATTACGGCCTCTACCTGTTCGACGTGCCGACCGCACCGTGGCCGCGCTACGGCGTCAACGGGGGGGCGGTGCATCTGAAAGGCCGCGGCGACTTCGCCAACATGTTCGTGTTCGAGATCGGGCCCGGCAAATCGACGACACCGCAGCGTCATCTCTACGAAGACGTCGTCTACGTGCTGGAGGGTCACGGCTCGACCCAGCTTGAGTTTCCGGACGGCAGCCGCCGCAGCTTTGAATGGGGCGAGAAGAGCCTATTTGCCATTCCGCTCAACGCCAAGCACCGGCATTTCAACGCCAGCGGCACCGAGCGTGCGCTTCTGGTCAGCACCACCAACCTGCCGATGGTGATGAACGTCTTCCACAATGAATCATTCGTGTTCGGCAGCGATTTCGATTTCTCCGAGCGCGCGGGCAAGGCGGCGTATTTCTCCGGCGAGGGCGATCTCATTACCGTGCGCCAGGGCAACCACATGTGGGAGACGAATTTCGTCCCCGATCTCACCGCCATCGAGCTGAAAAGCTGGGGCGATCGCGGCGCGGGCGGCACCAACATCATGTTCGTACTCGCCGACGGCACCATGCACGCGCACATTTCGGAAATGCCGGTCGGCACCTACAAGAAGGGCCACCGCCACGGACCGAGCTTTCACGTCATGTGCGTGATCGGACTCGGCTATTCGCTGATGTGGTTCGAGGGCGACAAGGACTTCCGCCGCATCGACTGGAAGCACGGCATGGTGCTGGTGCCGTCCGATCGGCAATTCCATCAGCATTTCAACACCGGCCCGCAGCCAGCGCGCTATCTCGCCACCGCGGTCGGTGGTTTGCGCTATCCGACTACCCAAGCCAACCGCATCTCGCTGCTCGGCGCCGGCGGCGACGATAAGCCGGCTGTCTCGAAGAGCCTCAAGGAGGGCGGCGACCAGATCGAATACGAGGATCAGGACCCGCGCATTCACCGTATCTGGCTCGAAGACATGCGCAAGAACGGCGCGCCCGCCAAGATGGAGAAATACATTCCGACGCCCGAGGATATGAAGGCGCCGGCATGACGCCGCTCTTGTCGCCGCGTCCGGGCCTTCATGCCGCCGCCGCTTCGCTGCTCGCATTGACGCTGTGTGCATCCACCGCGCCGAACGCGCGCGCGCAGGATGCGGCGCTGATCGACGCGGCGAAAAAGGAGGGGCAAGTCGTCTGGTACACGACGCTGATCGTCAACCAGATCATCCGTCCGCTCAAAACGGCGTTCGAAAAGAAATATCCCGGCGTGGCGTTGCAATTCACGCGCGCCGACGACGTCCCGACGGCAGAAAAGATTCTCGCCGAGGGTCGGGCAGGCCGCGTTCAGGCCGATATTTTTGACGGCATTGCCAACATGCTGCCGCTGGAGGAAGCCGGCCTGCTGTCGCCATTCAAGGTACCCAATGAGGCCGACTACCCGGCGGAACTGAAAGCCAAGGACGGTTACTGGACCGCCGTGATCATGTATGTGTTCACGCCCGGCATCAACACCACGCTGCTGCCGAAGAACGAAGCGCCGAAGTCTTTTGCGGATCTGCTCGATCCGAAACTCAAGGGCAAGATGGCGTGGAACGGCAGCTCCATGGCCGGCGCCTATGGTTTCGTCGCCAACGTTTTGATTACGATGGGCGAGGACAAAGGCACGGCGTATCTGCGTGCGCTTGCGGCGCAGCGTGTCGTCAATGTCGAGGCGTCCTCGCGCGCTGTACTCGATCAGGTGATTGCCGGCGAGTACGCGATGAATCTGATGGCATTCAACCATCACGTCATGATCAGCGCCCGCAAGGGCGCGCCGTGCGACTGGCTGAAGCTCGAGCCGGCGCCGGTCATGCTCGATGCGCTTGGGCTCACCAAACAGGCGCGGCATCCGCACGCCGCACAGCTTCTGCTGGACTTTTTGCTGTCGCCCGAAGGACAAAAGGTATTCCAGCAGAACGATTATCTACCGGCCTTGCCGAGCGTGCCGGCCATCGTCACCGGGTTGCGCCCGAGTGACGGCGGCTTCAAGGCGGATTTTCTGCGGCCCGAACAGATCCATCGCGAATTGCCCAAATGGCAGAAGGTGACGCAGGATCTGTTCCGCTAGTGGAGCGGGTGCAGGTGCGGCACGGGGAGGTCAACGGTCGTTATGGCGGAAACGCTTAAAGTCGAACTGTCGCCGCGCGGCGTCGCGACGATCTTTCTCAATCGGCCCGAACGCTCCAATGCTTTCGACCAGCTCATGCTGGACGATCTGGCGCGGGAATTTTTCATCCGCGGCAGTGATGACGGAACGCGCATCATCGTCCTGCGCGGCCTCGGCAAGCACTTTTGTGCCGGCGCCGATCTCTCGACACGTGGCGGCGGCGAACGGAATGAGTCGGCGGCGCACGCCTCATTGGCCGATGTGCTGTCGGCGCTCGACCGGCTGCCAAAACCGACGATTGCGGCGGTGCATGGCGCGGCGGTCGGCGGCGGCGCCGCGGTTGTCGCCTGTTGCGATATTGCGATCGCCACTGAGGCAGCTTTTTTTTCGGTGCCTGAAGTCCGTGCCGGCATGGCGCCGCTCGGTGTGGCGCCTTTTCTGAATCGCGCCTTGGGCGAGCGCAGCTTCGTCCGTTATGGTCTTACCGGCGAGCGCTTTTCCGCAGCCGATGCACTCCGCCTCGGGCTCGTGCATGAAGTGGTCGACGCCGAAAAACTCGACGAGCGGCTCGCCGCGATCGCCGACGCGTTGCTGCATGGCGCTCCCGGGGCGCAGCGCGATTTCAAGAACGAGATGCGCAACGCCGGCACGCCGCTGGTCATCAAACGATCGAACGCCGACTTCCACAACTCGCCCGAAGCGCAAGAAGGCATTGCGAGCTTCAGGGAAAAACGCAAGCCGAATTGGTATCCGCAATGATGAAACTCCGGGGCATCGCAGTTATCCTTGCGGCGCTGCTCGTCGCTCCATGCGCGCAAGCGGCCGACGGCGCGCTCTACGAGGCAGCCAAGAAAGAAGGCTCGGTCGTCTGGTACACTTCCCTGATCGTCAATCAGGCGGTGCGCCCGCTGGTCGAGGCGTTCGAGAAAAAGTATCCGGGCGTCACCGTCAAATATGCCCGCGCCGATTCCGGTCCGAACGCCATCAAGGTCATCGACGAGGCGCGTGCCGGCAAGGTCGTGGGCGACGTGTTCGACGGCATCGCCACGGCGCCGCCGCTGCTCAAGGCCGGACTGGTCGCGACATTCACGCCGTCGGATGCCGGCAAATATCCGCCGGAAATGCGCGATCTCGATGCGCGCTGGAACGCGCTTGTAGTTTATTTCCTGACGCCGGGAATCAACACCCAGTTGGTCGGCAAGGACGAGATCAAGACCGCGCAAGACCTGCTCAATCCGAAATGGAAGGGCAAGATCGCTTGGAGCACCGACCCGTGGTCCGGATGCGCCGTCTATGTCGGCTCGATCCTGCAGACCATGGGCGAAGACAAGGGAATGGCTTTCCTGCGTGCGCTCGCCAAGCAGGACATCATCAATGTCGATGCAACCAATCGCGCCATTCTCGACCAGGTGATCCTGGGCCAGTACCCTGTCGCGCTCAGCATCTTCAATCACCACGCCGAGATCAGCGCGCAAAAAGGCGCGCCGGCGGCTTGGCTCAAGGTCGAGCCAATCTCGGCGCCGTTTCATTCTATTGGGCTGGTGAAAAACGCGCCGCATCCCAACGCGGGCAAGCTCTTGATCGATTTCCTCGTGTCGGAGGAAGGTCAGAAGACTTTCGCGTCAGTCGGCTATCTGCCGGCAATGCCATCGGTGCCCGCCAAAGTGGCCGGGCTTAAACCCGAGGCTGGCGGCTTCAAGGCCAACTTCATCTCACCGGCCGTGATGAGCGCCAACATCGATCGCTGGATCAAAATCAAGCAGGATTTGTTTCAGTAATGCGGTATGCGCCGCGCGTCATGCCCGACCATGACGGCTGACAAAAGACTCGCACCATGCAACAAGCGCGTTCCAGGAGTGTTGCCTCGGCCCGCGCCGCCCATGACCCGACGCGAATCCTTGTTGCAGTGCTGGTGCTGATTCTGCTGCTGCTTGTCGTCCCGCCGCTATGGTTTTTGCTGCAAGGCAGCTTGCACACCACGACCGTGACGGGCGGCCTCGGCGACTTCACCCTGGCGTATTACCGGCGGCTGCTTGCCGACCGGCAATTCTTCGGCAGCCTCGCCAATTCGCTGACCTTCAGCTTTGGCGCCACCGTGATTGCGCTCTGTTTCGGCGGTCTGGTTGCCTGGCTGGTCGAGCGCACCAACGCGCCGCTCAAGGCGTTCGCCTATCTCACAGCGATCATTTCGCTCGGTACGCCGTTCGTGCTCTACGTCATCGCCTGGCTGTTTCTGCTCGGCCGGGTCGGGCCGCTCAACGATTTCATCGTTTTTCTTGGGCTGCCGCGCTTTAACGTCTATTCGATGTCCGGCATGATTCTGGTCGAAGGATTTTTGTGGTCGCCGCTCGCCTTCCTGCTGCTGTCCTCGGTGTTTCAGCAGGCCAATGCCGAGTACGAGGAAGCGGCGCGCATGTCCGGCGCCGGTATCTTTCAGACGGTGACGCGTATTTCGATGCGGCTTGCGATGCCGGCTTTCGCGGCGGTCGCGTTGCTCATGATCGTGCGCTCGATCGAGGCCTTCGAGGTGCCGGCGTTGATCGGGCTGCCCGGCAAGGTCAAGGTGCTGACGACCGACATCTATCTCGATATGACGCAGAACGTGCCGCCCGATCTCGGTTATTCGAGCGCGTTTTCGCTCGTGCTGCTGGTGCTGGCCGGCGGCTTGATCTGGCTCTATTCGCGCATTTCGCGGCAGGCGTCGCGCTATCACAGCGTCACCGGACGGGGCTTTCGCTCGCGGCTGTTCGATCTCGGCCGTGCGCGCTATCTCGGCGGCGGCTTTATCCTTTTCAATTTTTTCCTGATCCTGGCGGCACCGGCGCTCGGCCTGCTCTGGCTGGCGCTGATGCCGTTCTCCCAAGGCTTCAGTGCGCGCGGTCTTGGGCTCGTGACGCTCGAAAATTTCCGCACCGTGTTTCACTCGACCGTCTATGTCGATCTGGTGTGGCAGACGCTGCTGATGAGCGCGGGTGCGGCAACCTGCATCATGGCGATTACCATCCTGTGCGGCTGGCTCGCGGTGCGTCGGCGGCCGGGCGGCTGGCTGCTGGATCAGCTTGCCACCGCGCCGCTGATCTTCCCCGGCATCGTGCTCGGCGTCGCCATGATCCAGATTTATCTAGCGGTCCCGTTTGCGCTCTACGGCACGATGTGGGCCTTCGTGATCGCCTTCACCATCCGCTATCTGCCGTACGGCATGCGCTATTCGGCGGCCGGTGTGTTGCAGATTCATCCCGAGCTGGAAGAAGCCGCGTCGGTCGCCGGCTCACCGCTTGCGACCGTGCTGCGGCGGATCATCGTGCCGCTGGCGTCGCCGGCTTTGCTCGCCGGCTGGCTGTTCATTTTTCTGATCGCTGCGCGCGATCTGTCGCTCGCCGTCATTCTCGCTTCACCGTCGGTGCAGCCGGTGTCGGCGGCGATGTTCGATCTCTGGGCCAACGGACAAGGCACCGAGCTCGCGGCATTCGGCCTGGTCTGGACGGCGATCATGACGGTGATCGCCGCGGCATTTTATCTGGTCGGCCGGCGCACCGTCGCGTCGGCCGTGCGAGCGTGAAGGAGGAAAGAGCCTTGGATCTCGAAGCATCGAAGAAAAAAGTTGCGGCGCTGACCGAACCGCGCAACGCGGTGGTGATCGGCGTCAGCGACCGGCCGGGAAGCTGGGCGACGCGCGCGTGGCGCAATCTCAAGCGTTACGAATTTCCCGGGCCGGTCTATCTGATCCATCCGCGGCGCAAGGAAATTTTCGACACGCCGTGCTACCCGGATTTTGCTTCGCTGCCCGAGCCGCCCGACCATCTCGTTGTGGTCGTGCCCGCGCCCTCGGTGCCGGAACTGTTGCGCAGCGGCGCCGCCGCCGGCGCCCGCAGCGCCACGGTGTTCTCGTCGGGCTTTGGTGAGGCCTACGACACCAAGGCCGCGGAACTCGGCCGCGAGCTGAAGGCGGTCATTGCCGAGACCGGGCTTGCAGTGTCGGGCCCCAACTGCATGGGCAACATCTGCGCCAAGAGCCGTCTGGTCACGCTGACCGAGGATCGCCAGTTGGTTTTGCGACCGGGCCCGGTGGCGCTGGTCGGCCAAAGCGGCGGCATGCTGCTCTATCTGAACGTCGCGCTTGAGGAGCGCGGCATCACCGCCGAATACCTCATCACCAGCGGCAACGAAGCCGGCCTTGGCATTCCCGATTATGTCGCGTTTTTCGCCGACCAGCCGGAGTTGAAGGTGATCCTCCTCTATATCGAGGCGATCTCCGATCTGGAAAAATTCAAGGCGGCGTGCCGCATGGCCCGCAAGGCCGGTAAGGCGATTGTCGCGGTCAAGCTCGGTCAGTCGGAAGAGGGCCGCGCCGCGGCGATGGCACACACCGGGTCGCTCGCCGGCACCATGGAGGCGTTCGACGCGGTCGCCGCTGATCTCGGCGTGATCCGTGCCAGCACGCTCGACGATGCGGTCGAATTCACCGAGTTCCTCGTCCATACCGAGGTGCCAAAGGGCCGCCGGCTCGGCGCGGTGACCCATTCCGGCGCGTTTCGCGGCGTGCTGATCGAGGCCGCGGAGCGAAACGGCCTGTCGTTCCAGCCGCTCGCCGCCGACACCACCGCAAGGCTCAACACTATTCTCGGCGTCGGCTCGATGGTCAGTAACCCGATCGACGGCGGCTTCGCCGTGCTGACAAGCCACGACAATTTCAGAGCGTCGATCGACGCGCTCGAGGCCGATCCCAACGTCGACATGGTGCTATTTCAGGAAAAGCTGCCGCTTGAAGCCGGCGGCTCGGACCGGGCCCAGATTCACTTCGCGATGATCGAGGACATGCTGGCGAAGGGCGTGCCGAAACCGATTGCCTGCATCACGCTGATTTCGCACGGACAGACCGACTACAGCCGCGCGCTGAGCGCGCAGTCTCCGCACTTGTCGTTTCTGCAGGAGGCAAACAAAGGCTTGCGTGCCATCGAAGCGGCGGTGCGGCGCGATGAACTGGAACGCCTCGCGTCCGCGTCCGAAGGGGCGCGCGCAGCCTCGCCCGCCGAACAGGCCGCAGCCGGCAAGGTCCGCGCCCGCGCTAAGGCTGGCGCCGCGGCGCTCGACGAATTGCAGTCGAAGGATCTACTTCGCGCTTACGGCATCGCCACGCCGAAGGAAGTTGCAGTTCATTCGCCGGATGACGCCGTCAAGGCGGCGAAGGAGATCGGCTATCCGGTGGTGCTCAAGGCAGTCTCGGAAAAGCTCCTGCATAAGTCGGACGCCGGCGCGGTGGTACTGCATCTTAACGACGAGGCGGCGGTACGCGAGGCCTACGACCGTATCGGCGCCAACGTGCTGCGGGCCAACGGTGAAAAAATCGAAGCGATGCTGGTTGGCCAGCACATCGGCGGCGGCCTGGAACTTGTGCTTGGACTCAATCGCGATCCAGAAATGGGCTTGGTCGTGATGGCAGGCAGCGGCGGCGTATTGCTTGAGCTGACCCGGGATGTGGCGTTCGCGGCGCCGCCGATCAACCGCGACAAGGCGCGCGCCATGCTCGGGCGCACGCATGTGGCGCGGCTGTTGCGCGGCTATCGGGGCGCGGCGGCGCTCGATGCCGAGGCCGTGGTCGACGCGCTGGTTGCGCTCGGCCGTATTGCCGAGGATCTGGCCGACACCGTGCAGTCGATCGACGTCAATCCGTTCGTCGTCCTGCCGCGTGGCGGGTTTGCGCTCGATGCGCTGGTCGTGCCGTGCGTTGCAAACACATCCAATCACCAATAAGGAGACCGGCCGTGACCGACAAATGGCGCATTCTCAAACAATGGCCCGAGCTTATTCTGGAACACCTGGAAGACTCAGGCGTCGCGCGCGTCGTGCTCAATCGGCCCGACAAGCGCAATTGTCTCAATGAGCCGCTGGTCGAAGCCTGGTTCGAGGCGCTCGACATCGTGCGCGCCGACCGCGACACCAAGGTGGTGATCACCAAGGGAGCGGGTATTTGTTTTTCCTCCGGCCTCGACCTGCATTTTCTGCGCAAGGTCAGCGAAGAGCCGCGCGACTGGGACCGGCCGACGCCGACAGTACAGATGGCCGAGGCGCTGCGCGTCTTTCCGCGTGTCGTTATCGCGCAGGTGCATGGCTACTGCCTCGGTGGTGCGCTCGGCGTGATGAACTGCCACGATCTGGTGTTCGCGGCGGAAGACGCGCAGCTCGGCATGCCGGAAATCCTGCGCGGCAGTTTCGGTCAGCTTGTGACGTCGACGCTGGTGCATGGCGGCATCCCGATCAAAAAGGTCGCGCTGATGCAGCTTGTCGGCCGCAACATTTCGGGCGCCGAGGCCGACCGCTGGGGCGTGATCTCGCAGGCGCTTCCGGCAGCCGAACTTGAGGCGGCGGTGACCGGCATCGCCCGCGAAATTGCTGCGCGGCATCTGGCGCCGCTCGAACACGCCAAGATTACCGTGCAGATGGGCCGCGATTTGTCGGTGTCGCAGGCGATCCAGCTCGATCAACTTGTCGGTGCACGGATGCGCCGCGCCATGGACCCGACCGAACATGTCGAGAATTATCTGAAATCGCAGAAGGGTGGGCCGAACATGGAATACAAACGGCCGGATGTGTGATCACCTGGCGTGCCCGGCGCAGACGGAGCCTCGGTGACCTGACACCTGTGCGACCAAGTTTGACCGTTGCCAAATGCCGGCTTGTCCGCCGTCGGGGGCGGTGGCGGGACGCGTGTTACAATCGATTTGATTCGGTATCCCGCCGAAAGATCATCTGGGCGTTCACGCGATGCCGCAGCCAGCGACCGTCACGCCTGCGCAGCCGGCCGATAACACCACGGCCACGTTGCTGACAGAGGCTATCGCGCTGCATCAGGCGGGCCGATTGGCCGATGCGGAGAAAATCTACCGGAAAATCCTGGCGACCGAACCCGATCATTTCGACTCGTTGCATCTGCTCGGCGTCATCTTCGCGCAGAGCGGCAAATGCGCGGAGGCCGACGAACAGATCGGCGCCGCCCTCAAGCTCAATCCCAATCATGTCAACGCCCTGGCCAATCGCGGCAATGCGCAGCTCGCGCTTGGCCGGTTCGACGACGCGTTGGCGAATTACGATCGTGCGCTGGAGCTGCAGCCGAACAATGTCGATGTCCAGTTCAATCGCGGCAATGCTCTGCATGCACTGAACCGGTTTAGCGAGGCGCTGGCGAGCTACGATCGGGTGCTGACGCTGCAGCCGCGTCATATCGAGGCGCTGGTCAATCGCGGCGTCACTTTGCTGGCGCTGGAGTATTTCGAGGACGCTCTGGCGAGTTGCGATCGGGCATTGACGCTGCACGCCAACTTTGCCGCGGCGTTTTTTAATCGCGGTCTCGTGCTGCATCGCATGAAACGCTTCGAGGACGCGCTGGCCAGCTATGACCGTGCGCTTGCCGTGCAACCGGATTACGAGCAGGCGCGCTATAACCGCGCCAACACGCTGCTTGCCCTGCAGCGATTCGAACAGGCGCTGGCTGGCTACGACGCCGTGCTGGCGCGGCGGCCGAATTATGCGGAGGCGCAGTCCAATCGCGGCAATGCGCTCAAGGAGCTGAAACGCTTCGACGAGGCGCTGGCGAGTTACGACCGCGCGATCGCGCTGCGGCCAAGCTATGTCGAGGCGCTTTCGAACCGGGGTCTGGTTCTCGATCAGCTCAAGCGGTTCGATGAGGCGCTGGCGAGTTACGATCACGCTATTGCGGCGCGGCCGGACTATGCCGAGGCGCATTCAAACCGCGGTCTCGCGCTCGAAAAGCTGAAACGGTTCGACGAGGCGCTGGCGAGTTTCGACCACGCACTGCGGTTGCAGCCGGAATTCGCGGAGGCACATACCAATCGCGGCATCGCGCTGCAAAAATTGAAGCGCTTCGACGAGGCGCTGGCGAGCCACGAACGGGCGCTTGCCGTCAGACCGAGCTATGCGGAGGCCTACTCGAATCGAGGTCTGGTGCTCGAGGAGCTCAGGCGCTTCGATGAGGCGCTTGAAAGTTACGATCGTGCGATTGCGCTGCGGACGGACTATGCCGAGGCGCACTCGAATCGAGGCGTTGCCCTCGAAAAGCTGATGCGGTTCGACGAAGCGCTGGCGAGCCTCGATCACGCCTTGGCGTTGCGGCCGGACTTTGCCGAAGCGCACGCCAACAGCGGGCTTGCCCAGCAACGTTTGCGCCGGTTCGCCGGCGCGCTGACGAACTACGATCGCGCGATCGCCGTGCGGCCCGACTTCGCGGAGGCGCATCATAACGAGGCGCTGTGCCGGTTGCTGATCGGCGATTTTCGCCGCGGTTGGCAAAAGCACGAATGGCGATGGGAAACCGGGCAGCTCAACGCGGCGAAGCGGAATTTTGCGCAACCGCTGTGGCTTGGATCGGACGAGATCGCCGGCAAGACCATTCTGCTCCACGCCGAGCAGGGCTTTGGCGATACGATCCAGTTCTGTCGTTACGCGCCGCTTGTCGTCGAACGGGCCGCGCATGTAATCCTGGAAATCCAACAGCCACTGCGTCAACTGATTCATACGCTTGCGCGTGCGCCTCGGATCGTGGCGGCGGGCGAGCCGCTGCCTGACTTCGACCTGCAATGTCCGCTGCTCAGTTTGCCGCTCGCATTCGGCACCGAGCTTGCGACGATCCCATCCGCAACGCCGTATCTTCGGGCAGCTCCAGAGGCGGTGACGCATTGGAGTGCTAGGCTTCCTCCGAAAACCCGTCCCAGAATCGGTCTCGTCTGGTCGGGCCGTCCGACCCACGGCAACGATCACAACCGATCGATACCGATTGACATGTTCCTGTCGGCGCTGTCCGGCGTCGATGCGACCTATGTGGGCCTGCAGCGGGAGTTTCGTCTCGGCGATATGGCGCGTTTGCGGGAGCGCGGCGACGTCACTTGTTTCGGCGAGGAATTGCAGAATTTCTCTGACACGGCCGCGTTGATCGAAAATCTCGACCTGGTTATCTCGGTGGATACCAGTGTCGCGCACCTCGCCGGCGCGCTGGCAAAACCGGTCTGGATCCTGCTGCCCTATAGTCCGGACTGGCGCTGGCTGCTCGATCGCGACGACAGCCCTTGGTATCCGACGGCGCGACTGTTTCGGCAGGACCGCTTATGCGCCTGGGACGGCGTCATGAATCAGGTCCATGCCGAGCTGCAGGACTACGTCCGCGGTATGTGAAAGAATCGCCGCCGGGAATTACGCGGCAGCCTTCTTCTGGTCGCCGCGGGCGAGCGATTCGAAAACTTCATCCGTGGTCTGCACATCGCCGAACTGGCCGTAAAAATTCGACAAAGTCGCGTTGTGTTCCTCGTCGGTGTGGGTGGCAAGTCCATCGGCCACCATCACGACCTTGAAGTTGAGCATCATGGCGTCGCGTGCCGTGCTCTCGCAGCACACATTGGTGGCGGTGCCGGCAATCAGCAGCGTGTCGATGTTGCGCTCGCGCAGGTGACGCTCGATGTCAGACGAGCCCTGGATGAAGGCGCTGTAGCGCTTTTTGGTGATCTGCGCGTCCTCCGGGCGCATATCATTGAGGTGCCAGAATTCGTAGCCGTCGCCGCCGATGTCCATGGACTGCAGGCGCCGCTCGGCGCGGTCACGGCTTTGCAGATAGTTGTGGTAGTTCGACCAGCTCTCGCGGGTATCGTTGGTGCCGTTGCGCACCCAGACGACGTGGCCGCCGCGGCGGCGCAGCTCGGCCGCGAGGCGATTAATGTTGGGCACGATCTCGCGCGCCGCCGGCACCTCGCTCTGGTGGCCTTGCTTGACGAAATAATTCTGCATATCGACCACGACCAGCGCGGTCTTGCGCGGATCGATGACGTCGAACGGGTGCAGCTTGCCCAGCCGCATCTGCAAACGGTCGGTCTGGGCTTTGGCGATCGTGATCTTGTGCATGTTGGCTTCCTGAATTAGTCGTCTGGCTGGAACACGCGGGGCCCGGCGCGGCCCAATCTGGCACGAAACACGTTGGCACAAAACAGCGGCGGGATCGAGCGCATGGCCGGCATGTCTGACGGCATTTCAGCTGGGAATTGGGAATTCTGGATTGACCGCGGCGGCACTTTTACCGACGTGATCGGCCGGCGCCCGGACGGGACGCTGCACACGCATAAGCTGCTGTCGGAAAACCCGGAAGCCTATCGGGACGCCGCTGTCGAGGGCGTTCGCCGGCTCCTCGGGGTTGCGTCCGGCGCGGCTATCCCGAGCGAGCGGATCGGCGCGGTGAAGATGGGCACCACGGTCGCCACCAATGCGCTGCTGGAGCGCAAGGGCGAGCGCACGCTGCTGCTCATCACCAAGGGCTTTCGCGACGCGTTGCGCATCGGCTACCAGGCGCGGCCGAAGATTTTTGCCAAGCACATCATCAAGCCGGACATGCTGTACGAGCGTGTCGTCGAGGTCGATGAGCGGGTGCGCGCCGACGGCACGGTCGAGCGTCCGCTCGTCCTCGATGGCGTGCGCGATGAGCTTTTGCGCGCCAAGGCCGACGGCATCGCCGCCGTTGCCGTCGTGCTGATGCACGCCTACCGCTATAACGACCACGAGCAGCGTGTGGCCGCGCTGGCGCGTGAACTCGGTTTCGCTCAGGTCTCCGCCAGCCATGAAGTTTCGCCGCTGATCAAGCTCGTCGGTCGTGGCGACACGACGGTGGTCGACTCTTATCTGTCGCCGATCTTGCGCAGGTATGTGCAGCAGATCGCGGGCGATTTGCGTCATCCTCGGTCCGCAGCGGCGTCCCCTGTGGGCGCCCACGCAGCGCTGCTGGCGGCCACAAGGGCCGCCCCTACGTCCGATCGCACCAAACTTATGTTCATGATGTCGTCGGGCGGGCTGACGGCGGCGGAATTGTTCCGCGGCAAAGACGCGATTCTGTCGGGGCCGGCGGCCGGCGTCGTCGGCATGGCGGAGACCGGCCGAGCCGCGGGCTTCTCCCGGCTGATCGGCTTCGACATGGGCGGCACTTCGACCGACGTGTCGCATTACGCCGGCGAATACGAGCGCGCGTTCGAAACCGAAGTCGCCGGCGTGCGCATGCGCGCGCCGATGATGCTCATTAACACCGTCGCGGCCGGCGGCGGTTCGATTCTGCATTTCGACGGTGCGCGATTTCGCGTTGGGCCGGACTCGGCCGGCGCCAATCCCGGCCCGAAATGCTACCGCCGCGGCGGCCCGCTGGCGGTGACCGACGCCAACGTCATGGTCGGCAAGCTTATTCCCGATTTCTTTCCGAAGATTTTTGGACCGCAGCAGAACCTGCCGCTCGACGCCGGTGCGGTGCGCGACGCATTTGCCACCATGGCGAAAGAGATCGGCGACAAGCGCAGCGCCGAGCAGGTCGCCGACGGCTTCATCAGGATCGCCGTCGAGAATATGGCCAACGCGATCAAAAAAATCTCGGTGCAGCGGGGCTACGATGTTACGCGCTACGCGCTCAATTGCTTCGGCGGCGCCGGCGGCCAGCACGCCTGTCTGGTCGCCGATGCGCTCGGTATGACCAGTGTGTTGATCCATCCGCTGTCGTCTTTGCTCTCGGCTTACGGCATGGGCCTCGCCGATATCCGCAGCGTCCGCCAGCAGGCGATCGAAGAGCGGTTCGGCGAGAAAGCGCGCGCGGCACTGCAGCGCATGGCCGGCAAGCTCGGCGGCGATGCGATCACAGAGGTCGAAGGCCAGGGCGTTCCACCCGGCAAGATCAAACTCTTCGTGCGCGCTCATATCCGCTATGCCGGCACCGACACGCCGCTGATTGTCGAAGCTGGTGGCAACCGCAAGCTCGCCTCTCTGGCCGCGATGAAATCCGCCTTCGAGCGCACCCACAAGGCGCAGTTCGGCTTCATTGATCGCAGCAAGGACCTGGTGATCGAGGCGGTGTCGGTCGAGGCGGTAGGCGGCGGCGCGGCGTTCAGGGAAAAGCTTCGCAAAGTTACGCGCGCGAAGCTTCCCGCGCCGGCGCGGCGTACGCGGTTTTTCTCCAATGGCAAATGGCACGGCGCGGACGTCTATACGCGCGATACGCTGTTGCCAGGACACAAGGTGACGGGGCCTGCCATCGTCATCGAGCCGCATCAGACGGTGGTGGTGGAGCAAGGTTGGCAGGCAGAGTTGACGGCTAAAGATCATCTCGTGCTGCGCCGGGTGCAGAAACTCAAGCGTAAGCAGGCGATCGGCACTCACGCCGATCCGGTTATGCTCGAAGTGTTCAACAACCTGTTCATGTCGATCGCCGAACAGATGGGTGTGGCGTTGCAGAACACCGCCTATTCGGTGAACATCAAGGAGCGACTGGATTTTTCGTGTGCGATTTTCGATCCGAACGGCTCGCTGGTCGCCAACGCGCCGCACATGCCGGTGCATCTCGGCTCGATGGACCGTGCTGTCGAGACCATCATCCGCGAGAACAAGGGCAGGATCAAACCGGGCGACGCCTATCTGATCAACGCGCCGTACAACGGCGGTACCCACATTCCCGATCTCACGGTCTGTACGCCGGTGTTCGAACCCCGCTCCCGTACCCTTCCTCGCAAGCGGGGGAGAGCAGGGAGGGGGAAAATTCTGTTCTGGGTCGCCTCGCGCGGCCATCACGCCGACATTGGCGGCATTGCGCCGGGCTCGATGTCGCCGATTGCCACGACGATCGACGAGGAAGGCATCTATATCGACAATTTCAAGCTGGTCGACCGCGGCAGATTCCGCGAAGCCGCGCTGCATGATCTGCTGACCAACGCCAAATATCCGGCGCGTAACCCGACGCAGAACATCAACGACCTGAAAGCGCAGATCGCGGCATGCGAAAAGGGCGCGAATGAAATGCGCAAGATGGTTACGGCATTCGGGCTCAACGTCGTCCACGCCTACATGCGCCACGTGCAGGACAATGCCGCCGAAAGCGTGCGCCGGGTCATCGACCGGCTGCACGACAGCGCGTTCAGCTACGAGGCCGATCAGGGCAACGTGGTCGCGGTGCGGATCACAGTCGACAAGAAAAAGCGCGAGGCAACGGTGGATTTCACCGGCACCTCGCCGCAGCAGGGCACTAATTTCAACGCGCCCGAACCGGTGACGCGCGCCGCGGTGCTCTACGTCTTCCGCGTCATGGTGGATGACGATATTCCGATGAATGCCGGTTGTCTGCGGCCGATCCATATCGTGATTCCGAAAAATTCGATGCTGGCGCCGCGTTACCCGGCGGCGGTCGTCGCCGGCAATGTCGAGGTATCGCAGATGGTCACCGACACGCTGTTCGGCGCGCTTGGCGCGATGGCGGCGGCTCAGGGCACCATGAACAACGTTAATTTTGGCAACGACCAGTATCAGTATTACGAGACCATCTGCTCCGGCTCGCCGGCGGGTCCTGGCTTTCCCGGCACAGACGCCGTGCACACGCACATGACCAACACGCGGCTCACCGATCCGGAGATTCTTGAATTCCGCTACCCGGTGGTGTTGGAGGACTTCCATATTCGCAAAGGCTCCGGCGGCCGCGGCCAGTGGAATGCCGGCGATGGCGTTATTCGGACCATCCGTTTTCTCCGGAAGATGGAATACACCGTCTTGTCGGGCCATCGCCGCATACCGCCGTTCGGCATGGCCGGCGGCAATGACGGTCAGATCGGCGAAAACTGGGTGCGGCGCAACGACGGCCGGATGGAGCGGCTCAAAGGCGCTGACGCTACGGTTGTGGATGCCGGTGAGGCGATCATTATCCAGACGCCGACCGCGGGCGGCTACGGAGAGCTTGGCAAAAATTCAGGCGCGCAACGCTGACACGCCGCAGTCATGTCGCCAGAGCGCGCGACGCCGATGCCGTTTGCGCCGGCCTCGCTCAGACCATTTTCCGGAAAAGTGGCCACCGTGTTTTTGCGAAGAAAATGCGACCACATCTCTAAAACTAGAGCGCTACCCAATTCAACCTAATCGGGAAGCGTGTGTACTCATAAACGCCAGCGGTCCTGATGTCCCCTTCCGGGAGGATGACCGGACATCGCAAAACCATGTTGAATCGGTCGAAAATAACCCATCACTGCCGTCCCCGCTATTAAGCCGTGAAGCCATCGCTCATTTTGGAGACAGCGGAGGAGAACCTGCGGGGTCGCCTCGTTTGGATTTAGGCAGTCCGCCCGCGTCGGAATTCTTCGATAATCAGATCGCCCAGACGTAGGGGTATGCTGAGGAAACGCAGCCGAGATGACAGCGCAAACAATGCCGCCAAATATTGCATGCGGCTACATATCCGAGTTGACTGGAATTCGAGTGAAAAAACTCAATGCACAATATTGCGGCGGACGCCCCTAAAGCGCCGCCTATCAGTACCGCGCCAAACTTAACCCAACTCACAATAACTCCCTTAAAAACAGCGTTCAGACGCCCTCGGAAAACGCAAATGATCGATTACGCGCTGGGGGCACTGTCGCTACCTATTGGTTCGGGAACGTCCGAGATTTGCAGTTGTCCACCGGGTGACAGGATGCGCGACTTGACCTCTGTTTGGATCGTACCAGTGGCCGAGACGGCGCACCACTGTCATCAACCGTTTGGTGGAAACAAAAAGTAACTTTCTACTTGAAAAGTGACCCGCCAAGCGCATCGGCATCACGGAATGGCAAAGCCTGGAGAAGGCGTTGGATTGGCGCGAGCCACCTGAATTCAAATGGCTTGCACCGCCGCGCGAGCAGGCGGTCAGGACGATCCGGGTCTTCGTAGTCGAAGACGCTGAGCAAATCTCTTAGTAGGACTTTGAGCGATTCCGATGCCGGATATTGGCACAAAGCGGAAGCGAGCTACGTCGGCTTTCATCGTCCCGATCGGAGGCATAGCCGATGTCGTGCACGCCGCGTGAAAACGTCGGTTCAAGTGCTGACGAGAGACGTATTGCATCCTGCGACATTATCGCTGCCGCGGCGGATGAGCCACGGGCTGCCGCCCGTGCTAATGAACGGCGTGGCGTCAAAGCTGGTCTGATGCGCTAACCCGGGCCGCCGCCCACACGACAAGGGCATTGCTCAAGCGCCCCCCGATTAAAGGAGAAACGTTCATGTCCCGGAAAAACCCGTCTGATCGCAAGCCGCAGGCGCACGCCTGCAATAAACCGCTGTCGCGCCGCACCATGATCAAGGCCGCCCTCGGCGCCGGCGCGGCCGGACTGTTGCTGCCGAACGGCGCGCTGCCGGCGCTGGCGCAGCAGAAGACACTCGGCACGTTCCCGGCCGGTGTCGGCGGCAGCAGTGTATTTGTCGGTGCCATCTGCCCGCTCACCGGACCTTACTCGGCTTCGGGCAAGGACATGCAGCGCGGCTTTGAGCTCGCGGTCGAGCATCTTAATAACGGTAGCCCGGTCACCGAGGCGATGCCCTCATTGAAGGGCAAGAAGGGCGTGCTCGGCAAGAAGATCGAATTTCAGGTGGCGGATTCGGAAACTAAGCCGGATACGGCGGTCCAGGCCATGACCCGTTTCATCCGCAACAACAAAGCCATCATGTGCACCGGCGGTGTCGCCAGCTCAGAGTCGATCGCGATGATGAAGCTCGGCCAGCGCGAGCATGTCGTCTTCATGGTCGGCAATTCCGGCTCCAACGACACCACCGGCAAGGACTGCCAGCGCTATGGTTTCCGCGCCCAGCCGTCGGCCTACATGGCGGCGAAGGCGCTGGCGCCGGTGCTAGCCAAGCAGCTCGGCTCAAAGCTCAAGGCCGCCTATCTGGTACCCGACTACACCTACGGCACCAGCGTCTACAATTCGATGAAGGAATTCACCGAGAAGGAAGGCTGGACCACGGTCAACGAGCAACTGGCGCCGCTCGGTACCACCGACTTCAGCTCGTATCTGCTTAACATCGCCAACAGCGGCGCCGACGTCTTCGTCAACGTCGCGTTCGGCGCCGACGCCACCGCCTCCACCAAACAGGCTGACGGCTTCGGCATCCTGTCGAAGATGAAATACGTGGTGCCGAACATTTCCCAGTTCCAGGCCAAGGAGATCACGCCCCAGGTGATGGGTGGCGCCTATGGCACACAGGCGTTCTGGTGGACCGAGGAGGACACCTATCCGCTGGCCAAGTTTTTCGTCGACGAGTTCCAGAAGAAGAACAACTACAAGCCCGATTGGGGCGCCAGCGAGGTCTACGTCCAGCTCATGGTGTGGGCGGACGCGGTGACGCGCGCCGGCTCATTCTATCCGATCGACGTCATCAAGGCGCTGGAGGGCGGGCAGAAGGTGCCGTCGATCTACGGGGACGTCTATTATCGTGCCGGTGACCACCAGTTGGTGCGACCGGTGCCCGTGATGGTCGGCAAGAAGCCGAGCGAGATGAAAAGTCCGGATGATTATTTCCACATAGTCGATCTGGTGCCCGGCGAACAGGTGCTGCCGCCGCTCGACCAGACCGGCTGCAAGATGCCGGACATCAATACCTGAAATCTTGGCCCTCCCCGAAGGGGGATGGCGGCCGCCATCGGCGACGGGCGGGGGAGGGCCAGCCTTTGGCGGCCCCGCCCCGGCTCGCCGCGCTCACCGCACCTCCCCCTGCAGGGGAGGGTAATGTACGCTCACCAAATGCCCACCCTCCCGCAATTCCTCTCCCAGGCCTTCAACGGCATTGCGCTCGGCTCGCTGTTGGCGCTGATCGCCAGCGGGCTGTCCATCATTCTCGGCACATTGGGCGTGCTGAATTTCGCCCATGGCGCCATGTTCATGCTCGGTGCCTACACCGCGTTCGTCGTGCTCGGACACTTCGACTCATTCGTGCTGGCGCTGGCGCTCGGCGCCTTGGTACTGATGGTGGTCGGGCTCGCAACCGAGCGTGGGCTGATCCGGTTCTACTACGCGCGGCCTAAGGAAGATCAGATCCTGGTGACGTTCGGCCTCGGCATCATGATGATCGAGGCGGTGCGCTACGTGTTCGGCCCGCTGAGCCAGCCGGTGCCGCTGCCGAGCTGGGGCAAGGGCATCGTCAATTTCGGCGTGTTCTTCTATCCGCTGTACCGTGTCGAGGCGATCGGCATCGTCGCCGCTCTGTTGTTAGCCTTCTATGTGATGCTGTACCGGACCCGGCTCGGCCTTGTGGTCCGCGCCGGCATCGAGGACCCGCTGATGGTGGAGCTGCTCGGCACCCATGTGCGGCGCGTTTTCATGATCGTGTTCACCATCGGCGCCATGGCGGCCGGCATCTCCGGCGTGATCTACGCGCCGCTTGCCGCCGTCATTCCCAACATGGGGGAGCCATTTTTGGTCGAGTGTTTCGTTGTCGTGGTGATCGGCGGGCTGGGCTCGTTCCCCGGCGCCGTGGTGGGTGGCATCGTGGTTGGCGAAATCCTGTCGCTGACCACGCTGTTCGATCCGGCCTATTCCCAGGCCGCGATCTATGCGGTGATGACGCTGGTGCTGATCGTACGGCCGCGCGGTCTGTTCGGCACCATGGGGCGCGCCTGATGGTCGAGGCGCCCGGCGGCCGGCGGCTGCGGCGCTGGCTGCCGGAACTCGCCATGGCGGCGGCGCTGGTGCTCTTACCGTTCGTGTTCGATCGCTGGCTCGGCTCGGTCGATCTGTTCACCCGCATCCTGATTTGGGGTGTGTTCGGGCTCGGCTTCGACCTGCTGTTCGGCCGCGCCGGACTGTTGTCATTCGGCCAAGGCGCCTTCTACGGTACCGGCGGCTTCGTCACCGCTTATCTTTTGACCAGCGGCACGCTCGACAGTGTCTGGCTCGCCATCGCCGCCGGCATTGCCGCCGCTGCGGCGTTCAGCATTGTGGTCGGCGTGCTGGCGCTGCGCCGGGTCGGCATCTATTTCGCCATGATCACCTTGGCATTCGGCGAATTGTCGTATTTTCTGGAAAATTCGCCGCTGGCGCGCTGGACTGGGGGCGAGAACGGCTTGCCCGGCGTGCCGGCACCGAGCCTGCAGTTGGGCAGCTTCCATTATTCCTTCGCCGGGAGCTGGCCGAGTTATCAGCTGGTCGCCGGCTTTTTCTTCTTCGGGTTCGTGCTGGCGCGCTTTATCGTCCGCTCGCCGGTCGGCGCGGTGCTGACCGCCATCAACCAGAATCCGCAACGAACCGCGGCGCTCGGCCACGACGTGCAAGGCTACAAACTAGCGGCGTTCGTGCTCGCCGCGATCTATGCTGGCGCCGGCGGCGTGCTGCTCGGCATTTTCCAGAGCTACATGCCGCCGGACGCGTTCGCGCTGGAAACCTCGGGCCAACTGGTGATCCAGACCGTGATCGGCGGCGCCGGCACCTTGATCGGCCCGGCGGTTGGCGCTGCGATCTGGCTGACCTTGCGTGATCTGTTGCAACAGATTCCCGGCGTCGCCGACCTGTGGAAGTTCATCCTCGGCTTCATCTTCGTGGTCCTGGTCACCTTCATGCCGAACGGCGTGGTCGGCACCATTGCCCGGCTAATTTGGCGCTTCACGGAGCGTAGGCGCACCGCCCCGGCCGGTGCCGTCGGGCGGAGTGGAGCGTCGGCGCGCGACGCGCTGCTGGCGCCACCGCCGGCCACTGCGGCGGCCGGATCGCTTGCGCTCGACGTGCGTAATATCAGCAAGGCTTATGGGGGTATCCATGCGGTCGCGGGCGTATCGCTTGCCATCCCGGAAGGCCGGCTGCATGCCATCATCGGGCCGAATGGCGCCGGTAAGAGCACGTTTCTCCGTTTGCTGGCGCGCGAGGAAACGCCCGATGCCGGCCAGATCCTGCTGCACGGCGTCGATGTCGGTCGCGCCGACGTCACCGCCGCCTATCAGGCCGGTTTGTCCAAGAGCTATCAGATCAACCAGCTGTTTCCCGAGCTCACCGTGCGGGCCAACCTGCGTATCGGCGCGCTCGGCCGCGAGCGCGGCCGGCTGCGACTCGATATTTTCCGCGCCATCGAGGGATTCCCTCATGTTGAGGCGGTGGTCGACGCGCTCCTTGAGGAGCTCGACCTCACAGCTACCGCCGACACCATCGTCGGCACGCTGGCCTATGGCGAGAAGCGCCGCCTCGAGCTCGGCCTGGCCCTGGCGTCGCGGCCCTCGGTGCTGCTGCTCGACGAACCGCTTGCCGGCCTGAGCCCGGCCGAGCGCGAGGGCGTCAAACTTCTGATCAGCAATCTTGGCAAGGGCCGCACCATCGTGTTGGTCGAGCACGACATGGACGCGGTGTTCAAGCTCGCCGCGCGCATCACCGTGCTGCATGAAGGCCGTAAGCTCGCCGAAGGCACGCCGAGCGAGATCTCTAGCGACCCGCTGGTGCGGCAAGCCTATTTGGGCGGGATGGCGCCGCCGTGACCGAACCGACCGCCACCATGATCGATGTGGATCGCATCAACACCTATTACGGCGACTCGCACGTGCTGTTCGACGTCTCGATGCAAGTGCGCGAGCGCGAAGTGGTGGCGCTGCTCGGCCGCAACGGCGCCGGCAAGAGCACGACATTGAAGACGCTGGCCGGCGTGCTGCGGCCGCGCTCCGGCGCCATCCGCTTCGGCGGCGCCACGATCGAGCAGTTGCCGAGCTATCAGATCGCCCGTCTCGGTCTCCAATTGGTGCCGGAGGAGCGGCGCATCTTCGGCGCGCTCACGGTCGCGGAAAACCTCGACATCGCCGCGCTGTCGGTGCGGGAGCCGCTGCCGCTTGACGACATCTACGCCATATTCCCGCGGCTGCGCGAGCGGCGTGGCAGCCACGGCCGCTCACTGTCCGGCGGCGAGCAGCAGATGCTGGCGATCGCCCGCGCGCTGATCCGCCGTCCGCGCCTGATCCTGCTCGACGAGCCGTTCGAGGGGCTCGCCGTCATCATCGTGCAGAACCTCCTTGAAATCTGCCGCGAACTGGCCGCCAAAGGTCAGACCATCGTCATCGTCGAGCAGAACGTCCGCGCCGCTTTGAGCCTTGCCCACCGCGTCTACGTCCTCAACAACGGCCACACGGTGTTCGAAGGCACCCCCGCGGCGCTGCAGGACGCACCGGAGGTGATGAACCGGTATCTCGGGGTGTGAGCGCCTTATGCCGGCGGCGTGCCGCATTGATGGCACAAGACGGACGTGCCTAGTCAGCCAGCGACGTCCGCTTTCGGAGTAAAGCCGAAATCACGCCCTAGTGCGTGGCCGGCGGTGCACTCTTGCTTGCCGACCGCGTCATGATGCAGCCGCACGGGACAACGGCGATCATTCCAATGAGAACGACCCACAGGATCGTATCGATCAGCATTACACGCCTCCCTTGTCATCGATCGTGTCGCGGCGGCGCGGATTGCGCCGCACGCGCGCTTGACGCCGTCAGTTCGACGTCCGCTGCAGAACGAGAGTTTGGATGTGTATGCTGCCCGCCGACGGCATGTTCGCTGCCTTTGATTTACGGAACGCCGGCAGGCTCCGAGGGCAGCTCTGTGAATCAGAATATCACGCTTCGCCGCGCCGACAAAGGGGACGGAGATCGCGGGCAGTGGGTCAAACTGACCCACTACCCGATCGCAAACCGGATCGACGGCAGGTTGCCGCCCTCTCTGCCGTTCAGGCCGCTGACCGAGCCGGCGCCGGGCCACGCAGCAAGATGCGGAATATGAGTCCGTGGGTTATCAGCAAAAGCGGGACGAACGTCGTTGGAATGAAATAGGCGGCGCCGAGTTGGCCTGGCAAAAGTCGGCCAGCGTCGCCTTGGTAGAACGCGTTCAACAGATCGACGGTGCCCCAGATGTTGAAGACCCAGACCAGCACGATGCCCGATCGGAGGCGTAATGTTGCCAACGCCAATAGGGCCAGGATAGCGGCGGTGAGATCTCCGAACGCGGCATCGCGCGCGAAGTTGGCCGGGAGTTCTGGCGACACTACGCCCGGAATCAGGAAACACAGTCCTTCGAAGCGAAAGCTGTTCAGGACGAGCAGCGGCTTGAGCGCATCGATGCGCGATCGCGCCCGCAATTCCGGGCAAATATAGAGGGCAGTGACGACTCCCCATGCGACGAATCCGAATGCGACGCTTGCTCCAAACAACGCCTGAGCGGGCATGCCGATCTCCTTGTGGTTCTAATGCCCTGCGGCGCCTGCCGCATCCGGTGCCGGCCGGCGCAGCATGATCGCGAGCGGCGCAAACACCGCAAACAGCAGAGCGAGCAGCAGGAATACGTCGGCAAAGGCCATCACGACGCCCTGCTGATGCACCAGCATGAACAGCTGCTTGAGCGCCATGGTGTGCGCGTCCGAGCCCGGCATGCGCGCGGTCATGCCCTGCAGGGCTTCCATCACCGGCTGCCGCGACCAAGTGATGGCCTCGTGCAGGCGGGTGAAGTGGAGGTCCATGCGATTGTCGAGCACGGTATTGAGCGCCGCCAGCCCGACCGCGCCGCCGAGATTGCGTGTCAGATTGTATAGGCCTGACGCGTTCTTCAGCCGCTCGGGCGGCAGCGTGCCGAGCGCCAGATTGGTGATCGGCACGATGGCGAACATCAGCCCGATGCCGCGCAACACCTGCGGAAGGAAAACTTGCCAGAAATCCCAATCTGTTGTGATCGTGGTTAGCTGCCAGTTGCTGAGCGCGAAAATCAGGAAACCGGCAGCAAGCATGATGCGCGGATCGAATTTGGTCGCCATCCGTCCGACCACTGGGGCGGTCAAGAACATGGAGATGCCGGAGACGAACATGACCTTGCCGATCATCAGCGCGTCATAGCCCCGGATCTCACCGAGATAGACTGGGTAGAGGTAGGTCAAGCCGTAAAGACCGATGCCCAGCACGAAGGAAAAGATGCTGCCAACCGCGAAGTTGCGGTCGAGGAACGCGTGCAGGTCGACGATCGGGTTGCGTGCCGTCAGCATGCGGATCAGAAAGAGCACCGCGGAGACGCCCGAAATCACCGCCATCAGTGCAACTGTTGAGTCGTCCAACCAGTCATAGCGCGGCCCATCTTCGAGCACGTATTCGAGCGCGCCAAGGAACAGCGCCATGAAAATGAGGCCGATCCAGTCGAACGTCTCGAACAGCTTGTAGTCCGGCCGATCGAAATCGATCAGCGTCAGCGCGGCGACGGTTACGATGATGCCGGGCACGACGTTAATGAAGAACAGCCAGTGCCACGACAGCGCATCGGTCAGGTAGCCGCCGACCGTCGGGCCGATGGTCGGAGCCAGCGTCGCGACGAGGCCGATCAGCGGCACCACCACGTTCATGCGCGAACGGGGGAAAATAATATAGGCGGAGGCGAACACCGTCGGCACCATGCCGCCGCCGATGAAGCCTTGCACCGCGCGCCAGAAGATCATCTCGTTCATCGACGAGGTGAAACCACACATCAGGCTGGCGAGGGTGAAGCCTGCGGCGGCAGTGGCAAACATGATGCGCGTACCGAGTGCGCGTGACAGGAAGCCGGAGAGCGGGATGGCGACCACCTCGGCCACCAAATAGGAGGTTTGTACCCAGGTGATCTCGTCGCTCGACGCGGCCAGCCCGGCCTGGATCTCGGCGAGCGACGCCGACACCACCTGGATGTCGAGGAACGCCATGAACATGCCGAAGCACATTGCCAGGAACGCGACGAGCCGCGCCGGGTCGATGCGATCGGCATCGGCTGGCGCGGGCAGCTCTTGGCTTGGGGTGGTCAGCGTGGCGGCGGCCATAGGCTAAGCTCCGCTCAAGGTTAAGCCCCACTCAAGTTCTGGTGGCGGCTCAGCGTGCGGCTTCGTGTTGCGGCAATGAGGCAGCGTCCACCGTATCTTGTTTGGTATTCACGCTGACTACGACCGACATTCCGGGCCGCAGCAGGCCCTTGCCGGCGACGGCTTCGGGCACGCGGATGCGCACTGGCAGCCGCTGCACGATCTTGGTGAAATTGCCGGTCGCATTGTCGGGTGGCAGCAGCGAGAACACCGCGCCGGAAGCAGGCGACAGGCTTTCGATCGAACCCGTGATGTCGTGCTGCGGCAGCGCGTCGACCGCGATCGACACCGTTTGTCCGGGACGGAGCCGCGCGAGCTGCGTTTCCTTGAAATTGGCGTCGACGTAAACGTTGTCGAGCGGCACCAGGCTCGCAAGCCGTTGCCCCGGCTGCAGATAGTCGCCGACCTGAACGGCGCGGTTGCCGATCACGCCGTCGATCGGCGCACGGATCACGGTGAATGACAGGTCGCGCTCGGCCTTGGCGAGCGCAGTCTTCAGTTCGGCCAGCGTGTCGATCGCCTCCTGCTGCTGGCCCTTGAGCACCGCGACATTGGCGGTTGCCGATTCGATCGCGGCCTGGGCGCTCTGCACGCCGGCCACGGCTTGATCGCGGCTTGCTTGTGTCTGCTCCAGTGTTTGATGGCTGGCATAGTCCTTCGTCGCCAGGAAATTCTGCCGCGCCAGCTCGAGCTCCCAGCGTTTGGCGGAGGCCTTTGCCGAGGTAAGCTGCGCCTGAGCCTGCGCAACGGCGGCCTGCTGGGCGTCGATTTGCTGGCCGATCCGCGCGATGGTGGCCTGCTGGGTGGCAACTTTTTCACGTGCGGAATCGGCGGCGAGCCTGTAGTCGCCGTCATCGATCGTGGCGATGATGTCGCCGGTGTGAACCTTGCTGTTGTCGGTGACCAGAACGCGCGCCACGTAGCCCGGCACCTTGGCGGCGAGCGTGGTGTTGTAGGCCTCCACATAGGCGTCGTCGGTCGACACGGTGAAGCGGCCGACGGTCCACCAATCGTAGCCGAACCACACCGCGCCGGCGGCGGCGAGCACTGCGACCGCGCCGAGCGCAAGCTTGCGGCGGCTCAATCGCCGCGGCTGATTCGCGCTGGGGTCATGGC
>JBAQJL010000048.1:0-15277 GCA_049300295.1 Xanthobacteraceae bacterium
GTTGTTACCGGGGCCGGTATTACCACCGATGCCACCCATTCCGCCGTCGCCGCCGAGGAGCCCTCCGTTGCCGCCCGCGCCGCCATTGCCGAACCCGCTGTTATCGTTGCCGTTGTTGAAGAACCCGGTGTTGTCGACCATGACCCGACTCCATCTGTCTTGAGTGGCTTGACCTGAGCCATGTCTGACAGGGAGGCGGGCGAGGCGTTGTGAGAAAACTCACACGCCGGTTCGCGCGCCGGAAAAAGCGCGGTTTGCCTTGGAATCGATGCGATCTGGGAGTGGGGGCGGCCGAAATTCACCCGGCCGGCAGCACCACGCCTCGGCATTCGCCGAAGCCGATGCGGGCAAAGCCGTCCTTGGCGCAGTGGCCGCGGAAGGTGATTTCATCGCCGTCCTCGATGAAGCCCCGTTTTTCGCCGCCCGGCAATTCGAGCGGCTCGCGGCCGCGGGCGGAGAGTTCAAGCAAGCTCCCCCAGCTCGATTTCTCCGGTCCCGATACTGTGCCGGAGCCGATCAGGTCGCCGGCGACGAGATTGCAGCCGTTGCCGGTGTGGTGCGCTATCATCTGCGCCACGGTCCAGTACATCAGCGCGAACGAGGTCTGCGTGATGCGCGCCGGCGCGGTGCCGGATCGCCGCATCGCTTCGGTCGCAACGTAGACTTCCAGCGTGATGTCGAGGCCGCCTTGCGCCTGATCCTCGGCGTCGGTGAGATAAGGCAGCGGCGCCGGGTCGCCGGCTGGGCGCGCGTAGGCGTGGGTGCGGTACGGCGCCAGCGCCTCGGCGGTCACCACCCAGGGCGACACCGTGGTGGCGAAGTTCTTTCCCAGGAACGGGCCGAGCGGCTGATACTCCCACGCCTGCACGTCGCGCGCCGACCAATCATTAAGCAGGCAGAAGCCGAAGATGTGGTCGGCCGCCTTGCCGACCGGTACCGGTTCGCCGAGTTTGCTCGGCGTTCCGATGTAGAAGCCCAGTTCCAGCTCGAAATCGAGATTGCGCGACGGTCCGTAGCTTGGCTCCGTCTCGTTTTGGCCTTTGCGCTGGCCGCGCGGCCGCTTGAATGCCGTGCCGCTTGGAATGACCGACGACGCGCGGCTGTGATAGGCGACCGGTACATATTTATAATTCGGCATCAGCGGGCTGTCGGGGCGAAACATCCGCCCCGCATTGGTGGCGTGGAAGATCGAGGCGAAGAAATCGGTGAAATCGCCGATGGTCACCGGCAGCTCGATTTCGGCCTGCGCGATCGGCACCAGATTTTGCCGGAAGTCCGCATTCTCATGCTGGGTGCTCAAGCCGCGTGACAGCGCCAGGCGCAGCGCCGACCAGGCCTGCGGGCCGAGCGTCATCAGGTGATTGAGCCGCGGCGCCGCGCAGGCCCGCGCCGCGTCGGCGGCAAGGCCGTCAAACGACGAAGCCACTGCCGCGACGTCGAGGATCCGGTCGCCGATCGCGACGCCGATGCGCGGCGGCAACCCGGCACCCGGGCGAAACGCGCCGAATGGCAGGTTCTGGATGGGGAAGTCGCAGCCCGGCGCGTTGGCGCTTTCGACAAAACTGCGCCGGGCCGGATCGTGGGTCTCGTTGAGGGCGGTTGGCATGTGCTGACACCGGCGAGTTTGCTATGAGGATGCCACGGCTGGCCAATATGGATAGCCAATCAACATCGAGCAGGGCAATCGTACCGTGAGTGTCATCGGCGAACTTGCAACCTTCGTAACCGACGCCAAAGCATCGGCATTGCCGGCAGGCGAGCAGGAGCGGCTGCGGCTGCATCTCGCCGATACCGTGATGGCGGCGCTTGCCGGCAGCAGCATTCCCGAAGGCAAATCGCTGCAGCGTCTGGGCGAGGCGCATTCGCTCGCCGAACGGATCGCGCGCTGCGCCGCGACGATCCGGCTCACGGAAATCGACGATATCCACCTGCAATCGTGCGTCACGCCGAGCGCGGGCGTCGTTCCGGTGGCGCTGATGCTGGCGGCGCAAAGCGCGACAGCCGACGGCGCGGAGGTCGCGAGCGCGATCTGGGCCGGTACGGAGATCGCCGCACGGTTCGGTATGGCGGTCGGCGGACCGAAAATCCTCTACCGCGGAATCTGGCCGACTTATCTGGTAGCGCCGGTAGCCGCAGCCGCGACGGCGGCGCGATTGTTCGGGCTGAATGCGGAGCGTACGAGCCACGCGCTGTCGCTTGCCGCCATGCTGACCGCGGGCGGCGTCGGCCACATTCACGGCGCGCCGTCCGGCCGCTGGTTCCTCTACGGCAACGCGATCGCGGGTGGTGTCGCCGCGGCCGAGGCGGCGCGCGCTGACTATCACGGCGACCCCAGCCTGTTCGAGCGGGATTGGCTCAGCGATACGCACGGCATCGCGCTGGATCGCTCGCGCCTCACCGACAAATTGGGGCAGGGGTCGATTTACTCGGAACTGAGCATCAAACCGTTCTGTTCGGCGAAGCAAGGCGTCGCCGCCGTACAGGCGTTCTCCGCGATCGTCCAGGCCGAACAGATTCGTGGCGATGCCATCAGCCGGGTACGGGTGCACGTCCCGCCCGCCTATGTCGGCATGCTCTCGACCAAGGTCGAGGCGGGTTCGCGCCAATCGACCCTGGTCAGCGTCGCGCACCAGATTGCGCTCTGCGCGCTTGCGCCAATGCAGCTGTTCGATGTCGACCGCAGCGCCGCGGCTATCGACCCGGCGATTGCGCAATTGTCCGCCAAGGTCGAAGTCGTGCCGGACAAGGAGCTGGAGGCGTTCTATCCGCTGCATTGGCCGGCGGATGTCGAAGTCCAAACCGGCGGCCAAGCGTTTCGTAATCGCGTCATCGCGACCGCGGGCGACCCTGAGAATCCACTTTCGCCATCCGACATCGAAGACAAGGGTCACCATGTGCTCGACGCGCTGATGGGCGGCGAAACGGTCGATGAATGGCTGATCTTGTGCCGTGATGCTTTCAACGGGAGCGCGGAATGCGGGCGGCTCGCCGCGGCGTTCGCCAAGCGGTTCGGCAACGGATGACAGGGCAGGCAAGAGCGGAATAAAAGCAGCGCCATGTTGAAAGAATCCGCCGCGGACCGGCCGGGAAAGTCATCCGCCGCCCGTGCGCAATCGTCCGTCATTGGCGTCGATATCGGCGGTACCTTCACCGACCTCGTCGGCTATCGCGACGGCGTTATCGTCACGTCAAAGACCTCGACCGTGCCGGCCGATCCGACCGAAGGCATTACCGAGGCACTCAAGCTTGCCGAGTGCGATCTCGCCGCCATGGACGAACTGATCCACGGTTCGACCATCGCCATCAATACGGTGCTGGAGCACAAGGGCGCCAAGACCGCGCTGGTGACGACGGCCGGCATGCGCGACGTTTACGCCATCGGCCGCGGCAACCGGCCCGATGCGTTCAATCTGTTCTTCCACCGGCCGCGTCCGCTGGTGCCGCGCGAGCTGACGTTCGAACTTGCCGAGCGGATGAATGCCGCGGGCAAAGTCTTGCAACCGCTCGATCCCGCTGAGATCGCGGCGCTGGCGCAAAAACTTGGAGGCCTTGGCGTCGAGGCCGTGGCGGTGTGTCTGCTGCACGCCTACGGCAACCCGGCGCATGAAATTTTAGCCGGCGAGACCCTGCGGCGCGCACTGCCCGGCGTGTTCATCACGCTGAGCCACGAAATCCTGCGCGAGTTTCGCGAATACGAGCGTACCTCGACGACCGTGCTCAACGCCTTCGTAGGCCCCCGCGTCAGCCGCTATCTGAGCCGGCTGGAAGAGTTCGCCGATAAATCGCGCTTTGCCGGGCAAATCGCGATCATGCGCTCGAACGGCGGCACCATGTCGGCCGGCGAGGCGCGGCGCGCGCCGGTCGCGATGATGGAATCCGGTCCGGTCGCCGGCATGATCGGCGCTGGACGCATCGCGCAGATTCTCGGCATCGAACGCGCCATCGGCTTCGACATGGGTGGCACCACCGCCAAAACGTCGCTGATCACCGATGGCGTCGCGCCGATCGAAGAGGGCTACATCATCGGCGATGCTTTCACCGGCCAGCCGATGCAATTGCCGGTCGTCGATATTGTCGAAGTCGGGACCGGTGGCGGATCGATCGCGTGGTGCGACGAGCATGGCGGGCTGCATGTCGGGCCGCACAGCTCCGGCGCCGATCCGGGGCCCGCGTGTTACGGACGCGGCGGCACCGAGCCGACCGTGACCGACGCCGATCTGTTGCTCGGCCGGCTCAACGACACGCGTTTTCTCGGCGGCCACATGCGGCTCGATCGCGCCCGCGCACAAGCCGCCGCTGCTGCACTCGGCAAGAGGCTCGACCTCGACGCTATGCGGACGGCGCTCGGCATCGCCACCATCTCGGATGCCGCCATGTCGCTTGCGGTCCGCGCCGTATCGGTCAAACGCGGCATCGACCCGCGCGATACGACGATGATCGCGTTCGGAGGCGCCGGTCCGCTGCACGCCGTGGCCATCGCCCGCGAAATTTCCATTCCGAGAGTCATCATTCCAAAATTGCCGGGCGCGTTCTCGGCGCTCGGCATGCTGATGGCCGAGTGGCGTCAGGATTTTGTGCGCACGCTGATCGGCGAATTGGGCAAGGTCAATCCGGAAAGTGCGACAGTGGCGTTTTCCGAACTGCGCGCCGCCGGCGAAAAGGCGCTCGCGCGCGATGGTTTGCGTGATGGCGAATTGCGCTTCGCGGCGGATTTGCGCTATCGCGGCCAGGAGCACACCATTGCGATCGCGGTTGCCGACGCAGGCGAGCTGACCCATACAGAAGGCACGCGGGCGCGCTTTCATGCGCAACACGATCAGCGCTACGGGCACGCCGCGCCCGATCAGTCGATCGAAGTGGTCAACCTGCGCCTCGTCGTTACTGTACCGCGCATGCAGGACGCGATCGGCCGCTGGCTGGCCGAGCCGTGGAAACCCGAAGGCTCAAGCACCGAACAGCGACGTCCCGTTGTGTTCGACGATGCGACGCGGCCAGTGGAGACGCGCGTATTCTGGCGGCCGCATCTTGACGCCGGCACAGCGATTGCCGGCCCCGCCTTGATCGAAGAGGCGAATTCAACGACGTTGATCGCCCCTGGCGACCGGGCAGTGATCGACCCATTTGGCAATATTGTCATTCATCTCAGAACCGGCGGTTCCGAATCATGAAAATCGATCCGATCACCGTCGAGGTCGTGCGCAACGCCGTCAACGCCTATGCGGACGAGATGGCGACCGCGCTGTGCAAGTCGGCCTACAACATGATGATCTACGAGGTGCGCGATTTCTGCTGCGGCCTGATCGACGGCGAAGGCCGCATGATTTCGCAGAACCAGGGCGGCCTGCCGATCTTTCTCGCCGATCTCGGCATCGCGGTGAAAGACGGCATCGCACGCTACGGGCTTGACGGTTTCGCGCCGGGCGACGTCGTGATCATGAATCACGGCGAGGTCTGCGGCCAGCATCTCAACAATATCGTGATCTACGCGCCGTGCTTTCGCGACGGCAAGGTCGTGGCGTTCGCCGCCAGCCGCGCGCATTGGGTCGATATCGGCGGCTCGCGTATCGGCTTCGGTTCGGTCGAGACAACCGAGATCTATCAGGAAGGCATTCAGTTCCGCTCGCTGAAGATCTACGAGGCGGGCAAGCGCAACGAGACGCTGTGGCAGATCGTCCACGACAACGTGCGCTTTCCGGAATCGGCGCTCGGCGATCTGCGCGCTCAGATTGCCTGTTGCCAGCTCGGCATCCGCCGTTTCGGCGAATTGTTGCGCCGCTATGGCCAGGACACGGTCATGACCTGCATTGCCGCAATCTGGGACGCGACCGAGCGCGAGACGCGCGCCTTCGTCGCCAAAATCCCCGACGGCAATTACGAGGCCGAGACCTTCCTCGACAATGACGGCCGCACGCTCGACGTGCCGCTGCGCATCAAAGTCAAGGTGAAGGTCGACGGCGACCGCATGGTCGTCGATTTTTCCGACATGAACGCGCAAACGGCGGGGCCGATCAACTCCGGTTACTCCGGCGGGCTTGCGGCGGCGCGCGTCGCCTTCAAGTGCCTCACCCAGCCGAACGCGCCGGTCAACGAGGGTTGTTTCCGGCCGCTCGAAATCGTGCTGCCGGAGGGAAAGATTCTCAACGCCAAGCCGCCGGCCGCGCTCGGTCTGTGGAGCATCGCGCTGCCGACGGTGATAGACACAATTCTGAGAGCGCTTGCGCCGGTGCTGCCGGACAAAATTCCGGCGGCGCATAAGGGCGACATGGGCGGCTGCTCGATCGGCGGCTTCCGGCCGGATGGCCGGCGATTTCTGCTGATGAATATTTTCGGTGGCGGCTGGGGCGGCCGGCCGCGGGAAGACGGTGAGTCCGCCTCGGTGTCGATCTGTCAGGGGGACGTGCGCAGCGCGCCGATCGAACTGCAGGAGATTCAGTATCCGTTTTTGATCGAGCGTTTCGCGTTGCGCACGGATTCCGGCGGCGCGGGCCTGCGCCGCGGCGGCCTCGGCGTCGAAATGACGTATCGGGCGTTACAGCCCTGCGTCGCCAATGTGAACTGCGAACGCACCAAGAATCCCCCCTGGGGTCTCAACGGCGGCAAGCCCGGTGCAGTCAACGAAGCGACGCTTATTCGTCGCGGCGGCGCCGAACAGAAGTTGAAGAAGGCGACCGGCGTGCGCATGGAGGAGGGCGATCGCATGACGTTCCTCACCGCGGGCGGCGGCGGCTGGGGCGATCCGAAAACGCGCGCCCGCAAGGCGATCGAGGACGACGTGCGCGCCGGTTACGTGTCGGCGCAAGCAGCGCAGCGCGATTACGGCGTAGCCACGCAGGCGCAAAGCGAAGCGGCGGAGTAAAGGTGGCGCGAATGGCAAACACCAAACAAACGCTCGGTGAGGAAAGGCGTCAGCGTCTCGCAGCGGCCATGCGCGAGGCCGGCCTCGACCATGTGCTGCTCTACGGCAACGCCTGGCAGGGCGATTATCTGCGCTACGGTGCCGATTTCGGCATCCTTGAAGGCCACGGGCTCGCTTTGGTCGATGCCGACGGCGCGGTCGAGCTGTTTCTCGACAGCGCGGCGGACGCGGAACGCGCCGAACTGGAAACGCCGGGTGTGCGCGTGCATTTTGCCTCCGACATTGCGCGCGCGGCGGGCGCGCGGCTCGACCGCGTCGCCAACACGCGGCTTGCGGCGGCGCCGCGGCGTTTCATGCCGCAATGGCTCGCCGATCCGGCGCGCGGCTTCCGGCTGGACGACGCGACGGCGCTCGTCGACACCTTGCTGATGCACAAGAGCGCCGGCGAGATCGACGCCATGCGCCGCGCAGTACAGATCGCCGACGAGGCCTATGTCGAATTTCTCAAGGCGGTGCGGCCCGGCCGCCGTCAGTACGAAATCGTCGCCGACCTGGAAGCGCACCTGCGCCAACGCGGCTGCCCGGATAATTTCATGATTATCGGCTCGGGCGGCAAGGATGTGCTCGGCATGGCCCCGCCGTCGGAGCGTCGCATCGCAGTCGGCGATTTCGTCACCACGGAGCTCACGCCGGCCGTCGAGGGCTATTTCGCTCAGATCTGCCGCACGCTGGTGGTCGGCAAGGCGAACGACGCGCAGCGCCGCGCCTTCGCGGTTTACGCGGAGGCTTTGGAGGCGGGCATCGCCGCGGTGCGTCCCGGCGTGCGCGCGGCCGACGTCGCCAAGGCCGAGAACGACGTGTTTCGCAAACACGGGCTCGGCGAATACACCACGAGCCAATGGACCCGCGTGCGCGGCCACGGCATGGGGATGTTCGCCGATTCCAAGCCGCACATTCTGGAAGACGTGAACACCGTGCTCGAACCCGGCATGACCTTGATCGTGCACCCGAACACCTATCATCCCGAGGCCGGCTACATCGTGCTCGGCGACGCCGTGCTGGTGACGCAGAGCGGCGTCGAAGTGTTGTGCAAGACGCCGCGCGAGTTGTTCGAAGTGGCGGCGTAACAAAACCGGAACATGAGACGACGATGCGCCGCGGCCTGATTTCTCGTTCGCCGATTGAATTGCCCGACGCGGTGCTCGACGCACGGCTTGAGCGCGTCCGCGCCGCCATGCGGGAGGCGAGGCTCGACGCGCTCATCGTCTATACCAACAATACGAGGCCAGCCGGCGTGTCGTGGCTCGCCGGTTTCGTGCCTTACTGGTCCGAGGCGCTGTTGGTCGTGCCGCATGACGGACCGATCTATCTGGTCGCGGCGCTGACGTTCCGCGTCAAAACCTGGATCGAGCGCGTCAGCCGGGTCGGCGACGTGCTGCATCATCCGCGTATCGGGCTCAAGGCCGCGCAGCAGATGGCAGCAGCGCAGAAAAACGCCGCGGTCGGCATCGCCGATTTCGACGGCCTGCCGGCCGGCGTCGCCGCCGATCTGCGCGAGGGCGGGCCGGACTTGACGCTGAGCGACGCCACGGCGCTGTTCGCCAAGCTGCGCAGCAAGGCCGATCCGGCGGAGATCGCACTTGCAACGAAAGCCGCCACAATTGCGCATCGGGCGCTGCAAACGCCGCGGCACGGTCCGCTCAACGCCATGATCGCGGCGGCCGAACGCGAGGCGCGGCTCCTCGGCGCCGAGGAAATCTACCTTGCGGCCGCGCCCGATCTTGCTCGCGGCGCTCGTTTCATGCGCATCGAGGGCGAGGCGGCCGCCGGCAAAACCTTCGCGCTGCGCGCGACCGTGGCCTACAAGGGTGTCTGGGTACGTTTGGTCCGTGCGTTTTGCGAACCTGAGATCGCGGGAAAAGCCGCGGCGCGGTTTGCGCAAGCGGTGGCGCAATTGCCGTCCGACCGCGGCTTCGCCGGCTTTGATTCATTCGTAGTGGAAGGCTGCCGCGTGGCGCAGCCGCTCGAACCGCTGCTGGGATCGCGGCTCGACGCCGCCAATCCACCGTCCCCTGGAGCGCTCGTCTCCGCGCAAGCTACGATCGCCGTCGACAGCCACGCCGTGCCGGTCGGTGCCCCAGTCCTGATCGGCGCGCCCGGCGAAGCCGCGAGCCTGTTGATCGATCCGCTGTTCGGTTAAGGCGCGCTAAACCCCAAGCGCGCCGCGCACGCGTTCCGGCGAGAACGGCAGCTCGCGCAGCCGCGCGCCGGTAAGCGTCGCGATCGCATTGCCGACCGCGCATGCGACCAGCGGCACGCCTTCCTCGCCGCCTCCGGTCGGGTGGTTGTCGGTCGAGACCACCTTGATCTCGATATGCGGCACATCCGACATGCGCGCCACCTGATAGTCGCCGTAGTTCGACTGCTGCACGCGGCCGTCTTTGATGGTGATCTCTTCGCGCAGCACGTGGCCGAGCGCATAGACGACGCTGCCCTCGGTCTGCGCGGCGAGATTGCGCGGCTGCACCGCGATGCCGGCGTCAACGGCGGCCCAGAAGTTGAGCACCTTGATCTTGCCGGTCGCGCGATCGAGCGCGATCTCTGCGACGCCCGCGGCGAGTGTATCGTCCTTGACCATGGTGCCGACACCGAGTGCCGTGCCGTTGCGCTTGCGCGTCCAGTCCGACATGTCGGCGACGAGATGCAGCAGATGCTGCATGCGCGGCACGCCCTCGGTCAGTTCGAGCCGGTAGGCGAGTGGGTCCTTGCCGAAATTCGCCGCGAGTTCGTCGACGAAGCTCTCGATCGCAAACGCGTTGTGGCCGTTGCCGACGCCGCGCCACGGCGACAGCCGGGCGCCGCGATCCTCGATGACATGTTCGGCGAGCTTGTTGGCGACCGGGTATTGCGGGACCGGCGAGCCTTTCATGACGATACGATCCTGCCGCGGGCGCGGATCGCCCGACGAATAGGCCACGACCGACTCGGCGACGACGCGGTGGTGCCAGGCGACGAGCTTGTTGTCGGCGTCGAAGCCGGCTTCGATGTGATGCGCCGTCATCGGCCGGAACTTGCCGAATGTGACGTCATCCTCGCGCGTCCAGATGTATTTCACCGGCTTGCCGGCGGCCTTCGCAAGCCGCACCGCGTCGAACACGGCTTCGTGGTTGCCGCGGCGGCCGAAGCCACCGCCAAGGAATTGCTGGTGCAGCGTGATGTTCGAACGCTCGGTGCCGAGTATTTTCGCCACGCCCTTGAGCAAGCTCGTGGCCGCCTGCGTGCCCGCCCAGATTTCTACCGACTTGCCGTCGGCGCTGACGGCGGCGGTGGCGTTCATCGGCTCCATCTGCGCGTGGTAGACGTAGCGCGTGCGGTATTCGCCGCGAAACACGCGCTTGGCGCTGGCCAGCGCCGCTTTGGCGTCGCCGGTCTTTGCAAACGGGACGCCCGTGCGGCTCTTGTCGCGGCCGATGGCGGCGAGATCGCCGAGTGCCCGCTCGCTGTCGAGATGCGCGCCGGTCGCGCCGCCCCATGTGACACGAAGCAGCCGCTTTGCGGCGAACGCTGCTTCGACCGTGGTGGCAATGACGCCGACGCCTTCGGGCAGTTTCACGATGTCCGTGACGCCCGGAACCTTGCGCGCGCGGGCATCGTCGACCTCAAGCGGCGCGCCGCCCGCATAGGGCGATTGCAACACCGCGGCGTAGACCATGCCGGGCACCTGGACATCCATGCCGTATTTGGCAGCGCCGACGACTTTCAGCGGCACGTCGATACGGCCGGTATCCTTGCCGATCAGCCGAAAGCTTGCGGTTGGCTTCAGGTCCTTCTCGCCGATCTTCGGCAGTTCGGCCGGCGCCGTGGCGAAATTGGCGATCTCGCCGTAACCGATGCGCCGCCCCGACGCTTTGTGAACGACGACGCTCGGCTCGGTCGAAAGCTCATCGGCCGGCACATTCCATTTCGCCGCAACGGCATCGATCAGCACGCGGCGCACCTGTGCGCCCGCGACGCGCAGCGAGGTGAAATAGCCGGTTACCGACGAACTGGCCGAGGTCTGGAACGTGTAGCCGTAGATCGGGTTGCCGTATTTCTTGTCGTCCCAATCGGTCGGGAATACCGGCTGGACCTTCGCCCAGTCGGCATCAAGCTCTTCGGCGATAATCAGCGGCAGGGTGGTGAATGAGCCTTGGCCCATTTCGGCGGCCGGCGACACCACGGTGATCGTGCCGTCGGGCGCGATCGTCAGCCAGACGTTCGGCTTATAGGGTGCGGGCTTTGCCTCTTCGGCGAACGCATTGCCGATGACGGAAAGCGCATCGGGTGCGATGGTCAGCGCGAAGGTGAGACCGGCGGCCTTGAGCAGGCGGCGGCGATTGATGGCGGGGACGTTGACGTGTTTGGTCATGGCTCAGCCCTCCTGCGCTGCGCGTTCGATGGCGCTGATGATCCGCAGATAGGTGCCGCAGCGGCAGATATTGCCGTCCATGTGGGCGACGATGTCCTCGCGCGTCGGCCGCTTGTTGGCGGCAAGCAGCGTGGCCGCCTGCATGATCTGACCGGATTGGCAGTAGCCGCATTGCGGCACCTGCTCGGCGATCCAGGCCTTCTGCAGCGGATGGCTGCCGTCGGCCGACAGGCCCTCGATGGTGGTGACCGATTTGCCGGCCACGAGCGAGATCGGCATGGCGCACGAGCGCACCGCCTCGCCGTCGATATGCACCGTACAGGCGCCGCAGGCGGCGATGCCGCAGCCGAATTTGGTGCCGGTGAGTTTTAGATGTTCGCGCAAGACCCAGAGCAGCGGCGTGTTGGGTCCGACCTCCACGTTTTGTTGTTTTCCGTTGAGGGTAAATGCCACCATGTGTGCGCTCTCCCCATCAGTGCGCTTGCTCGGACGGCAGCCCTCCGACTGGCCGCGGCGCGCGCTATGTGTCTGGCATTATGCCGCAAGCCGGGCTGCCGCGACAGGCCGATCTGCCGATACGATTGCTTAATCCCAAGCGGTTGGTGATATCATCGCCTCCCATTGAGAGGAGCGATCGTGGCCGATAAAATCAACGACATCATCGCGGAACTGGCGCTTGCCAACCGCATTCTCGCCAACGAAGGCGTGCTCGACGCCTTTGGTCATGTCAGCGCCCGGCATCCGGCCGATCCGGGCCGCTATCTGTTGCCGCGTGCGCGCTCGCCCGGGCTGGTCGAGCCGGCGGATATTCTGGAGTTCACGCTCGATTCCGAGCCGGTCAAGCCGCCGAAGGTGCATCTTTACGCCGAGCGCGTCATTCACGGCTGCATCTATCAAGCGCGGCCGGACGTGATGGCGATTTGCCATCACCACGCGCCGGCGGTGATGCCGTTCGCGATCGCCGGCAAGCCGATCGTGCCGGTGTTTCATCTCGGCGCGGCCGGCGGCGAGCACATGCCGTTCTGGGATCAGTACGACGAGTTCGGCGATACCAACCTGTTGGTCGTCAAGCCGGAGGAGGGCGCTTCGCTGGCGCGGGCGCTGGGTGCGCATCCCGCGGTGCTGATGAACCGCCACGGCGCCACCGTGGTCGGCGGCAACGTGAAGGAACTGGTGTCGCGTTCGATCTTCATGTGCCAGAACGCCGAGTACCAGTTGCGCGCACTCGTGCTCGGCACGCCCGACCGGCTGCATCACGGCGAAGTCGAGCTTGCGGGCGCCATCAGCCGGATGCCGAACGTGGTGAGCCGGACGTGGGAATATTGGAGCGCGAGGGTAGCTGTGCCGCCGCCGCGCGGCGCCGTGAAGGCTGCGCGTCCCGCGTCGCGCGGACGCCGCACAGCGAAGAAGCGCCGTTGAGAGGTTGCGCGTTATTTCACTAAACATTAATTCCGGTCGCGGGCGGCGGCGCTGATCGCGTTGAGAATCGCAGCGCGGCCCTCTGGCAGCGCGCCGCGCACGCTCGCCTGCATGCCGATCTGGCCCATCTCGCGCTGGCGGCGGACCGTGGCCATTGTCATGAGCGGCTCAACGCCGAGTTCGCGCAACGTGTCGGCGCTCTCTTCCATTTCGGCGGCGCGCCGTTCGCCGTGGCTCGCCATACGTTCGAGGTTGTAGGGCACCACCTTGCTCCAATCGAGACCCGGATAATTGTTCTTGATCGAGGCCGCGACCTCTTCGACGACGCCGGCGCGCGCCGCGGCGAGAAAACATTCCAGCGTCAATGCCTCGATGCCTTTGATCATGACGCTGCGCACCATCTTGATGGCGGCCGCCGCACCGATCAAGCTGCCGGCGATGCTGACCCGCATACCGAGCGCGCTCATCACCGGGGCAATCGCGGCGGCGTGCGGGCCTGCGAGCAGCATCGGCGTCTGGTGGCGCGCCGGATGGATCGGCGCCAGCACCGCGACATCGACATAGCGCGCCGTGTCGCCAAGGAGTTTTGCGGTTTCCTGCTTGCGGCCAGGCGAGACCGAATTGATGTCGAGGAAGAACGGCTGCTGGGTGAGGTGCGGCCTGACCGATTGGGCCGCATCGATGCTCGATGCCGCCGTCACCGCCGAAATGATCGCGTCCGCGCCGCGCACCGCATCGGCCGCCGAGGTGGCGCAACGCACGCCGGTCGCCGCAGCGGCGTCTTTTAGTTTTTCGCCGTCCGGGGCCGGGAAAAGAATGTCCCAGGCGGCGATCTGTTCGATACCGGCCTCGCGCAGACCCGATGCGATGGCTTGGCCCGCTTCGCCAAAGCCGATGAAAGATATCGTGGGCTTGCCGGTCGCCATGGGGCTCTTCCTTGTTCGTCACTGCGGCTTCTCTCGTCGAGTGCGATGCGAAATGACACTTTCCGCGCTGTGCCGCAACGCCGTCATGCCGGCTGCGCGTTTGCATCGGCGAAGACGGCCGATAGGATGCGTCTCTAAGAGATAACGCGCAGGGAGGACAGACATCATGCCGCTGACCGATCATCAAATGGCGAGCCGCCGCCGCTTCATCCAATATCTCGCCGCAAGCCCGCTGTTTGCCGGCACCAGCATCGCCGCGCTGGCGCAAGAGCCGCATCAGGAGCCGCACTTCCCCGAACTGCAGCCCGATCCCTATGTGTGGTCGCCGCGCGATTACAATCATCTGATTTCGAGCCCGAAAGAGGCGCTCGATGTGTTCGACTTCGAGCCGGTGATGCACAAGAACGTGCCGCCGGCGCATTTCGGCTACATGGCCTCTGGCGTCGACGACGATGTCACCTTGCGGGCCGACCGCGAGGGCTTTCTCAAGTTTCAGCTGCGGCCGCGCCGCCTCGTCGACGTCAGCAAGGTCGACATGAGCACGGAAATTCTCGGCCAGAAATATCAATCGCCGATCGTGATCGATCCGACCGGCGGCCACAAAGGCTACCATCCGGACGGCGAGTCGGGCGTCGCCCGCGCCGCCAAAATCGGCGATCACCTGATGATCCTGTCCACCCAGGCGACTACCTCGGTCGCGGACGTGATCGCGGCGCGCGGCCGGCCGATCTGGTCGCAGCTCTACGCCACCAACAAGTTCGAAGTCGCCAAGCACCATGTGCTCAGCATGGAGCGGCAGGGCTCGATCGCGGTCGCCGTCACTGTCGATCGCAACGGCGGGCGCAATCAGGAGACCGCGATTCGCATGGCGCGCACCGATACGCGGCAGTGCTCCGCCTGCCACGATCACTCCAGCATCGCGACGACGATGCGCAACGATCCGATGTATGATGGCGCCGACCTCAGCGGACTCGACAACATCCAGTCGTCGGCCATGAGCTGGGACTACATCAAGCGGATCCGCGATCTCACCAAGATGAAAATGGTGATCAAGGGCATCCTGGCGTGGGAAGACGCAAAGATCGCCGCCGAGACCGGCATCGACGCCATCATCGTCTCCAATCACGGCGGCCGCGCCGACGAAGCCGGTCGTTCGACCATCGAAAGCCTGCCGGAGATCATCAAGGTCTCGGGCAACATGCCGGTGCTGATCGATTCCGGCTTCCGCCGCGGCACCGATATTGTCAAGGCGTTGTGCATGGGCGCCAAGGGCGTCGCGGTCGGCCGGCCCTATCTGTGGGGTCTCGGGGCTTTCGGTCAGCCGGGCGTTGAGCGCGTGCTGCAAATCCTGCGCACCGAGCTGAAAGTCGCCATGCAGCAGGTCGGCGCGCCGTCGCTGAAGGACCTCAAGCCGTCGATAGTGCTGCACGTCTAGCCACGCCGTTCTCCCTCGCCCCGCGTGTGGGGAGAGGTGATACTTCGTCATTGCGAGGGCGAAGCGACGAAGCAATCCAGCGGGCCTCACGGTCACAGCAAGCCGCCCTGATGGTGTGGACGGCCCCCGACGGCATCGCTGTGCCAGAATGAGGTCGTTTGGAGATCTCAGACAAGGGAGCCGTCCGTGGAGAAGCTTAGCCGCATTGGCATGGATACGTCGAAGCATATCTT
>JBAQJL010000049.1:0-3675 GCA_049300295.1 Xanthobacteraceae bacterium
TCTCCGTGTTTTCTGCCTGTTATTTGCTGGCGGAGAAATAGCCCCAAGTCATTAATCCTTCATAGCAATTCGCCACCTTTTGCCAATAGCCTCCCTGTTTTTGCTGGAAAAGCTCCCTGTTTTCGGGGCGCCGGGATTTTCAAGTAGCCAACGCATAATTGAGTGACGCAGCCGCCCTGGCGCGCATTAAGGTATGGCCGAATCGCCGGCGAGGTTAAATGTCCGCGTGGGGCTGCTCGTCAGGCTCGAACGCTGCTGGAAGTGCCGCGCCGGTCGTTCAAACGCGTCGTGAACCGAGGACTCTTGGGCGCGGTGCCGGTTTATTGAGTGACTGCGCCAGAGCAGCCGAAAGGCTATTGCTTAAAGCTCGCCGGTGACTCGCCAGGGCGGCGGCATACTGTCATGCGCGCACCTGTTGCATTACGGACGATTGTTGGCTGGTCGAGTGCTACGAGGCCTTTGGCATCGACCCGCTACCTCACCACGCAGCAGGTCCGCCCCGTCGCCGATCTGATAATCGCGAAATAGAAATCCGCCGCCGCCGAATCCGGGCACTGCCCTCGCGCGCGCGTGAGGCCAGGCGCATCAAGTGACAAGCGGCTAGGAGCAGCCTTGTTGCCTTTACCGCACGGCAGCGCTTCTCCCCGCCTCTTGGCGTTCCGTAAACGAAACACCAGCCGCAGGGACAAGCTCACCCTGCTGCGACAGGACCATGCCGCCAGACGGAGAATCTATTCCCTCTCCGGTATCTCGATTTCAAGACTGTGGTCGCGCGTCCAGTCGCGATGGCCACGGGAGCAGAGTATGCCCGTGGCGGGGTCGGTATAGGTCTCCGGAATACGCTCCCAGTATTCGAGCACGCGGCGGGTTGTGCTCGTCTGGGTCGCGCCCTCACCACAGCACTCGACATTGGGCGGGTCCCTGTATTCAAGCTGGTGGCTGCGGATGATATCGGCGAGCGTGCGCCACTCGCGCTCCTTCCCGCGATTGCTGATGACGTTATGATTTGCCGTACCTGCATCGAGCGCGACAATGAACGGACGCCCGCAACTCTGGCATTCGATGGAAAGGGCACTCAACACTCCCGAAGCAACAGCGGTCGAGGCTACTAGGATATAATCTTCTCCCGTACGCACGAAATTCCCAAGCACCTGCCGGGCGATTCCGTCGCTATGTATGCGAAGGAGCCAAGGAGGGCGCGAAGGCAGTTTTAGGTATGGCTTTAGTCCGTCGAGTTCCTCCGAAGGCTCCCGGAAGCAAATAATAGGATCGCTCGGGTCGCCGGGCAGCGCCGAAAGTAAGTGATTATTGTTTGAGTACGACAACAGCCCTCGGCCGGGCATCCAGCTTCCAGGTCGGTCTGCGAATTGAAAACGTATCTTGTCCAGTGAAGCGGACGAAAGACCGATCGACGTAATCACGCTGCCGAAATTGGGAAGGGCAACTCCGACGCTCCAGGTGTCGTCTTCGGCGCGGCGCGCGACGAGCTTGATGCCGGGTGATGGGGCCGGGCTTTGGCCGGGAGTGCCAAATGAGGTCGAAGGCGCACGCGCCGCCAGCATGCGGATCGCGTCGCAATGCTTCCTGGATCTGGAGAGCCAGCCCGTTCATGCCGCGCCTCATATCGGTGCGCCCGACCGCCAGCCACACCCGCACGCCGGACGGAACCGGAATCATCGCCGCTCCAACACGTCGAGCACGCGGCGCAATGCCTGCCGATCGAAGCCACTGTCGACGCGGACGCGGTACTTGTCGGCAACATCAATCTCGATCTTCTCGGAAACGACCGATGGCGGCTCGGCGACACCATCCTGCTCCGCGGTAATCACTACCGGCATCAATCGGGACGCCGGCGGATCGGACGGCGCAGGCGGCTCATCGCGATAGCGCTTACGCCAACCAAATACTTGGTTCGCATTCACGTCGTATTGCCGGGCAATCACTGAGACCGACGCGCCCGCCGCAAACGACGCCGCAACGATCTCTCGCTTCAGCGCGTCAGGCCACGAGCGGTGACGCCGCCGCTCCACCGCACTTGTGTCCATAACCGGCTTTGTGGACACTTCTTACCCTCATAACGCCAACGATCCCCTCACAATCAGCGAAATGGGATGATTCAGGAAGGCGGTCTCCGCCGGAGGCTAACCCTATTATGAAGGAATGGGCACATGAAGTCCGGGAACTGGCAAATGAGGGGACACACCCGAAGCCCGGCACGGTGGGTACGAGTGAGAAAGACGCGAAGGATGTCGTCGAATTTTTGAATTTCCTTACGACCGTGATGTACGACCTTCCAAAGCAAATCGAGGAATATCGTCAACGAAAGAGTTGACGCGATCTGATCCGGCCGGCGCGGTCGGTAAGGGCGGATAAGCCCGGGGATGTAGCCGCCCAAGGTATTCGCGGATTTCGTCGGAAATGCAGCCTCGCTTCGTCGAATAAGCTTGGCTGGTGGTAATGTCCCGCGGCGGTGCGCTCCGCCTCGGGCTGGCGAGCGTCGGTGCTCATGACGATGCCTTCACGCGACGATCCGCTGATGTCGCCGCGCTTCCTCGGCGTAGGCGCTGAGCGTCTTATTCGCGTGAAACCAACGGTCACGCTCGATACGGAGGCCCGCCAGGGCCGCGCACGCCGGCGATTTCGGACAGACGCACCCGGCCGAGTTCGGGAAAGCCCTGGCCGAGATCGCATTGGTATCGTGGCTAAGAGCTTCGACAATGGCTGCAACGGTCGTGCTCAGCTCGGTTGCACTTTGAAGGAGTTTTGTACCGTCGGCGCGCCGGGCATTAACAGCCCCTATCGTTGCCGCCACGGACTTGCGATACCGATCCGCAAGTGTCCGGAGATTACCCACGATGGCGTCGTCATTGCCTCCCGCCCAGGGATAGGCCTTCGTGACCGCCGTAATCTCGTCCTCAAGCCCGTTTAGAGAGCGCTGCGCAATCAGCAAATCGTTGTCATTTTCTGAAAGGGCGTACTGGGTGACCCGCGTACGTGTTTCGCTCACCTGGGCGGCAAATTTGGTCACTGCCGCGGCTTCTGTCACGCTCGAATCGACATAGTCCGCTTTATTGTAAACCTCGGTTATGGTCCGCCACGAATTGACGGAAAGTCCGGCTAACAGCAGCAGGATGATGCCCATCCCGCCGGCGACCCGTTGCAGGACCGACAGCCGATCGAGTGCGAAGAGTGAATTGAACTGTCTCACCGCTCTCTCGCTCGTTCGATCCGGCAGCTAGCTATATGCTCTTATCTGCTGGATAATCTTGCTTCCGAACTGCTGAGCAAAGATTGGATTTGCCGACGCCATTGCGGCAGCAAACTTGGCGCGATCGATGTCAGCAACAACCTGCATGCCCGATTTCGCCAACTGCGCAACGCCATCTTTCTGCGCCGTAGCGGCAAATTGGCGCGAAGCCTCGCCGGCCAGTTTTGCCGCCTCGACAAAAGAAGTTTTATCGTTGGCCGATAGGTCGCCGAAAGTATCGATTGCCATGAAGAGAATGGCAGGATCGTAGACGTGTCCGGATAGCGTCAGATACTTCTGCACCTGATAGAATTTTGAGGACATGATCGTGGCAATGGGATTTTCCTGTCCGTCAAATTGCCCGGACTGCAGCGCCGCATAAAGCAGCGGAAACGCCAGCTCGTGTACGTCCGCGCCCAAGGCTTTGA
>JBAQJL010000050.1:0-30989 GCA_049300295.1 Xanthobacteraceae bacterium
GGTCGCAGTGTCGGATCGATCGATCTGCGGTGTTGCTCCGCCCTGAGCCGCTCGGCGCCGTGACGGCACTGAAGGATCAGTGGAAAAGTGCCCCGGTTAACTCAATTGGTTGGCCTCACGCGCGCGCAGTTAGGGAAACAAGGCGATTGTCAGCCAATCGGCCTTTATGAAGATCTGCCGATGAAGAGTCCAAATCCGAAGAACGGCTACGCGTCGGCAATCGGATTGTGCAAGGACTCGAGAATGATGCAGTCGAGAAAACCATCGAACTGTGACTTTTGCCGACCTTTGAGCATGTAGTTGATCCAGCCCGCGTTTGCACCAGCGCGGACAAGAATTCGACCGAAACCCAGCTCAACGTTGGACCAGCAGCGACGGATCAGCTTTTCGAGGCCGACAGCATTCAAGTGCCCAGGCAATTCAATCGCAGCATGAATGTGCCATCGGCCGGACGGGCTACACTCCCCCGAGCGTAGCGAACTGCCACAGACCTCGCCTTTTTCAAGGACTGGCAAGACACGGAGGCGTTTGCCGTGCCGGCGAGACGCTGCCCCAAATACTGCTCGGTTGAGCAGCTTCATGAAGTGGCGGAAGGCCTGTCTACAAGGATAGTCGTCGATCCTGATCCAAGTGCCCTTGTCGGACTGGCGGGCCTGTTTCAAAGTCAATGTAACGTCGCAAAACGAACCCCAGGTTGCCGTATCGAAAAAATATGCTTTGGCGGATTCGAGTGGACAGGATCTGGTTTCCATCGCAGGGTTTCGCGTGCATAGTTCTGAGGCATGCATGTGTTCGGGGATATGAGTTGTCGAGGATATCGTCAACATCTCGTCAGCGATACCCGCGGATGAGATAAGCTCTATTACCGCTCGTTTCCGGCGGAAGGGCGGTCTGCAACATCTGCTGGCGCAAGGCCCGCTGGCCCGGAGTCGCGCCTCGCTGGCAAGACACCAGAAGTCACAATTTTTTTAAGTCCGGCCACCGTGTCGGAATGAGCAATCGCCGAAAAGTTTCTAGCCCGATGCGTCGCGCTCTCTAGCCGACCCTGCGGCCGGTTGCGCGTTGCGTCCGACGCGGCTTTATGAGGAAATATTTGAGCGCGAAGCGACCTTCGCGGCTTTGCAGTGGGCCGCCGCAGCGCGGACACTGAGGGTGGCGCCTCGATGCGGACCAAATCGTGGAGCGCGTCACAATTTGGGCATGTGAACTGGGGGCGTTCTTAATCGGGCCGGCAGATAGGCCGTAACTCAATGCCGCTCAAGAGGGGCTGCTCGTAGCGTCAGACAGGCCATGTCCAGCATTCCCAAGTTCATTCGCCCCAACGCGACTTTGATCCCGATACTTTTAATGCTCGGTGACGTGTATGATTGCGCATGCGCCCACTATTGCCCGACCCAGCCCGATCTGCGAGGCGATGGCAGGCAGAATTTTCCCTGCTGCGATTAATGGCGAAACAGACCGCGACAGACTTTGGCGGGTCGCGGTACACGGGACCACAGCCGGCTCTGTCGGCTGACCAATTGATTGCTTCTCTCCACGTTTGGTGAAGGTCATATGGCTAAGAGCACTCGGCCATGCAGCCCCAGTTCATTATGCTGAGCTCGAGCCCGCCAAATCCTAGGACGCGATGCGCACTGCCGACATGGGAAGGCGCAGTCCTCGGTGCTCCAGGCGCGGTATCACCTCCTGGATGAAATAGGGCAGCTCGCGCACATAATCGATGAAGATAATGGAGACACCATCGAATCCGACTTCGCTCAGCCGGCCGAGTTCGTTGGCGACGTGGTCGGGCGTTCCAAAAATCGAATAGTGATCGCGTGCAATTACCGCGCGGGCCCGCTCCTGCTGGCGAATCGTGGCGACCGATTCCGCGGATTGCGACTTCGAGCCGCGCGGCGCCAGGCGGCTGGAATTGCGGCGGTCGATCGCCTCCCAGTCGGCATTCGCGATACAATCATCGAGCACGTCCTGCACCTCTGACGTGGTGGGCCGGCACACGACGCTGATAGGCGACCATACCTGCAGGTTGCGCGGCAAAGCTCTTGCCTTGCTGTCCTTGATGCGTTCGCGACTGTCTTCCGGCGTCTGGCACCAGTCGTAATGTATGTCCGAGTTGCGGATCGCGAAGTCTCGGCCCACCGGCGAAGCGCCTGCATTCATCATCGGTGGAATGGCGCCAGCAAACGGTGTTGGGCGGCTGATAACGCCACGCAGCTTGAAATAGCGTCCATCGAAATCGAATTCCGCCCCGCCCGACCAGGTGCGGCGGATGACGTCCCACCATTCTTGTGCCATCGCGTAGCGGTCGGGATGCTCCTCGATTTCCTGGCCGAACATGCGGAATTCCGCGGCATTGGAGCCGGGCACGAGATTGACCCCGAAGCGACCACTGCCAATGAGATCAGCGGTTGCCATCTGCTTGGCGGCAAAAACCGGATGCAGCAGAGTCGCGTGCACGGTCGCGAAGATCGAAATATGGCGCGTCTGCCCCAGCAGCCCGCACGCCCACGCGATGCTGTCGAGACAGTGCGAGTTGACATTGCTGGCACCGCCATAGCCTTTCCAGCGCTGTAGCGGAACCAAGCATTCCATTCCAGCCTCATCGGCCAGCTTCGCCACCGTAACATTGTCTTCCCAGCGCCCGTGCCAGCGTTCCTTCAAGAGCGATAATCCACCCGAGCAGTTGGCACCAAAGACGCCAAGCTTGAATAGATTGCCGCCGAACAGTCCTGGATTGCGTTGGCCTGTCACGATCTTGCCCCTGACATAACTGTCAACCCGTCAGCGAACCCTGGCACCCGTCACGTCGATCAGGTGTTTCCATTTCGCGGTGTCAGCGTGCATGATATCGACCATTTCGCTCGGTGTTGTGCCGATGATTTCGAGGCCTTGGCTTTGCATTTGCTTGACGAAGCGGGGATCGTCGAGCGCCTTCTTGGTGTCCTTGGCGAGGAGGTCGATGATCGCCGGAGAAGTCTTGGCCGGGGCCAACAGGGCATACCAGCTGCTCAGCTCGAAACCAGGAAGACCGGCCTCCGCCATTGTCGGAACTTGCGGCAGCATCGGTGTGCGATGCGGGGCGGCGACAGCCAGCACCTTGACCTTGCCCGCCTGCAGCAACGGAGTTGCCTGTCCGATCGAGGCAAACTCCACATCGATCTGACCGCCAAGCAGCGCTGCGATGGCGGCTGTCGCACCCTTGAACGGAACATGCACCATGTTGGTCTGGGTACGGAGCTTGAAATCCTCCATGCCGAGGTGGTGCGCGCTACCGAAACCGACCGAAGCGTAGTTGAGCTTGCCAGGATTGGCCTTGGCCTTTGCAATCAACTCTTGCAGCGTGTTTGGACCCGATGGAGGAACCATCAGTACCAAACGGACCCGCGCGATGACGCTGATCGGCGCAAAATCGCGGAACGGATCGTAGGTGATATGATAGAGAAACGGATTGACCACGAGGTTGGCGTCGACCGCGGAGAATAGCGTGTAGCCGTCCGGTGCTGAACGCGCCACGTGCTCGGATGCAAGGGTCCCGTTGGCGCCCGGCATGTCGATAACGACGATGTTCTGATGCAATAACGCGCTCAGCGGTTCGGCGATGGCGCGGCTGACGAAATCGCTGGTGCCGCCGGCCCCTGATGAGCAAATCATGCGGATTGTCGTAGTCGGATAATTGTCAGCAAATGCGCTGCCGCCCCACGACAGCGTGACCATCGCGACGATTGGCAAGAGGATCAGGAGAAACTTTGCGCGTGCCGGCAGAGTCATTATCCTCCCCATTTCCATCAGTGCTGGCCTGCTATCAGGCTTCCAGTTGGGTTTGTCTTTCACCCGCTTGCGTTTAGTCGGTCACCGGTCGGCTGTTGATTTTCGTATAGGAAATCTGGACCGAGCTCGGCGATATTCGGGCAGCCAATCAGCGCCAGCGTCATATCAACCTCCTCGCGGAGAATCTCCAGCGCGCGCCTCGCACCCGCTTCACCGCCAGCCGCTACGCCATAAAGCGTCGCTCGTCCGACGAACACGAGCTGAGCGCCGAGACACAGCCCGGTGACGATGTCTGAGCCGCGACGCACGCCGCTGTCGAGCATGACAGTAATTTTGTCGCCCACCGCGGCCGCAATGGCCACAAGCGCGTCGACAGTGGCCGGCGCACGATCGAGCGTTTTGCCGCCGTGGTTGGAAACCATGACACCTTCGACCCCGGCATCGGCCGCTCGCAGCGCATCCGACGCCCGAGCCAATCCTTTGATGACGAGGTTTCCAGGCCACAAACGGCGGATACGGTCGAGGTCGCGCCAGGTCTGGACGGAGGGATTCTGACTGCGGCGGAAAGCCGAGACCTCGGCGGGGCTCGCACCGGGCGGGGCGTAAGGCTTCCAGGTCTGCATCATCGGCAGTCCGCCATGACGCAAGTATTCAATGGTCCAGCGTGGATGCAGCAAGGCATCGAACAGGATTGGCAGCGAGATACGGAACGGGATCGAGAAGCCGTTGCGCTTGTCCCGTTCGAGCTTGGGAAACACCGGATTATCGACTGTCAGCACCAGCGTCTTAAATCCGCAGTCCCTGGCGCGTCGGATGAAGTCGTCGGTGATCTTGGGATCTGACGCGGCGTAAAGCTGGTACCAGGGATTGTCTGGGACCTCCTTCGATATCGTCTCCGGAGAAGTCATGCTCGATCCCGACATTATGCTCGGGACATTGACGCTGGCTGCCGCCTTGGCGAGCATCAGGTCGGCGCCGCGACGGAACAGCTCGGCGATGCCGGTCGGCGAGATCCCGAACGGGCTCGCATAGCTACGGCCGAATATCGTCGTCGCCTGGACGCGCTCGCTGACGTCGACGAGGTGACGCGGCAGTAATTGATGGCTGTGGAAACCAGCGGCATTGCGGAGGACGCCCTGCTCGTCCTCGACTCCACTCTGGATGCATTCGAATAGGATCCGCGGCAGCCTGCGCTGCGCGAGTCGCTCCAGATCGACGACGCTGATAGCCTCTTGGACCCTCATGGTTTTTTGATTGTTGTAATGAAAGGGATAGCGGCAGGGCTTGGCGACCCGGCCGTTTTTGTGGTGATTATTGCTTCCTGTGGCAGCCATGCGTCGCTCGGTCTGCACAGGCTCCCGGCGGCTCCTGCTTGGTGGAGCAGCACCAATGCGACGAGAACGTTTCCTCCTTTGTGAGGGGTAGTCTCGCTGACCTGCACGGTCAATGGAAGGGCACCGAGATCGACCGGCTCATGCGAAATCGCCGTAGCAACCCGTTGACCTCATGAGACGTCAGGACTCCGAAGCCATTTGCAGCGCCTCTGATGATGGATCTCTTGCAAAGGGCTTTGTAGGCGGGCGGCTAATCGGCCGGTGGCTCCGGCAATTCGGCTAGCATGCGGCCAAACCCCGGCGTCGTCTCGTGCACGCGCAGCCGGCGATGGATCTCCCAAGCCTGACAGATCGTAGCGTGGACCACGGGAACTTGCAGATCCTTTTCCAGTAGCGGCACCACCCGCGCGGTCTGCCAGCCACCGCCTTGAATGTAGATGCCGTCGGCGCCGGGGTGCCGCATGAATAGCTTCTTGACGTGCGCGTAAAGCTGCTCGATCGAGATTTGGGCGACCTGGTCGAACGGAACTTCAATTGGCTCCATCGCCACCGCCTGAAGTCCTGCTTGCGCCATGTAGTCAAGCACGATCTTGTTTTGCGTTGCCGAATAGCTCGCGCCAATGAATTTTCGGATCCCCATCGCGCGAAGCCCGTTGCACTGCATCCGGGCATCCGACACGATCGGCGTGCGGTACTTCTTTTCCCACTCGCGAAGGAGCGCCGCCTCACCGTCGCGCCCGAGCAGCATGAAGGGCGGTGTGCCCGACACGATAATGAGGTCAACCGAATCCTCCGCCAGCTCGGCGACAAATTTCTCATAACTCGGGATTGCGGCTTTGAACTCGTCAACGCTGCCGGCTCGGACATTGAGCGACAGCGGCACGACGCCGATACCCTCGGGCAGGATGCGGATCAGCTCCTCCAGCGTGCCGGGTCGCCGAGTGGGCTTCACGATGCCGACGACGCCGCGCCAAAGCGTGAAACTCATAGAATTTCTCCGAATTCTTTCACTCGCGCGCCGCTCACTGGTTGATCGTCACCCCGATTGCGTTGATGACATCGCCCCATTTCTTGGAATCTGCCTCCATCTCCGCTCGCATTTCCTGGGGAGTACTGACAACGACCTGCATCCCTACTTTCTCGAACATGGATCGGAACTGCGGGTCGTCGGCGGCCTTTTTCAACTCGACTGTCAACCGGTCCATGACCGGTTGGGGCAGGTGCGGTGGTCCAAGTAGCGCAAACCAAGACGTGAGGTCGAAGCCCGGCACGCCCGATTCGGCGACAGTCGGGATGTTGGGCAACAGCGGCGAACGTTGCGGTGAGGTGATGGCCAGGACCTTGAGCTTATCGTTATGACCAAGCGCGGCGCCGATGCCCGCAAGCATGACGTCTATCCGCCCGGCCATCAAATCGTTCTGGGCACCCGGAGTCGAGCGATACGGCACGTGAACGATGTCGGTCTTGGTTGCGATCTTGAACATTTCCATGCCGACATGGAGCACGGTACCAACGCCGGTCGAAGCGTAATTCAGCTTGCCCGGGCGAGCGTGCGCGAGCGCTATCAGCCCCTGGACGCTGTTGGCCGGCAGATCGGCGCGCGCTAGCAGTACCGTGGGCAACCGGGAGATAATGCTGATCGGTGTGAAATCACGGAATACGTCATAGTCGATCGTCTTGTAGAGGTGCGGATTAATGGTCAGGGTGCTGTCCACCACCATCATCAGCGTATAGCCGTCCGCCGGCGCGCGTGCGACCTCGCCAGCGGCGACGCTGCCGTTCCCGGCAGGCTCGTTGTCGATGATGACCGGCCGGCCCATCGTGGCAGAAAGCCGCTGCGCGACTGTGCGGGCGACGAAGTCATCAGCACCGCCCGCGGCCGTCGTGACCACAAGATGAATGACTTTGGACGGGTAAGAGTCTTCGGCCCAAGCCTGGGCGCTCAAATCAGCGGCCAGACCACCCAGGAGAAACGCGATCGGCAAGTGAACAGCAAGTGTGCGACGGCGCAGGTCCATTGATTTCTTTCGCGTTTGCGATGAGCGAGTTAATTCGGACTATAGGCCAGTCCGCCCGCGACGCTACACTTCTTTTGAAAGACGCAGCTGCGCCGCAACTCTCACCTCGGAGCATACATTCTTTTTGTTTATTGATCTTCGGCGCTTCTCGTTCGCGGTAGAGCCATCCGGCGCCCAGGACCGTTGGCTTGTGCGTGTGGCGCGTCGGCGGTCGCGTGTTCCAAGCAAAGAACGGCCTATGGTGTGAACCGGCCGCCATTGATGTGGAGAATTTGCCCAGTGATGTAGCTTGAGGCTGGCCCGCTCAGAAACAACATCGACGCTGCAACCTCTTCCGGTTCCGCGATGCGACCAAGCGGAATCGATGCGCGAATGCGTTCACCGTTCGGACCCATTTTTGCAAAATGGTCTCCGCTTGTGCCGCGTGTGCCGCCGCGGCCAGTTCCGCCCGAAAGGAGCGGCGTGTCGACGATCCCCGGAGCCACTGCGTTGGCGCGTATCTTGGGGGCGCCTTCGCGGGCGAAAACCTTCATGAGAGATGCCAGCCCCCCTTTGGATGCGGCGTATGCACCAAAGCGCGGCTCCGCATTGGCATGCAGGCTCGATGAGACAAAAACCATTGCGGCTGATTCCGATTTCTGCAGGAACGGCAGCGCCGCTTGCGACGTTGTAAAGCCGGCATAGAGATTGATCTCAAGGACCGCGCGAAAGTCTTCGGAACGCATGGTGGCGATTGGCCCAAGTTTTCCGTTGATGCCGGCAACGTAGGCGAACGCGTCAAAGCCGCCCAGCGCATCGCCAGCCTGCAGGACCGCGGCAGTAGCCGCATCCTCGTCGGTCGCATCAGCGGCGATTGCCATGACGCCATCCGGAAGGGGGGCCTCCTTCAGCGAGACTGGCAAATCGATCACGGCGACCCGAGCGCCGTGAGCCAAAAGCCCGTCCACATAGGCGCGACCGATCCCGCCGCAGCCGCCGACAACCAGAGATCGAGCGCCAGGTAATGGACCCAACCGATCAAGCGTCATTTATAACCTCCGACGTTAAACGCCTCTATCGCACTAAGCGGTAGGCGTGAATTGCTTCTCACTCGTGTGTTGTTCTCAGTGACAAGCGCGCCCGTACCGCCTTTGAACTGCAACGCACCTCGCCGCCCGGTCGGCTCTGTTCAGACCTTCTGGCCGGCAATATGCCCCTCGTGATTCGCCAGGTACCATCGGGCAAGCTCCTCCCGACTACAAAACCAAACCCCCTCACGGCTCTTGACGTATTTCAGGAATTCGCGGAGGGCGCCAACGCGGTGCGGCAGACCCATGACGTGAGGGTGAATGCCAAAGTTCATGATCCGCCCGGTGCGTTCCCCTTCATTGTAGAGTTCGTCAAAACACGCTCGCAGTGTTGCCAGTCCCATTTCCGGCGTGGCGCTGCCGCGGGAAAAAATGGAAAAATCGTTGATATCGTTGGAGTAGGGCGTGGCCACGAGGGAGCCGTGCTCGGTTGAGATCAGATACGGTTGATCGTCATTCAAGTAGTCGCAAAATGCAATGATGCCGCGCTCAGCGAGGAAGCCCGGGGTGTGAAATGTGTTACGGAGCGCTGACGACAGCCAGACTCGGGCGGGCCGACCGATCACTGCTTCGAAGGTGTCGAGGGTGCGATTGATCACCGCCCTTTCGGCCTCTGGATCATAAGCATAATCGCTCAGTACGTCGGACTGCGCCCAGTTGTGCGCCACCATTTCCCATCCGCGCTCGTTGGCGGCATCGATAACGCGGCGGCGTTCGAGTGCAGTAAGCGCGTTAAACGTGCACGACGCGGGCACCGCCGCCGCGTCGAACACCTCAAAAATGCGCCACGCACCGACACGCTGACCGTATTCGCGCCATGTGTGGTTTGTTGAATCGAACACTTCGCCAGGTAGCGGTGCGGGAATCGTCATTGGTCCCTGAAATAGCGGCGTCTTTTGTCCCTCGCGGACTTTCTCCCAAGTCTCGAGGTTGATCGTGAATATGAGGGCGACCCGAGCTCCGTTGGGAAAGCGCAAAGGCCCGCGATCAACAATGGGAACGAAGGGATACGGATCTGGAGGGATCATCGAAGACCTTTTTGCAGGAGGCAGCGAAATGGGAGCGAGGTCAGTCCGATCGTTTGTTTGGGCGGTTCTTGCTGAAATCGAAGCCCCATACACCAAATGACACGATATGGACGAAACGACGTTTGTCAACTTACGGTCAAATCGGACCGACGCGGTGAAAAATGAACCGGCAGTCGAATTGGATGAGAGCAACGGTAAGCCGATAACGACTGGTTATCGCAGCGCTCAAAAGGTTCTCTTGTCGAGTCGGTATACGATGCTAACGTTTTGCCGGAAGGACTTCAGGAAGTGCGATGCAGCGCGATGAGATTGAGGTTGCCAGGCTGGAGCTGTCCGACGCCGACCTGACAAAACTCGTGCGCAATCGTGAATCTTTCGCCCTTTTTGCTTGGGAACCTTATCTCCATAATCCGAAACTGTCGCGTCGGCTCGATCGGGCTAACGCGCCGACACTTTTCATCCGCGGAGCCAGTGACGGCATCGTATCGGCGGAATACGTCGCCGGTTATGCCGCACTGTTTTCCGATGCTGCTGTCGCGGAATTACCTGCCGCCGGTCATTTTGTTCATCTGGAACAGCCAGAAGCATTCGTAACGCAATCGCTTCGCTTCCTCGATCTAACATGAGCGGCTTTGATTAAAGAGAGACGACGCATGAAGTTCTGGTATTTCAGCGAAACGGCATACCCTTACCTTCCACCTGAGGATACCTACGCCTCAATTCGTGTCACCCTTCCGAATTCAAATTACGATCCCCAAGCTGGCGCCTCACTGTACGATCGGTATCTCGATGAGTGGCTGATCGCGGAGAGCGAGGGTTTCAATCTGATGCTCAATGAGCATCATCAGACCGCGACGTGCGTCGATCCAGCGGCACCAGTGATGATGGGGGCGCTGGCGCGCCTGACGAAACGCGCGCGGCTCCTTATTCTGGGCAATCCGATTTCTAACCGGAGGGATCCCGTCCGCGTTGCTGAGGAGATGGCGCTGATTGACGTTTTGTCGCACGGACGGCTTGAAGTGGGGTTCGTTCGCGGAGTGCCATATGAACTTGCGGCCGCCAACAGCAATCCGGTGCGCAGCAATGAGCGGCATTGGGAGGCGCTGGACCTGATCATCAAGACCTGGACGCACCATACAGGTCCCTTCGTCCACGAGGGGCGCTTTTTCCATCATCGCAATATCAACATATGGCCGCGTCCCTATCAGCAGCCTCATCCCCCGGTTTGGGTGAGTGCCACCAGTCCCTCCGGTTCGGCGCGCGTTGGCGCATCAGGATTTGTCCAGGCGACGTTTCTGACGGGCTATCGCGGCACGCCGGGCGTGTTTGAGTCCTATCGTCGTGGCTGGCGGAGCGCCGGCCGCCCCGGAGACCCTTCGCTGGATCGTTTGGCCTACGCGCCGCTCGTCTACACATCAGACTCGGCGCGCAGCGCGCGCCTGGGTGCCGAAAAGCTGCTCTGGTACCTCAAGGCCAATAAAGTTCCGGAGCATTACCGTAATCCGCCCGGCTATCTTCCGGTGGAGATGGGCGTGCGGATCATGCGTGGGACGGCGCCGCAACTCGCGACCTCAATGAAGGACTTCGGCGTAGATGACGCGATCAAGCGTGGCATCCTGTTTGCAGGAACGCCCGATGAGGTGCATGATCAGGTCGTGAATTTCTATGATCACGTCGGAGGCTTCGGCCACATGTTGATGATGGGACAAGCGGGCTTTCTCGACCACGAGGAGACTACCCACGGCATCCGGATATTCGCTCGCGAAGTTATGCCGCGGCTTTCGGAGACGCTGCGAGATCGAGCGCCGCAACGCAGTGCGGCGTAAGCTCCTTCGAGGATTCGAGGAGAATGGTTGTGCTCAACCGGCGGGCGGATTAGGGAGCGACGCGATGCAGTTGCGCCATATCATCGCAATGGTTGCCGTCGCTGACAGCGGAAGTCTGCGAGCCGCAGCGAAGCGGCTCGGCGTTTCGCAGCCCGCGTTGACCAAGGCTATTCGCGAGATCGAGACCCTCATGGGAGTGTCGCTTCTGCAGAAGACGGTCCAAGGCACCATCCCCACCGATGCTGGCCGGATTTTCTTGGTTCGCGCGCGGTCCATCGTCGAAGAGATGCAGCGTGCCAAGGAAGAAATGAGCCATCTCGCCGGCGTTCAGGCAGGGTCTGTCACCGTCGGACTTTCGGTCGGTGCCGCGCTATTGTCAGGAAGGGCAATCCAGACCTTCATGCGGACTCATCCCAACGTCCAGGTTCGCGTCATTGAGGGTCTATTTGATCAGCTCGTCAGTGGAGTACGCCAGGGCCGGCTCGATTTTTCAGTCGGCGGACTACCTGCCGCCGAAATCGAAGAGCGCCTTCACTTCGATATTTTGTTCCAGAACCGGATCGTCCCAGCCGTGCGGCATGGCCATCCGTTGGCTAACGCTCGGTCGTTTGCGGATCTGGTCGACTCTGACTGGGCGCTCACCACCGACGATCCGACCTACATCGCTCACCTTGCCAAGCACTTCTCGGCACTCGGTCTGCCCGCGCCGCGGATTCGCTTGCGTTGTGAGTCCTTTTTGACGCTCTTGCAACTCGCGCCCCACATGGACTTTGTCGTTGCTATTTCCCACACACTTCTGCGCCATCCGCTCACTGCAGAACATCTTCGGGCCATTGAGATCTCGGATCCGTGCCCCACGGCGCGTTTCGCGTTGGTGCGGAAGGCTGACGTGCCGTTGACGCCTCACGCTAAGGCGCTCGCGCATTATATCACCGCAGCCGCCACCGAGCTGCGACAACAGGGCGCCGGCACAGCAATTGATCCGTGGACTGGCTTCCGAAAAACATTGGACAAAGATACCCGACGCCGATCCCATGCGCCGGTTTCGCATGAATCGCGCATGCAACTGAGGGGATGATCGCAGTGCTGCAGAATCGCAAAAGGGGAGGGGTCATGAAAGCGAAGTTTTCATTCGCTCTAGCCATCGGCGCGATCGTGATGACCGTCGCTGCTACGATGTCGAACGCAACACCGTTGACGAAGCTTATATTCGCCCTTGATTGGGTGATCGGCGGACAGCATGCGCCTTTCTTTTATGCTCTGAAAAAGGGCTACTTCAAGGACGAAGGCCTTGACGTTCAGGTTGTTGCAGGGGCCGGATCCGCGACAGTCCAGCAGATCGCTGCCGGCACCTACAATATGGGCTACGCGGACGTGACCTTTTTGATCGAATTCAAAGGAAACAATCCGCAGCAGTTTGATGTCAAAGAAGTCTATATGGTTCAGAACGACAATCCGAATTCCTTCATAACGCTCAAAAAAAATCATATTTCCGACTTGGCAGATTTGAAGGGGAAGCGCATCGCGGCAGCAACAGTCAGCGGTCAAAGAAAGGCGTGGCCGATTTTAGCCAAGCGGCTGCATCTTCCACCAGATTACATTACCTGGGTGAATTATGCGCCGACGCTTGGCTTTCAGGCCGTCGTACGAGGCCAAGTCGATGCCGCGGCAGCCTATCCCAACCAAGCCGGACTCATGGTGGCGGCGGGTGCGAAGATCGATGACGTCAAGATCATCTCATTCTCGTCGCTCGGACTTAACATGTATGGCAACGGCATTGTGACGAATGGCAAGTTCATCAAGGAGCACCCGGACGTCGTCAAGAGATTCGTTTTGGCCTTTAATCGGGGACTGCGGGAATCCGTCGCAAATCCGCAAGCCGCCGTGCAGGCGGTACTGGACAGTGATCAGACTCTGCAACCCGGGCCGACCGCAACCCAATTCAAGCTGATCATCCCGAATATGGTAACGCCAGAAGTGCGAAAGAGTGGATTTGGTGCCCTGAACGTTGAGAAACTTCGTCAGCAGATCGCCGACATGTACGATGCGTATCAACTGAAAGCCAAACCGAGCGTCGATGACATGTATGATCCGAGTTTCGTTCCTCCCGCCGACCAGCGCGGAGTCCTGTCCAATTGAGCGTCACCCAACGGATGGGGACGTCGTTATCTCGGATTGGGGGGCCGGGGCCGGGGCCCGCTGGCTTTGACATGTCGAAGAGGGGTAACCCCCTAATTCAGTTGGAAAGTGTCTGGCTTAAGTACCTGCGCGGCACAGGCTTTGCGGTTGAAGATATATCGCTGGAGGTTGCGGACGGGGAATTCATCGCGATCGTCGGCCCTTCAGGCTGTGGCAAATCAACCTTCATGAAGCTTGTTTCAGGCCTGCGTCCGCCGACCCTTGGAAGGGTTCTTCTCGACGGCAAAGAGCTGAAAGGGCCGGCCAAAATGGTGGGGATGGCCTTTCAGGCATCTACTCTGCTTCCCTGGCGTACCACGCTTGAAAACGTGTTTCTTCCATTTGAGATTGTCGAGCCCTTCAGGCGCGACTATCGCCGCAATCAGCAGCTCTATCGCGAGCGGGCGCGGTCGCTCATCAACGCCGTTGGTCTAGACGGATTCGAAGACAAACTGCCGCGCGAGCTCTCGGGGGGAATGCAGCAGAGAGCCTCGCTATGCCGGGCCTTGGTCCATGAGCCACGTCTGCTTTTATTGGATGAACCTTTTGCTGCACTCGATGCATTCACCCGTGAGGAGTTATGGTGCGTATTGCGCGACCTTTGGGCTGCAAAGAAATTCACGGTGGTGCTGGTCACGCATGATTTGCGGGAAGCGGTCTTCCTTGCGGATACCGTGTACGTCATGAGCAAGCGGCCGGGTCGAGTCGTGCGGCACCACAGGATCGTGCTTGAGCAGCCGCGCGACCTCGATGTGACGTATACTCCGGCTTTCGCTGAGATCGTGCACGAGCTACGAAGCTATATCGGCCGAATCCAGAATACATGAGGGCACCGATGGATCCGAAAAACAAGTATATGGATTATGCGGCGCCTCTCGTGCTCTTCGTAGGCTTGATTATTGTCTGGTACGCCGTCGTCGATATTTTCTCGGTGCCTAGTTTCGTCCTGCCTAGTCCAACCCAAATCCTCTCGGACCTAATTCGCTATCACGAGCCGATCTTGGTGGCGGGGTGGATAACGCTTTGGCGAACGATGGTTGGCTTTGCACTCGCGTTGATCGTCGGTTGTGTTCTGGGTGCCATCATCGGGACTTCGCGGCTGGCACATAAATCAGCGTTTCCATTGCTGGTCGGCTTCAATGCCATTCCGAAATCCGCTTTTGTGCCGGTTCTTGTGGTTTGGTTTGGCATGGGTTCAATACCAGCTGTTCTGATGGCCTTCTTACTCGCCTTCTTTCCGATTACGGTCAACGTCGCCACCGGCTTGGCGACACTCGAACCAGAGCTTGAAGATGTGCTGCGCTCTTTGGGAGCCCGCCGAATGGACATTCTGATCAAAGTCGGCTTCCCGCGCTCGCTGCCCTATCTCTTCGCCGCCTGCAAGGTCGCTATCGCCCTTGCATTCGTCGGTACCGTTGTATCTGAAACCGTCGCGTCCGACACGGGCATCGGCTATCTCATGATGGCGGCAAGTTCATCGCTGCGGATGGCACTCGTCTTCGCGGGGTTGGCCGTCATCAGTATCATGTCGATGGTTATGTACCAGGCTTTTGCGATCTTGGAATCGCGCACGACTGGCTGGGCCCGGCATCATGAGTAAAGGCGAAGCTATCGCTGCGAGTCGGCAGCCATCTGACGAGGCATGTATATGAGCGAGATTCCTGTCGTTGATATCGGCAACCGGAACAGTCCGGCCGGGCGGTGCGCTCTGGCGAAGCAGTTTGAGAAAATTGCTCGTGACCGTGGATTTCTGTATCTCGCCAACCACGGCATTTCCGACGACCTGATTTCTTCCGCGTTCGAGGCAGCTCGGCGCTTTCACGCGCTGCCAATAGCTGAGAAGCTTGCGCTCAAGCAGAACAGCGCGCATCGCGGATATCAGCCTCCAGCAAGCGTGACACTTGTGTCCTCGGCGAAATTCGCGCCCGCGACAAAACCCAGCCAGCGCTCCTGCCTTGTGGTCCGGCATGAAATTGATCCAAAGGACCTAGATCCAGCTTTGCCCCTTCAAGGCCCCAACCAATGGCCGGCGGATGCATGGATTCGGAAGGCTGCGATTGACTATCGCGATGCTGTCACAGCGCTGGGGCTGTCAATGCTGCCTGTTTTCTCGCTTGCCGTCGGCGAGAGCGAGAATTTCTTTCAGCCTTTCTTCGATCCTCCTACGACGACACTGCTCATGGCCCATTACCCGGCCGATGTTGCACGGGGATCGGATGAATTCGGCAGCGCGCCACATACTGATTACGGCTTCTCTACGTTTCTCGTTCAGGACAGCGTCGGCGGTCTGCAAGTGCAGCGCGAAGATGGTAGTTGGATTGATGTCTCACCTATTCCCGGTACGTTTGTCTTCAACATCGGGGATATGATGGCGCGCTGGACAAACGATCAGTTTCGATCCACCCGTCATCGGGTCATCAACAAGGATCCAACACGCGATCGGTACTCGTTGCCAATTTTCTTCGACCCGAATTTAACAGCCAAAATCGTCTGCCTTTCGGAGTTTATTGCGCCTGAAAACGCAGCCAAGTTTGAGCCCGTCTACTTTGGCGATTACTATGGCCTGCGGCTCAACTCGAACTACGTTCCTGCGGCGGCAAATGCGCGAGACCCAACGTCGGTTCGCAGGATTTGACACATGTAGCGGTACTGTATTTCGGCTTCTCAGCGACGGCGCCAAAGCAAGAGTGCCACCCTATTGCACGGTGAAGCGCGAGCCAGATTCCATGGGTCCTAGATAGCGCCCGAAGCGCGTCCAGAGTCCTGACGCCAACAAACCAGTGTCAACGCGCGTCAATGCCGAGCGATACCGAAGACTGCATCATCGGCCAACATCTGACAGTCGACATTACCGGATTTTTCCTCTGTCTATCCATTCCTGCAAATCATTGAGTTCATAAAATACCTTGCGACCTATCTTCGTGCTCGCGGGGCCTTTCCCTTTCGTGCGCGGGCGTTGCAGCGTCCGCAGGCTGCAGCCCAGCATTTTAGCAACGCGACGCTCGCCGAGAAGGTGTCGGTCGTCGATAACGATCTCGTCGCCAGCAGCGGCCGTCGCGGGAGTGCTCGCTTGAGGACTGGCAATCGTCCGCGGCACGATATTCGTGGCCGGCTTGTCAGACTGCCGCTCGTCCTCGGCTTTCGTCGTCCCGTATGCAATGATTTGTGCCACGGGCCGCGGCTTCGATGCATCGGAGATCGTCGATGAGTTGTTCTCGATCGTGACCGGGGCATGCCGGTCGGATTTCTGTTCGGCCGCGACATCGCCAATCGCGGCCGAAGAGCCGAGTTTGGCGGCTGCCGCTTCGGCCTCGCGCCGCACTCCATATGCAAGCACGCAAGCACGGGCGTGGGACGGCGTGGCGAATGGCTTATCGGCGATGGCTGTCGACTTTGGCCTTCGGACATCCTGCGCAGCAGATTGCATTTCAGGACTATACCGATGCGGTCATGGATGCGGAGCGGCGGCTTAAGCGCGTCGAGGAGCAGATATCGGGTCTTCTTCCCGAATGGAATCTGCGCCCAGTTGTTGACGCCTTGCAGGCGATGCGGGGTATTGCGTTGATCAACGCCGTGGTGCTGGTCGCTGAAGTCGGCGACTTCACACGCTTCTCAAACCCACGCCAGCTCATGGCCTATTTCGGCTTGGTCCCGGGCGAGCGATCGAGTGGCGAGACCATCCGACGCGGCGGTATCACCAAGACCGGCAACACCCATGCCCGACGTGCGCTGGTCGAAGGCGCCTGGGCTTACCGAATGAAGGCGCGCATCGGCCGTCACAAGGTCGACCGGATCGAAGCGCTGCCAAAAATCATTCGCGACATCGGGTGGAAAGCGCAGGTCAGGCTCTGCACTCGATATCGCCGGCTGCGCGCGCGCGGCAAGACCGCCAACGTCGTCAATGTCGCCATTGCACGCGAGATGGTGGGCTTCATCTGGTCGATCGCCTGCACGATTCAATCCGCGCCAAAGACCGCATGACTATTACTTAATGGACAGCCAAAAGAGGAGATCGCAAAAACAAAATCAGCCTCGGCGCGGTATGCGGCGCTGGGGGTGGGACAATGCCGGGGAGCCCTCGTGGACACTATGAGCCTTTGATGCTCGTCATCTAGACCGAGGCAGCCCCAAACGAAGCAAGGTCATGCGGCTCGACCCGCGGATGAGAGATTGTTGACCGACGTTTAAGTCCTGCCTCCTGCACCGCATATCCGTCGTACAAATGCCTCCGCCGTCGATCGGATCGGCGAGCCACTTCATATGCCAAAGGCCCTTGTCTGCAATCATGAGAGTGTCCAATTGGGAAATGCGTGTCATTGGCACGCTTTTAACTTGCGCGGGGACTTGCTAACGCAGCCATTCAGCGACGCCGCCGTGTCCTGAGCAGGTTCCCGAATGGTGCTCACTGAAACTGTAGTCCCCGTCCTGACACCGGGCTGAGGCTCCGCTCGGGACCGTTCTGTTCAGTTCGCCGGTTGATGCACCTCGTGTCCAGCCGAATTCGTGTAATAGCCGTGGTGGTCAAGGTTACTCTCATCTGGACGGGTACCGGATGGCAGGCCTGTGCGACGGCCGGTCCGACAAGAGCGATGAACAGGAGTCCCGCCGTGACTCCGCCGCCGAACCGCCGTCTAAATGATGCAAGGGTCATTTGGTCCGCGCTGGGAAGACAGGTCAAGGCGCGCGGGGGCGATGTTCTCTCGTCGTCGCGACCGCGTCGAACCAAGGAGCACTGCCGTCCTCCTATGCACCTCCTACCCTGTCATTTGACAAACTCGTATTTAGGCGTTTGCCCGGTCCGTATCTTCCTGTGCATCCAGGGCAACCGCTAACAGACTAAATCCGAAGGTTGCAACCGCGTCATAGATAAGCCACTATTAAAACGGGTTTAAACCCCTTTGGGAGTGGTTGCGTGCGAGTTTTTCGCGAATGCAATGACGCGAATGATGGCACCTCGCGGAACGGCAGCGCGTCCTCGCATGCTCAAAGCCGTGTTTCGACACCCTCAGTATTGCACAGCTGCCGCCGTCCCCGCGTTACGGGAGAGAACGCAGGTCGGATCTTTGCGGCCATCGTGTTCGACGCCAAGCGGCAGATTGCAGAATTAGGATCGCTCACCGTTTCCGATGCAGGGGGCCATAGATTTAATTACATAGCGGCGCTTGCCACAAGTCTCGTACGTGCTGGGCTAATTACCTTACTATTTTTTTCTTCGCCCGCTACTTGCCAGCCATTAGATCCGAAAGCCATACAAGAAGCACTAGTATGGAGGGGACTTTATGAAGGACCTCTCGACGGTGAATTGGGCGCCGGTTCCGTCGCGGCAATTCGCAAATTCCAGACAGCCATCGGTGATATGCCAACTGGCGCGTTGACCGACGCTGAAACGAGTACTCTTCTGCAACAAGCTAACGAACAAAAGACACGAGCCGGCTACACCACTGTTGACGACGAAGAGACTGGCTCCTCGATGGGATTCCCCACTGCTCTCGTCTCCAATAGAGTGCTCACGTCACACGGCGCGAACTTTTCATCGAAAGACGGAAACCTCGTTATCGGAGTTCGGCACTATAATTGCGACTCCGACATCGTCAGCGTCTTTAACAATTTGAAAACAACTCTTGAAACAACCACAATCAGTTACGCGGCTCAGAGAGCCACTTGGTTCGTAATATCAGGAACATCTGAAACAAGACACTATTACATACGGTATTTCCAGGTGCCAACGGGATATGACGGTATATTCGTTTCGTACCAAGTGTCATCTGACGATTGGTACGGTCCGGCGATAACAATGCTGTCACTAACCTTTACGCCAACGACAGCAGCGGCATCGCAACGAATTCAAGTAACGAGTCCCGTCAATTCACTTCCGGTCCCGCGGGGCATTATCGCTCTCCCGATTGTCGGCCAAACTAAGCCAGTTTCCGATCCGTCTACGCCAACGACTGTTCCCATTCCACAGGTCGCTCAAAATCAGATTTATCTGGACACAAAAAACGATACCAATGCTAGCAAGATGCTATTGGACAGCGTTCAAACATTCGTAAGTAAAGCGTCCGGCGATAGCGTGACATTTTTCAGATATGTAGTGGATAAAACTCATCTGAAAGGCTTTAACTCCGACATGCCAATTTTGCGGATCGTGTTTCCAGAGCATGTTTTCTTTGATACCGACAAGGCAAACGTGAGGCCAGAAGCAGAGCTAGTCTTGAAATCTGTAGCAGAAAGCCTTCAGAAACAGGTAGGACAAGTAGCTCTGTTTGTCGCTGGCCACACCGACGCGCGCGGTACTGAAAAACACAACCTCGATTTGTCAATTCGAAGAGCAGATTCAGTCGCGCGCGCGCTAGTTAGTAAAGGGGTCGGTTCCGCGAGTATATGGCGCGTTGGCTTTGGCAAAGCAATACCGCTGCGTCCGAATACGTCGGCAAAGAATATGGCTTACAACCGCAGAGTTGAGTTTCTCATCGCTCAGCAGCCGGCCATCATTGCAGCTTGGGTCAAGACGGCAAAGTCTGTCTGTGAAGATGGGCCTGGCAACTGCGATCAACCTGGAATTAATTTGTCCTTCCGTGCCGCACCGGTTGGGAGGGCAGGTCTTCAACCAATAATGCTGCAGCTTCCACCCCGACCTTCGATGGGCGGACATCCAAGGGAACGGCCTCCGCTCCCAAACATTTTGCTATCGCGACCGTCGCTTCGCGACTTGGAAAATTAAGGGACTTAACTGATGGTGGATAACACTTTGTCCGAGGATGTCGCGCATGCTCTCAGAAGCGCCGACGGATTTCTACGAAGCAATCATCAAGATGGAAGGGCGCGCGCTTCGCAGGTCAAGAATTTAACCGTACTGCATGCCCGGCTAGAATCGGACATTAAAGACCGCTCGTCCACATATTTGTCGGAGTTGGACGCGGCCGAGGCAAGTGAAATTGAGGCAAAGTGGGGCGAGTTAACTAGTCCAAACAACAAAAAATACGGTCGAGAGTCGAGTGTGGAGAAAACGCTTCAGGAAACGTTTGAACAATACCGGCTAATAAACGGAGGCGCCCTGCCAAGGAATATTTCGCCTGTCGTCTATTCTATTCCTTTAATTCTGGTCGGCGTTGCCGAATATTACGTCAATTATTCAACGTTTGCCGCCGCATTTGTCCCGCTTGTTGCGATATTTGCCACGTTGTTCGTCGGGGCCACATTCGCCGTGGCGAGCCATCTCCACGGCGCCTACTTAAAACAACTGTCAGAAATAATGCATCCCTCGATCCCATACAGAAACATGTTGGATCGGAGAATAGCAGTTGGAATAGCGACTTTCGTTCTGCTGGTCGTTTTCTTCACCGTCATCTATCTGCGGTATTCTACCATCGCCATTCAACTCGGCATTGGCTCGGCGACCGCCGGTACTTTTGGACAGCCCGGCAGTGGATTGGTGTGGTCGCGACTTGGTCCAACCCTTGCGATCAATTTGTGCATTTGGGCACTTGGCACGCTGTACTCGTGGTCAATGCATGAGCGAGTTCCAGGCTTGCGGGATTCGTATCGTCGGCTCCTGCGTGCAAATAGAAAACTGGAAAGGATGCGTGCGCCGTATATCGCAGACGAGCGGCAAATCAGAGCTAAGTACAATCGCGAGCGCGACAAAAACCACATTGCTATTAAGGACTATCAGAACCGCCTTGCTAATGTAGAAGACATGATGCGGCGGCTTGGGGAGGCCGACTAAGTACAGACCACGAGAATTCTGGGAGCAAGAAGATGAGAGCTAAGGATATCGCCGTGTTGTTGGCCGTTATTGTGTTAACGAGTGTGCAGCCTGCGCGGGCCGATTCGGGACAGATTGTCGCAACACAAAACATCGGCGATATTTGCAATCTAAAGCCAGTTACTCACCGTGCGACCATAGTTTACGTCGACTTATCCTCGGTTAAAAAGAGTGAACAAGAATGGGGGTTGACGCTCCTTAATAAGCTTGAACTTGCTCCGCGTGAACGTTTGACGATTCTGGGCGTGAACCCGAGCAGCTTCGAAGTGAGTGAGGTCTTTGATTCCTGCTATCCCATCTTGACGAAGTCCGAAATAGCGGAGGCTCAAGCTAATCGGGGTTTTTGGAATACGTTAACAACAATGGGGCCTGAAGCGCAGCAGCGCGAGAATATCGAGACCTTCAGCACGAGACTTCGAAGCTCACTTAATAAATTGGTTGATGCAGCGGGAAAGTTGTCGCTCGATCAAAGGCGAGACATTCTGGGTGCCGTGGCGATTGACAAAAATCGATTTGAGGACCGACATAGCTTTTATCGGCTGATTATTTATTCTCATGCCGACATTGCAGAGACAGGAATGGACCCGAAGGACGATACACAGCAAGTCATTCGAGTCTTGAATGAAAAATACTCTGCTAGCTTTGCTGGCGCCGACGTCTACGTGTATGGCGTGGACGGCCAAGATAGGCCGCTGGAATCTAAGGCAACGATCTTTTCCGGCTTCTTTCTCAGTAATTGGGGGTTTGTTCGCTCATTTTCTCCGTCTTTACCTCCTCAGCAAAGCGTTCCAGTCCGTCCCGTAGTCGGATTGGGTGGCACTTTTCAGGGGGGCAGTGCACAGGGTTCAGTGAAGCTCTCATATGCAACTGGCGATGGCGTTGATTTGAAAGAAGCGTGGCTTGATTTTAGCGTAGGAACGAAATCGTTTTATGTCCCATTTCAAGGTGTGGCTTCTTGCCGAGACGGTGATTGCAGTTTGCGAGCGACATGTCTGGAGGACATTCCATTTGGCGCGAAAGCACCCTATTTCCGAAAGGGTGACAAGCTGTCATTGTCTGGGAAGGCCGATGGAAATCTAAAAGGGACACTCGAACCAGCGGCACCAGAGGTCTTTAAGACACCGACAAGCGAGGCCGACAAGCCGCCTGGTGGCGTCTCGGAGAAACCAGAAAGGGTTGACTACATGCTGGCTTTTCATCCCGACTGAAATAATTGCGACGCGGCTTATTGTTGTTTTGTCTCATGATTGGGCATTTTTTCGCCGCTTGGAGGAAAGCATAGAGCCGCGAGCCATGAGCGAGATCATCAGGAGCCCCGAAAGCGAATTGCTGAAGGGATTGAGGCGTCCGGTATTTGGGCCCCTCGGATTGGGGTTCGCGATGCCCAAGCGGCTCGCGCTGCTATATTATTTTATAGTCATTTTGTGCTCAGTAAGCTTTGGCGGTTGGAGCCACGCTTGGGCACGGGAACAGGAACACCAACGTTGCGTTGTGGCGGACCCAACGAGTACACCGTTGAACGTTCGCACCGCGGCAGATGGAGATATTGTCGGCACACTAAGCAACGGCATAGTTGTAGCAGTTCTCGACAGCAGCGAGCACAACGGAAAAACGTGGGTTCATGTTGGGACCGCCGAAAGTGGCGCACCGATTGGATGGGTTTTTCGAGACTATTTAAGTTGCGGCGGATACTTCTCTCAGAAGTTCCAAAGAATAGCGCGGAAGGCCTTTAGATACACCGGAGAGGATGCGTTTGTGGCGTCGAGCGCCGATGAATGCCAAATCCGTTGCGGCTCTGACCCTGCCTGCATTGCTTTCACCTTCTTCCGATCTTTCCAATTATGCCGACCTATGAACGCGATATCGCAGTTGCTTGATCGTTCGGATGCAGAAAGTGGCATTAGGATTCGATCCGACGTGGCGCTGTCCTCGGACGAGAGCTCACCGTCGAATGAGGTCCAACCAGGTGCTCGAACTGCACCCGCTGTGACCCCAGGGGCGATATTGGTGCCGCTGAAAAACGACGGAGGCACTTACACCGTGCCCGTACTGATAAACAATGCGATTACACTCGACTTCACCGTTGATAGCGGCGCAAGTGACGTTAGCATACCTGCTGACGTTGTTATGACACTGATTCGAACGCGAACGATCCAAAACACGGACTTCATTGGGCAGCAGACTTTTACGCTCGCTGACGGTTCAACTGTTCCGTCGGCGACTTTCCGAATTAGGTCATTGACGGTCGGTAACATCACCCTTGAAAATATCGTTGGTTCGGTCGCTCCTCCCCAAGGTTCTCTGCTGCTCGGCCAAAGTTTCCTCAGCCGTTTTAGATCGTGGTCGATTGACAACTCCAAAGGGGTGCTGGCCTTGGTTCAATGAACCAAGAAACAAGGTGAGCGAATAAGGTAGGCGCTGGTGGAAGCCCGTAGGATGCTGAAGCGTCTCATGATAAACAAAAGCCCAGCCAATAACGTGACAAAGTTGTCTCAAACAATGACGCTGACTGTAGCAATTTTGACATCTACAGCAGCTTGGGCCGCTAGGCCCTATGGGGGCTGCGAGCCTGAGTGTGAGATATTTTCGGCATATGCTATGGGCCAACTGTGCCCTAATATCATTGTCAATCGTGAAACCGAAACAGACCTCAACGGCGTGCTCTGGCTCCGACATTTCGGGCTGGCGTGATGCTGCTCTTTATCCCTTGGCGCGGCGGCGCCGCGCGCCGACAGGCACATGGTCGGTCAGCAGACCGACCCGCTCGTGCCGGCTGCCGGCCGACGTCGCCGCTTGTTCTTTTTGGTGTAATTCCGGATCGGGGCGAACGCTGGAGCTCGGGCGATCGGGGCAATCGTTTCGCCTCGATTGGTTATAGAAATAGGACCCGCGGCGCACCCATGGATGGCCTGAATGTCCGCTATTCGGTCGCTGTCTGGAGAATAGTGGACCTCGCGCAGAAAACGCCCAAAACGCGCGTGATGGCCCGAGCCGCCCGAAGAGCAAAAGCCGCCTCGGCATGTACGCTTGGAATTATACTTCTTTGTCGGCCCATGATCGGGCAATTTGACATCTTGTAGGGGTCGCACCCGTTCAACAGTGGCCGGATGGTCCAATTCGGCATCGGAAGCACGCGGCTTCGGCAACAAAGGGAATACCCATGGGCCAGCTTGGAAATATTGACCACTTTGTCGTCCTCATGCTGGAGAACCGTTCGTTCGATAATTTGCTCGGTGCGCTGTACGACAAAACGGACGGTTTCGACGGTTTGGCGGGGACCGAAATCAACCCGGACGCCCATGGGGCGGCGATAGAGGTATGGAATAACGCAGGCGCGGACGAGGCGACCATGCGGACGCCCAACCCCGATCCCGGCGAGCTCTGGACAGACATCAACACCCAGCTGTTCGGCACGGCGATCGTGGCAATCCCGACCCCGGCGCCGACCATGGACGGCTTCGTGAAAAATACCTCGCGCAGAAGAACGGACCAATCGGCCGGGACATCATGCACTATTTTACGCCCAAGCAAGTGCCGGTCATCAGTAAGCTCGCAAAAAGTTTTGCCGTGTGCGACAGGTGGTTTGCGTCCGCCCCGTGCCAGACGTGGCCGAATCGCTGGTTCGTCCATTGCGCGACCGCCGATGGTCACGAGAATAACGAGCCCCTTCATTTGCCTGACGTGGAGACCATCTACAACCGCTTCGAGCAGGCGGGAATGCATGATTGGAAAATCTACTTCCACGACCTCGCACAGGTCCACTCGCTGTTGAAATTGTTGTTGCTAAGCGATCATTTCCACTTCTACCGGCAATTCCAAGCGGATTGCCAGAGCGGCTAGCTGCCGACCTACTCATTCATTGAGCCACAATACTATTCAGACCTCGCGCATCCCGAGAACGACCAGCATCCGCCCTCGGTCGTCACGCTCGGCGAGCAGCTCATCGCAGACGTGTACAACTGCATTCGCTCCAGTAAGGTCTGGAAGAAGACGATGCTCATCATCACCTATGACGAGCACGGCGGCTGTTACGATCATGTCCCGCCGCCGGTAGCCGCCGAACCCGAGCCTCCTCAGCCGGGGCAGGCATTCAACTTCGATCGGTACGGCGTACGCGTACCCGCGGTCATCGTGTCGCCTTTGGTGCCTCCTGGCACGAAATTTCGGGCGACGGGTGCGGTGCCGTATGACCATACTTCCATCATCGCAACCCTTCGAAAGCGCTTTCCGGCACTCGGCGGACCGCTCACCCAAAGAGATGCGCACGCGCCCGACCTCGATGCGCTCCTCACATTGGCCACGCCGAGCAACAATGGTCCGGCTCCCCGATTGAAGGCGCTGCCATACGCGCCTACGCCATCGGTCGCGGCTGAGAGGCACGCGGCGCCGCTCAATGACAACCAGCGGGCGCTCGTCGGGCTCGCCGCGAACTTCCCCGACACGCCAGTAGCCAACTTGCAGGCGCACCTGGCGGCCATCCGTGCCGGCGTGAAGCAGCCGCCGCCTGAATTCACCACCGATGTTCGAACGGCATCGGCTTTTGTGAAAAAGCAGGTGGGGAACTTGTTCAGCAGTATCTAATGGAAAAGCGCCGCGCGTGGCAGGACGAATGGATTGGAGAGAATGCCTACCCGCGGCTGTCGAGCGACAAACCTAAATGACTTCTGGCGCCTGGCCCCTTCGGTGCGTTTGAGCGCCCTTAGCAATCTTTGGGGCCGGCGCTTTCTTCCTCGCCATTGATTTGAGCGTGCGTACATGCTCGGCGCTCAACGAAATGGCAGCGCGCCATTCGCACTTGAGCGAGCTTTTGGAGCATAAGTTCGATCTAAAGGTGTACGACCTTGATCGGCTGGGCACGCGCGACCCTCGACTTGGCTTAGCGCCTCAAAATAGTCGATGCGTTCACCGCGCCCGATTCGATCAAGGATCACGGGTTCTTCGTCTCGACTGTCGGCAGGAATAAGCATCGTGACCCGCTGGCCAATGGCTTCGGCATCCCTTGGCGGGGGTGGGCGCCGCGGATTCTGGCGCGGCGCTGCTCGACCGGCGCGAGCCGCCGATTTCGTTTTCGCAAATTCCGCTGCGGGCCGATCGATGGTGCTCGGGCGGTCGGGCGCTTGAGCTGTTCGCAGCTACCGGGTCGCTGCACATCGGCGCCGGCCGCGAGCGAACGGGCCGAGGGGCTCCGCGTCGTGCTCTCTCACCGCGCGCGACATGGCCACCGAACGCCGCCGCGCGCTGGATCGGCCTCATGACTTCATCTGGTCAAGACAGAGGTGATCTGGTCAAGACAGAGGTGCCCGACATTGGCTCGGCGCCCAGCGCGGCCGCGGAAGGTACTTTGGCCTGCGCCACCGAATTGATCCGCCGCTTGAGGATTGCGGACGGCTTGAACACCATAACCCGGCGCGGCGAGATCGGCACTTCCTTGCCGGTTTTCGGGTTGCGGCCGATGCGCTGACCCTTCTTGCGCACGACGAACGAGCCGAACGACGATAATTTCACCGTTTCACCCCGTTCAAGGCAGTCGGAAATCTCCTTGAGCACCAATTCAACGAGCGAGGCTGATGCGCTGCGGGACCGGCCGACCTTCTGATAGACCGCCTCGCATAGATCCGCTCGCGTGACCGTTTTTTCCGCCATGGCAGCCCCGAGTACGGCCCAATCGATTGATCTTCAATCACTGGCACATTGATACATCAACGATATTCGCTTGTCGGCGTAGGATCAATGGACTGCAACGGTCCGCCCGCTCGGCAGCGTACGCTTCGCTGTACTCAACGCGACGCCGCTGAGGCGCGGCGCGCGGCTGTGCCGCCCTTAGGTCGTTCCGGGAGCAGCGCTGACCGCCGTCGTGAAGCCCTGGCCGCGCATTTCTGCCGCGTCGCCGTACCGTCGACGGCTTCGCGGATGCTCTTTGTCCGCAATCTCAGCAGCAACCGATCTGCGAAAGCGCAGAAGGATTGTGCTAGGCTCGGCATCTGTAGATTCGAGTTTTGGGAAGAGGCGGTTTCGGCAGATCTAAGCATGACCTGGATCTTCGCTCAGGACCGGGGGAGGGCCGCAGGTGCCCCCTGTCAGACACCGCGGGCGCGGATTTGCCTCGCAGTCTCAGTTTTGCTTTTCGCTTTGACCGTGGTTTTTCTCGCTAATGCTGATGCGCGGGCTCAGATCGCCCCACACAAACATCGCTTCCAGCACCACCCGTTGGCCAAAATTGTGCACCGCAAGCGCGATTCGATGGAAGCAGGGAAACGGAATGCGCTCTCCATCCCACCACCAATTGCGAGGCCAGCGCTAGCTGACCTGCCGCCAGGTCTCGAAGCCGTGAAGCAGGCGGTTGAATTGATAGGTCGAGACAAGCTCGTCGAGGCAACGGCGATCGAGAGATCGATTGGCGATCCAGCAGCCCAGAAGCTGGTCGAATGGGCGCTCCTTCGTCGAGGCGATCGTGAAATCGGCTTTCAGCGCTATGACGCTTTTATTAGGGCTAATCCGAACTGGCCAAGCATTCGACTCCTTCGGAGGCGCGCGGAGGCAATCCTGTGGCGGGAGCCGGCCGACGCCGCCACGGTGCGGAGCTTCTTGGGCGGCCAACCGGCTAGTCCGGCTGGCAGGCTTGTCCTCGCACGCCTACTGACGGGAGAGGGCGACCGCGCCGAGGCCGAACGCGAGGTCCACTCGGTGTGGCGATCAGAGCAACTTTCGGCTGAACTCGAAGACGAAGTGCTTAGCGAGTTTCCAGATGTCTTAACCCGCGCGGACCACCAGATACGTATGGACCGACGCATTGGCGCCAAGGACTTTGGCGCCGCAATGCGCGCCGCCAAACGGCTCGGCAACGATCAGGTTGCAATCGTCAAAGCCTGCATCGCCGCCGAGGCGAAATCCGCCACCGGAGGAAAACTGCTCGACGCGGTTCCCGCTGAAGCGCGCGATGATCTGGGTTATGCGTTGTGCCGCATACATTGGTTGCTTCGAAACGATTCGCCCGGCTCAAATATTCACGGTCGAATCGTAACGCCCAAAGAAGACATTGCGGCTGCCGTGGAACTGGCGCTTTCGGCCTCGCAAGAGGATTTGCGGCAACAAGACACCGATGAATGGTGGCGCGAACGTCGTGCGCTAGCGCGAAAACTTCTCGACCTCGATGATGCAAAGGCCGCGTATCAGGTGGTGATTGGTTCAGTACTTCCCGCCAATCCTTACTACCGAGCCGAATTCCATTTCATGGCCGGCTGGATTGCTTTGCGTTATCTCAGCGATCCCCAGACGGCATCCAAGCACTTTGTCCGCATTGATGAAGGCGCTACAGATCCGCGCATTCTTGCGCGCGCCGCCTACTGGCGCGGCCGCGCCGCCGAGGCCGCCGGCAAGAGCACTGAAATGCACGCGGAATATGAGGCCGCTAGCCGCTACCCCACCGCCTATTACGGCCAATTGGCGCACGTCCGGCTTGGCCTCGGCAGCATCGCGCTGCGTCCGCCGCCACAGATGGTAGACGCTGCCAGAAATGAATTTCTTCATGCTGCAAGCATTCTGTATGCGATCGGCGAGCATGATCTCGTGCTGGACTTTGTTTCTGATCTTGCTGACGAGAGCAGCGATACCGCCGTTATAGCGGAACTCGGCGAGCTCACTGCAAAATACCACGATGCTCAAGCTACGCTCCTCGTCGGCAAAACGGCCTTGGCGCGCGGCATGGCGATGGAGCAGTACGCTTTTCCCGATTTCGGGGTCCCGTCTTACGCCGCGATCGGTCCGGCGCTTGATCGTTGCATCGTATATTCAGTCGCGCGGACGGAAAGCGCGTTTGATCAGCGCGACAGATCGTCGGCCGATGCTGTCGGCCTTATGCAGGTTACCCCTCAGGCTGGGCGAGACACCGCCAAGCGGCTTGGGGTCTTCTACGACTGGCACCGTCTCGTGTCCGACCCGGTTTACAATACCCAGATGGGCGCTGCCGAAATCGCCGCGTTGCTCAAGGACTATGGTGGCTCCTACATCCTGACATTTGCCGCCTACAACGCCGGGCGAGGCCGGGTCAACCAGTGGATGGCGCTGCATGGCGATCCACGCGATCCCAAAGTCGACCCGGTTGACTGGGTTGAGCGCATCCCATTTGCCGAAACGCGCAACTATGTCCAACGGGTTATGGAGAATCTGCAAGTCTATCGTGTCCGCTTCGATTCCACGCTTGCAACGATCTCGCCTGAACCGGACCCAACGCCCAGTGCTGAGCCAGCCTTGGTCGAAACGGTCCCACATTAGCCGGAACCGGTGGCTTGTTTCGACGCAGCGAGGCAATCACTCGCGTCTATCCGATTATCTTGGTGCGACTGCGGGCACGGACCGGCGCGTCGCAATTCCGGCGATAGCGCCGACGGTCGACGTCGTGGTCATTTCGGATAGCCCTGGAGGTCTCAGCCAATCTACACGGTGGATTATGAAATCGGCCGGGATATCGGCACACCCCGCGATGCCGAAGGGATTGCGCCACGGTTTCGGCGTCCACGCCGTTCAGGCGCGCGTCCCGATGCCGCTGGTGCAACGCTGGCTGGGCCATGCGTCCTTGCGTACTACTTCGATCTACATCGGCGTGATGGGAGCGGACCAGCGGGCGATCGCCGCTCTCATGTGGTACGAACCGCATCCACGCAGATCGCTTAGTGGCAAAGCCGGAAAAGCTGCTTTTTCACTCATAGAAGCGCTCGGTGTTGACCGAAACATCTACGTCATCCTGAATGATATCTTTGGGGCTTTGCGCTTTCGATTTCATGAGCGCAGTAAAGGGAAAGGAAGCCGACATGACTGCCCCAATATCGTTTCGCACGTCGGAATCCGATCCATACTGAAGCTGAACGCAAACGGTTCCTCGCGCTTTGAAAGTGATGAATCTATCGTCAATGCTCATCACGTCGACACCGTCGACCACGTGCTCATCAAATCTTGTGTGCGTCGAAAGCTCATCTAACTCTTGCAGCGTCTCTGAGAGGAACGCGTCCAGCACCGCATCGTGAATTTCGTTCGCCAGCGCTCCGTGGAGCTCCTGCTGGCACTGGCGGGCGGCCTTGAACAAATCAAGGAGACCATCGAGGGCATCATCAACTAGCGCCCTGATCTCTTTGTCATCATCGAGTATGGTTTCTTCGCGGACATGGGTCGCGCGATTCAGCGCGTCCATAGCCTTGATCAAGGGGCCGCATACCGCTTTGTGATCGAGCTCCAATGTTTTCATTACGAATTCGACCGGCAGACCACCCTGTACGATGTAGGTTGCACGCTGCTGCCTTGTCGGACTGTGGGTGTTCGGTTCTTTCTTGTACCAAATGCAATTGGACACCTTGCCGTCCGGGGCCAAGCTGTGCAGGACGTGACCCGTAGCCTCCCGGAGAGCGGCGGCGCATAGATTCCCGCGGATAGGATTTTTGCTCTGCCCGGCCTGAAACGCGCCTTCAAGAATCGCTTCCATGAAGCAATCGTCCGGCAGCTCTTTGAGGAGCATGTCGCTCTTCTTTTGCAAATTCGGCCATGAAAGAAGCCTGCGAGCGTCCGCGGCTGCGAGCAGGATGGTCGGCAACGTGAAAAACAACAGCGCCGAGACCGGCCAAACCTTTAGGAGGTCGTCCGCGCAGGGCTTGGGCTATTTGTTCCAAGCCCGGTTGTCTCCTTTCCTTGGTTTTATTTCGGCCGTTTGGCCTTTGCCGTCTGATACTACTCCCAATCGTGCAGCGCCAAACCCATGTCCGCTTCGATATGGCTCTCGACGTGCCACATCGCGGTGTCGCGATCGAGATATTCGCCGAGCGCCGTCGTGTTGATGGAGGCAGTCCAAGTGGTCGGTTTGCCTGGCTTCTCTGATCGAACGACGGAGCACCGAAAAGCGTCGCCGATGTCGAGCGACCAGCCCTCGCAAGAACCGCGTCCCCACCGGCTCCACTCGGCGCGTTTCGCCGCATGAAGGCGCGCCATGACGAATCACCCGCCTTCCGTGCTCATGAAATC
>JBAQJL010000051.1:0-18174 GCA_049300295.1 Xanthobacteraceae bacterium
GGCGACGAGCCTCGCATTTACCGGCGCGGTCCAGACCGGCCAGCTGCTGGTCGGCGCCCTGATCTTCCCAGTTGGCCTCATCGCCATCGTGCTCCTCGGCCTTGAACTCGTGACCGGAAGTTTTGCGCTCGTGTCATTGCCCTGGCTCGATCGCCAGGCGAGCTTTGGCGCGGTGCTGGTAAACTGGGGCTGGGTGTTCATCGGCAATCTGATCGGCAGCGTCGCCTATGGGGCGCTGCTCGCGATCGTGCTCACCAACATGGGCCACACTGCACCGGCGGGCGTCGCCGCGCGCATCGTCAGCATCGCCGAGGCCAAGACTCTGGGCTACGCGGCCTTGGGCACGGCCGGCATGGTCACCGTGTTCGTCAAGGCGATGCTGTGCAACTGGATGGTCTGTCTCGCCGTGGTGCTCGCCATGACCACGACGTCGACCATCGGCAAGATCGCTTGCGCCTGGATGCCGATCTTCATCTTCTTCGCGCAAGGCTTTGAGCACTCCGTCGTCAATATGTTCATCATTCCGACCGGCATGATGATGGGCGCCAAAGTGACGGTCGCCCAATGGTGGCTGTGGAATCAGATCCCAGTGACGCTCGGCAATCTGGTCGGCGGTTTCACCTTCACCGGGCTCGCCATCTATATGACCTACAAGCCGAAGCCGGCGCCGGCGAAAATTCCGGCACCGACGCCGGCCGGCGTGCCCGCCGAGTAGGCGGCACGTGCCGATCATTTGTTCAGCGCCACTTATTTGAACAAGGAAGAGCGCGCAGCAGCGGAACAAGTAATGCCGGGGGATTTCGAGCCAGAACAGAAGCGCTATCTCGAAGGCTTCGTGGCCGGTTTGCAGATCGCAAAGGGAACGCGGCTGCCGAACGGCAACGGCCACGCACCGGGATCGGCCGCCGCACTGTCACCCGAGCCGATCGGCCCGGACGCCGCTGCATTGCGCGCGCAGGACCAGATCATCAAGGCGGGCGGCAAGCTGTCCGATCCGGAAAAATTCAAACGCGAACTCAATCCGCTCGACGCCTACGAAAAGCTGAAAGACCAAGCGGCCAGGAACGAGGCGCCCAAGGCGGACGACAATTTCCGCTGGCGCTTCTTCGGACTGTTTTACTGCGCGCCGACGCAAAGCTCCTACATGTGCCGCCTGCGCATTCCGAACGGCATCCTTTCGCACTGGCAGTTCTCAGGCCTTGCGGATCTCGCCGAGCGCTATGCCGGCGGCTACGCGCATGTAACGACGCGCGCCAATCTGCAAATGCGCGAGGTGGCGCCGAAGCACGCCATCGCCGTGGTGGAGGCGATCCAGGATCTGGGATTGAGCTCGCGCGGCTCGGGCGCCGACAACATTCGCAACGTCACCGGCACACCGACGGCGGGCATCGATCCGCAAGAACTGCTCGACACGCGACCGTATGCGCGCGAATGGCATTTCCACATTCTCAACGATCGCGCGCTGTATGGCATTCCGCGAAAGTTCAATGTCGGCTTCGATGGTGGCGGCATCATCCCGGTGCTGGAGGACACCAACGACATCGGCTTTCAGGCCGTTGTGGTGAAGGACGGCTTCGGCATCGAGCCGGGCGTGTGGTTCCGGCTGATGCTCGGCGGCATCACCGGTCACAAGGATTTTGCCCGCGATACCGGCGTGATCGTCAAGCCCACCGATGCCACCAAGGCGGCGGACGCGGTGGTGCGGGTGTTCATCGAGCACGGCGACCGCACCAATCGCGCCAAGGCGCGCTTGAAATATCTGCTCGACGCCTGGGGTTTTGAGAAATTTCTCACCGCCATCGAAGACAAACTCGGCGACAAGCTCGCACGCGCGCCCGCTGAAGCAATCGAAGCGCGCCCACCGTTCGACCGTCTCGCCCATATCGGCGCGCACCCGCAGAAGCAGAGCGGCCTGTTCTGGCTCGGCGTGGTGCTGCCGGTCGGCAAGCTCACCCCCGAACAGATGCGCGGCCTTGCCGCTGTCGCCAAGGATTTTGGCGACGGCGATATCCGTCTCACCGTCTGGCAAAATCTCTTGATCTCCGGCGTCGCCGCGGAGCGCGTCGAGGCGGCGCAGACCGCCATCGCCGCCATCGGCCTTTCGACCAGCGCGAGTTCGATTCGCGCCGGTCTCATCGCCTGCACTGGCAATGCCGGATGCCGGCTCGCCAACGCCGACACCAAGCGGCACGCCGATGACATTGCGCGCTGGTGCGAGACGCGCGTGCAGCTCGACGGGCCGATCAACATTCATCTCACCGGCTGTCCGAATTCCTGTGCGCAGCATTACATCGGCGACGTTGGACTGGTCGGCACCAAGGTCGTCGTGTCCGACGACGGCGATCAAGTCGAGGGCTACCACATCCATGTCGGCGGCGGGTTCGGGCCGGACGCGGTCTGCGGACGCGAACTGTTTCACGACGTCAAGGCCGACGCGGCGCCGCAAGTCATCGAGCGCGTGCTCAAGGCGTATCTTGCGCAGCGCGCCTCGCCGGATGAAAGCTTCCTCGCCTTCACCCGCCGTCACGAAATCGATGCGCTCAAGACCCTCGTCGCACAACAGGCCGGCGAATGACTCACACCGCACCTCCGCCGATTCCGACGCTCATTCCAGACAGCGCGCCGTTCACGCCCGAGCAGCGCGTCTGGCTCAATGGCTTCTTTGCTGGGCTCTTGTCGCTCGACGGCGGCATCAGCCCGTTGCCGGCGGCGGAGGCCGCGGCACTCCTTGCCGGCATCTCCGGCGCGCCCGCCTCGCGCGGCCCGCTCGACGAGGGCGATGACGGTCAAGCACCGTGGCACGACCCGACGATGCCGCTGCCCGAGCGGATGCAGCTTGCCGGCCAGCGGCCGTTGCGGCGGCGAATGATGGCGGCGATGGGCCAGCAAGATTGCGGCCAGTGCGGCTATAACTGCGAAGATTACGCCAACGCCATCGTGGGCAAGCAGGAGGAGCGGCTCAATCTCTGTGTGCCGGGCGGCAAAGACACGACCCGGACGCTCAAAACGCTCTTTGCCGAGTTTGGCGCGGTCCCCGTCGTCACAGCGCAAGCGATTGTCGAAGCGCGGGCCGAGCCGCAAGCACCCGCCGCGTTGCCAAAAGCCAAAACCGGCACATCGCGCGACCGGCCGGTGGCGATTGCGTTCGCATCGCGCACCCGTCTCAACAAGCCGGGATCGAACAAAGAAACCTGGCACATCGATCTCGACCTCGCTGACAGCGGGCTCACCTATGCGGTCGGCGATTCGCTCGGCATTATTCCGCGCAACGACCCGGCGCTGGTCGACGCCGTCATCGCCGCCGTCGGCATGCCGGCGGACTTTCCGATCGCCGATCGCACGCTGCGCGATACGTTGACCGACGACGCCGCGCTCGGCCCGGCACCCGACATGCTGTTCGAGCTGATCTCGCACATCACCGGCGGCGAGCGGCGGCAGAAGGCGAAGTCGCTGGCGGCCGGCGGCGATCCGGACGGCGACGCCAAGGATCTGGACGTGCTCGCGGCCCTGGAAAAATTTCCCGGTATCCGGCCCGATCCCGAGGCCTTCGTCGAAGCGCTCGATCCATTGCAGCCGCGGCTTTATTCGATCGCGTCATCGCCGAAGACCGCGCCCGGCAAGGTGGCGCTGAGTGTCGACGCGGTCCGCTACGCCATAGGTTCGCGATCGCGAACAGGCGTTGCTTCAACCTTCTTTGCCGAGCGGATCGCGCCCGGCACGAAGCTCAAAGCCTATGTGCAGAAGTCGCAGGGCTTTGGCCTGCCGGCCGATCCATCGGTGCCGATCGTCATGATCGGTCCCGGCACCGGCATCGCGCCGTTCCGCGCCTTTCTGCATGAGCGCATGGCGGCGCGGGCGTCCGGCCGCAACTGGTTGTTCTTCGGCCATCAGCGCCACGATTATGATTTCTTCTATGAGGACGAACTGATCGGCATGCGCGCCACCGGACTGCTGACGCGGCTGTCGCTTGCCTGGTCGCGTGACGACAACGACAAATTCTACGTCCAGGACCGCATGCGCGAGGTCGGACGCGATCTGTGGTCCTGGCTCGCCGAAGGGGCCGCCGTCTATGTCTGCGGCGCCATCGCCATGGGCAAGGACGTAGAGCGGGCGCTGCTCGATGTCATCTCAGCCCATGGCGTGCGCACGCCGGATCAGGCGGGAGCTTTCCTCACCGATCTCAAACAGAGCGGCCGCTACCACACTGACGTGTACTAGCTAGGCCGTGCACTCATAATTTCTCAAGTCGGCTCGCCCCAAAGGTGGACATCATCAGGCAACGGCGACATATCCGCTCTGCGCCTTTGGCGACGAATGGCACTCAGAAACAAAAGCGATGCACCGAAGAACGGCAGCGCCTAGCCCTTATCAGCGATAATGTTCGCCGCCCGTATGACCTTCGCCCATTTTTTGGTTTCGGTTGCGATAAATGCACCGAATTCCGCAGGCGTAGTTGGCTTGGGGACAACGCCAAGTTCGGCCAGCCGGGTAGCCATCTTCGGGTCAGCAAGGGATGTATTTGTTTCGTGGTTAAGCTTGTCGACGATGGTAGCCGGCGTGCCCTTGGGAGCGCCAATCCCATACCAGCCGCTGGCTTCGTAACCTGGTAGAATTTCCGCGATCGCCGGAACATCCGGTAATAAACGCTGCCGCTTGGCCGTCGTGACTCCCAGGGCGCGCAGCCTGCCGCTTTTTACCTGTTCGACCATTTGCGAGATCGGACCGAACACAAGCTGTACCTGGCCGCTTAAGAGATCGGGCATGAAGCTACCTTTGTAGGGGACGTGCAACACGTCAATGCCGGCCGTTATTTTGAACAACTCCCCAAAAATCTGAGTTGGACTGCCGGTTCCTGTTGAGGCCATGTCGATCTTTCCCGGATTGGCCTTCGCGTATGCAATAAATTCCGGGATGGTCTTCGCTGGCACTTCAGGATTCACCACCATCACGTACGGGCCTTCGGCGATGCGCGCGACCGGTAAGATGTCACGCGCAAAATCGTAGCCGAGCTCGGGATAGAGGGTTGAATTAATCACGTTCGCCGTGACGACCTCCAAGAGCAGCGCGTAGCCGTCCGGCGCCGCTTTCGCTACTACGCCGGCGCCTACCGTCCCGCTGCCGCCCGGTCTATTTTCTACGATCACCGGCTGACCGAGCCGCTCCGCCAAGGATTGCGCGATCACCCGTCCGATAATGTCGGACGCATTGCCCGCTGGGTAGCTGACGATTAAGCGCAGCGGCCGGCTCGGGTAGCTTTCGGCGAGGGCGCGCCGAACAGTAAATGGCAACGCCGTCGCGCAGGCGAACAATTGCAATATATTTCGACGATCCAGGTGCATGGCATTTCCCCCAGTGGATTCCGCGCCGCGGCGGTCTTGCGGGAGGCGCGTTTGTTTCCGTCGCAGCCACATCACGGAATCTAGGGAATCCGATCATTCCTGTATAATGCTATCTTTTGATGGTTCCATACCAGAATGATCATGGAGCTCCATAATGCGCCTCAGTGATCGGATTGGCTGCCGCCTAAAGCTGCATGACCTCCACGTTTTAATGGCCGTCGCGCATACCGGCAGCATGAGCAAGGCCGCAGCATTGTTGAATACAGGTCAGCCCGCGATTTCGCGCGCGGTCGCCGAGCTCGAACGCGCGCTTGGCGTGCGCCTGCTTGACCGGAGCCGGCAGGGTGTACGACCGACTCCATATGGCCGCGCGTTGCTCGACGGCGGAACGGCGGTGTTCGACGACCTGCGTCAGACGGTCAAGAGCATTTCATTTCTCGCCGATCCCGCGATTGGAGAGGTCACGGTTGGCTGCAATCCATTTTTAGCGGCAAGTTTTGTAGCTGCCGTGATAGACAGCCTTTCGCGCCGCTATCCACGTGCTGTGTTTCGCCTGGCGCCCGCCTACGTCGAACCGCTGCACAGCGCGCTGATCAATCGCGAGGTCGATTTTCTGATTGCGCGGCGCTCGGGATCGCTCGCCGAAGATGAGCGGCTGGATTGTGAATTTCTTTTCGATGACACTTACGCGGTTGCGATCGGCCCAAAAAACGCCTGGGTGCGTCGATCCAACGTCGAACTTGCTGCGCTTGCCGAAGAGCCTTGGACGCTCCCGCCGCCTGAGAGCACAACTGGCTCGGTCGCGCTGGAGGCATTTCGAGCCATTGGGCTGGGCTACCCGCGCGCCACCGTGATCGCTGAACCGGTTGACGTGCGCACGAGGCTGTTGGGAACGGGAAGATTTATCACGATCTTCCCGCAGTCCGTATTCAGGTTCTCGGCTCTGCGCCCAGAGCTAAAGCGCCTGTCGGTCAAGCAGTCGTTCCGCTGGGTGACCGTAGACGTCATTACTTTGAGAGGCAGGACGATCAGCCCGCTGGCGCGGCGGGTCATCGAAGGGGCCCGTCAGGCCGCAAAGCAACTGGCGCGACGAGGAAACGCGGATAGCCGCTAGCCCGCGCCGGACTGGTATTCGGCGGCTTCGGGTGACAACGGCTCTTCGCCCGCGCTAAAACCGACCCGTCAGATCGGGAGTGGTGAATGCGCACGGGTGCTGAATATCTGCGTTCGCTCAAGGATGGGCGGCGCGTTTTTATCGACGGCGAACGGGTCAAGGACGTCACCGAACATCCGGCGTTCGCGCAAGCCGCACGCTCGATCGCAAGCCTGTTCGACATTGCCGCCGATCCGGCGCTCCGCGAGCGCATGACCTATCCGTCGCCGAAAACCGGCGAACCGGTGTGGCGCGGCTACCAGATCCCGAAGAGCCATGCCGACCTCAAGGCACGCCGGCTGTTCAGCGAGACCTGGGCCGAAGCAACCTTCGGCCTGATGGGCCGCACGCCCGACCATGTAGCGGGCTTTTTCGCCGGCTACGCGGCGACACCCCAGGTGCTCGCGGCCGGCGGTACGCAGCAGAAATTCGCCGACAATGCGGTCGCGTTCTACGAATTCATGCGCGACAACTCCATCTATGCGAGCTACGCCATTGTGCCGCCGCAGATCGACCGTTCCAAGCCGGCGCACCAGCAGAGCGACCCGACGCTCTATGCCGGGGTCGTCAAGGAGCGTGACGACGGCATCGTGATCTCCGGCGCACAGCAGCTCGCAACCGGCGGCCCGATCTCCGACTACATCCATCTGAGCTGCATCCATCCGCTGCAGCCGGGCGACGAGAACTACGCCAATTGCCTCGCCGTTCCGGCCGCCGCCGAGGGCGTCAAGCTCTACCCGCGGCGACCGTTTGCGCGGCCCGGCAGCGGCTTCGATTATCCGTTGTCGAGCCGGTTCGACGAATCCGACGCCTACGTCGTGTTCGACAACGTGTTCGTGCCGTGGGAGCGCGTGTTCATCTACCGCAACGTCGAACTGTCGCGCGATCAATGGTTCAAGACGCCGTCGCACGCTTACGGCAATCATCAGGCGCAGGTGCGCTACGTCACCAAGCTTCGCTTCATGGCGGGCCTCGCCCAGCGCATGAACGAGATGACCGGTAATGCCGCGCAGCCGCCAGTCCAGATCATGATGGGCGAGCTCGCCGCGCTCGCGACCGTTTACGAAACCATGCTGCTCAGCCACGAGATCGCGGCGCCGATCAGGGACGGCGTACTGTGGCCGTCGGTCGTCACGCTCTATGCGGCGATGGCGCTGCAATCGGAGCTCAACGGCCGGATGCTCGAGATCATCCGCGAACTCGCCGGCGCGGCGTTCATCACCCTGCCCTCGTCGGAAGCCGATTTCGAGAATCCCGAAATCGCCGCCGACCTCGAGCGCTACATGCGCTCGGCGACCTCCGACGCCAAGACGCGCGTCAAATTGATGCGGCTGATCTGGGATTTTCTCGGCTCTGAATTCGGCAGCCGCCACGCCCAGTACGAAAAATTCTACGGCGGTGCGTCGTTCCTGGTGAAACAGAACGTGTATCGTAATTTCGACTGGAAACGGGCGACCGGATTGGTTGACCGGGCACTGAATCTGCCGCCGCTCGAATAACCAGCGGCCCCGCGGCCTGCGGCGAAGCGCGGCTTGACCCGGCTTGCTGAGGCAGGTATCGGCGGCGGCACAATCGTCACAGGGTGGAAACGGTGAAACTGACAAACAAGACTTTGACTCGAAGAACTGTCCTGCAGCTTACGGCGGGAGCGGCTGCGCTTTCGGCCAGCATCGAGACAGCGTCGGCGCTCGATTACCCGACACGGTCGGTGAAGATCGTCGTACCTGTGCCGCCCGGCGGCGCACTCGACATTCACGCCCGTCTAATCGGCAAATATCTGGCCGAGCATATGGGGCAATCATTCATCATCGAGAACAAGCCGGGCGCAGCCACCAATCTTGGCGTCGAGTACGTGGTACGCGCACCCGCAGACGGCTACACCCTGCTGCTGATGCCGAGTTCGGTATCGGTCAACGAAACGCTGTACACCAATCTGTCGTTCCACATTCCCCGTGACATCATCCCCGTCGCGATGATCTCCAGTTTTCCGCTGGCGATGGAAGTGAATCTGTCGGTGCCGGCCAAGACCGTTCCCGAATTCATCGCCTACGTGAAGGCCAATCCGGGCAAGATCAGTATAGCCACATCGGGCAACGGTTCGCCGCAACACATGGCGGGCGCCTTCTTCATGCTGAAGACCGGCACCCAGATGACCTACGTGCCCTATCACGGCGGCGCCCCGGCGATCACCGATCTGATGGGCGGACAGATCCAGGTCTATTTCAGCCCGCTGCCTGAATCGATGGCGGTGATCAAGGCCGGCAAGGTTCGCGCGCTGGCTGTCACCAGCGCGAAGCGTTCGCCCGTATTGCCCGACGTGCCGACTGTCGCCGAGACGGTGCCTGGCCTGGTGGCCGACACCTGGCAGGGCATCGCGGCGCCGAAAGGAACGCCCGACGAGATCGTCGACAAGCTCAATAAGGGCGTCAACGCGGCGCTGGCTGATCCCGGCGTGAAGGCACAGATGGCCGCTCTCGGCAGCACCCCGATGCCGATGTCGCCCCAGCAATTCAAGGATTATGTCGTGGCCGATATCGCCAAGTGGGCCGAGGTAATTCGCGACGCCCACATTACGCCGGAGAATTAGAGGTAAGCGCGCCTTCGATCGTATCGCGCCGCTAATCGGCCAAGCCAAAAATTTACAGTCCGCTGGCCCGGTCCCTAGTCGGTCGCCGTCGTCATGGTGGCCGCCAAGGTCACGCGATCCAAATCCTGCGCACTATTCTGCGCGCTGGGCACCGGAACGGTGCGCGAAGCGACCGCACGACGGGCCAAGCCATCGCGGCGCGCGGCACTGACGCGCTTGGCCGAACAACTCGTATTCAGAAAATAATAAACGAAGTCGGCACAGGGATCTTGTTTTCGCGTGTTCTGCGGTCGCGCGATCTGATTTTGCTGTGGGCGCACCGCAAAGCGGGCCGAAGCCGCTCCGACATCCGCAAATGCGAGATCGATCCACCCGGGCGGCGGGCTTTTGATCGCGGGCGGCGCGGCCATCGCGCCTTCCATCAGCGATCCGGCCGTTGTGGCGAAGATCGCAAGCCCGGCCACAGCGCTCACGGCGAGCGCAGCCAGGGTTTGCCGATAGGCGAACAGCGCACGACGACCGCCGCGACAGGTCCGATCGGAATAAACGTAAGAAAGCGCGCTCATCGCACCAACCCGCCCCCAAATTGCACCGCCAACCTCCGAAGGGCCCTTACTCAACCCCACGGAGCTGGCGACGTTCCTGTCTGTTAGTGATGCGGAGCGGCGTTTCGGTTCACCGGCGCGAGGCCTTTGTCCCCCGCCGAGCGCCTTTCGGTCTTGCAAAAGCCATCATCGACCCCGACCCTGCCCGGCGTGCGCAAGGTGTCGGATGCCGCACGTCGACTACGGGGAAACTGCACAAACTTCAGTGAGTTCCGGCCTCAACGCCGGCAATGGGTTGCGGCCGGTTCTTGGGGAAGAACCGGCCGCGGCGCGCTAACCCGGTTGGGTGTCGGTCCCTGTCGGGGGATGGGGAGACCGGGTTAGCGGCTACTTTCATGCTTCACCACATTAGACGCTGCGCGCCACGCCTCGGTTCAAGGCATCCCGTTACCGCATCCACGCGGCGTCGAGCGCTCCCGACGCCCCACCACATCACTTGTTAGATCGATCCAGGCCGTCAGCCCGTACCTATGTCTCGCGCCCGACGACGCGACTGTGGACCTACCGCGCCGGGCCGCCGACGCCGGGTGTGCGCTCCATGTCGATGATGTTGACCGTCTTGCCATTGGGCAGGACCATATCGCCCGGCTTCTGACCGGCGGCGCACGGGCCAAGCCATTTGGCTGACATTGTGACACGCCGCGGCGTCGGATTGCCTTTAACCTCGCTCGTCAGCACCATCGTGTACGCGCTGTCAAAACTGCCGGTGATGACATTGTGGCTGGTCGTCGTCCGCCCCGCGATGGTGCACACCGAGTCGATCGTGATCGTATCGGCCGACTTCTGCACATCATGCTTGGAGCAACTCCGCTGTGGCAGTGAAGCAAACCGCGATTGCATGACCTGGTCGGTCTTGGCATCGATGCATTGTTTCATTGAGACTGTATGGCCGCTGGTTACGACCGTATCGATCTGCCACAGACCGGCCTTCCGCGTGGGTAGATCGCTCGCGAAAGCCTGAGCCGTGCCAATCACCGCGAGGCAGCAAGCCGCTCCTAACCGTTTCATCATTCGCTCCCGTTGAATATGTTTGGGTTCGATCGGCGCCCCTCCGATCATGAAAATATATCGCAGCACCACATTCCGGCCGATAAGCCTGTAGCGGCCGGCAAGATGGCGGCAAGATGGCAGCCATGCAGCGCAAGGAACTGCTCGCCGCGTTGCCGCAAAGCTGGCGGCGGATGCTTGGCGACTTTCGCTTCCAGTCCGTCGAGCACGGCATGAGCGACGCGCGGATTTTTCGCTTGCGCAATCCGGCATCGCAGACGTTTTATCTCAAGGCCGCCAAGTCGGACGCGATATCGGCCGCCATGTCGGATGGCAAGTCGGACGCCTTGTCCGAACTCCGCAGCGAAATCGAACGGACACGGTGGTTGTCCACGCGAAATGTCCGGGTGCCTGAGATCCTGGACCTGTTCGATGACGGCCGGATCGGCGCGGCATTGATGACCGCCCTGCCCGGCTCTCATCCGCATGAGTCAGCGCAGCCGCCTGCCGAGATCGTAGCGCATCTGGCGCGCGGGCTGCGCGCACTCCACGCGCGCGCGGCCGCCGATTGTCCGTTCGATGAAACCACCGCGGCTCGGCTGGCGCGGGCCCGCGCGATGATTGACGAAAACCGCATTGATCCGAACGCATTCGACGAACGTAATGTGGGACACTCACCGCTTGAGATTTATCGACGGCTCGCGGCGGACGCTCCGCGCATCCCGAACGACATCGTCATCGCTCATGGCGACGCCACATTCGACAATCTGTTGATCGACGCCGAAGGCACTCTCGGCTTCATCGATTGCGGCCACGCCGGCCGCGGTGACCGCTATCTCGACCTTGAGGCCATCACGAGCGACATCGAAGAGCATTTCGGCGTCCAATGGGTCGCGGAGTTCGCGCGCTGCTATGGCGTCATGCTCGATCCGGCCAAGCTTCGCTTCTTTGATGATCTCTACGAATTATTCTGAACGTAGAGCGTGATCCCGAAAAGTGGACACCGGTTTTCGGAAAAGATCATGCTCCATCAAAAATCTGGGTCATCCCGTGAGGCTCCTGCTGATCACGACGCTGATGGCGACGCCCGCCAGCGCCGCCGCAATGCCGACGGCGACCGTTTCCACCACCGTGCGCGCAACGTTGTGTCCGGCGATGCGCCCGCGTCCGACACCGAGCCCGATCAAAAGCGCGATGGTCACAACCGCGGAAACGCCCCGCGCCTGCGGCACCGGCAGAAAGACAAACGGCAGGATCGGCACCGCCGCCGCGGCGAAGTCCGCGATCAGCATCCACAGCGCCTGCACCCACGGATTGGGCGCCGCTTCGGGCGATCCATGCAACGCCAGCAACAAACCATCGAGCGCGTCGCGATCGTTCATCACCGCGCCGGTCAGCGCCGCGGACTGCTGATGCGTCAAACCGGCGGCCGCCAACTGGCCGGGAAGTTCCGCGCAAATCGATGCCGCGTTGGCGGCCAGCGAGGCTTGCAGCTTGGCGCGCTTGGTTTCCATCGCGTCGCGCGTGGTCTCGACGTCGAGGAAGGCGCCGGCCATCATCGACACGGCAGCCGCCACCGCCCCCGAAGCGCCGGCGATCAGCACAGTCTTCGTATTGGTGGTCGTGGCGGCGACGCCGAATATCAGGCCGAAGATCGACACCGTCCCGTCTTCCATGCCGAACACGATGGTGCCGGCGGCAGTGGCCAGCGAAGCGCGCAGCCGCTTTAATTGTGAGGCAAACGTCATCTGCAATTCCCGTTGCGCTTACTTCGCCATGAAGCCGCCGGACTGCCGCGCCCACAAGTCGGCGTATAGTCCGCCGCGGCTCAGCAGCTCGTGGTGCGTTCCGTCTTCGAGGATGCGGCCGCTGTCGAGCACGATGAGCCGATCCATCGCGGCGATCGTCGACAGACGATGCGCAATGGCGATCACGGTTTTGCCCGACATCAGGCTGAGCAACTGCTCCTGGATCGCGACCTCGGCCTCGGAGTCGAGCGCGCTCGTGGCCTCGTCGAGGATCAGGATCGGCGCATCCTTCAGGAGGACGCGCGCAATTGCGATGCGCTGGCGCTGGCCGCCCGAAAGCTTGACGCCGCGTTCGCCGACGCGCGCCCAATAGCCTTGCAGGCCGCCGCTGTCTTCCAGGCGAACAATGAAGTCGTGCGCATGGGCGCGCTTTGCCGCGTCCATGGCGCCGCGCAATCCGGCCTCCGGCTTGCCATAGATGATGTTGTCGAGCACCGAGCGGTGCAGCAGCGAGGTGTCCTGCGTCACCATGCCGATCGACGCGCGCAAGCTTTCCTGCGTGACGCCGGCGATGTCCTGATCGTCGATCAGGATGCGGCCCTTCTCGAGGTTGTAGAAGCGCAGCAGCAAGCTGACGAGCGTCGACTTGCCGGCGCCGGAGCGGCCGATCAGGCCGATCTTCTCGCCGCCGCGAATAGTCAGCGAAAGGCCGTCGATGACGCGCGCCGGATCGGCGCCAGCCGTGCCTCTGACGCTGCCGTAGTTGAACCCGATGTTTTCGAACCGGATTTCGCCCTTGGTGACGACAAGCGGCTTTGCTTCCGGCCGGTCGACGATCGCATGCGGCCGCGCGATGGTCCCCATCCCGTCCTGCACCACGCCGATATTTTCGAAGATCGTGGTGACGAGATTGAGTACCCAGCCCGACATCTGCGTGATGCGCATGACAAGCGTTGCGACCAGCGCCACGGCGCCGAGCGAGACGACATCCTTCGACCAAAGCCAGATGGCGAGCGCCATGGTGCCGGCGATGACGAGCCCGTTGAGCGCGGACAGCGTCGCCGTCATCACCGTCGTAAGCCGGACATAGGACTGATACTTGCCGGTCTGCTCCTGGAGCGCGGCGCGGGCATAACTTTCCTCGTTCTCGGCGTGGGCGAACAGCTTGACCGTCAGGATGTTGGTGTAGCTGTCGACGATGCGGCCGAGCAGCATCGATCGCGCGTCCGAAGCTTCGGTCGACCGCGTGCGGATCAGCGGGACGAAGCGCGACAGCGCGACCCCGTAGGCGATGAACCATGCCAGCAGCGGAATGACGAGGCGCGGGTCGGCGGCCCAGAACAGCACCACGGCACTGATCCACTGCACCGCCACGAACACCGTGGCATCGCTGAGTGTCAGGAACGAATCCCGGATAGCCGGCCCCGTCTGCATCAGCTTGTTGGCGACCCGGCCGGCGAAATCGTTCTGGAAGAATCCAAGGCTTTGCCGCAGCATGTAGGTGTGCGTCTGCCAGCGCACACGGGTCTGGAACGGCGGCGACAGCACCTGATTCTTGAGCAGGTCGTAGGCGAACAGGATCGCCGGACGCGCAATCAGCACCACGAACGCCATCCACAGCAGCAATCCGGCGTGGTCGCCAAAGAAGCGCGCCGCGCTCGTTGCCGCGGTCATGACATTGATCAATTGAGCCACGAAGGTCGCGAGCAGCACCTCGCTCACCGCCGCCAGCAGGTCGAGCGACAGGATCAGCGCAAACACCGGCCAGATCGGCCGGATGAAGTGCCAATAGAATGCCAACAGCGCGCCCGGCGGCATGGTGACCGCCTTGCGCACAAATGGATCGACGCGACTTTCAAACCAGGCAAACATCGAACCGCTCGAAATCTCGCGCGCGCCGCCAGAAACCCAGACGGCTGCGCGCGCCATTGTTAAGGTCAAAGAAGCCGCCAAACACCTGAGCGCTAATCTCAGGCATGGAAACGGCAGACGATGCTTTAGTCGCTCCAGGTTGTCATCCGGTTCAAAGTGATTTCATTTCGCTCCGTTTTCGTCATTGCGAGGAGCGATAGCGACGAAGCAATCCAGTGCAGCCTCACGGTCATCGCAAGCGGCCCTGGATTGCTTCGCTTGCACTCGCAATGACGCGTTCTCGCGATGCCTGGGCACCCGAGTCCTGCCAACGGCTTGCACGAACGGGCCTCCACAAAAGAGGGAGGCGGAGCGCCGAAAGGCGCGTAGTCATTGCCGCGCTGACGCTACCCAAGCGGAGCGCCGCTTGTGTTGCGCAGATCGCGGCGCGCGCTCCTTTTGGGAGACGCGCTCGCCTCTCGGCGCTCTACCGCGGCTCTCGCCAAGTTTTTAGGCTTGGCTCAGTCCGGTCCCGCGCTTCATGGCAGCGCCAACGGATGTGACTCCGTCCGCCACCCGGGCAGCCAGCTCCTGGCAGACCGGCGTCGTGGCCGGCCGGGCGAGTTTCCGAACCGCCTGCGAACAGAGTGTATGGCTCCGCCCGCAGGAACCGCCCTCGCTCCCCTTCGGGGAGTACCCTCGGCCGAAAGGCCCCTCACGGAAAGAATGAGCGAGGTGGATGCTTTGTAGCATATTCGGGGACATTGTCAAGGAAAACGTTACAACCCGCGCTCGCACTCCGCGTTGAATCTTGCGGAGATTATCTGGCATTTTCATCGCATGTTTTGCGGAGATTATTGAATTCCGCGGAGAATAGGCCACGTATTCTCCGCAGAGGAAGGGCTGCTCTGAAGCTACACCGTGGGCGGAGAACTAGGATCTCGCAAATTTTATGAGCGGCTTCAGGTCATGGTTGTCAGCCGCTTCGAGGGCCGCAATGTAAGCCTCTCGTGCGTTGCCCGCGGCCCGTAGATCGGCACCGTCGCCCCAGGTGAAGCGAACGCCGCCGAGCTGCTCTACCGACATATCCGCGACAAGCCGCGACCAGCGCCCGTTACCGTTGGGAAACGGATGTACCGAAACAATCCGATGATGAAAGCGGACGGCCAGTTCGTCGGGCGGATAGGATTTGTTTTCGACCCAATACTTGGCGTCGTCGATAGCTTGGCACAGCTCTGTTTCGATCAAATAAGGTTTGACGCCAAGATTGCGTTCTGTGGTCCTGATTTTTCCAGCCCATCGCCAGACGCGATTGAACATGCGGCGATGGAGGCCGGTCAAGAAACGATCCCCGAATAGGTAATGCTTGCGGCTGAAGGCCCAAACATCTGCCGTCGCGATGTTTGCTTGTTCGAGTCGGTTGAGTTCTTCTTTCGATGTAATATGCGTCGGGATCAGATCATTCCGCTCTTCCGGCGTGAGTGGCGTCGCATGATCGTCCGGCGTGAGTTCGATCATTTCTCGTCCCACAGGCGGGCGGGGCGCCGCATCAATTCTTCGATCACTCGCTCGCGCAACTCGCGGGCGGCGCCCTTGTCTGATACTGCCTGATTTTCGAGGCGCATGGTCTGTTCGACCGCCTTTGATCGGCGGTCGGCGGTTTCTTCGACGCGCTTGCGGACAATATCGGCGAGCGGCTTTTCGGGGACGAGAGCGTACACGACGCGGCAGCCGAGCGCTTCGGCCGCCCGCTGCAGCGAGTGAAGGGTGATGCTGCCACTCACTTCGGCTTGTTCAAGCTCAACCACGCGTGGCTGCGAGACGCCGAGCCGGCGACCAAGCTGGGCCGTTGTCATGCCGAGGGCATCGCGGATCGCGCGTACCCAACCCTTCGGCGGGCGTTGCGTAGCGACGAGCGGGCGCAAGGTGCGGAATCGCTGGTCGAGATGGCGAATGGCGTCTTTCATATAATAAGGTATATAATATAATTGACGAATAATTCAATAGGATATTCCTTATTACTATAATCTAGAGTCTCCATAAGCCAAACCCTATCGGAAAGACCAAGCGCCCCTTGCTGGCGCGCAAAAAACGCATGACCGAGTCCATTGCCAAGCGGCCCCGCCGCGCGCCGACGCATCCGGGCGCCATCCTGCGCGAGGATGTGCTGCCGGCGCTGGACATCGGCGTCACCGAGATGGCGAAGCATCTGCACGTGACGCGCCAGCAGTTGCATCGTATTCTTGCTGAGAAGGCCGGCATCTCGCCGGAGATGGCCGTGCGGCTTGGCAAGCTCTGCGGCAACGGCCCGAGCCTGTGGCTTGAGATGCAAACCGCCCACGATCTCTGGCACGCCGAGCGGAAGCTCAGCCGCGGCATCGCTTCGACTCCGACGCTGCAGCCGGCGTGATGCGATCAGGGAATTGCGGCCGTGCCATTGCAGTTGTCTCGGGACCTACGTTGGCAGCGCGCTTATCTCTGAGTGCGCTTTAGTCAATTAAATGCACTGTCACCGTAATTCCCAAAGACGACATCGACCCGGTCGTCAAAGCGGCAACCGCTCATTTGTGGTTTGTCACCGTCCATCCGTTTGACGATGGCAACGGCCGCATCGCGCGCGCCATCGCCGACATGTCGCTGGCGCGGTCGGAGGGCAGCTCGCAACGCTATTACAGCATGTCGGCGCAGATCAGGCTGGAGCGCAATGCCTACTACTCCATTCTGGAACAGACCCAGAAGGGCGATCTCGATATTACGCCCTGGCTGAAATGGTTTCTGGCTTGCCTGAACAGGGCCTTTGACGGCGCCGAGACCATCCTTGCCACTGTTTTACGGAAGGCCGCGTTCTGGAAGCAACACGCCATCACACCCTTCAATGCGCGCCAGCGTAACATGGTCAATCGCCTGCTTGACGGCTTTGTCGGAAAACTCACCAGTTCGAAGTGGGCGAAGCTTGAAGACACGTCCCCCGACACCGCGCTGCGCGACATTAACGACCTTGTGGCCCGTGGCATCCTGAAGCACGATGCGGGCGGCGGACGAAGCACCGGCTATTCGCTGCTGCCGATCTAGGCTTCGTCAAGCTGCCGCGCATCTTCGGACTCCAATGGCGCGCTAACCCTGCTGGCAAATTCCTGATTATCGATAGTCATCAACTCCGCTGCGCGGCCTATTTTTTCCTCCTTGCCGACCTCGAGCGCCACCATCTCCTCAATGGCCGATCTCGTCGCCAGACCAATTTTCATCCGGCCTCCATTCCATAGACGCCGAAGCTGCTTTCGACTCGCATAAGGCTTACCGGTTCTCAGGTACTCGCGCGCATGGTGATAATACTCCCAAGCTACTAAATCCGCGGCTTGCAGAGGCAACACGTGGGCCGAGTCGGAGAATTCGATTGATATTGGGGTTACCGCTGTTGGTTCAATCTCGGAAAGGTGTTTAAAGAGAGCATAAATCCGATTCCCTTCCTGTTCGCGTTCTTGGCGACGATCAAACACAAAGGCAATCTTGTCGTCACCTCCAGTTTGCCGCGCCCATTTCGAAGCTCTCACAAAAGCCATTCTCAATGAATAGCCCTCCGCGTCTCCCAACGCGGTGAGAAGATCTCCAGTAACCAATTCGTCCCAGTCTTTGCGCGAGATAACCGCACAATCACAGTACAGACCGCACTTGAGGATGATGTCACCAAGCTCGTGGACAAGAAAGTCGGTCTCGGTACGCTTCCATCTTAAGAACTCGCCATTACCAGCCTGACAATTGGTCATATGGAAGCGCTTAAGGGTACCTCGAACAATGACGATTTTGTCGTTGGCTCGACCACCCTTGCGGCGCGACGATCATTTTCGCTGTTGATTTGGCGCGGATGCGTTCTGCGCTTTTTCCGGCAGGTACCCTGTTCAGGGCT
>JBAQJL010000052.1:0-9419 GCA_049300295.1 Xanthobacteraceae bacterium
AGCCCTGAACAGGGTACCTGCCGGAAAAAGCGCAGAACGCATCCGCGCCAAATCAACAGCGAAAATGATCGTCGCGCCGCAAGGGTGGTCGAGCCAACGACAAAATCGTCATTGTTCGAGGTACCCTCTTGTAATTCTGCATCGCCTGTCGCAGCTGAAATAGCCGGTTCCAAATGCGCAACTCCGAGCCGCGCGCGATCCACCCACACCGACCGCCAGCCCGGCTCTTCAACCGCGTTGCGATCGCCCAAATGATACCGATCATAAAAATCGAAGGAGTTCTCGCGCATCACAGATGCTCGATCTTCGATCGATGCCCCTAATAGCTGCAAGGTAATCGGACCGTAGTTTATTAGGCCGCGCCCGTCTGGGCTCAGGGCCGCGTTAATTATTTCATTTCCGTAGCCGGTATGCACTTTGTCGTCCACCGCGCGACGATGCGAATCGTATGTTGCCCCCGCAGCCTTCCGCGCCCCGATCGCTAAGGCATTATAATAACTTATATAGTTGTCTCCCATGGACATGTTACGGAAGATTTTAACTGAGACGTTTATGGTGGCTGCGGCTCCTTCGAGAAACCTTTCGAGCGTTTGAACCCGCGGGGTAACTCCGCGGCGGGCGGCATCGGCGACTGCCGCGACATAGTGCTGAGTCAGATCGGCGGCCATTTCCTGGGCTCGCCGGATGTTTGGAAAGCCGACGAAATGCCCATTGATGCAGGTGGAGCGATAATACTCCACTTCTGCCCCGCACTTTGGGCACCTGACCGGACCCATGGCACCTCCCCTGGCGGCGACCGCCGGTAGCATTGCCGCCGCGAGGCAACCCGTCAAGCATTAGGCCAAATTGGCGGGTTAAAGACTGGCGGGTTACGACTGGCGGGTTAAGACTGGCGGGTTAAGAGATGGCTGCTGCCCAAGACAGAGATTGAGACAGAGCTTGAGAACCTTCGAGCATTTTCGAGCATTATAGAGCCGTCATCGCCGCCACTTCCTTGGCCTTCGCGGTGCAGGCCGAGAGCAGGAATCCAAGATCGGTGCCGGTCGAGACGTAGCGGGCCCCCATGCGCACGTATTCGGTCGCAAGGTCCGGCCTGGTGGCGAAGCCGCCGACCGCGGCGTGTTTGCCGTGGCGGCGGCAGGCCGCAATGGTCGCCGCATAGGCCTCGCGCACCCGCGGGTGGTCGTATTGCCCGGGCAGGCCCCAATCGGCCAACAGGTCGTTGGTGCCGATCAGCACCATGTCGACGCCTTCGACGGCGGCGATCTCGTCGGCGTGCTCGATCGCTTGGGCGCTCTCGAACTGCACGATCACCATGGTGGCGGCGTCGATCGCCGCATAGGCCTGTGCGGCCGGCAGCGAGCGGTACTGCAGATGAGGCAGGAGACCGGCGTTGGAGCGCTCGCCGAGCGGCGGATATTTGGCGGCACGTACATAGGTCCGCGCGTCATCGGCGGACTGCACATGCGGCGCGATAATGCCGAGCGCGCCGGCATCGAGAATGCGCTGCACATCGCCCGGGCCCGGCACGCGCACGAACGGCGTAATGCCGATCTCGAGCGCGGCCATGCAGATCTGGCTCGTTGTCTCCAGGGAAAAACTCGAATGCTCCATGTCGACATAGAGGCTGTCGAAGCCTGCGGTCTTGGCGATGCGCGCGATCTCGATGCCGCGCACCAGCCGCACCGTCATCGAGGAGACGACCTCGCCCCGGGCAAGCTTGTCCTTGGCGTGATTGCGCACAATGGCAGCCTCGTTTGCCATCGCCATTCCCTCCCAATTTCCTGCTCTTCGACATCGCGGCTGACAGTGCCCGCGCGAGGCGATAGTCTTAACGCCAAAAGGGAGACGCCGCCGTGAATTATTCGACCGAGTTCGAGTCAGTCCGCAACAGCGTGACCGAGCAGGAGTGGCAGGCGAGACTCGATCTCGCCGCCTGCTACCGGCTGGTGGACGCTTACGGCATGACCGATCTCATCTACAACCATATCACGGCGCGGATTCCCGGTACCGAGCATCTTCTGATCAATCTCTATGGCCTGCTCTATAAGGAGATCACGGCGTCGAGTCTGGTCAAGATCGATGTCGAAGGCAAAATCGTCTGGAAGCCCGATACCGACTACGGGATCAATGTTTCGGGCTACGTCATCCACGGCGCCATCCACAAGGCGCGGCCGGGCGTGGCCTGTGTGCTGCACACCCACACCCGCGCCGGCATGGCGGTATCGGCGATGACCTGCGGGCTGTTGCCGCTGTCGCAGACCTCGATCCGCTTCGTCGATCACATCGGCTATCACGACTACGAAGGGCCGGCGATCGATCTCGACGAACGCGAACGGCTGGTGCGCGATCTCGGACCGCACGACGCCATGGTGATGCGCAATCACGGCCTGCTGACCTGCGGGGCGACGGTGCAACAGGCATTCAACACCATGTATCAGCTCGAATTGTCGTGCCGCTCGCAGGTCGACGCCATGGCGGCGCGCACCGAGCTGAACGTGCCGGGCGAAAACGTGCTCGCCCACACCGCGCATCTCTACCAGCCCGGCGCGCGGCGGCCCTACGGCGTGCTGGAATGGCCGGCGATGCTGCGGCTGTTGGCGGCGGAGCAGAAGAATTCCGGCCATCCGCCTTATTGGCACTGAACGTCATCAGCCGCGCCCCGGCGCTGCAGCCATCGATTGCGGCGCTCCGCCAATGACCGTTATGGGCGAAGTGCAAACAAAAAAATCAGACGTCCGATGCAGGCAACGATCTTGCTTACTGCATTTCGCACAATCACGATGCGGCAATTGCCGCAAAGGAGTCATCATGCTGGAGACGGTTCATAACACGCCCGGTCGATGGCAGCGCAGGGAAGCGTTGCGGATTTTGGCGGTGTCCGCCATCGCGCTGCCTGCCGCCGCCGGCGCGGCTTCCGCCGAGGAGGGAACGAAGACCACCGAAGGCGGCGCCTGGCTGCTCGGTGATAATCTGAGCATTGCGGCGCTGCTGTACAATCAGGGTGCGCCGAATGACTCGGTCGATCGCTTCCTGTCCAAGGCGAAGAAGATCGCCGGTATCTTCAGCCTCACGATCAAGCCGTTCCCGGCCAAGGGCGGCAGCTCGGCGTCATCCAGCGCCGACATGCTCCATTATCTGATTGCGGGCGACGGCGCCGCGCTCGGTGGGGCGCTGGCGCGAAAATACGACGAGGCGCACGGCGCTCTGTTCGAGGTCGCGGTCAAGTCGAACCTCCTCATTCTGCTCTATGCGCCGGGCGACAGTCTCGGCCGCTCGATCGCCGACGTGATCAAGTCGCGGCTCACCGCGATCCATTTGCCGGAGAATTTGTGGAGCAACCTCGTCACTCTTGTGAACAGCAAGGGCGCGGTGGACGCCGTGAAGCAGGCGGTGTTCAAGATGCACAAGGATGTTGCCGACTATTTTATTCCCGGCAGCGGGTAGGCTTTCACGCCGGCGCCAGCGTATTTGCGAGAACTTTTTCCGCGCGCTCGATCACGGCTTCGACCGGCAACTGCTCCATGCAGGCATGGGCGTGCATGCAGCTCTTGAGCCGCCGCAGGTAGCACGGCGCGCAGGGCAGGGCGGCGCGCGCCACCGCATTGTCGCGGCCATAAGGCCCTGCCCAGACCTCGTCGCTTGGGCCGAACAGCGCGACGACCGGGCGGCCGAGCGCGACCGCGAGATGCATCGGCCCGGAATCGTGGGCAATGCAGATCCAGGCACGGCTGATCAGGGCAGCGAGTTCGCTCAAGCTCGTCTCGCCGCTGAGGTCGATAGCACCCGGCGCAAGGCGCGCGATCGCTTCGCCGACCGCGCGCTCGCGCGGCGCGCCGACCAGCAATGCCGCATGGCCGCGCGACATGAAATGGCGCGCGATCGCGGCGGATTTTTCGTCCGGCCAGCGTTTGGTCTGCCAGTTGCCGCGCGGCGCGATCACCGCGAGCGGCGCATCGCCGGCGCCGCGCTCGCGCAGCAGCGTGGCGACACGGTCGTGCGCAGCTGGTGGAATTCGGAACGAAAAATCGGTCGGTCCCGGATCAAAACCGAGCAGATTACCGACGCTCTGATAGTGGTCGACGACATGCACGTCGAGCGTCGGCAGCGGGATGTGGTGAGTGTAGAACAGCCAAGCGCCTTCACGCGCCCCGTGCCAGGCGTGCTTGCGGAAATCGTCGGTCACTCTTCGCGAATGCGCCCAGACCTCGGAGCGCTCCTTGTCGAAGCCGATGCGCACCGGGGCGCCGCTGATGAAGGCGAGGAACGCTGTGCGCGATTGGCAGTGCAGGTCGATCGCGAGGTCGTAGCCGACCGACCGCAGTTTGCTCGCGAGCCGCGCGTAGTTCGTCAGCGCGGACCAGGCCCATGGCGGCGCGCTGGTGTCACGCTCGAATTCAATGACATTGTTAAGCGCCGGATGGTGGCGTAACAGCTCGCCGATGGCGGGCGTCACCAGCCAGTCGATCTGCGCGTTCGGGTAGCGGCGGCGCAATTTGTTGAGCACCGGCAGCGTGTGCACTACGTCGCCGACCGCCGACAGCTTGATCAGCAGGATTTTGCGAAACTCGTGGCGTCGAAGTTCGTCTGCGGGCAATGGCATCGAGCGTTAGGCGCGGCCGGGCAGGATCATCTGCAGCACGCGCTTGAACGACGCCGAGGTATGGTGGCGCAGCATTGCGATCTGCCGGTTGCCGGCTGATGTGAGCCAATTGAACTGGATGACGCGGCGCTCGCCCGAAAACGGTTCATGGCCGTGCCAGGAATTGTTGCTGCGCTTGAATGCCAACAGCGTGCCCGCGACCGGGGGCACCTCGACAATGATGTCGCTGAGATCGCGGGCGGAGCGCAGCAGCCGCAGCCGGCCGCCGGCATTCTCCCAGTTCTCATTCATGTAGATCAGGACAGTGATGATCTTGGTCTTGGAATCGGTGTGGATCCTGCCGTCGCCGGCGTCGCAGCGCCCGCGCACCGTGGTGATGGTCGGTCGGTTGGTGAGATCGAGCTTGAACTTTTCCTCAAAAGCCCCGCGGAATTCATCGCTTTCGAGTTCGTCGAGCAGCGTCTGGAACGCTGGGCCGAAGGTCACCTGGTCGGTCGGAAAACTCCCCGGTGAGGAGATCTTCGGATAGTCGGCATTGATGGCGGCAAGACCCGCCGCACTGACCAAGCCAGGCACCACTAGATGGGCGAACGGCTCGCTTACCAAAGGAGTCGCGCGCAACGCCTCAAGCCTCAGATATTCCGTCATATTTCTCGCCCGCGGCCGCGAATAAAGCCGACACTAGCACTGCCGCCGATCTGCGAACAGCTAACGTGTCACTCGGGTCGTGGCTATATTGCTGGTCTTGCCGCCGGCCTTTGCAAAGAGGCCGATCTCCGTGGCGCCAGACGAGATCTCAACGTTGAGGCTGCCGCGACAGCCCTGGAGGGCGCCATCACTGCGGCCGAGCCCGTGGGTCTCCTGAATGCAGCGCTTCACCTCGGCGTCGTCCCCGGTAGCTCGGGCGCCGCCCGGTTGGCCGTCGATCAACGTCTCCACTGCGTCGAGCGGTAAGCCCGATGGGGAGCGGATGAGATAGGTGACGGTCACGGTTGGCCCCGCAGCATGCGTGTTGTCGGCCGGCGACAGAATAGACAGGACTGGCGGCAGGGTCTCGATGATCGGCGGAACTGTTTTGTTCTCGGGGTTGGAGCGGTCAGCAAGCCTGACCGCCTCCTGCTCATCGAGTGTATCGAGCACACGCTTGACCACATCAGCCCGCGCGTACTTGTTGGCGAATTGCGATGCCGGAAAGAAGTCTGCAGCCTGACTCCAGCCGCGGTTGACGTGCCAGCCGATCAAATCCTCGCCGCCGGGCGAGGCCATGTAATAGCCCGATGGCGTCCAGGCGACCCAGGCCTTGGTCTTGCGGTTGATAAAGAGCGCGAGCAGTTCCTTGCCGTCCGACGAGCGCACCCATCGGATCGTGCCGTCGCCGTAGGCCACGACGATGATGCGGCCGTCAGCCGAGAAATTCACGCCCCAGGCAATGGATGGGCCGGCTTGCTCCCAAAGCTGATGGCCCTCTTGATTGAACCCGCGAAGCAAATATTCCGTACCGAGCACGAAGCCGGTGTGATCGGGCCGAATGGCGAGCGAACGCGAGGTTTCATAAGCCTCAAATTCAATGGTTTGCCGGCAAATGTCGGGCGGTATGTATTTTTCCAGTCTCCTACCGGCAAACCTTCGATCACCGGCGCACTGAAGTCGGACACGGAGTTCGGTGAACCGCTGAGCGTCCCTTGGGCGAAATCGAAAACAACCGGTTCATCGTCGCGATCTCCCAGGCCGAAGCGGATTTGCCTGGCGTCGGGCGAAATGGTGAAGGCATCGGCGACTTTGTCCCGCATGTCGGGGTCCACACCGGACTTCCACAGGCCGACGGTGCCATGGCCATCGACGAGGCCAAAGGCGGGATCGGCCGCTGCGATGGCCAGCGAATCCCCGCAAGACTGCAAGTTCAGGATTGCATCGTCACTCAGCGGCAAGGCATCGCCGATCCGCTTGCCTTCGCGATCGAACGTCACGAGCGGGCTCTTCCACTGTTTCTGAAAGAGAGCCTCGTACGAGCCGCCGACGATCAGATGCTTGCCGTCGCTGCTCCAGGCAACCTTAGAGAGATTGCCATTGTCCAAACCTTTAACATCGGCAGTGAACAAGAATTTCAGCGTCGACGCGCTGTAAACATCGACTGCCTGCGAGTCACTGAAGCCCACCGCAACCAACTGGCCACGCGGATCGATCGCGACCGAATAGGGACTCTTGCCGCCTTTGGTTACAACCTCTCGTTCCTTTTTGAAATGTGGCGCCGGCCCGTACCGCCTGAGCTTGCCATCATAGGCGACGGTGTAGAGGTGGCCGTCCGGCGCAAAAGCAAGGCCATAGCTGTCGTCGGCATAGTTCTTATCCTCCACGGCGGTCCGCCAGCTTTGCGTCTCGAAAACCTTGAGGCCGACGTTCTTACTGCTGGCCGCCGCCAGCCAGTGGCCGTCGGGGGAAAAGGCGAGATGGTTGATGACGCTCGCGAATGGCCCGGCATGGGCAACCATTGCACCGGTCGAAGCATCAAAAACATGAACGAAATCTTGCTGCGCGACGTCCCATTGGGCATCCCACCCGCCTGAGACGATCGAGCGTCCGTCGGGAGAAACGGCCACCGCGTAGATCTTGCCGCCGTCGCCGGGTCCGATAGCGCCGCGCAAAGTGTGCAGCAGGCGCCCCTCCGGCATCGACCAGACGCGCACGGTTTTATCATACGAGCCCGTCACTGCGACGCGGCAGGCGCGGTCGACGCCGATCCGCTTGACGGGAGCCACTTGCATGCCGGTTTCGATGAGCAGCATCGGCTCCTGCGACGGACAGGCCTTGATTGCTGACTGCAGGTCCGCGCTATCTTTGCCGTCGATCGGACCGTGATAACAGCCCGCATCGATTAACCGCCGTTGCAGCGTTTCGATGTGATCGGTCCCTGTATTCTGCTGGGCAAACGCGAGTATCAAACTCAACGCCAGGAGACCGCCGCTCGCAGCCGCAGTGAACGCCGTCCTGATCGAGCTCATCGATTCCCCCCATACGCTGAGCCGTTGTTGCGATCAAACCCTAACCTACAATCGAGATACCGGCCAAAGTCGGACTCAACGAGGCGCATGATTCCAACAGCGATCCGGGGTCAAGAAAATTCAACAGGGGCTTTAGCATCGGACGAGACGCAACTTCCCGCTGCTGATTTTACCGCTGGCCTCGCGAACGCCGTCCCGCGGGGGATCAGCTGTGGTTGCAACGTTGAACCGCCGTGGCGGATCGGGCGACTAACTTTCCAGACCGCAGCGACATGGCTTTCTGACGCCGGAACGGCCGGAGGAGACTGACCGCGCTAACGCGGGGCCCTTGCAATGACCGCACCTGATTCTTCTCTGCGGCAAACCCGGATATTCGAAATCACGGGCAACTGCCTCTTCCTCTTCCTTCTCGGGGTCGGCTTGTTTGATCAGTTTATGAGATTCGAGCTTGGCGGCGTGGACCTGCTTCTCGTCTGCATTCTCATCATCAACTATGTCAATCTATTTCGGTCACAGCTCAGACAGACATCGGCTCGTATCGAGGAACTGGAAAAGAAACTTTCAACCCAAATCGGCTCTCCTGATGTCCGATCAATCTGAGGACATTGGCGAATTAATGGATGCGACATGTCCGAGCTCACTGACCGGCCCGCGCTCGATCTCGATGGGCAGCGGCCTATGCGACCTGGCGCCCTGATTTGCATTCGCGTGGCGCTTGCCTTCGCCGCCGGCGTGGGCCTCGACCTTATTCTAGGCGGGGATGCGTATCCTTATGGCGAGCGCTTTCAACACCAGTATCTCATCGGCATCAACGTTGTCTGGCTCGATTTGCTCTTTGCTTTTCTTTGCTCGCTGGCGCTCTGTTTCAACCGGCGACCGCTGCGCGGAGAAAATCGCACTCTCGCGCCGTGGCTGGCCGAATTCGATTCGAGCGGCCTCCTGATTCCGTTGGCTATGGCGGTCGGTGTTTCCATTGCGCACACGATCGTGCTGATCCGCGATGTGACGATCGATCCGACAACACACACCCTCTTGCCGTTCGAATACATTATTGCATGGATCACCGTGGGGCTTCCGGCCTTGGCCGGATCGATGCTGGCGCGCGCGATGTCTTGGGCGCTCAATCGTGTCCGGGTGCAGTGAGAACCCTTGTCGCTGTTCGGTGGCCTTCCATGATGTTTCGGAACGGGTGTGTCGAGCGCCTTTCTGACAAATTCGACGGAATCGACTGCTGCCCCGAGATGAATGCGAAACTTGTCAACCGCCTCGTTCATCGGTGTCGGCAAGTCCCCCCACCAGTCAATAACGTGACTCATGGCTTCTTCGACGGTTGCTATCATTTGATCGATGGCGACATCGCAGTAGGTCTTCGCCATGCTTTTGTCCCTCTCTTTATCGCCCCCGCGCATCTTGGATCGCCTGCCACACCCGTTGCGGCGTGGCCGGCATTTCGATGTGGCGGACGCCGAGGTCCGACAGCGCATCGACAACGGCGTTGATGACGACCGCGAGCGCCGGGACGGTGCCGCCTTCGCCGGCGGGGCGGATGCCGAGCGGGTGGGTTGTTGAAGGCACCTCGGAGAGTTCTGTCGTGTAGGGCAGCAGGTCCGAGGCGCGCGGCATGGCATAGTCCATGAACGAGCCGGCGAGCATCTGGCCGCTCTCGGGGTCGTAACAGGCGTGTTCCATCAGCGCCTGGCCGACGCCTTGGGCGATGCCGCCGTGGACCTGGCCATGGATGATCAGCGGATTGATCGCGCGGCCGACATCATCGACCGCGGCGTAGTTGACGAGCTTGACGCCGCCCGTGTCCGGGT
>JBAQJL010000053.1:0-1764 GCA_049300295.1 Xanthobacteraceae bacterium
CCGCCGAACAGCTCGGCCTGCTTCTTGTCGATGAACGACCAGGTCACCGCCTCGACCAGATTGCGGGTGGCAAGTGCGCGCTTGGCCTTGCGGGTGCGCAACTGAATCGGCGTGAGCACCGGCTTGCGCGGTGCATCGCCGCGCTCAAACGGCGTCAACGGCACGCGGTCGACGCCGAGAATGCGAACGATCTCCTCGACCACGTCGGCCTTGCCGTATACGTCGGGTCGCCACGACGGCACCGCGACTTTCAGCCGTTCGCCCTGGCCGGCAGCAGTGAACTTAAGGCGATCAAGCACGCGGCGAATCTCGGAGAGGGATAACGTAAGCCCTGAAAGGCGTTTTACTTCCGCTACCGGAAAATCAATAACGCGCTCGGGCGCTTCCACAGTGTAAACTGGGAATTTTTCCGACGATCTGTTGTCAGTTTGACTAACCTTTCCAGTCACGCGTGAACAGAGCATCGAAAATATTTTTCTCCACCCCCCAACAGGTTTTGTCTGAATTGACACAGAATTTGTTTGGGACGTCGATACAATGCTTCCCGTAGCGACTATTGCTGAAGGTTCGCCGCCGCACAGGTCGAGGACCATGCGAGTCGCCATTTCGAGCCCTGGCAGCGTGAAGGCTGGATCGACGCCACGCTCGAAGCGGTAGCGCGCGTCGGAATTGATGCCGAGCTTGCGGCCGGTCTGCGCGATGTTGGCCGGATTCCACAGCGCCGATTCGATGAGAACGTCGGTGGTGGCTTCCGAACATCCGGTTTTTTCACCGCCCATGATGCCGGACAGCGATTCGACGCCCTCCTGGTCCGCAATGACGCAAACATTGTTGTCGAGTTTGTAGGTCTTGCCGTCGAGCGCCAGCAGCGTCTCGCCGCCTTGCGCGTGCCGCACCGTCAGGCTGCCGCGCACCTTGGCGGCGTCGAACACGTGCAGCGGCCGGGCGCGGTCGTAGGTCATGAAATTGGTGATATCGACCAGCGCATTGATGGGGCGAAGCCCGATCGCGATCAGGCGCTTTTGCAGCCATTGCGGTGATGGGCCGTTTTTGACGCCGCGCACGAGGCGCAGCGCGAAGGCCGGACAAAGGTCGGGCGACTCGATCTTCACCGCGATGGGGCAGGGAAACTCGCCCTTGATCGGCTTGATCGGCGCATCCTTGAACTTGCCCATCTCGGCGGCGGCGAGGTCGCGCGCGATGCCGTGCACGCCGGTGCAGTCGGGACGGTTCGGCGTCAGGTTGATCTCAATCACCGGATCGTCGAGCCCGGCCCATTGCGCGTAGTTGGCGCCGACCGGGGCGTCCTCGGGCAGATCGATGATGCCCTCGTGGTTGTCGGAGATTTTCAGCTCGAATTCGGACACCAGCATGCCGCGACTTTCCACGCCGCGGATGGTGCCGACCGACAGCGTCATGTCCTTGCCGGGAATGTAAGCGCCGGGCGGCACGAACACCCCGATCATGCCGGTGCGCGCGTTCGGCGCGCCGCACACCACCTGAATGGGCTTGCCGTCGCCGGTGTCGACCATGCAAACGCGCAGCCGGTCGGCGTTGGGGTGCTGCTTGGCTTCGACCACGCGGGCGATGAGGAACGGCGCCAGCTCCTTGCCCTTGTCCTCGATGCGTTCGACCTCAAGCCCGATCATGGTCAGCTTGTCGGCGATGTCGCCGAGCGGCCGATCGGTCTCCAGGTGCTCCTTGAGCCAGGCGAAGGTGAATTTCATGGCCGTATCCCTCGCTCCGTGCGTGCGACCCCTCCCC
>JBAQJL010000054.1:0-78530 GCA_049300295.1 Xanthobacteraceae bacterium
TTGCGCAGCGTGAAACGCTCGTGGGGCCAATTTCCACGGCTGCATCAAAAGCGGCATGGCGATCGTCACATTCGCGGTGGCTGCAACGGCCCAGCGAACGTGCTCCCCGTCCGGCGTCCAAGGTTCAACGCGGCCCTGCATATTGGCGATGTCGTGCAGGTTCGGGTTCGACAGCTCCCGCAAGAGCCTATCCACACGTCTGTAAGCGGGCTGATGATACCTATGCTTAATCGACTTTTGTCACTCAGGGTGGGATCCCGACGCCGATCGGCACGCTAAGTTATTGATCCATTTCATATCTGAGGGGGCACACTTCCGCGCTTATTCACAGCCGCCAACTCAAAAGCCAGCGCCACGGTGCAGCCGACGAGTCGTCAAGCGATTCCGCGGCCTGCCGGGCGAGCTTCGGATCACGAGCTGCCTTCACGAAATGGCAGGTCTGACGGCGCTCGCCTCGTTCGCATCCCCAATCGCTTCGAGACGGGCGATATCCTGCGTCAAGCGCTCGGTGGCTAGCCGTAGAAAATAGTAGCCAAATGCCGGATTTTGGAAATAAAGCTCGAGTAGCTTTTCGTAGCTGATGGTGAGCACGCTGCCATCCGCGATGCATCTGATCGTCTGGGTTCGCCGGTTTTTGGGAGCGACGAATCCAAGTTCGCCCAGGAGCCGCCCGGCCGGAATTTCAATGCCAATTTCCACGACCAGGAATTGACCGGTTACCGTCAGGAACATTTCGCTAGCAACGTCGCCCTTTTGAAACAGTACCTGACCTTTTCGGTATTTCCTCGGACTCATGTACGGTCGAAGCCAATCCATCGACAAATCGCCTTGCGCGGAAACCCTCGCCTTCTCGATCAGTTTCAGCATCTGGCGCAGGCGGATGATGTTGATCGGCAGCGAAAGCAGATACAGTAAGAACGTTGTCAGGATCCCGGCCAGCGCGCCATAGGCGATGAAAAACAAGATGCTGACGATGCCGATCACGCGTAGCGGTACGATGGTGCGAACCATTTGCGTAACGACGTAGAGGACGGCCCCGACCAGCGCCAAAGAGTTTACGAAATTGATGTTGGCAAGCCCAACGTCAATGAGCCGGTGTGCCAAAACAATAAAGCTGATGTGGTTGGGGTCGAGGCCCAGCCGAATCCAGAGCCGTTCGATCCAGAGGTTTTGCGCCATGATGTCGAGGGCGCGGTCGGCGACGGTTGGGACAAGATTTGCGGGATTCACGGGTTCCTCGCTGAATTTGCCGGTTTGGCGCCGAGTATCATTGCGGCGCCAAGAATGGGTAACGCTTTCCGCCACCACGGGTGGGATAAGCCCAGCATATTACACCCGGCGGCCGACCTTGAGGCTGGACTTTGGAGCCGTCGCGCAGATGTTGAGTATCCGATGTCTGGCGGACATCGGAATAAGCCGCCGTCGGTCCGCAGATGTTCGACCGACGAGACCGCTTTGGCTCGCCTAAGCCGAAGTGGAATGTGAAAAATAGCCAGTTTGGAAGAGGCAGTTGTAATTCCAGCACAAACGGCACCGTCTACTGAAATCGTCAATGGTGACGTGCATCACATGCAGCCGCGCCGAGAAAGATTACATTGAAAGACAGAGGCGAGATTTTTGGAGCCTGGAGGAGATCATGAGCGCGATCAGTTTCCCCGGTTGGCAGCAGGTGAGAGATGGGTTCGCCGAGTGGCGGCATCAGGCGCGTTTGCACAATGAACTGATGGACCTGAATGATCGGTATCGCGAAGATATTGGGCTGCGGCGTAGGACTGGAGATTATAATCCTTCAGTCCCGTTCCGCTTGATGTAAGGGCGAAGTCTTGCTGCTAGGCAGCGATCATTTCCTCCTTCGCCATGGATATTGTGTCAGGGAACGTTTGCATCGGCGTCCTGCCACACTGGAGTGGTGACTATGCAACCTCCGATTCAATTCCATCACCCCAACGAGGTGCTCGCTGGATCAAATTTTGTCAGACTGCCTAGGGGATTTTCTCTAGCGCAATAATGACGCTTTTGTGCAGGTTTCTCGGACGCCGGAGTGAAGGTCTATCCGCGCGTGTGTGGGCCCGGCGTCCGAGAAGCGCCAAGGCACGAAGTCGCGGGAGGAGATTGCAGGGGGTGCGGCGGGCGCTATGGGGATTGAGGCCTGGCGCGAGCGGTGCGGCGCGGTGATTGTGCGGCGCGGGTGAGACCGGAACCTGGCGCACGGGGGTATTTGTGGCCACTTGGCATGAGACGGCGACGGTTTGTGGCGCAGACTGATGGGTTGAGCAGATGCAACAGACGCCATTTTGGGTCTGCGGCCCGCTCGGCGGCGTTGCCGGCGGAGGGCCAGCGATGCGGATGTGCGTCAGTCTGATTTGGCTGTGAATAAGCGCGGAAGTGCGACCCCTCAGCTATGAAATAGATCAACAACTTAGCGTGCCGATCGGCGTCGGGACCCTACGCCGAGTGACACCAGATGCCAAGTTCGGCCAAGGGCGTCATGTTCATCACGCTCGAAGACGAATCCGCCGACGCCAATCTGATCGTGTGGCCGAACGTCTTCGAGGAAAACCGCCGCGTGATCCTCGGCGCCTCGATGCTCGGCTGCCGCGGCCGGGTACAGCATGCGAGCGGCGTCACCCACACCTGATCGTCGAGCAGGTAAGCGACCTGTCCGCCGAATTACGCCGCGTGTCGGGCATCGACACCGCCTTCCCGGCCGCCGCCGGCCGCGGCGATGACGCCAAGCGAAGGGGCAGTGTCGAAGACAGCAGGGACCCAAAGCCGATCGTCCGCCCGCGCGACATGTACGAGCCGCACATGCACATCGGAAGGGCGAGGAATTTTCGGCACGGGGACAACACTTCCGACTGGTGATCCATCCGTCAGAACATCACGATAGCCAAGGACATCCTTCCGACGTCAAGGACGTTCCCACACTCCGATAGCCGTCCGAAACAACTCTTTGCCGCGAGACAAAATCCGCGCTGATTCGCCGCCGCTGATCAGCGCGGGCTGTCGGACCTAAGCGCCATCTGCCTGTAAAAGCTGTCCCTACGCCACTGAAAAGCCCTGCTAAGCTATTGTGAAATAAAGGCTGCATGGCCTTGGTAAGGGAGAGGTGGTCTATTCGATCCTGATCGACGGCATCGCTGAACACCAATGAATCAGGCATTCACGACGCGATTGAATGCCTGTAATTGTGCTCACAACTGTCTGTAATTGGACCCGTCGCTTATGCAGACCACGTCTCAAGCTAACCGCCTCGGCATGAGCTACAAAAGCTTGCCGCTCGGTTTGACATTGTAGCATGGAAATTTGTCTAGCTCTTTCGTTTTATCGGCAAGAGTGGGTTCGCCGTAGCTCCGCCCAACTGAAGCCGGAGCATGTCCAACGATGGCGTCGAGCACCTTTTCCGACATGCCGCTTCGAAAGCCTATGGCCTTGAACGTGTGTCTCCACGCGTGGTTAGGCGACAACTCAGGATCGTTGACGCCAAGACTTCGGACCCACGTCGCCACCTTTTCGCGTGCTTTCACGTATCGAGGTTTGCGGGGGTTAGTGGGATCTACCGGTCCAATAGGCTGCTTCACCTCATTATAAAATAGCGGCCGTTCCCCATTGGCCTTCACGAATGCAAGAAAGCCTTGCTCAATTAAATGGTCGTGAAGCGGCACTGTGCGCGCCCTGCCGGTCTTGATCGTACCAGCCTCTGGCGAAATCTTGATGGCATGAGCACCGGCGCCTTCGACAATATCAACACCGCGTAATTGTGTGAGCTCGCCCATGCGTGCACCGCTGTACGCCGCGAGCCACGGACACCAACGCTTGGCTGCATCAGTCTTGCTGCGAATTTCGATCGCCAGTGCGGCACTCAATATTGTCTCGATCTCGCCCTCGGTGAAGGACTTCGTTTCACGCATCCTGATCTTTTTCGGCACCTTCACGCGCCAGCCGGTAAAGGGGTTGCGGGAAATCAGTTTTTCATCGATGGCCCAGGCAAACACGATACGCGACGCGCGCACCCAGATGTTTGCGACCGTGTACGCAGACCGGTCAGAATCAATCAGCCGATTAGCCCATTCTTGCATTTGCTCGGGTAGCAATGCGCCGGCGCTGGCATTCGGAAAATCAATTTGCAGCCGCAGGAATACGCCACGCCATCGATCTATGGTCGAATTGGCGGGTTTGGCTTTGGTGATCCACCGCTCAAATAAAGACCAAGGCGTTAAGCTTGAATCCGGGCTTCCTTCATATCGAGGGAACTGCTCCACCCACTTGTCTGGTCCATGATCGCCACGAGCGCGCCGGGTGAGCAACGTCAGGGCAGCGAAAAAATCGCGGGTAACGTAGTCGAGGAACATGTCACGCGACGCCGCATCCAGAACGAGCTGCTTAGCCGCTAGAAATTGATTCGATTTTGCCTCGTCGGCAATGAGCGGCCTCACCCGCTCACGCATGCCGGTATCACGCTCCCAAAACTCCAGTGGATCGCCTGAGAACACCCCGCCAGCCATCGCCGGTCCATAAAGCTCGGAGTGAATCTGGGCCTGATAATCCCCCCATACGTCTGCGGGCCAGTTATGCGTCGCCATTCGCGCAATGAACCAGTGATACCACTCACCGGCCAGCGCTCGCGCTTGCTGTGGAGTGAGCGTACGGCCTTCGCCTTTCCGAGCCGATCGAATGTTGGCAATTCGCGCTTCAATCTCGCTGGACCATTCGCGGTGCTTCGCGCGGGCGATCGAGACCGGCAGAGGGCCGGTATTCAAGCGTTCCTCGGTACGCTGGCCATAGAGGCTGGCGTACTCGTCCCGCACGTCGAATGGGATGACCTTGCGAGCAATAAAGCCCCCTCTTTTGGTCGGGGCGAGCTTGGTGGCTAGTCGGGGCATGGGAGCGCATTACAAACCTGTTTTGTAACGCGATTTGTAGCATGGCGATCGGGAAATGCCAATGCTTTCAGTAAGCTATTGAGCAATATAGGCCAGAGCGGTTAATGGAGCGGGCGAAGGGATTCGAACCCTCGACCCCAACCTTGGCAAGGTTGTGCTCTACCCCTGAGCTACACCCGCATCCGAGAAGGGTATGGCAACCGCCTCATTGAGGCGGGCACCGCAAAGCTATGCCAAACTGCGCCGGCCTTTGCAACCGGCGCCCCCGGCCCTATGAAACCCGCGATGCCCGCCACTCTGGACGAGCTGTTCGCCTATCTGGACACGCTCGGTATCCCACACAGGACGGTGACCCACCCGGCGGTGTTCCGGGTCGATGAATCGCGCGAGTTGCGCGGCCAGATCCCGGGCGCCCACACCAAGAACCTGTTCCTGCACGACAAGAAAGGGGCGGTGTACCTCGTGGTGGCGCTGGAAGACGCCGCGATCGAGCTCAAATCGCTGCACCGGCTCCTTGGCGCCTCCGGCCGCTTCTCGTTCGGCTCGGCCGAACTGATGCGCGAACTGATCGGGGTCGAACCTGGCTCGGTGACGCCGTTTGCCGCCATCAATGACAAGGATTTGCGCGTGACCGTGGTGCTCGACGCCGCCATGATGGCGCACGCGATGCTCAACTTTCACCCGCTGACCAATACCGGCACGACGACGATTGCGCGGGACGACCTGGTGCGGTTCCTGCAGGCGACCCGGCATAAGCCGCGAATCGAGCCCGTATCCGAGACCGACGGGACCGGCTAAAACCGCGATTGCATTCACCCCGCTTCTTCCCATTTAATCAAGCGATCAGGGGGATAAACCGGTCGCCGGCCCCAAAACAAGGCACATCAAGGCCCATGTTGGAGACAGCTCAACCCGCCGCTGCCGCAGACGCGTTGGTCAAGGACGCGACGACGCAAAGCTTCGTCAAGGACGTCATCGAGGAATCCAAGCGCCAGCCTGTGCTGGTTGATTTCTGGGCTCCATGGTGCGGCCCGTGCAAGCAGCTCACGCCCGTGCTCGAGAAGGTCGTCAAGGCGGCCAAGGGCAAGGTCAAGCTTGTCAAGATGAACATCGACGAGCATCCGGCGATTCCCGGTCAGATGGGCATCCAGTCGATCCCGGCCGTGATCGCCTTCGCCAACGGTCAGCCGGCCGACGGCTTCATGGGGGCGTTGCCGGAAAGCCAAGTGGTGGCGTTCCTGGAGCGCCTCACCAAGGACCGCATCGGCGGCGAAGCGCAGGATCTGTTGAAGACCGCCGACGCCGCTCTGGCCGATGGCGATGCCGCCGGCGCGGCCGACCTCTATGCGCAGATCCTTGCCGAGGACAACGCCAACGTGCCGGCGCTCGCCGGGCTGGCGCGCTCCTATGTGGAGACCGGCGCGTTCGATCAGGCGCGCCAGACGCTCGACATGGTGCCGGAAAATAAGCGTAACGAAACCGTGGTGGCGGCCGCGCGCGCGGCACTTGAACTCGCCGAACAGGCCAAGACGCTCGGCCCCGTTTCCGAGCTGGAGCAGAAAGTCGCCGCCAATCCGCTCGACCATCAGGCGCGGTTCGATCTCGCGCTCGCGCTCAACGGCCATAACCGCCGCATGGAAGCGCTCGAAAACCTGATCGCCATCGTCAAGCGCGACCGCAAATGGAACGATGACGGCGCGCGCAAGCAGCTCGTCCAGTTTTTCGATGCCTGGGGACCGACTGACGAAGCCACGGTGGAAGGCCGCAGGCAGCTGTCCTCGATCTTGTTTGCTTAGGGTAGTTGCGTCCATTCCGTCATCCCGAGGTGCGCGCCGAAGGTGCGCCGCAGGGTGACGGGAACGGTGGTTCGAGTACCAAACATGCCGATGAACACCGTCTATCGCGGACCCGAGGCGCTGCCGGATGAGATTCCGGTGTTTCCGCTGCCGGGCGCCTTGCTGCTGCCGCGGGGTCAGATGCCGCTCAATATCTTCGAACCGCGCTATCTGGCGATGATTGAAGACGCGCTCAAATCCGGGCAGCGCCTGATCGGCATGATCCAGCCCGATCCGGCGCATCCGGGGCGCGACAAGGACAAACCGCACCTGTTCCGCGTCGGCTGCGTCGGCAAGATCACCCAGTTCGCCGAGAGCGGCGACGGCCGCTATCTGATACAGCTCACGGGCGTTGCGCGCTTTCGCGTCGACGCGGAACTCGCCGTCACTACGCTCTATCGGCGCTGCCAGGTGACCTACCAGCCCTTCGTCGACGACTTCACCGCGCGCAAGGGCGAAGACGAAGTCGATCGCAAGGCGCTGTTGCGCACGCTGTCCGAGTTTCTCAAGGTCAATAAACTGAAAGCCGACTGGGAAGGCATTGAGAACGCGCCCAACGAGGCGCTGGTCAATGCGCTCGCCATGATGTCGCCCTACGATACCGCCGAGAAGCAGGCGCTCCTTGAAGCGCCGGACCTGAAAACCCGCGCCGAAATTTTGATCGCCGTCACCGAGTTCGAACTCGCCAAGAGCAAGACATCGGGGGAGACACCGCTGCAATGACGAGTGGTCTAAGTTCCCGTTACGGAGCCTCAAATGTCCATGTCTGACCGTCCCGCCGATACCGTCGATCCAAAGCTTCTGGAAATCCTGGTCTGTCCGGTGACCAAGTGCCCGCTCGAATATGACGCCGAGAAGCAGGAACTGATTTCGCGCGCCGCCAAGCTCACCTATCCGATCCGCGACGGCATTCCGATCATGCTGCCGGAGGAGGCGCGCCGGATCGAGTGACGGCCGGCGCGTGTGGACGCCGATTTCATCCGCGACCTGTTTGCAGCCTTCGGCCCGGTGACAGTGCGGCGCATGTTCAGTGGCGCCGGAATATTTGCCGACAGCCTGATGTTCGGCTTGATCGTCCGCGACGTGATCTATCTGAAAGCCGACGACAACAGCACCGCGGATTTCGAGCGCGAGGGCTGCGGCCCGTTCACCTACACGCGCGGCAAGAAATCCGGCCGGCAGAGCGAGCACGCTCTGCCCTATTGGCGCCTGCCTGAGCGGCTCTATGATGATCCCGAGGAACTTGCGGTGTGGGCCAGGCAGGCACTCGCGGCCGCTGAACGGAAGAAATTTGCGCCGCGCCGTCCGACAAAGCGAAAGCGGTCCGCAAAAACGAAATAACATTAGACCGAACGAATGCCGCTACAACGGCACGTCGGCCTCACCATCGCGCCTGAAGGCGAGGCTCGCCTCTTCCAGGTCGAGTTCGCGCTCGATACGCCGGCGCGCCTCATCGGTGATCTGGCCCTCCTGCAAGAGCCGATAGATGTATTCGCGCTCGGCTGCGATCAGCTCCGCGCGCAACTCCGCCGCCGCGGCTACGGACTCCCGACTGCTTGCGTCTGTCGGCAATTGCCCAGCGCGATGGTCGTGGCGCGCACGCAAGATCGTCAGCACGTCGGCTGGTATTTCGCCGTCGGCGGCAAGCCGGTCGACGCGGCCCTGCCCCACGTTCAATGCCTCGATGCGCGCCGTAAGCTCGGCGTCGCGCTCGCGGCGGCGCTCGTCTTCGGCGTCATGCGGCAAGGCGAGCCAGCGCACCACACCCGGCAGCATGAGGCCCTGGCCGATCAGCGTGACCACGATGACGCCGAACGTGACGAACAGGATGAAATCACGGCCCGGAAACGGATCGCCAGCGAGTGTGACCAGCGGCAGCGCCAGCGCCGCCGCGAGCGAAACCACGCCGCGCACACCGACGAAGGCCAGAATAAACGCCCATTGCCAGGGCGGAGCGGGATCCCGCCGGCGCAACGATCGACTTATCCACCGCGGCAGGTAGATCGCCGGATAGACCCAGACGAACCGCGCAACCACGACCACGACGACGGTAATCAGCAAGCCCAGAGAAAGTTCGCGTAGCGAGACCGCATTGGTCCGGTCGATCAGGTCCCGCGTCTCCATGCCGGTCACGAGAAAAATGAAGCCCTCAAGATAATAGATGATCAGGTCCCAGAAGAAGATTCCCTGCAGCCGTGTCGCTGCGGGAATGAGCAGCGGTCCGTTCCAGCTCACGAACAGGCCCGCCGCCACCGTCGCGAGCACACCCGATCCACCGAGATTCGCCGGAACAAGAAAGGCGATGTAGGGCGTCATCAGCGACAGCGTAATTTCGACGCGCGGATCGCGCACCCAGCGGCGCAGACGCAGGCTGACCCAGCCGATGCCGACGCCGAAGGCGATTTCGCCGACGACGATCAGGGCGAACTCGCCAGCTGCCTGCGGCAGCGAGAACAGGCCGGTTGCGACTGCGGCAACCGCAAAGCGGTAGAGGACCAAAGCGGTGGCATCGTTGGCGAGACCTTCGGCGTCGAGCACGACGAGCAGCCGGCGCGGCAAGCCAAGCCGGCGGACGATGGCGAGCGGAGCGACCGAGTCGGTTGGCGCCACGATGGCGCCAAGCACGAAGCCGAGCGCCCAGCTCATGCCGAGCGCGAAATGCGCCGCCGCCGCGACTGCGGCGCTGGTGAAAACCACGCAGCCGAATGCCAACAGCGTGATCGAGCGCAGGTTGAAGCGGAATTCGCGCCAGCTCATGGCGACGCCGGCCGAATAGATCAGCGGCGGCAGGATGCCGTAGAGCACGAGTTCCGGGGCCAGCACGATCCGCGGCAGACCGGGAAGAACGGCAAGCGCAACGCCGGCAACCACGAGCAGAATCGACGGCGCGGTGCGAAGCCGACGCGCCAGCACGGCCACGACCACCAGCACGGCCAGAAGCAGCAGAGTGGTTTCAATCGTCGCCGTCATCGATCGCCATGCGGGTGGTTAAGGTAGGTGGTTAAGGTAGGTGGTCAAGGCAGGTGGCCAAGGACGCGGAACCCGCCGTCCCCGCTCGCTGCTTCTATGCTATCCTCTCCATGCATCATGATGAAGCGCGAGACTTTCGCCATCGCCGATATCTACGTGCCGACCAAGCGGCGCGCCACGCTTGAGCAGAAGCGCGTCGATGAAATCGCGGCCAGCATGCTCGATACCGGCCAGCAGATGCCGATCCTGGTGCGACCCGACGGTGAGCGCTTCGTGCTGGTCGAGGGCCTGCACCGGCTGGAAGCCGCCAAAGCGCTCGGCGAAAAAACCATTTTCGGCTACCGCGTCGACGCCCGCAAGCATTGAGCCCGCCGGCGTCCTGTCGTTGTGCCGCTACCATACACCCTGGCCGGCAAGCGCGATCTCGGACTTCGCCAACGCTCAATCCTGGGCTACGCTTGCTTGCTGATCCGCACTAGCTTAGGGCTGCACGCCGTGCACGCGGGATGAGCCCGACGAAATCAGGAAAGAAGATGGCCACCGACACCAAGAAAACCAAAACCGACACCGCTCCAAAAAAGGACACGGCCGCCAAGGTCAAGGACACAGCAGTCAAAGAAGCACCCACGCCCGAGGCGGCCAAAGCATCCACCCCCAAAGGCGGCGAGACAACTGGCGGCGAAACAACCGGCGCGGCGCCCGCCAACTATAGTCGGGGCGAAGGCCAAAAGCCGGTCACCGCGGCGTACAAGGAAAACTGGAACGTGATCTTTGGCAAGAAGAACAAGAAGAACGTTACAAAAAAGAAGCGATAGGAAGGGTGGAATTAGATAAACAGCGCGCGGCGAGTATGGATTCGGGGCTCCTCGCTGCGCTCGGCCCCGGAATGACGGTTACAAAAAACTCTGCGGATCGACATCGATCTCGAGCTTGACCGAGCCCTTCGGCTTCGGACCGGCGGCGAGCCAGTCGCGCAAATAGGCCGAGAGATCGAAAGCGCGCGGCGATTTGACCAGCAAGCGCAGACGGTGGCGGCCGCGCACCAAAGCGAGCGGCGCTTCGGCAGGGCCGAGCACACGTACATCGTTACCCGTAGCATCACCCGGCAACGCACCCTCGACCTTCGGCGGGGCGCGGGCCAGCGCGCGGGCGTAGGCCTCGGCCTCGTGCTTGTCCTCTCCTGAAACGACGAGGCTCGCGAGCCTTCCGAACGGTGGATACTGCGTATTCTCGCGGATCGCGATTTCGGCGCTATAGAACGCCTCGCGGTCCTGCGCGATCAACGCGCGCAACACCGGATGCTCGGGCTGATGCGTTTGCAGATAACCGTAACCGGCGCCGGTTTCACGGCCGGCCCGGCCGACCACCTGATGCAGGAGCTGAAAGGTGCGCTCGGCGGCGCGCGGATCGCCGTTGGCGAGGCCCAAATCGGCGTCGATGACGCCGACCAGGTTGAGCATCGGAAAATGGTGACCTTTAGCGACAAGCTGCGTGCCGATGACGATGTCGAAACGCCCGGCGGCGATATCGGCGAATTCCTCGCGCATACGCTCGACCGAGGCGATGAGGTCGGACGACAGCACGAGCACGCGCGCGCCGGGAAACAGTTCGCGCACCTCCTCTTCGAGCCGCTCGACGCCCGGACCGATCGGCACGAATGAATTGACCGCCTGGCATTGCGGGCAATTCGCCGGATGCGGCATGGCGTAGCCGCAATGGTGGCAGACGAGCTGGCGGCGGAAGCGATGATCGACCAGCCAGGCGTCACAGTTCGGACACGAGAAACGGAAGCCGCAGGCGCGGCACAAAGTCAGCGGCGCGTAGCCGCGACGATTGAGAAACAATAAAGCCTGCTCGTTGCGCTCCAGCGACGTTTTCATGGCGCCGGCCAGCACCGGCGAAATGAAATGCCGCGGCGGCGGCGGCGCAATGCGCAGATCGATCGCCTCGATCGACGGCAGGCGCGCGCCGCCGAAGCGTTCCGGCAGCGCGAGCCGCGCGTAGCGCCCGCGCCGCGCATTGACCTCAGTCTCGACCGACGGCGTCGCCGAGGACAGCAACACCGGGATGCGTGCGATGTGGCCGCGCACCACCGCCATGTCGCGGGCGTTATACCGCACGCCGTCTTCCTGCTTGTAGGCCGGGTCGTGCTCCTCATCCACAATGATCAGTCCGAGATCGGCGTAGGGCAGAAACAGCGCCGAGCGCGCGCCGACCACGACCGAGACTTCGCGGTCGGCAACCGCCCGCCAGGTACGCGCGCGGCGGCGCGGCGTAAGTTGCGAATGCCACTCCGCCGGCTTGTGGCCGAAGCGCGCGGCGAAGCGGTCCAAAAACTGCGCGGTGAGCGCGATCTCCGGCATCAGGATCAAACTCTGCCGGCCGCTGCGAATAGCGTCCGCCACCGCTTCGAAATAAACTTCGGTCTTGCCGGAGCCGGTGACGCCATCGAGCAGCGTCACCGAATAGCCGCCCTTGGCGAAGGTTGCTTTCAGGTCGTCGGCGGCGGCGCGCTGCGCCGGCGAAAAATCCGTCTGCGCAAAGTCCGGATCGGCCCTTTCGGCCACCGGCTCTGGCGGCAGCACCACGGTTTCGAGCGCGCCCTCATCGATCAGACCGTCGACGACACCCGCGGACACGCCCGCCTCGCGCGCCGCCTCGCTCTTACCGCGCACCATGCCATCGGCGAGGAGTTCGAGGACGCGCCGGCGCGGCGTGGTCAGGCGCTGCGGCGGGGCGCCCGCAAGCCGCACGCCCGTGCGCTCGCGTTCGGCACCGAGATGCTCACCCATGCGCAGGCACATGCGCAGCACCATACCGCGGGAGCTCAGCGTGTAGTTCGACACCCAATCGACGAAGCTGCGTAGCTCGGGACGCAGCGGCGGCACGTCGATCTTCTCTTCGATGTCCTTCAGCCGGTTATCGAGCCGCGGGTTGGGCTTTGGGTTCTCGGCCCATACCACCGCGGTCGCCTCGCGCGCGCCAAGCGGTACCGACACGACATCGCCAGGCGCGACCGCAAGCGCCTCCGGCACCCGATAAGAGTACGGCTTATCGAGCGCGACCGGGACGAGGACATCGACGACGCGGCGGGGCATGGTGTGGAGGTTTCCCGATTCCCGCCCTTTTAGGAAGGATAAAGGCGGTCCACGTAATGTAGGGAGTGTGCCCTCTCCATCCTCCCCCGCAAAAGCGGGGGAGGGGGACCATGCGAAGCATGGTGGAGGGGGCGCCGGCCAGGAGGCTGGCGTGGAGCAAACAGGTAAACCTCACGTCCGACGCCCCCTCCACCGCCCTACGGGCGGTCCCCCTCCCCCGCTTTCGCGGGGGCGGAAAGAGTTCGAGTGTGTCGCCCCCAAGGTCGCCGCCGAGATCGAGAGCTGGCTTAGCTATCTCGGCGCGGAACGGCGCATGTCGCCGAAGACCGTCGAGGCCTACCGGCGCGACGTGCTGCAATTTCTGAGCTTTCTCGCCGAACATCTCGGCGGCGCGCCGTCGCTGCGCGACCTTGCGGCGCTGACGCCCGCCGACGTCCGCGCTTTTCTGGCGTCGCGGCGCGCCGTCGGCATCGGCAGCCGCTCGCTGATGCGCACACTGGCCGGCACGCGCGCCTTCGCCCGCTTTCTCGAGCGCAACGGCAAAGGCCAGGTCGGTGCGCTTGCGGCAGTGCGCGCGCCGAAGATCGGAAAGACCTTGCCGCGACCGCTGCCCCCGGCAGACGCCAAGCGCATGGCCGATCCCGATCTGCCGGCCGGCGACAACCGCGAACCGTGGATCCACGCGCGCGATGCCGCGGTGCTCGGCCTGCTCTATGGCGCGGGCCTGCGCATTTCCGAAGCGCTGGGCCTGAAGGGCGGCGACGCCGGCGCGGCCGACGCCATCACCGTCATGGGCAAAGGCCGCAAGCAGCGCATGGTCCCGATGCTGCCGCAGGTGCAGAAGCTCATTGCCGATTACATCGCGCTCTGCCCCTACGATTTGCCGGATGACGGACCGCTGTTCGTCGGCGCCAAGGGCGGCCCGCTGTCGCCACGTGTCGTGCAGCTTGCGATGGCGCGGCTGCGCGGCGCGCTCGGTCTACCCGAGACGGCGACGCCGCACGCGCTGCGCCATTCATTTGCCACGCATCTGCTCGCCCGCGGCGGCGACCTGCGTTCGATCCAGGAGCTGCTCGGCCACGCCTCACTGTCGACCACGCAAATCTACACCCAGGTCGACGCCGAACGCCTGATCGAGGCCTATCGCAGCGCCCACCCGCGCGCATGACTCATTTTCGTGCTATCGGCATGTTGCTAAACTGTCTCCCATTGCGGGAGAGAGTTGATGACGAGGAGGGGCGACAAACATGTCGGAAACAACGGAACACATGGAACATGCGCAGCATGCCGAGAACAAAAAGATCGCATTGTTGATCGCGATCCTGGCGCTATTTCTTTCGTTCTCGGAGACGCTGGGCAAGAGCGCGCAGACCGAAGCCATCGACGCCAACGTCAAATCATCGGATTCCTGGAATTTCTTCCAGGCCAAGGACATTCGCAAAACCACGCTGGTCACCGCCGCCGAGCAAACCAAACTGCTCGGCGCCACCCTGACCGATCCCGCCGCCAAGGCCGCGATCGACAAACAGATCGATACCTGGCGCAAGACCGCGGCGCGCTACGAGACTGATCCGAAGAGCGGCACCGGACGCAAGGAACTTGCCGAGCAGGCCAAGGACCAGGAGAAAGAGCGCGATCTCGCGATGGCGAAATACCATCACTATGAGATCGCCTCGGGCGCGTTTCAGGTGGGCATCGTGCTCGCCTCGGCGACGGTCATCACCGGCATAGTGGCGCTGGCCTGGATCGCCGGTGCGCTCGGCGTCATTGGGCTGGCGCTGCTCGCTCTCGGCCTGTTCGCGCCTTACGCCGTGGCGCTGGTATAGCACCGGCTCTCACACCGAAGGCGGCGGCAGTCCGGCCTGCATGCAGGCCGCACGCAGCGTGTTGACCAGAAGGCACACGATCGTCACCGGTCCGACGCCGCCCGGCACCGGCGTGATAGCGCCCGCGACCTCGACCGCCTCGGCGAAATTGACGTCGCCGACGATGCGGGATTTGCCGCCGTCGCTGATGCGGTTGATGCCGATGTCGATGACGGTGGCGCCCGGCCTGATCCAGTCGCCGCGAATGAATTGCGCGCAGCCGATGGCGACGCACAACAGCTCGGCGCGCCGGCACAGTTCGGGCAGATGCCGCGTCTTGGTGTGCGCGAGCGTGATGGTCGCGTTCTCGGCAAGTAGAATATGCGCCAGCGGACTGCCGACGATGTGTGAGCGGCCGATCACCAAAGCGTCCATTCCGGCAACCGAGGCATGCACGCTCTTGATCAGCTTGAGGCAGGCAACCGGCGTGCACGGCACCAGCGCAGGCAAGCCGGTCATCAGCCGTCCGGCATTGATCGGGTGAAAGCCGTCGACATCCTTGTCCGGATTGATGCTGGCGAAGATGCGCGCCGGATTGATCTGCGGTGGCAGCGGCAATTGCACCAGAATACCGCTCACGGCGGTGTCGGCGTTGAGCTTGGCGATGAGGCCAAGCAGTTCGGCCTCGCTGGTCGACGACGGCAGCGGATAGTCGAACGGCCGCATGCCGACTTCGACCAGCGCGCGCGATTTACTCCCCACATAGGTCTTGCTCGCCGGGTCGTCGCCGACGAGCACAACGGCGAGCCCCAGCTGCAGGCCGTGGGCGGCTTTGAGGCGGCGCACCTCCTCCGCCACAGCGGCGCGCAGGTCAGCCGCGATCGCCTTGCCGTCGATGATCTTTGCGCTCATCCGTCGCCTTCGCGTAAATCCAGGGCAGCGCCGGCGCGGCGCTCACCTAGGCGAACACGGAGAAGTACAGCCAGAAAATGATGCGTTCGAGAAACAGCAAACCGATGATCAGGACCACCGGCGAGATATCGATGCCGCCGAGGTTGGGCAAGATCGCGCGAAGAGGACGGAGCACCGGCTCGGTGACGTGATAAAAGAAGTTCGCCACCGCGGCGACGAAATTGTTGCGCGTATTGACCACATTGAACGCGATCAGCCACGACAGGATCGCGGCCGCGATAAGGATCCAGATATAGAGCTGGATAATCGTATCGATCAGCCACAGAAAGGGATTTTCCATCGCGGTCTCCGCGCTGCCGCCGCTGCGGCGCGACAGACGAATAGCCGCTTGCGCGGCTGACGAAAAGGGGCGTCGAAACCCCTATCCCGTTCTGCCGCTATGTCCGGCAATGCACCCCGGCCGCATCCTTGACAGGCCCGGTGGCGGACCCTAAATGGCCCGCACTCGCCAAAAGCCGGTTTACCCTTGCGGTCGGCCGCCTAGCCGGCAACTCTTGGACCCGGCTTGAAGCCAACGGCGGGGCCGTAGCTCAGTTGGGAGAGCGCCGCAATCGCACTGCGGAGGTCAGGGGTTCAAATCCCCTCGGCTCCACCAGCCTTCGCAAGCGGAGCGCAGCGAAGGTTGTCGCGCCGTAGCCCATCTCGGCGAAGGCGGACCCCGTCCGCTTGCTACGGCTCGGCAAGCCAGCCAAAAGAATTCGCAAGCGGAGCGCAGCGAAGGCAGTCGCGCCGTGGCCCATCTCGGGCGAAGGCGGACTCCGTCCGCTTGCTACGGCTCGGCAAGCCAGCCAAAAGAATTCGCAAGCGGAGCGCGGCGAAGGCTGTCGCGCCGTAGCCCATCTCGGGCGAAGGCGGACCCCGTCCGCTTGCTACGGCTCGGCAAGCCAGCCAAAAGAAGCCAACCAACCTGAAAGGGCGGTCAAGATTTCACGCGATGGACGACCCTTCTCCGGCGACGAGCCTCCTCCACCATCGCGCATTCATGCGCTTCGTCTATGTGCGCATTGCCGGCTCGGTGGCATGGCAGATGCAGGCGGTCGCGATCGGCTGGCAGATGTATGAGCTGACTGGCAGCTCGTTTGAACTCGGGCTGATTGGGCTGGTGCAGTTCATCCCGGCTGTCGGCCTGTTTGTGCCGACCGGCCACGCAGCCGACCGTTACGATCGGCGGTGGGTGAGCGCAACCTCACAGTCGATCGAGGCGATCGCCGTCGCGGTTCTGACGGTAGCATTAGTGGGTGGCTGGCTGACGCCGGCGCTCTTGCTGGCAATGGCATTCGTCGTCGCCGTCGGACGCGCCTTTGAACAGCCGAGCCAGCAATCGGTGCTGCCCAATATCGTGCCGGCGCCGCTGCTGCCGCGCGCGATTGCCGCGGCAAACCTCGCGGCGCAGACGGCGTTTGTGGCTGGCCCGGCGCTCGGCGGCGCGCTGCTGGCGGTCAGTCCAAGCCTGACCTTCGCGGGCTGTGCGGTGCTGTGGTTTTCGTCCGCAGCGGTGACGATCGGGATCGCGATGGAACGCGTCATCGCCAAGCGCGAGCCGATCGAGTTGCGCACCGTGTTCAGCGGGCTTGTCTTCATCTGGCAGCACGGCGTGGTGCTGGGCGCCATTACGGTCGACCTGTTTGTTGTGCTCTTAGGCAGCGCCACTGCGTTGCTGCCAATCCTGGCCCAAGATGTGTATAAGACCGGTCCGATAGGCTTCGGCGCGTTGCGGTCCGCGCCGGCGGCGGGCGCGATCGTCGCGGCGCTCATCCTCACGCGCCACCCGATTACCCGGCGCGTCGGCCACGCCATGTTTGCGTCCGTGGCGGCGTACGGGATCGGCGTCATCCTTCTGGCGCTGTCGCCAAGTTTTGCTCTCGCCGTCGCGGCCCTGATCGTGGTCGGCGCGGCCGACACGATCAGCATGGTGATCCGCCAGACGCTGGTGCAACTCCATACGCCCGACCGGATGCGCGGCCGGGTCTTCGCGGTCAATTCGATGTTCACGTCGACCTCGAACCAGCTCGGCACGTTCCGTGCGGGGACCGCGGCCGCAGCCTTGGGCGCCGTGCCGGCAGTGCTGCTCGGCGGCGTCAGCGCCATCGCGGTGGTGCTGATTTCGGCGGGGATATTCCGTGGCCTGCTGCGTGCCGACAACTACACGCCCGGCACGCCATAACCGCGCAATAACCGCGCAAATGCGCTAGTATCGGCCATCATATTAACGTCCCAATGGGTTGGTTTGGTTGTGCTATCGAGATCGAGGATCCCAATGCAATCGCTGACTGCTTTGAGGCTTTGGCTGCTCGCGGGCCCGCTTTTAGGGTTGGCCTTAGGGGTTTCCGTGGCGGCCGGTCCGGCTTACGCCGCGGCGCCGTGCGGCGGCGATTTTGGCGCCTGGCTCAGCGGCTTTGAGCAGGAGGCGGCGGCCGCGGGCATCTCGCAGCGGGCGATCCAATCCTCTCTCACGGGCATGACCTACGATCCCACGATCATCGCCCGCGATCACGCTCAGGGCGTGTTTCGCCAGAGCTTTGAGCAATTCTCAGGCCGCATGGTGCCGCCACGGCTGCCGCGTGGCCGGAAGATGCTGGTGCAATATCGGCCGCTGTTCGACCGCGTCGAACACCAGTTCGGCGTCCCTGGTCCGGTGCTTGTCGCCATCTGGGGACTGGAAACCTCCTACGGCGCCGACACCGGCAAATTTCCCACTGTTCGCGCGCTGGCGTCGCTGGCCTATGACTGCCGCCGCGCCGACAAATTCCGTGGCGAACTGCTCGATGCGCTCCGCATCGTCGACCGCGGCGACATGGCGGCGGCGCAGATGCGCGGCGCCTGGGCGGGCGAGATCGGACAGACGCAGTTCCTGCCATCGTCCTATCTGAAATATGCCGTCGATTACGACGGCCACGGGCACCGCGATCTGATTCACAGTGTGCCCGACGCGATGGCTTCGACGGCGAATTATCTCAAAGGCTATGGCTGGCAAGCCGGCCAGCCTTGGGGCGAGGGCACTGCCAATTTCCAGGTCCTGCTGCAGTGGAACGCGTCGCAGGTCTACACCAAGACTGTGGCGTATTTCGCCCAGCAGCTGGCGCAGGAACAGCAAGCGCAGTGACGCCGGAGCCTCTCTTCAGCTGGCGAGCCAGCGTTCCAGAAACACGCTGAGCCAGGCGCGCGCGCTGTAATCGTAGACGGCGCGGTCGGCAAAATGCGCCTCGCGCGGCTTGGCGCCCGGCAGTTCCATTCGTTCGTGGCCGCGCGTCGTCCAACGGTGCATCATGGCGTGCGTCACGTCCGGATGAAATTGCAGCGCGAACGCGCCGTCATAGCGGATCGCCTGCACTTCGAAAGTATCGCCCTCGGCCAACAATTCGGCACCGGCCGGCAGATCGAAACCCTCGCGGTGCCACTGATAGACGCATTCCGGCCAGACATTGACGACGGCTAATCCGGCATCGGTCGGGCGGATCGGGTAATAGCCGATCTCGGCGCGGCCTTCCGGGTGGCGAAACACGCGGCCGCCGAGATACCGGGCGCACATTTGCGCGCCGAGGCAGATACCGAGAAACGGCTTGCACTCCTTGAGCGGCACGCCGATCCATTCGATCTCGCGGTGAATGAAATCGTCCTCGTCGTTGGCGCTCATCGGGCCACCGAAAATGATGCCGGCCGAGTGCTCGCTCATCGTGTCCGGCAGCGGGTCACCAAATCGCGGGCGGCGAACGTCGAGCGAATAGCCGAGATTCCGCAGCGCGTTGCCGACACGTCCGGGCGTCGAATTCTCCGCGTGCAGGACAATCAGAATCGGCTGGTGCATGAGCTGCGAATCAAACGGGCCCTCTCGTTGCTATCTAATGCGCGGTTCCGGCAAATTCAAAATCTGCCGGCGCGCCGCATCCCGTAGGCGACAATCGGCAGCAGCAAGGCGTGCGGCATCAGTCCCATGAAAAACACCGCGAGCTTATTGCCAAGACCCGCAACGACGACGCGCTTGCCGCGCACGAGTCCCGCATAGCCGATCTCGGCCACGCGCCGCGCAGGCAGCGCCAGGAGACCGCCCTCCCCGATGCCCCCGGCGCGCAAGCCGGCGCGCGCCTGGAAGCCGGTGGACACCGGCCCCGGGCACAGCGTGGTGACGCGCACGCCGCGAGGTTTTAGCTCCTGGTGCAGCGCTTCGCTGAACGACAGCACATAGGCCTTGCTGGCATAATATACCGCCATCCCGGGGCCCGGCAGGAAGCCTGCGATCGAGGCGACATTGAGAAGTCCGCCGCGATGCCGCACCAGGCTGTCGGCAAAAGCGAGCGACAGCTCGGTCAGCGCCCGCATATTGAGATCGATCATAGCGAGTTGATCGTCGCGATTGATCGCTGCGGCGTCGCCGGCGAGCCCAAAGCCCGCATTGTTGACGACGTTATCGGGCTCGACCCCGCTCGCCGTGAGTGCCGCGGCGAGCCGCCCCACCGCATCGCGCTTTACCAGATCGAGCGGCAGCACCAGCGGACGCGCATGTCCCGCGGCCGCGATCGCGCCGGCCAGCGCCTCAAGTTCGGTTTCGCGCCGCGCCGTCAGCACCAGTTCGTGGCCGTGTTCGGCAAAGACATGCGCCAACTCGGCGCCGATACCGGACGACGCGCCGGTAATGAGCGTTACCGGCCTCATGACTCGGAGCGCGCATCGCCGGCCTTTTCGGCAATGCGCCGGCGCAGATCGATGCGTTCACGCGGCGATACGCCCAACAAATCGGCGGCGCGCCACAGCAGGTTGTCTTCAAGCTCGTCGCGCTTGCCGTCGGCGTAGACGATCTCCCACATCATCTCGATGATTTTGGCGCGGCCTTCTTCGTCGAGCGTGCGGTTGAGCAGGCGCGTGAAATGGTAAAGGTCGACAGCTTCGTGCTCGGCCGCGGTCGCCTTCTCGATCAGCTCGGCGGTCGCCGCATCGTCGAGATTGAAGCGTTGTTTGATCAGGCCGTGCAGCGTGTCGCGCTCGCCTGCCGTTACGTCGCCGTCGATTGCCGCCGTGTGCACCAGCAGTGCCGTTGCGGCGAGCCGGTAATCGTCCTCGCCAAACTGGCTCGGATGCTTGCCCCCGTCGACGATTTCACCGACGAAATGTTTGAACGCCTCGAACATGCGCGACCTTTGCTGCTTAGTCAGGTGGCATGCCGACTCGGCGAAGTCCAGGGTGGCGATAGGCCGCGATAAGCCGCTCCAGAACGCAACGCCGCGGCGTTTGCCTTGCGCTACTGGACGCCCTTGCCGTCGACCGCGCTCTCCTGCAGCAATTCCATATTGGCGTGTGCGTAAGGGTTGCCCGGATCTCTGGCGAGAGCCGCCAACAGCTTCTGCCGCGCCCGCGTATAGTCGCCGCGCAGCATGTAGGAAAAGCCCTGGTCGTTGAGAATTTCCGGCGTCGGTCCAATCAGGCGGATCGCCTCCGCATAGGCGCGGTCGGCGAGATCGAAGCGGTGCAGCCGATCGTAGGCCGAAGCGAGACCCACCCAGGCTTCGGCGTCGCGCGGATGCTTTTCGGCCGCGGCGCGGAAGCTCTTCTCGGCCAAGCCGAAATTGTTGGCGCGGAAATAGCGCTTGCCCCTCTGCAGGTCGTCGTCGGGCGCATCGCCGACGAGGCCGGGCGCCGCCAGCGGCGCGACCGGTTCGCCGCTCGGTCCTGGTTCCGCCGGCTGAGTCTGGGTCGAGATCGCGCCGGTGGTATCGCCCGCCGCGGGCGGCGCCGTACCGGGCGCATTCTGGTCCGGCGTGCTGCCGGTTTTCAGGTTGTCCGTGGACCACAGGTCGTTCATTTTGGGCATCGACGAGCAGCCGCCGAGCGCAGTCAGGCATGCCGCCACGACGACCACGACCGGCCCCACTCGGATACTCATCAACGCGCTCCGGACCCCACGCTCCGGCCGTTCCCCCCGCCCCAACCGGGATCGAGCCGTCCCCCCTCGGAGGGGCCGGACGGCACCGGACAGCCAAGGCTAGGCGACGTTGGTTAAGAATCTGCACCCCCCGGTTCCATGGTTGGGGGAAGGCAAAAGCGTTCCCGTTCTCGCGATGCGATTCGCACCCGAGCTATGCGGCACGCCATTGCAAAAAACGACGCCGCCTCTCGACCTTCGTCTGATGCCCCGGAGTGGAAAGGCCAGAGCATCACGATCGGACGCGGCGCAAGACCAGTCGCAAATCTTTTAGACTCGCTTCCGGCAATCAAAGGAAGCAGAACGCCGACAGACGCTGTCCGCAACCGCTTGCCTTGCGGCAAGCGCGCACCCTGCAGGGCGCGCTCGCCTGTCGGCGTTCCACGACGGCTCTGCCCTCGGGACTCACGCATCCCAAGGTGCAACCCGGACCAGGCTTCGCGGAGCAAGCGCCCGTAGGTGGCGGGGGTATCCCGCCGGCGTCCGCCCCGGTTACAGCGAGCACCTCGCATGCCGGTCATAATGCCGGCAGACATGATGTCCGAGCCGCCCGAGCGCAGAGGGGACGAACCCTCCGCCCGCGGGCACCGCACTCGCTCCCGCCAGTCGGAGTCACCGTCTGACGTCCTTGCACGAAGAGCGAGAGGACGGCGCTTTTATTCCTAGCGCAGGCAGAGTCAAGCCGAATCATTCGGCGCGCGCTTTCCATTTGATTCCACTCGCGTTTTTGTCTGGCCATTTGGCCGCAAGTGAGGACGCCACGTTTCATCGCACCTTGATTCGCAACCAACGGACGGATCGCCAACGCGAATGTGGAGATTATTTCGATGATTATCGAAATATCTCTTGACGCCGTATTGTATTTCAATAGGTATTGAAATATGAAAAAGGATCACGCTGTCGCCGCTTTAGCGGCGCTCGCCCAGGACAATCGGTTAGACGTATTTCGCCTGCTGGTGCAGGCCGGGCCGGATGGCATGCCGGCCGGTCAGGTCGCGCAGGCGCTCGGGCTTGCTCCGAATACGCTCACTTTCCATTTCGACCGGCTGCGCGACGCCGGACTGGTCACGGTGCGCCGCGACGGCCGGTCGATGATCTACGCGGCGCGCTTCGAGACCATGAATGCCGTCGTCGGCTTCCTGACCGAGAATTGCTGCCAGGGCGCGCCGGAGACGTGCGGCCCGGCGAATGTCTGCAAACCCGCGCGCGGGCGACGCGCCAAAGTCTCTGCCCAAGGAAGCGCGCGATGAAGCGGTTTCACGTCCACGTCGCGGTTGGCAACCTCAAACAGTCGATCGGCTTCTATTCGGCGCTGTTCGCGGCCGAGCCGTCGGTGATCAAGGCGGACTATGCCAAGTGGATGCTCGACGATCCGCGGGTAAACTTCGCCATCTCGACCCACGGGCGGCAGCCTGGTCTTGATCATCTCGGCATCCAGGCTGAGACCAGCGACGAGCTTCGCGAGATTTACAGCCGGCTCCGCAAGGTCGACGGCCCCGTCGTCGAGCAAGGGCAAACGAGCTGCTGCTATGCCAAGTCGGAAAAATCCTGGATCGACGATCCGGCTGGAATTTCCTGGGAGACGTTTTACACGACAGGTGACAGCACCGATTACGGCGACGGGTCCGGCGAGCGGGCAGCGCGAATAGCACACGAGAAATCGTGTTGCGCGCCGGTGCCGACGGTCGCGGAGCCTGCCGCCGTATGCGGCTGTTCATGAGCGTGTCATGGTCGAACAGTGTTGCAACACCGATTTCGGCCATCTGCTCTTGCAGATAAACATTATTTGCTTGCTGCTGTTCCTGCTTGGCACGGCGGCCATCGTGAAGCATCCAGCATGGTTCGGCGGAGTGTCCGGCGCGGCACGATCGCTCGCGGAGCGGTAAGCCGTGGGCGATAAACCATTCAATATACTATTTCTCTGCACCGGTAATTCAGCGCGTTCCGTCATGGCGGAAGCCATCTTGAACGAACTTGGCGCCGAGAAATTCCGCGCATTCAGCGCCGGCAGCCACCCGAAAGGACACGTGCACCCGCAAACGATCCGGCTTTTGCAAAGTCTCGGTTACGATGTATCCAGCTTCCGTTCGAAATCCTGGAGCGAATTCACCGAGCCGGGCGGGCCGCGGCTCGATTTCGTGTTCACGGTCTGCGACAACGCGGCCGGCGAAAGCTGCCCGGTTTGGCCCGGAAAGCCGATGACGGCACACTGGGGCATACCGGACCCCGCCGAAGCGACCGGCACGCCGGCCGAGATCGCGCTCGCCTTCAAGGAGGCGTATCGGATGCTCGAGCGGCGCATCAGCGCTTTTGTCTCGTTGCCAATGCGCTCGCTCGATCAGTTGAGCCTGCAAAAGGAACTGCGCGAAATCGGCCGCCTCGAGGCCACCACGAGAGCGGCCGAGCCCACGTGAAATCCACACTCGCGCAGCGCATCGTCGCTGAGGGACTGGGCACCGCCTTTCTGCTGGCGGCGGTGGTCGGCTCCGGTGTCATGGCCGCCAAGCTCTCGGGCGGTAACGGTGCGCTGGCGCTGCTCTGCAACACCCTTCCGACCGGCGCGATCCTGGCGGTCTTGATCTTGACGTTCGGTCCGATCTCGGGTGCACATTTCAATCCGGCGGTCAGCATCGCGTTCGCATTGCGCGGGCAACTGCCTGCACAAATCGCGGCAGTCTATATCGCCACGCAGATTGCCGGCGGTATTGCCGGGGTTTGGGCCGCGCATGCGATGTTCGATCTGCCGCTGTGGCAACTCTCGCTCACCGTCCGCACCGGGCCGGGCCAGTGGCTTGCTGAAACCGTCGCCACGTTTGGGCTCGTCATGACGATATTCGGATGCGTTGCCCGAGCACCCGCGGCTGTGCCTTACGCCGTCGGCCTTTACATCACATCGGCCTACTGGTTTACGGCTTCGACTTCATTTGCCAATCCCGCCGTAACGATTGCGCGTTCGCTCTCAAACACCTTTGCGGGCATCGCACCCGCCAACGTCGCGGCTTTCGTCGCCGCGCAGCTTGCAGGCATGATCGCGGCCGTAATCCTGGGCCGTTGGCTGTGGCGTTAACGAGTGCAGTAATCACAAACGCATGGCCGAATTTCGTGCGGATGAAAAACTTTGATTTGCAATCGGCGGCACTGCTCGTTACCCCGAGATAGCATGCACCACCGAGCGTCCGACTGCCGCACGACGCGAAAGTGCGACCGCTTGTCCCGTCTGCCCCCTTGATGGCGCGCCGGGATTTCAGTGATAAGTTGGCATGTTTCTAAAAAAGGTCGATCATGAACCTCTCGACACGCTTTGCACTCGGCACATGTGGCTTGCTTGTTGGTGCAGCCATGACGCTTTCCGGAGCGCAGACAGCCGAACCCATCGTCTTGACGATATTCGCCGCCGGTACCTTGGCGGTGCCGTTCAAGAAAGTCAGCGCCATCTTCGAGAAGCAAAATCCGAACGTCACGGTGCACGCCCAATTCGGCGGCAGCGTCATGATGGCCAAGAAGATCACCGATTTGCACCAGGATGCCGATCTGTTGGCTGTTGCCGACTACAACGTCATCCCCAAATACATGTTCGGCAATTCGCCGCATGCGGCATGGTATGCGGGCTTTGCGCGCAACGCGATTACCTTCGTCTACACCGACAAAAGCAAATACGCCGGCGAGATCAACGCGCAGAACTGGTACACAGTGCTGGGGCGCAAGGGCGTCGAGATCGGCCGTTCCAATCCAGACACCGATCCGTCCGGCTACCAGACCGTACAAATGCTCAGTCTTGCCGAGAAATTTTATAGCGATGGGGGACTGGAGCAGCGCGTGCTTGCCAACGCGCCACTCACCAATATGCGCGATACGGAAACCTCCTTGATTGCGGCATTGCAACTTGGACAGATCGATTATCTGGCGATCTACCGCTCCGACGCCTTACAGCACCGTCTGAAGTTCATAGACCTGCCGGCCAAAATCAACCTCAGCGATCCGGCACAAACCGCCTATTATCAGCAGGGCGTTGCCCACACCAAAAACGGCGATCTTGCCGGCAAGCCGATCGTCTATGCCGTCACCATGGTCAATGGCAGCGCGAATGTCGCTCTGGCAGAGAAATACGTCGCGCTGCTGCTTGGGCCGCAAGGTCAGGCGGTGATGAAGGACAACGGTTTCGGCGAATTCAATCCTGCCTTCGCGGTGCATGTCGAGGCGATGCCGGCCGAGCTCAAGAAGCTCGTGAAGCCGTGGCCCGCCTCCTGAGCGGGAGATAGACGGGCAGCGAAGCCCTATGCCGCAGCAACCGAAACAACGCTGGGTGCGCGGTGCCCAAAGCCATTCGGGCGGCCTTTATTTGCTGTGCTGGTTCCTCGGGACGGTCCTTGTCGCATTTCTCGTCGTTCCGCTGATCGCGCTTGCGCTCTCGCAATCGGGACAGAGCCTGGCGAACGTCGCCCGAATGGGCGATGTGCGCGACGCCATCGCGCTCAGCCTCGAAGGCGCGTTTCTTTCTGCTGCTGTCGCCGCCTTACTCGGCGTACCACTGGCCTATGGATTGGCACGCTCGACGTTTCCGGGGAAGAGCGTGGCGGCAGCTTTGGTCGATCTGCCGCTCGCTGTCCCGCACACCGTTGCGGGCATCGCCCTTCTGATGGTGCTCGGCCGCCGGGGCGTGCTCGGCGAGCCTCTGCAGGCGCTGGTCGGTCTGAAATTCTGGGGCACACTCGGCGGCGTCGTCGCAGCGATGGTGTTCGTCTCGGCACCCTACACGGTGAACGCGGCACGTATCGGTTTCGAGGCCGTCGATCCGCGCTTGGAGAAAATCGCCCGCACACTTGGCTTCGGCCCGTGGCGAACCTTTGCGCGCATTACGCTGCCGCTGGCGTGGCGCAGCATCATGACCGGCGTCACGTTGACTTACGCCCGCTCGATCAGCGAATTCGGCGCGGTGGTCATCCTGGCCTATTACCCGATGACAGCGCCGGTCAAAATTTACGAGCTGTTCTTGCAATTCGGTCTCGACCAGGCCGCAAGTGCGTCGGTCCTGTTGCTGGCGGTTTCGCTCGCCTTGTTCCTTGTTCTGCGCACGATCTCGCGCGGTGCGCCGGGGCGAGAGAACCGATGAGTAGCGGACTTGCGGTCGAGGCTCTGACTCTGACCCTCGGCAACTTCCACCTGCGCAGTCTCGACCTTGCTGTTTCTCGTGGCCAAATTCTTGTCATCCTCGGTCCCAACGGCTCCGGAAAGTCGGTCACCCTGGAAACTATCGCGGGCTTTCATCGGCCCGACAGCGGTCGCGTTATCATCGGCGGCCGAGATGTGACGAAGCTCGCGCCAGAGCGCCGCAATGTAGGTTTCGTCATCCAGAATTTCGGCCTGTTTCCGCACCTTAACGTCGCACAGAATGTTGCGATCGCTCGCCGGGCCGGCCGCCGAAGCATCGAAATCGACAAGACCGTCGCAGTGCCACGCGACGATACGGGGCTGCTTGCCTATGTGGGCGCCGCGCACCTGGCCCATCGCCGGCCGGAAGATTTAAGTCCCGGCGAAAAGCAGCGTGTGGCGCTTGCCCGTGCGCTTGCAAGCGGGCCCGATCTCTTCCTGTTCGACGAACCCTTCGCGGCTCTCGACGCGCAAACCCGCGATCAATTGCGCGGGGAACTGCTTTCGTTTTTGCGCACGCTCTCGCTGCCGGCAGTCTTTGTCACGCACGATCATACCGACGCCATGACGCTCGGTGATAGAGTCGCGGTATTGCGAGAAGGCGCCGTCGTTCAGGACGGACCGGCGGCACTCGTTTTCGCCAAACCCGAGAACGCTTTCGTTGCACGCTTTCTCGGCGTCGAGAACGTCCTTGAGGCCCGCGTCATCGAAACGGCAGGCGCTATGACTGTGCTTGCGATCGGCGATCGAAAGCTGCAGGCGTCGGGGCCGGTCGTCGCCACTGCTGGACAATCGGTTTGTGCGGCCATCAGGGCCGAAAACGTGACAATCATTCCGCCTCACGCCCAGCACTCGGCGTCGTCCGCGGTCAATCGGTTCGACGGCCGCGTCACGTCCATACGAAATCTCAACCCGCTCGTGACCATTGAAGTCGATTGCGGCTTTCCACTCAAGGCGTATCTTTTGACGCCGCAGGTGCGTGCCATGAATATCGAAGCCGGAAAATTGATTGCGGTAGAGATCGCGGCCGGTGAAGTCCACGTCATGGCGAAATGAGGAGATCGGCTGACCAAACACCGCGGCCCTCCGCCTTCATCCTGGCCTCGCTTGGCGTGAAAGCGAACGGCGCTTTCAAGGCGCCGCGCGGATGGCGCCGCGCATCGCACTGACGGCTACCCCTGGCGGAAGAAACGGCGTAATAGACCGGTCAGCGATCAATCGAAAAGCGAGTTTACAGCAATGACCAGCGGCAAAAGCCTGCCAACACGTTCGCTCGGTTCGTCCGGCATCAGCGTATCCGCGATCGGGCTCGGCTGCATGTCGCTTTCGGGCACGTATGGTGCGAGCAACGACGACGAGGGCATCGCGCTTATTCACGAGGCGCTGGATCAGGGCATCACGTTCCTCGACACGTCCGATGCCTATGGCAACGGACATAACGAAACGCTGGTCGGCAAGGCCATTGCGGGCCGGCGCGGCGACATCGTACTGGCGACGAAATTCGGCAATCTCGGGGGCCGCGGAGGCAAGACTGCCGACGGCCGTCCGGAATATGTGGTGGAGGCGTGCGAAGCGAGTCTGAAGCGCCTGGGCGTCGAAACCATCGACGTTTATTACCAGCACCGCGTCGATCCGACGGTGCCGATCGAGGACACGGTCGGCGCCATGGCGCGGCTGGTCGAACAGGGCAAGGTTCGCGCGCTGGGCTTGAGCGAAGCACGGCCCGAAACCGTTCGCCGCGCGCACGCCGTCCACCCGATCGCCGCCGTACAGAACGAGTTCTCGCTGCTCTATCGGGCCGAAGCCGAAGAGACCTTGAAGACGACGCGCGACCTCAAGATCAGCTTCGTGGCTTATGCGCCGCTGGGGCGTGGTCTGATGACCGGCATCACCGGCGATCCGAACGGCATGAGCGAGGGCGACACGCGACGCCGGCATCCGCGTTTTACCGCGCAGAATGTCACCCACAACCTCTCTCTGGTCCACAGCCTCGAAGAAATCGCGCACGAGCGGCATTGTACGCTCGGCCAACTCGCGCTGGCGTGGCTGTTGGCGCGCGGCGACGACATCGTGCCGATTCCGGGCACCAAACATAAGGCACGGCTTGTCGAGAATATCGGCGCGCTCTCGGTCAAGCTGGCCGCCGACGATCTCGCGCAGATTGCCGACTCCATTCCGGTCGGCGCCGCGGCCGGGCTGCGCTATCCCGAAGGCCAGATGAAAAGCCTCTATCTGTGACGGCAGATCTTTGACGGCGGCAAATCGGCAAGCGATGCCCGGCGCCGATTGCCGATCGCGTGTGGCACGTCTAAGCCGCCCGATAGCCGAGCATGGCCTTGACTTCGAGATACTCCTCGAAGCCGAACACGCCATGCTCACGGCCGTTGCCGGACTGCTTGTACCCGCCAAACGGCACTTTGTTGTTGGACGGCGCTCCGTTGAGATAAATGCGTCCAGCGCGGATCTTCTCGCCGATCCGTCGCGCGTCCTCGATTGAACCGGCCTGCACATAGCCGGCGAGGCCGTAACTTGTGTTGTTGGCGATCTTGATCGCTTCCCGCTCAGTGCCGTACGTCATCATGGAAAGCACGGGACCGAAGATTTCCTGTTTGGCGATCGTCATCTTGGATGTGACATCCGCAAACACCGTGGGTCGCACAAAATAGCCGCGATTGAAGCCCGCCGGACGGCCCGGTCCGCCGCACACCAGGGTCGCGCCTTCCTGGAGGCCCTGCTCGATCAGGCCCTGGATTTTGTCGAACTGCGCTTTGCTGACGACCGGCCCCATCTGCGTCTGCGGGTCGAGCGGATCGCCCAACTGAACGCTCTCGGCCGTCTTCTTCGCGAGCGCGATGGCGTCGTCGCGCTGCGAACGATGGACCAGCATGCGCGTCGGCGCCTGGCACGATTGGCCGGTGTTGGTATAGCAGCGCAGAACGCCGGCCGGCACCGCCTTTTCCAGATCGACGCCCTCCGTGATGATATTCGGAGACTTGCCGCCGAGTTCCTGACAGACGCGCTTCACCGTCTTCGCCGCCGCCTTGGCGACGAGGATGCCGGCGCGCGTCGAGCCGGTAAACGAAACCATGTCGATGTCGGGATGCGCGGAAATTGCCTGGCCGACGGTGGGACCGTCGCCGTTGACGAGATTGAATACGCCTTTGGGAACGCCGGCATCGTGCAGGATTTCCGCCAGCAGGATGGTGCTGAGCGGGGCGATCTCGCTTAGCTTGAGCACGCAGGTGCAGCCCGAGGCGAGCGCCGGCGCAAGTTTTGATGTGACCTGATTGAGCGGCCAGTTCCACGGCGTGATCAGTCCGCAGACGCCGATCGGCTCGCGGCGAATTATCGCACCGTCCATCATGGACTCGAACTCGTAGGACGACAAAACGCTGACCATTTCCTTGAAATGGTTGAGCGCGTTGACGGTCTGGACCTGGCGGGAGAAGGTGATCGGCGATCCCATCTCGGCCGTCATGGCCTGCGCCAGTTCGCCCTGACGCTCCTCATAGAGCTGGACGATCCGCTTCAGCAACTCGATCCGTTCCTCTCGACTCGTTGCCGAATAGGAAGCGAAGGCGCGGCGTGCCGCCTTCACGGCATGATTGACGTCCTTGCGGGTTCCGAGACTGATGTGTCCCGCCGTCTCCTCGGTCGCCGGGTTGATGACGTCAAAATGATTCGGCACGGCAGGCTCGACCCATTCGCCGTCGATATAAAACTTGGTGTCGTTCTTGCTCATGATCCACTCCAACGTTTTGACGCGGTTTCATGCCGTCCTCGATTTCCGCGCCGACCGGGTCGCTATATACCAGAAAATATAACGTTTAACGGCGCCGCGCACAACTGCATCCCTGCGCTGCCCGGCCGGCATCGACTCGCGCGCCGTCGTGCCGCATTGTTCTTTTGTCATGACCTTTGGAAAGGTGCGCGATCGGAGGACCTCATGGGAAAGCCTGCACAGACCATCGCCGTCATCCGTGGCGCCTCCAGCGCGGAGGTCCAGGACCTCTTTCGAACGCTGGTCGAGCGCTGGCGTCCTGCGTTCCGTCTGGCCGGCCTCATCGCCGAGTCCCACGGCCTTGCCGATCGGACCTGCAGCGCCGGTTTTCTCCGTAATGTAACGGGCGGCGAGCGATTCTCGATTTTCGCCGATCTCGGGCCGGGCTCGACCGAGTGTCATCTCGACGGCAAAGGCGCTTTGCGCGCCGCGGATGCGGTAGCGCGTGACATTGCCGCCGGATGCGATCTCGTGATCCTCAGCAAGTTCGGTAAGCTTGAAGCAGATGGACGGGGACTTTTTGGTGCGTTCAGCGCCGCGCTTGACGCGCATATCCCGCTTTTGACGTCGCTGTCGCCGGCCTGCCAGACCCAGTGGGAGAAGCTCGCCGGGCGATCCTATGTGGTGCTGCCGTCAGAGCTGGATCGGATTCGCGCGTGGTGGCGGGCCGTTCGGAATACGCCGGCCGATGCGACGGCATCGTGATCGCCACGCAGATTCAGGCGGCGTCGCTGCCGCGATAGATGTCGCCGCGCGGCGACTCGACGATCTTGCAATCCACGACCTTGAAACGGCGTTCGAGTTCGACCACGTCGGCCTTGCGGCGCAGCTCGGAGCGGCTCGCGCCGACCTGGAAGCCGAGCCATAAGCACGCGGCACACGCGGCCAGCATGAAAACCACTTCGCCCATGGCATCGCTCATGCGCCGGGCAACAATGACAGTCGACTCGGAACCGCCGCGATGGTCGCCAATGTTTTAAGGCTGACTCGACAGTCTTAACCGTTGTGCGGCGCGTTGCTCACCAATTATGCGTCACCAGACGCACGATGACCGGCAGCAGGATGACGACGAACAGCGTCGGAAAGATGCACACCATCATCGGTACAGTGAGCTTGGCGGGGAGCGCGTATGCCTTCTCCTCGGCGCGCGACAACCGTTTGTGGCGCATGTCGTCCGAATAGACGCGCAGCGCGTCGCCGATGGAGGAGCCGAGTTCGTCGGACTGCTGGATGAGGGTGGCGAACGAGCGCGCCTCGTCGAGGCCGAGGCGATCGCCGAGATGCTCCAGCGACTCGCTCATGGTGCGGCCGGCGCGGATTTCCAGATTCGCCATGTGAATGTTGGCGGTGAGCGACGGATAGGAATCGCCGAGTTCGCGGGCGACGCGGTCGAGCGAAGCCTCCATCGACAGTCCGGCGTCGGCGCAGACCACGAGCAGATCCATAAAGTCTGGAAAGCCCGCCATGTGCTCGAGACGCTTTCTCGCGATCAACCGGTCGAGATAAAAGCTCGGCGCCAGATAGCCGATCAGCCCACCGATCAGCACATAGACCCAGAACGCGACCTTGCCCTCGATGCCAAGCATCGGAACGACGAAGAACGCGGCGACGCCGAGCCCGAGCGCGGTGGCGATACGGGTAAGAAAGAACACCGCGGTGGCGCGCGGATCGTAGATGCCGGCGCGCGTCAGCCGCTGGCGCAGGACTTTCACATCCTTGGTGTCGGATGACGAATAGTGCTTGACCGCATAGTCGACGAGCTTCTGCGCGGCGCGCAGGCCGGAATAGCGCGGCGAGCGCCGGCCGCGGGGCTCGTCGTCAACGTCGACGGACACGCGCGCGGCGCGGCGGCGCACCAACTCGCGGGCACGCAGGCCGACCATCACCGCGAAGGCGAGCGTGCCCGCGGCGAGGAAGACCAGCAGGCTCAGCATGGTCTGCGGGCCGAGGGCAAATATGGAATCGGCGGAGTTCATGGCTTCCTAAATCTTGAAATTCACCATGCGGAACATGATCAGATTGCCGACCATCATCCAGAAGCTGGCGCCGCCGACCAGTTCCTTGCTCAACGGCACATCCCACACTGAGCCATAGAAGTCGGGCACCAGCCACAGAATGACGAAGAACATGCCGATCGGCAGTGCGGACAGGATCATCGCCGAGGCGCGGCCTTCGGCGGCGAGCGCGCGAATCTTGCGGCGCATCTTGAAACGCTGGCGGATGACGCCGGACAGGTTTTGCAGAATCTCGCCCAGATTACCGCCGGTCGAGCCCTGGATGGCGACCGCGGTGACGAACAGCGGCAGGTCGTCGGAGCCGATGCGGGCATAGAGATTGCGCATCGCCGTTTCCAGATCGGCGCCGTAGGTGATCTCGTCGGTGACGATGCCGAACTCGCTGCCGATCGGGTCGCCCATTTCGCGTCCGACCATATTGACGGCGACCGGAACCGGATGGCCGGCGCGCAGGCTGCGCACGATGATGTCGAGCGCGTCGGGGAATTGCGCGGCGAATTTGCCCTGACGGCGCGAGCGCAGCCAGCGCAACACCATGAACGGCAGCAGCGTGGCGCTGAACAGCGCGGCAGCGCCCGCCTCGACGAATGAGTGGCGGAACACCAACGTGACCGCAAAGGCGAGCACGCTGCCGATGGCGACGAAGACGCCGAGGCGGGTGAAGCCGATGGTCAACCCAGATTGCAGAATGAGCCGGTTGAGCGAGACGAGGCCGAGCCGGTAGTTGCCGCCCGCGGTCAATCCGCGCTCGCGCCGCAGCTCGACCAGCATGGTTTCGCGATCGGTGCGATCTTTCGACAGCTTCAGCCGCCGGTTGATCTGACTGCGATACGACGCGGTGGAGAAACCCAAGAGATAAACCGCTTCGAAGGCGAGCCCGGCCGACACCGCAACGAACAGATAGACCAGATAGATCGGGTTAGTGAACAGATTATCGAACATGGCCGATTTCTGTTACAGCGGCTGCGAGGGATCGAAATAGGCGCCGGGAATCTTGATGCCCATGGCGACGAGATCGGCGAGAAACCGCGGCCGCACGCCGGTCGCCTGGAAATGGCCCTGCACGGTGCCGTCCGGCGCGGTGCCGGTGCGCACGTATTTGTAGATTTCCTGCATCTGGATGATGTCGGACTCCAGCCCAGTGATCTCGGCGATGCTCATGACCTTGCGCTTGCCGTCGGACAATCGCGACAGCTGCACGATGACGCGGATGGCGGCGGCGATCTGGCCGCGGATCGAGGCGACCGTCATCGGCATGCCGGCCATGCCGATCATCTGTTCGAGCCGCGAAATCGCGTCGCGCGGCGTGTTGGCGTGAACCGTGGCCATCGAACCTTCGTGGCCGGTATTCATGGCCTGCAGCATGTCGAAGGCTTCTTCGCCGCGACACTCGCCGAGGATCACGCGATCGGGCCGCATACGCAGCGCGTTCTTCACCAGGTCGCGCTGGCGGATCTCGCCCTTGCCTTCGATGTTCGGCGGCCGCGTTTCCATGCGGCCGACATGCGGCTGCTGCAGCTGCAGCTCGGCGGCGTCTTCGATGGTCAGCAGGCGCTCCTTCTCGGAAATGAAGGAAGACAGCGCGTTGAGCATCGTGGTCTTGCCTGAGCCGGTACCGCCGGAGATGATCAGCGTGACGCGCGCCCTCACGGCGGCCGCCAACACCTCGGCCATCTGCGGGCGCAGCGCGCCGACTTCGACCAGTTTGTTCAGGTTGAACGGCTTCTTGGAAAATTTGCGGATCGACATCAGCGGCCCGTCGATCGCCACCGGCCGCACCGCGACGTTGACGCGCGAGCCGTCGAGCAGGCGCGCGTCGCACATCGGATGCGATTCATCGACGCGGCGGCCGACCGCAGAGACGATTTTGTTGATGATACGCAGCAGATGCGCTTCGTCCTTGAAGCGCACGCCGGTCGGCTCCAGGATACCGCCACGCTCGACATAGACGCATTCGTGGCCGTTGATCAGAATGTCGTTGACCGTGGGGTCCTTGAGCAACGGCTCAAGCGGGCCGAGCCCCGTCATCTCATCGAGAATTTCCGAGACGAAGTCGTTGAGCTCCTGGGTGTTAAGCGCCAGCCGCTCGACCAGGACGTATTGCGAGACGAGTTGCTGGATGTGATTGCGGATGTCGTCTTCGGGCAGTTTTTCCAGCGCCGACAGATTGATTTCCTCGATCAGCCGGCGGTGCAGACGCACCTTGGCGTCGAGCAGCTTGTCGGAGAGTAGCGGGTTGCCGGCCGCGGACGCGGTAGGTTCGGGAGCGGCGGCTTCGGGAAACACCGTCCACGAGACATCCTCAAGCGGGGATTCTTCCGCCGGCGCGAGATCCGGAGCGGCGATGCGGCGAACTGAAAAACGGCCTGCCACGTCCGACCTCTACGACCGCGCCAATGAGAGCTTGAATTTTTTGCCGGCGGCGGCCGGCTCCTTGGCGGACTTGTCGTCGGTCTGCGGCAAGATCAGCTTTTTCAGTTCCGCCGTGATCTTGTTGCCCGGTTTGATCTCGTCGAGCGGTACGCCGCGATCGATCGCCTCGCGCACCATCGCGTAGTCGTTGGGAATGGTGGCACGGAATGAGTCGCCGATCGCCTGTTCGATATCGGCGCGGCGCAGACCATGGCCGAATAACCGCTGCTCGAAGCGATTGATCACGACTTGCGGTTTCGGGCCATCGCCGAGCCGCTCGCGCACGGCTTCGACCAGTTGCCGCGCCTGACGCAGTCCGGGCACGGTCGCCTCGGTGACAATGTAGAGCTGATTGGAGCCGAGCAGCACGCTGTCGGTCCACGAGAACCAGGTGCGCGGCATGTCGAACACGACGTAATCGAAATGCGACGACACGAGATCGAGCAGCCGAGTCACCACGTCTGGATCGAACGAGCGCATCTCGGCGGGCCGGTTCGGCGCCGCCACCACCGACAGGCCGGACGGATGCTGCGAAATCATGACTTCGAGCAACTGCCGGTCGAGGCGTTCCGGGCGCGGCTCGATCTCACCCAGATTGAGGCGCGGCTCGATGTCGAGATAATCGGCACAGGCGCCGTGCTGGAAGTCGAGATCGACCAGGCAAGTCGCGGTCTTGCCCTGGGCGCCGGAGTTAAGCAGCAGCATCGCGGTTTGCACCGCCAGCGTGGTGACGCCGGCGCCGCCCACGGCCGGCAGGAAGGTGAGGATCTGCGCTTCCGCGGTGTCGGTCCCGGCCGGCTTCTTGGCGACGCGGGCGCAAGTCTGCGCCAGTTCGACCGGCGGCACCGGCTTGACCAGAAAATCCGCGACCCGCAACTGCATCAGGCGGCGAACCGCGGCGCCGTCGAAGCTTGGCATCACCGCAACAACCGGCGGCCAGTTGCCGATGCGCGTCACCAGCCGCTCAAGCGCAGCCATTTCGGTTTCATCGGAGGGATCGAGATCCACGACGACGACGGTCGCGCCCTCGACATCGATCTCCGGGCGATCGGGCAGCCGCCCTTTGACGACGTCCAGGCCGATCTGCGCACTGGCGCCGAACGTGGCGCGGGCCGTCGCCTCGAATCCATCGTCAGCGGTCAGAATGACCACTCTGGCTTGGAGTCCGGGAGTGACGGGGCGGCCGTTACGCATGGTTCAAATCTGGCGCGTGGTTACGGGGATTACTGCGACGCCTGCTGCGGCGGCGGGCTGACGACGGTGGTGGTAGTCGTGGTTGAGCCTGAACCGATGCTCGGCGCCGGCGCCGATGGCGGCGGCGTGACTTGGAACGTCGGCGGCGCCTGGTTGGAAGACTCCAGCTGCATCGGGTCAACCGGCTGGGTGACGTTGTTGGTGCGGTAGCGCTCGACCGCCGACTGCATCCGCTGACCATTGGTGGCTATATTGGGATTGCCGCTGCGCGCCGGCCACGGATCAATCGTCTGCATCGCCTCGTTGGCGGCAACGGCGTCGCCGGCGCCCGAAGTCACACCCTCGCGATGATCGAAGTACATTTCGGAGCAGCCGCAAAGCGCCGTGCCGAGTGCGGCCGCTGCGAGAGCGGTCGCGATCAGGCGCCCTTTGGAACGGGGCTTTTGCTCAGTCCTTGACCGACACATAGACGCCTCCCTTTTTCGGCAGATCGAGAATGTGACCGACATATGGGCGGTTGAGCGCGCCGGCGGCGAGCCGCACCAGCGCCGGGCTCACCTCGGCCTTACCCATCAGGAAAAAGTCGATGTCGTTGCCCGGCTCGGTGCCGTCGAGCGGCGTGCGCGCCGCCACGGTCGCCGGCATCGGCCGTACGATGTGCGGCGTCACGACGATCACCAGATCGGTCTCGTTCTTCTGGTACTGGCTGGACCGGAACAGGGCGCCAAGCACCGGCACATCGCCGACCCAAGGCAACTGGTCCTGCGCGGTGGTGCCGGTATCCTGCAAAAGGCCGCCCAGCATGAAGCTTTGGCCGTCGCGCAATTCGAGGGTGGTCGAGGCCTTGCGGGTGATCAGCCCCGGCACCGAGGTACCGGCGACTGTCACCGTATGGGCGGTATCGATCTGGCTGACTTCGGGCTTGATCATCAGATTGATCAGGCCGTCGCGCAGCACGGTCGGCGTGAAGGAAAGCCCGACGCCGTACGGCTTATAGGCGAACGACACCGTGCCGAGCGAGCCGGCCTCCGGGATCGGAATCTCTCCGCCGGCCAGGAAGCTCGCCGTATCGCCCGACAAAGCCACCAGATTGGGTTCGGCGAGGCTCCGCGCCAGGCCTTGCTGCTCGAGCGCGTTGACCGCAACCTGCACCCGGTTCGACAATTGGCCGAGCAGAAAGCCGTATGGCGACGTGCCCGACAGCACGCCGGCAGCGACGGTGCCCGCCGTCGAAGCGAGAGGCAACTGCGGTGCGCCCGGAAAAGGCGGCGCCTGGTTATTGGGTGTGACCTGATTGCCAACATTGGCGAGCGCCGAGTTGCCGAAATAGTTCCACTGCACGCCGAGTTGGCGGCTGGCTTGGCGATCCACTTCGATGAAGCGCACTTCCAGCATCACCTGCTGCTGCTGCATCACCCGCACAGTGTTGATGACGCCGTTCGCATCTGGAACGAACTGCCGCGCCATCTGCACGGCCTTGTCGAGCGTGGCAGCGTCCGGTGCGATGCCGGACAGCAAGACGCGGCCGTTGATCGACGACACCTTGATGCTGCCGTTGGCGAACTGCGCGATTTCCGCGACCAACGGTGAGATGTCCAGGCCCACTTCAATATCGAAAGTGTCGATCAATTTTTTGTCGGCGTCGTACACGGTGACGCGAGCAGTTCCGCCCTTTTTGCCAAAAATGGAAAGCGCGTGATCGGTCAGCGGGTTAACGTCGGCCACCGACGGATCACTGACCACAATGTCGCCAATACTCTGCTTGGTCTGGACATCCTGCGATTTGCCGAGTGTTACAGGAATTGTCCTGGGATGCATCGGGCTTGCCAGCGCTGCATGCTGCTGCGCGTGCGCGGCGATTGTCAGCGGCGCCATCGTACCCAGTAGCGCCGCCACAAGCGCAGCGCCGCTGCGCCGTGTCAGCGATCGGATGATCGTGGTCCCGTCAAGATGCGGCCGGCCCCCGCCGGCGATGTTATTTTGGTCTCGATACTGGCTGTTCACGTCGGCCTCCCCGCCGCTGCTTGTTGTCCCCGAACTTCGTCCCAATCCGCACTGCCGTTTCGTTCGCCCCCAAACCTTCACTCGTGCGCCGTGTGCTGCACCGAAAGCGCAGACGAAGGCGCATTCTCATCGTTTCTTCCGTTGTGCTCGACCGGCACGCTGTACTGATCGAGCGAGAGTGAATTCTTGCCCACGCGCGTGACCACAATTGTCGAGTAACTCGCTGTGCCGTGTGGGCCCGCTCTATTGACCAGATCCAACGGCGAAACCTGCCGTGTCGGATCGGCCATGGTCTCGCCGGCCTTGCGCAGCAACAGCGACAGCGTGCCGACCATGGAGGCAAGCGCCAGTTTCTGTCCGCCGGTCTCGTCGACTTCGAGTGTTACCGCCTTGACGACTGCGGGCTTGTCGGTGGTGTTGTCGGCCAGTTGATCGACGCCCAACACGCGCACGTCTTGCAGCACGACATCGTTGACCGACATTTTCTTGTCGCCGGGCCGCGTCAGCACGACATCGACATGGTCGCCGGGCAGCACGAAACCGCCGACATCGCCTACGTCGTTGACACGGATGGTGACGGCCTTCAGGCCGTCTTTGAGCAGCGACGACAGCGTGCCGCGCTGGCCGGGGCCGGTGATGTTTGACGCTAGAATTGGTTCGTTGACGGCGATCGGGATCAGCACCACGCGCTTGCCGACGGTCAGTTCGCTGATTTTGACGAATGCGCCTTGTGGAACCGCATTGGCCGGCCACGAAATTTCGCGCAGTGAAGACGACGTGATCACGTCGCCGAATTTCATCGGCTTCGACGCGACAACTAAAGTGTGCGCCGGCGGCGCAGTTTTTTGCTGCGCCGCCAGATCGCGCATCGTTTGAGCGGCCCTGTTATTAAGCCAGGCATTCGCCAAAAAGACGGCGAGCAGCCCAAACACGACTGCAAAGCCGACCATGACGATGGTGCTGGTACGCACGCCTGTCCCCTGATGACGCCGAGAACTTGTTTATCTCGCAGGGAATTTGGAACAGCGGTGGTGTTGAATTGGTGAAATTGCGGCGCGTTCTAAGCCTATGCTGAAGATTGCTTGAAGCGGTATTCTTTATGCGCGGTGTATCGGTTTATTTGAATGCGGAAGATAACCTTTACGAATTCGCTCCGCTGCGTGCGGAGTCGCGGCATCGCGATCGTTAGCTGAGCAATGGTGGCGAATTTACGCAGGCATACGGCCCGACGGCGCGCTGCAGCGATGCGGGCGAACTTTAACGACTGCAGTCACGCCTCATTAAGGACGTGCGGCGGATACCGCGCGGTAACGATGATCAGGCACGCAAAAATCCCCGCGGCACGGAATGGAACGGCTCGATTCCGGTTTCGGTAATCAACACCATCTCGCCGGTCTGCACGCCCGCCATGCCGTCCTTGGTGACCACATTGGGCTGGATGACCACCACCATGCCGGCGCGAAACGGTTCGTTAGGCACGTGTGCGCTCGGCCGGCTCTTGGAGCCCAGCACCGGCGGCAGATAGCCGCCGCCATAGCCGTGCAACAGATCGTCAATAATGGTGAAGCCCGCCTGTTCGATGACGCCTGCGGCCTCGATCACTTCGCGCGGCATGACGCCGGCCTTGAGCATCGCGGCGACCGCCGCGAATGCCGCGTCGGCCGCGGCGTGCAGATCGCGGTAAAGCTGCGTCGGCTCGGCGCCGAGCGCGAAGCTGCGCAGCACCTGGCCGGGATAATCCCAGAACGCGGCGCTGATCTCGGCGAACACCAGATCGCCGGCCCCGACCTTGCGGTTGGCGGCGAACTGCGTCGGCACGCCAAGCCGCGGCGCCGCCATCGGGGTGACGCCGATGAAGTGAATGACGGTGGCGCCGCCGAGCGCCACATAGCCGCGCTCGACGACATCGCCGAGCTCACGCTCGGTTGCTCCCGCGTGCAGCCCATCGCGCAGCGCCAGCATGCCGCGGTCGGACAGCGCCGCGCCGATGCGCATCCAGTCGATTTCCTCGGCCGACTTGACCTGGCGCAGCCGCACATAGGGACGGTTGAGGTTTTTGACGGCGCCGAATTTTTCGCTGAGCGTCGCGTGCTGCTCGAACGTCATCGGCCCGATCACGGCGACGCGGCCGGTCTGCGCGCGGCGCTGTTCGAGCACCTGCATCGCCGCGGCGATCGAGGAGCCGCCGCCCCAGGCGACCTTGGCGCGCGCTGCGATCTTTTGCGCCAGCGGGGCGTGATTGACGTGCTGGACGAACATGGCATCGGCTTCGTCCGGCGTGAACACGCCCACGGCCTCCGTGGTGACCGGCCAGCCGGTGAGCCATTGCACAGCGGTCCCGAATCGGTTGGCGCCACAGAAGATGAGATGATCGGTGCCGGCTTCCTTGAGCATATCGGCGACCGCGGCGCGCCGGCGAGTCATCTCGGCGTCGGAAAAATGCGGGTACTCGGCTTCATGGATGGCGCGCAACTGCGGCGGCAGGGAGAAGCTCGCCGACTGTGCTTGGTCATTCGATTGGGTTGGCATATCGCGATTTCAACGGCACAGGCGTTGACCTGTCAACGCGATACAGACTTGACCGGCACATATCGGTCCTGTCATGCCCCGCGTAGGCGGGGCATCCAGTAGGCTCGCGCTCACCGCCGGTCCCAGGCGCCAGCGATTACTGGATCGTCCGCATGCGCGGACGATGACAGCCAATGGAGACAGATGCGCATGCCATCGTCGTTGATCGATTCTGCCGTGTTTCGCGACATCTTCTCGACCGAGGCGATGCGGAAGGTCTTTTCCGATGAGAATCGCGTGCAGAAATACCTCGACTTCGAGGCCGCCTTGGCGCGGGCGCAGGCGCGGCTCGGCGTCATCCCGAAGGACGCGGCCGAGGAAATCTGCCGGCACTGCAACGTGTCCGAGATGGATTTTGCCAAGCTGAAGACGCAGACCGAACGCATCGGCTATCCGGTGCTGCCGGTGGTGCAGCAGCTCGTGGCGGCCTGCCAGGACGGGCTCGGCGAATGGTGCCACTGGGGCGCCACCACCCAGGACATCACCGATACCGCCACCGTGTTGCAGATCCGCGAGGCTCTGGCGCTGGTCGAGGCCGAGGTTTCCGGCATCGCCGACGCACTGGCGGCACTGGCGAAAAAATATCGCGACACGCCGATGGCCGGACGCAGCAACCTGCAGCAGGCCGTGCCGATCACCTTCGGCTACAAGATGGCGACACTGCTCGCGGCGTTCGAGCGGCACCGGGAGCGGCTTGCCGAACTGCGCCCGCGCGTCTTGGTCGGCGAATTCGGCGGCGCGGCGGGGACGCTGTCGTCGCTCGGTGGCCGCGGTCTCGAAGTCCAGGCCGAACTGATGAAGGAGCTGAAACTCGGCCAACCGGCGATCGCCTGGCACACGGTGCGCGACAGCATCGCGGAAGTCGGCTGTTTCCTCGGCCTCGTCACCGGCAGCTGCGGCAAGATCGCGTTCGACATCAAGCTTTTGATGCAGACCGAAGTGGAGGAAGTCTACGAGCCGTTTCACGAAGGCCGCGGCTCGTCTTCCACCATGCCGCAGAAGCGTAATCCAATCTCGTCGGTCTATATCACGGCGCTCACGTCGGTCGTTCGCCAGCAGACCGCGGCGCTGCTCGACGCCATGGTGGAGGACCACGAGCGCGCCACCGGCCCCTGGGAAATCGAGTGGATCGTCCTGCCGGAGATTTTTTGCTACGCCGCCAGCGCGCTGGCGCAGACCAAATTCGTGCTCAGCGGCTTGCAGGTCGATGAGAAGAAGATGCGCAGCAATCTCGATCTTACCAAGGGCCTGATCGTATCGGAAGCGGTGATGATGGGGCTCGGTCCGCATCTCGGCCGGCAATATGCGCACGATCTGGTCTATGACATCTGCCGGCAGGTGGTGGCGACTGGCCGGCCACTTGCCGATCTGCTCGCTGAGAACAAGGAAATTGCCAAACATCTCGACCGTGCCGCACTGGCAAAACTGTGCGATCCGGCCAACTATCTGGGCGAAGCCGGCGCCATGGTGGATCGCGTGCTGGCCATGCGGGGACAATGATGCATTCTGGAGAAGCATCCATGCCAATCAGCGAAAAACTCAAAGCCCTGATCAGGTCCGCTTGGGATGACGGCGCGCCGTGCCTCGTGGCGACGCAGGGACCGAATGGCCCGAATATTTCTCCCAAGGGCAGCATGGTGGTGTTCGACGACGGCCACCTCGCCTATTGGGAGCGCTCGAAGAAGCAGGCGCTGGAAAACCTCGGCCAGGACGAGCGCGTTTGCGTGATGTATTCGAACTTCAAGGCGCAGCGCGACGGCGTGCTCGATTCCGGCTTTCTGCGCTTTTATGGAACAGCCCAACTTTATGAGAACGGGCCGGTCCACGACGCCATCTTCAAGCTGCTGCTGCCGCGCGAGCAGACCCACGTCGGCGCCGACACCGGCATCGGCGTGTTGATCAAGATCGAGCATGCGGCCGACGTCCGTGGCAAGCCGCTGCCGTGACGGCCCAGACCGCTCGTCCCCGCGAAAGCGGGAGCGGATTTCTTAAGCATCGCCGAAACTCGTCTGGATTCCCGCTTGCGCGAGAATGAGCGAAGGAATGAGCAGACTAAGCGCGTCCCGCGCTACGGCGCGGTCGATGTGCGCTGGCGAATGACCAGCAGATAGCCGATGACCACCGCGCAGCAACCAAAGAAGACGAGCGTGAGGACCGCCATCGGCCGCTTGGTCGGTTCGGTGACATACATAAAGGCCCCGGCGGCAGCCAGAAGCAGCGAGCAGGCTTCCATCATCCATAGCCTTCGCGCGCCGTAGGCCCGCGCCTGCGCGGCCGCGCTTTCGCCAAACGACATGCTTTCGCCGCCAGGCTGCAGCCCCGCCACCTGACGGCGCGCCCAGATCCCATAGACGACCATGCCAAGCCCCGCGACGGCGGCAGATACGACGAAGGCGTGAATCATTGACGTACCGATAATCGCGGCAATCAGCACGACATAATAGGTCTTGAGTTGCTTGCGTATCCGCTCGGCATCTTGCTCGGAGGCGAGCGCGTAGCCGTGGTGCAGATACCCCCACGGGAAGAACAGTTTTTGGCCATCCTGCGCAGTCTTGAAATTGGCGCTGGTCAGTCCGTCGAAATAGCCCATGGCTCTCTCTCTGCCGATGACCTTGCCTAGCAAGGCTCGACGGCCTGCGCCAGCCTCCCTCCTGCCGCACCGAAGCCTCTGCGTGTCAAGCCTTTCCTTAGCAAGTCAATCCATATTGACACTATATTGTCATTATGACAATATAGATCCATGATGACCGCAACTACGCCTCAAGCGCTGGTGCCGATTATCGTTGCTCATATCTATGAGCTTGCCGGCCGGCTGCGCGATTACGGTGAGGCGATCGCTCAAACTGTCGGCCAGACCCAGGCCCGCTGGCAGGTGATGAGCGCGGCGGCTTCAGACCGGCCGCATACCGTGCCGCAGATCGCCCGCGTGCTCGGCGTCACCCGGCAGAACGTGCAGCGCATCGCCGACCTGCTGGTCGCCGAGGGAGCCGCGGAATACCGCGACAATCCCGACCACCGCGTTTCGCCGCACCTCACGCTCACCCGGCGCGGCCAGACCGCGCTCGGTCGTCTGACCAAAGCGGCTGACGGTTATCACGATCGCATCTCCCGCAAACTCTCAGCCGCCGATACCGTTTCGCTGCAACGCGGCCTCCGGCGGCTGCTCGAGGCGCTGGATAGCATCGACCCCATCGCTTCCTAGAGACAGAACGGAGTCCGCGTCATGAATACCGCGATGATTACCGAGTGCATGACCTTAAGCTTCGCCGACACGCCGTTTCCAAAAGTAGTCGAGCGTCTGGTCGGCGCCGGCGTCAGGTCCTACACCGCCGACCTGATCAAGCTGCGCAACACTTATTACGATGACGGCGGCGAGGCTTTCGACGAGCCACTGCCGCTCAAGGAGGGGCTGGCGATTGCGCCTTCGTTCGATTCCACAGTCGTCGCCGCCACCGTCAAAGCCATCCAGCGCGGTGAGATCGGCTACGCCGAATTCCTGCGCCGCATCATGCGCTCGGGCTGCTCGCACTACGTAGTGTTCATCGCCGGCCGCAAAGCGATGTATTTCGGCCGCGACGGTGAGTTCTACACCGAGCCGTTTCCGGTCGGAAAATAGGAACTCCCGGAGTCCTCGCGGGTATGGCGATACGCGGAAAGCAGTCTGAACTCTAAGTCCCGGATGTCGCTGCGCTGATACTTGCGTCGGCTTACCTCCACACCAGCCGGGAGGTTTCGAGGATGCGCTCGAATTTGCGCCACTGATCCTCTTCGGGAATCGAGATGCTGTCGAGGCCACCGAACCCGCATTGCGGGCTGAGGGCGAGTTGCTCGGCCGGCAGATGTTGCGCGGCTTCTCCAATACGCCGGCGCAGCAGATCGAGGCTTTCGAGATCTGCCCGCTTGGTCGTCACCAGCCCCAGCACCGCGATCTTGCCTCTCGGCACGAAACGCAGCGGCGCGAAACTGCCGGATCGCTCGTCGTCGTATTCGAGCAGGATACGATCGTGCTTGAGCTGCGAGAACAGCCGCTCGGCAATCGCATCGTAATGGCCCTCGCGATGCCATTGCGGCATGACCTCACCGGTCGCCGGATCGATGGTGCGCGGATTACCCTTGCAGAGGTGAATGCCGAAGGTGACGCCGTCAAAGCCAGCGATCACCGCATTATCGGCGGCGATCGATCGCTCCATGTTCTTGTCCGGGTCCTCGCCACGGGAGCGCATGCGATCGAGCGACACATTATCGACATAGGCGGTGTAGCCCGGCGCATCGATCTGAATGTAGCGGCAGCCTGCCGCCACCAGCCCGGCGATGATCTGCCGCGTGATGGCGACCACATCGGCCATGAACGCATCCATGTCGGGATAGACGGCGGTGGAATTCTGCCAGTCGAAACGCTGCGAAATACGGTCCGGGCTCAGCACCGTCACCTTGACGGGCCGCGTCGCCACTTTGCTGGAGAACTGGTATTCCTCGAGCGGCACGTTGTGGATGAGCTTAAGCCGCTCGACAACGCGGCGCCGCGTCCGGATCGCCGGGCCGGGTGCGCTGAAATTCTGCTCGGCGCGGACCAGCGGCTGCGCGCTGACGCCATCCATCGACGTGTCTTCGACCGGCACGTCGAAGCCGGACACCGACTCGCTGAAGCTTTCCTGGAAATTACGCCGTCGCAGCTCGCCGTCGGTGAGAATGGGATATCCGACCGATTCCTGTCGCGCGATCACATGACGAATCGCTTGGTCCTTCGCCCGGGCAAACGCCTCCTCGGAGGCTTCGCCGCGCTTATAGGCTTCGAACACTTGCCGCAACTCGGACGGTGGGCATAGCCCGCCCACCTGATCGACGCGTAGTTGGTTCAAATCTGCTTGCTTCAAATCTTCCGTCGCGGCCGCCACCATGGTCATGCCCCATCAATTTTTGATCTGCAGATGCAGTTTTTGTACGATAGCCGAATAGCGCGCGTAATCACGCTGTCGCCGGAGAACAGCGTATAGCCGTCGGCCGGCGCCTTCGCGGACGTGATTGCAGAAAGCGCGCCGCCCGCGCCGGTGACATTCTCGACGACAAACGCCACGCCGAAATCCTTGCCCATCCGATCGGCCAACATCCGCGCCAGCACATCCGGATTGCCGCCCGGTCCGGATGAAACGATCATGCGTACCGTGTGGTTCGGGTAACCCGCGTCCTGCGCGGCGGCCGCGCTGGTGAGGCAAGCCGTCAGCAGAAGCGCGAGCAGTTTCACGCGCATATCTTTCCTCCCGGGCGGATTGAAATGCCGCGGCCATTAGATCGGAGCCGATGACGGACGTATAGCCACGTCCGCGCAGTAATGCGCGGGGCGCTACTGCATGGCGGCACGATCTGCGCTTGTCGAGGGCGGTGAATGCACGTGACAAACTTTACGCCGAGCCGATCGTCACGCACCTATTCGAAACGGACTAGCGAATGTCGAATCCGCTGCACTAGGTCGCCGCGGCCGGCGCCTTTTCGTTCGTGCCGGTCTCCGGCATCAGCGCGGCGGCCTTCAGTCCCGCCTGCACCTTCGGCACCGTCACCTTCACGTCGGTGATCGGCAGGCCGTGCGTCGGCGCGATCACTCTGACATCAAGCCGTTCGATCAAATGATCGAGCCGGTCGCAATAGGCGTTCATGTCGGCGAATTTTGTCCAGAACAACGCAAGGTCGGCGAAGGTCGACGACACGTCCGGCAGATCGAGCGACACCGCCTCCTCGGCGACCAGACCGCAATGGCCATCCTCGTGATAGTGGCTGTAGGCGAAGCCGTCGCCGGGAAACAGCACGCGCTCCTTGGTGTCGAAGCCCCAGTAGGTGGTGCGCAGGTCTCGGATCACCGGTTCCACCGCCATAAGGCTGCGGCCGCCGAGATCGATCTCGTCGCCCTCCTTCATCCAGCGCATGCGGTGTTCGTATTGTGGAAAGGCGAGGTGATAGTCGCTGACGTCGCCAACCAGGAGCGCATCGGGATGTGTCTTGAGCACGCGGCCGAGCCCGCCGCAATGCGGCGTTTCCTGATGCGTAACGAACAAGTATTTGAGCGGCGCGATGCCGCGCGCGAACAGTTCGTTCATGTGCCGCTCGATGACGGGAAAATCCTTGGGATGCCCGGTCTCGACCAGGATCGAGGCATCGTCGCCAGCGACCAAAAAGGCGGCGTTATAGCCGTGATAAACCTTGCCCTTGTGGCGCTGCGCCAGGCAGTCGCCGATCCAGAATACGCCGGGCGCAATCTCGCGCGGCATGCGCTGCGCGACGGGCGTGTCGAGCATGTTGCCGATCGTCGGCTTGTCGAGCATGGCGATTCCTTCCCGGCACGTCGCTAATCCAGACTAGGATTCTGCAGCATGACGATTGCGCCCGCAAGCGCCGCTGGAATAAGAAAGTGATGCGCGTAACAAGGCCAAGGGAGGCAGCGGTGCCGCAGACGTCGGAAATTCCCCAGGGTGCGCCGGCGGGCGCCAAAGTCGGGTTTTGCGAGAAGAACGGCGTCCGCATCCGCTACGTCGAGATCGGCACCGGCTTTCCGCTGTTGGCGACGCCGGGCGGCGGCTTGAACTCGCGCATCCTCAACTGGTCGACCATGGCGGCGATCAACATCATGGAGGAATTCAAGAACGACTTCCGCGTCATCAGCATGGACCAGCGCAACGCCAACGGCGGCGAGTCGAGCGGACCGATCTCGGTCGACAATCCATGGGACGCCTTCGCCGACGATCAGTTCGGCGTCATGGATCACCTCGGCATCGAGCGGTTTTTCTTCTTCGGCAACTGCATCGGCGGCCCATTCGCGATGAAGCTGATCGAGCGTGCGCCGCAACGCGTGGCCGCCGCCTTGGTGAGTCAACCGGTCGGGCACAATCCGGCTCACCCGGATTACATGTACGATTCCGGCAAGAACGTCTGGGCCAAGGAATTTCTCGAGCGCCGGCGCGATGTATCGATGACGACCGTCGAGAAATATCTGCACAACCTTTACCGGGTACACCCCGACTTCGTGTACAGCGTGTCGCGCGAATTTGCCAAGTCGTGCCAGACGCCGATGCTGGTACTGCCCGACGATGTGCCGGCGCATCCGCTGCAAACGTCTATCGACATCGCCTCGCTGTGTCCGAACGCAGAGATCACGGTGTTTCCGTGGAAGGAGCCGCCGGAGCTGAAGGCTCGCACCATCAACGGCGCGCGAACGTTTTTGAAGCGGCATCAGCCGGGTTAGGTAGGGCGATATTCTCACCTCCCTGTCGCCAACTCGAGCCTATCACTAGCAGCTAACGGTCCAGCCTTAATGGAAAATCAGAAAGTAATAGACGAGCTACAACGGTACGAGAAGGAACTGGAGGCCATCCTCGGCCGATTCAGTCGCGATTATCACATTGCGCGCGACGATGACTCGAAATTCAGGCAGTACGTTAGGGAGCTATTGGACCTATTTAATGACGCCCTCGGTCGAAATGCTTACTCGAGTCAGATAGCAGAGGAGGCTAATCAGGGTGTAAACAACTATATGAATTCACCGTCTTACAAGAGCGTAGAGAATATCCTAGCTGTCGTCCGCGCGTCTCTGACGCGACTAAAGCGCAATCCAGACTTGCTAATTCGAAAAGAGGCGGCGCAACACCTCCAGCACCGGGAAAATGTGTTCATAATTCACGGACGCAACGAAGCCAAATGGCGTGAATTGAAAGATATCGTTAAGTCGCAATTTCGGCTTAATCCAATTGTGCTAATGGAGGAGCCTGAAATCGGGAGCGAAACTGTAATTGAAAAATTCGAGCGATATGCCGAAACTTGTAGCTACGCCATTGCACTATTCACACCAGACGACGAAGTTATATCCGGTGGAGAAAAATATTTACAGGCCAGACCGAACGTAATTTATGAGCTTGGTTGGTTCTGCGGGCGATTGGGCAGATCGAGCATCCTGCTATTGCTGCAAACAGGGACGAGTCTGTTTTCTGATTTCGGTGGCATCATCCGCAAAGAGTTTGGCAAGAACATATCGGAGAAGACTGGCGAAATTCGCGCGAGCCTTATTGCGGCCGGGATAATTGACGTGAGTTAGGACGTTTCTACCTAACGTTAATACTCGTCGCTGGACATCTTAAGCCAGCGTCCTTTATGACATTTCTCATCCGCTTTAGTTTCAGCGTTCTTCATCGCGAAAAACGTAGCGCGAGGTCGCCACGCTCTTGTCGCAGGCCTTCAAGAAATCATCGAGCATCTGGTAATGGCGCGCTACAACGTTGCGGCCTGAGAGAATGCAGCCGTAACCGGGCGCCAGCGTCTCGATGTCGTACTTGTCGAAAATGGCGCCGATGCCGCGGCGAATCGAATCGGTCGGAGCGCCTTCCAGCCACCAGTAACGCGTATTGAGCATGAACGAGCGCACGTCGGAGGGCGACGTAGAATCGTTGTCGGCCTCGGTGACGAACCAGGGCCCGCTCTCGGCCTCGCGCCAGACGTGGGTGAACAGGTCGGAGGAGAACAGCGTCTTGGTGGCGTGGTCGTAGAGCCAGCGTGTGGCGATGAGCCGGATCGGCGCATTCATCACGTCGATCAGCCGGCCGCCCTTGCCGAGCGCGATGGTGTCGGCGCGGCCTACCGCGGTGACCTTCATGGATTTGAGAGTGTCGCGGCCTTCAGCCTTGGCGCCGAAATCGAACCACAACGCGGCATCGATATTGCTGGTGTAGCAGGTCTCGACGTTGAAATGTCCGGCGAAGCTCTCGACGTTGTTGATCGACATGAATTCGTTGAGCCGCAGCGGGAACATCGACAGCGGCTGGCCGGGCTCGATCAGCGATTCAACCTCGGCACGGATCGCCGGCTCGTCCTTGCCGAAGCCCGTGTCGATCAGCATGGCGGCGTCGGGTTCTTTGAGCAGATAGGAGTTCGCCACCGAGAAGCCGCGCGCGCTCGCTGGATAAAAGCTGACGCGGCCATCGAGCGCGTAGCTGTGCTGTAATGCGTAAAGCTTGCCGGCGGCGAGCGTGGCGATGCCGCCGCCCCTCCCCCCTGCCGCGCGCGCCTCCCCAGGCGTGTCTCCAGATGCGTATTGCATCACGTCCATGTCGGGCAGCTTATCGGGCCTCGGCGGCGAAGGGAACTGGGCTCGGTGCCGATCTTTGACCGGACCGCACTCCTCATTCGGCAACGTCCCGTGACAACCGGCGACGGTTCGCTTAGCCTCGCTGCGTGAGCGCCGACGACTATCATCCATTTGTTCCGCAGCCGCCCGGCTCCAAGATTGCAGGTCCGACGCCGCGCGAGCACGCGCAGGCGCGGATCAAGAGCCCGCGTGCGCAGGGTCTGTTCGCCAATTGGGATCGGCTGTTCCATGAGCCGTTTCGCGGCATCACTGCCTCCGGCCAGGTCATTCCAGATCTCTATTCGACGCGTGCGGAGGACGCCCCGACGCGCGCCATGATCGAGGCCGTCAACGCGCTTCTGGCGGGCATGACGGCAGAACAAAAGAAGCAATCGTGCTTCCCCGTCGACTCGCAGCAATGGCGGCATTGGCAGAACACCGAATTGTACGTCGAGGACTATGGACTGCGCCTGGACGAAGTCGGCGAACCGCTGCGCGAAGCGGTGATGGCGGTGTTGCGGGCGAGCATGAGCCAGCATGGCTACGAGCTGTCGCGCGACGTGATGAAGCTTAACGGCTTTCTTGGCGATATCGTCGGCGGCCCGGCGGTGTTGGGGGAATGGAGCTACATCTTTTGTCTGTTCGGCACCGCGTCGGCCACCGAGCCATGGGGCTGGCAGCTCTTCGGTCATCACCTGATAGTGAACTGCTTCGTGCTTGGCACCCAAATGGTGCTGACGCCGGCGTTCTGGGGCGCCGAGCCGAGCTACGCCGACTATGGCCCGTTCAAGGGTATACGGCTGTTCCAGGATGAAGAGCGCGCAGGCCTCAAGCTGATGCGCTCGTTTTCAACCGAACAGCAGAAGCGCGCCATCGTTGCGCATTCGATGACGGGCGGCGACCTGCCGGAAGGACGGCGGCATTTCGCCGACAATTTGCATCTCGGCGGCGCGTTCCAGGACAACCGCATCGTCCCTTATGAGGGACTGAAGGCGGATGGCCTGTCTGCTTCACAGCGGCGCGACCTGATGGACCTGGTCGAAAAATACCTCATCGTATTACCTGAAGGCCCGCGCCGTGCGCGCCTCGCCGAGGTCGAGCGCCATCTGTCCGACACTCATTTCTGCTGGATCGGTGGATTTGCCGAAGACAGCCCGTTCTATTACCGGGTGCAGAGTCCGGTGACGTTCATCGAGTTCGACCACCACGCCGGCGTGTTCCTGACCAATCCGGAGCCGGCCAAATTTCACGTCCACACCATCGTGCGGACGCCGAACGGCAACGACTACGGCTTCGACCTGTTGCGCCAACACTACGAGCATTCGCCACATCACAAACCGCAGCACGCGCAGCAGCAGCAGGCGCAACACCGCCATCATCACGATCATGGCGATGGTCCATCGAAAGCCTAAGCGGACTTGAGGTAGCGCCCTACACTCCCAGATACCGCGATTTCGTCTCGTGATCGGCGGCCAGCTCGGCCGGACGGCAGTGATGCACGATCTGGCCCTTGCTGAGAATGTAGATGCGGTCGGCGTGGCGCAGCACGAAGGCGAGTTGCTGCTCGATCAGCAGAATCGAGGTGCCGGCTTCCTTGAGGTTTTCCACCAGCCGGCCGAGTTCGCGCACCATGAGCGGGGCCAAGCCCTCGGTCGGTTCGTCCATCAGCAAAAGATCGGGATTGCCGACCAGCGCGCGGCCCGCGGCCAGCATCTGCTGCTCGCCGCCACTGAGCTTGTTGGCGGTCTGGCCGAGCCGCGCGGCGAGATTGGGAAACAGCGCGGTCATCCGCTCCAGCGTCCAGCGGCCGATGCCACGGCTGCGCGCGGTGACCTGCAGATGCTCGCGCACCGATAGAGAGGCGAAGATGCGCCGGCCCTGCGGGACCAGGCCGACACCGCGCTGCGCGATACGGTGCGACGGCATACGGGTGATGTCGGTATCCTTGAAGATAACGCGGCCGCGGCGCGGCGGCGTCAGGCCAACGATGGAGCGCACCAGCGTGGTCTTGCCGACGCCGTTGCGGCCAATGACGGCGACCACCTCGCCGGGCTCGATCGCGAGCGAGATGCCCTGCAGGATGTGGCTCGCGCCGTAATAGGTGTGAATGTCCTCGACCTTGAGCACTGGATCATTCCGCTCCGAGATAAATGTCGGTGACGTGTTGGTTGGCGCGGATCGCGGCCTGATCGCCTTCGGCGATCAGCCGGCCCTGGTGCATGACGGCGATACGATCGGCAAGCTCGAAGGCGACATCCATGTCGTGTTCGATCATCACGATGGTCATGTCGCGCGGTAATTCGTGCACCATGGCGACGACTCGGCGCGTTTCCGCCGGCGACAGCCCGGCAGTCGGCTCATCGAGCAGGAGGAGCCGCGGCTCGCCGGCGAGCGCCAGCGCGATCTCAAGCTGGCGTTGCTCGCCATAGGACAAGGTGCGCACGATGCGCGGCGCCGCCTCGGCCAAGCCCCAACGCTCGAGCAGCCGGTGCGCCTGCGCATCCATGTCGCGATCGCCCGTCGGCGAACCCAGGAACCGCATGCCGCGTCCGGCGGCGCCGTCGAGCGCCAGCAGCACGCTGTCCAGTACCGTGAGCCGCGGGAACAGATTGGTAATCTGAAAGGTACGAGCGAGGCCGAGCCGCGCGCGCCGGTCCGGGCGCAGTCGCGTGATGTCGGTGTCGAACAGCACGATGCGGCCGGCGGACGGCGCCACGTTGCCGGAGATGGTGTGAAACAGCGTCGTCTTGCCAGCGCCATTAGGGCCGAGCAGCACGCGGCGTTCGCCTTGCGCGATGGTGAGCGAGACGCCGGACAGCGCAGCGACGCCGCCGAAATTCTTCGACACGTCCTCGACAGCGAGCGCGGTCATTTGGCGCCCCTGCGGCGGAAATCGTTGACGAGGCCGATCAGGCCGCGCGGTGCGAACAGCGTGACCACCACGTAGATGACGCCCAGCACCAGAACCCAATGCTGCGTCAGCGAGCTGATGAAATCTTCCAGAAACACGATCAGTCCGGCGCCAATCGCCGGACCGATCAGCGTGCCGGCTCCGCCCAGGATTACCATGATCAACGCCTCGGCCGACTGGATAACGTAGAGATATTCGGGGCCGACGAAGCGGTTGTAATAAGCGTAAAGCGCACCGGCGACGCCCGCGAACGCCGCCGACAACACGAACGCCACATACTGATAGCGCCACACGTCGAAGCCGAGCGCCTGCATGCGCGACTCGCTCTCGCGTATGCCGCGCAGCGCGCGGCCGAACGGCGATTTGACGATGGCGACGAGGATGACCGTGGCGACGCCCACGACCGCCAGGGTGAAATAATAGAACGATGCGGTGCTATCGAGCGAAAAGCCGAAATTGGGGCGCACGACGTCGGGCATGCCGTCGTCGCCGTTGGTCAGCGTCCGCCAGCCAAACGCCACGCTCCACACCACTTGGGACAGTGCGAAGGTAATCATCAGGAAATAGCTGCCGCGGGCGCGCAGCGCGAGCGGCGCGAACAGGGCGCCGGTGAGGGCCGCGACCACGAGCGCCGCCGGAAAGGCGAGCCCGCTGCTGACGCCGGCGCGCACCACCAGCAGCGCGACCGTGTAGGCGGCAACGCCGAAATACGCGGCATGCCCGAGCGAGGCGAGCCCGGTATAGCCGAGCAGCAGATCGAGGCTCATGGCAAACAGCGCGAAGATCAGCATTTTGGTGGCAAGCGCCACGCTATATTCGCGCGCAAACGCGGGCAGCGCGACGAGCAGCACAAGAACCGCGGCTGCGCCAGCGATGGACCACAGCCGCGCCGTCATTGGCGGCCGAACAGGCCGGTCGGCCGCATCACCAGGATGACGGCCATCGGCACAAACACGGTGAACAGCGCGAACTGCGGAAAGAAAGCCTTGCCGAAATCGTCGAGGATGCCGACCAGGAGCGCACCGGCGAGCGCGCCGCGCAGGCTGCCGAGCCCACCAATCACCACGACGACGAAGGCAAAAATCAGCACTTCGAAATCGGCGCCGGGATAGAGGCTGAGCACGGGCCCGGCGAGCACGCCGGCAAGCGCCGCCAGCCCCGCGCCAACCGCAAAGACCAGCGTGAACAACAGCGAGACATTGATGCCGAGAGCGCGCGCGATCTCGGCATCGTCGACACCGGCGCGCAGCATGGTGCCGAGCCGGGTGCGTTCCTGAAACCACCACAATCCGCCTGCGACAAGCAAGCCGACCGCTATCAGAAACAACCGGTAATACGGATAGGCGTAGTAACCCATCGGCAGCGAGCCCTGGAAGATGTGCGGCACATTGAGCATCAACGGGTTGCCGCCCCAGATCCACAGCGACAGATCGGAGAAGATGAACAGAAAGCCGAACGTCACGAGCGTCTGCGGCAACTCATCGAGATGAAAGCGGCGCAGGAAAAACCGCTCGATGATGGCGCCCAGGAGCGCAATGGCCAGCACCGCGGCGATAAGCGCGAGCACGAAACTACCGGTGACCTGCATCACCGTCAGCCCGATATAGCCCCCGACCAGATAGAACGAGCCGTGCGTCAGGTTGAGGATCTTCATCAGTCCGTAGATCAGCGACAGGCCGGCCGCGAGCAGGAACAACAGCATGCCGAACGCGATGCCGTTGAGGATGTGAATGACCCAGGTCATCTAGACCCGTTCCCGCCCGAACCGGCCAAACCTCGCCTACTTCTTAGCCAAGAGGTGCGCGCAATCGGTCAGCGAATTCTTGGATTCCTTGTAGCCGTATTTGAATGACTCGATCTCCGCCAGGGTAAAGGGCCAGAACTGATCGACGTTGGGATAGGAAGCAATCGGCACGTTCTCCGGCTTGCCCTCCACCATCTGGACCTGCCGGATATACATGGTCTGGATCACCTGCCCGTATTTATCGAGCGATATCGGTCCTTTCGGCGAATCGAATTTAATCGCCCGCAGCGCCGCCATGAAACTCATCTTGTCGGAGATATCGCCGTGGAGCGCGTCAATCGCATCGACGATGGCGTGTGCGCCCACCCAGCCGTTCGGACCCTCGTTGTTTGGCCGGGCATGCGTGCGTTTCTCGAATTCGGCGACGAAGGCCTGGTTTTCCGGCGTCTTGAGCATCGGCGTGTAAAACAGGCTCGAATACATGCCGACTGTCGCATCGCCGAGTTGCGGCAGGTTCGATTCGAAGGTCAGCCCCGCGTAGATGTCCATCAGCGGCAGCTTGCCCTTCAGTCCGAATTCCGAATATTGCCGCGCCAGCCGCAAGCCGTCGGCGCCGGGCTCGAACACCACCACCCCATCGGCGCCGCGATCGAGATTGGTGAGGTAGGGACCGAAGTCGGCGCTGCCGACCGGCGGCCATTCGGCCTGAATCACTTTGCCGCCCAGCTTGCAGTAGGTTTGCGCAAAGGAAAAATGGGTATCGATGCCTCCGGCATAATCCGAGCCGATCGTCACGACCTTGCGCCAGCCCTTCTTGTAGGCCCACTCGGCCGCCGCGGACGCGACCGAGCGGCCGTTCTGCGTGATGCGCACCATGTACGGATTTTGCAGCGGGCCCGGCATGGTCAGCTCGTCGACACCGGCATCGCCGGACAGCACCAGCGGCGTCTTGCTGTCGCGCGAATAGGCGTTCACGGCGAGCGCCTCGCCGGAGCTGACAACGCCGGTTATCACGGCGACACCGTCGCTCTGCACCAGCTTGCGGGCCTTGGTCACGGCGGTGTCGGGCCGGCTTTGGGTGTCTTCGACGACCAACTGGAGCGGACGGCCGCCGGCTGTGTTGCTTACCTTGTCGAAATAAATCTTCAGGCCGGCCAACGTCTGCTGGCCGTTCTCGGCAAAATTGCCCGACAGCGACAACAGAATGCCGACCTTGATCGGATCGGCCGCCCGCACCGCGAGCCCCGATACGCCGAGCATCAGCACGGCGGCGCTCACCATCGCGGCGGCGCGCCAGCGTATCCGCGGCGCGTTTTGCTTTTGATGCGACCCGGCTGTGGCGCCGAACGGCACCGTGTCTTTGCTCGTCATGACGGCTCCTCCCTTGAGCGTGCCGCATGGCGAACTTCCCGCTGCGGCGTTATTGCGATAACGCGAGACGACCAGGCCCGATGAGATCGTATTCAGAAAGTCGCAGCGCCTCCCCGCACCGCGTTTTATTTCTTGCCGCGCGTTCTTGTGAACTTTCGACCGGCACAAGAACGATACACCGGCGGCTGGCGGCTCGCTAGGCCGCCAATGCGGCGCAGTCTGTCGCAGCGTCGGCCTTTTGCTATAGTGGCGCCAGCAGCCTTGCGGAGAACACGCCATGAGTGTGATCGACACGCCAATGAAGACCTCGTTGGGCGAACGTTCCTATGAGGACATCCGCGCCGCCTGGCGCGCCGCTAATTTGCATCCGCTGTGGGAAAACGCAGCCGCGCACAGAGTCCGCGACGGCGGCCCGGCGCCAATCCATTGGCAATGGAGAAACATACGGCCGCTGGTCGACGACGCCATGAAGGTCGCAACGCCCGCGGCGATCGAACGGCGCGTGCTGACGCTGACCGACAGCACCGGCGAGAGCGGCGCCACCACCACCAACCTGACCACCGCACTGCAAATCCTATTGCCCGGCGAACGGGCGCGGCCGCACCGCCACACCATGAATGCGTTGCGCTTTGTGATCGAGGGCAGCGGCGCCTCCACCATCGTCGATGGCAAGGACTGCCCGATGGCCGAAGGCGATCTCGTCATCACGCCGGGCTGGACCTGGCACGAGCACGTGCATCGCGGCAGTGCGCCGATCATCTGGCTCGATGCGCTCGACGCGCCCCTGCACCGCTATCTCGGCACCGATGTGTTCGAACCGGGCCCCGCGCACGACGTGCCGACGGCGGCTGACGATGCCGCCTACGCGTTCGCCAATATCGTGCCCGAACTCGGCGGCGAGACGCCCGCCTTCTCCCCGGTGTTCCGCTATCCGTGGGCGACAGCGCGCGAGGCGGTGCGCGCGGCCCCTTACGGCAAAGACGGCGCGCGGCGGGTGCGCTACATCAATCCGCTCACCGGCGGCTCGACCATGCCGTTGATGGATTGCTACCTGATGCAGATCGACAAGGGCAGCGAGACGATCCGCTTCCGCACCACGGCGAACGCGGTGTGCCTAGTGTGCGAAGGCAGCGGCACGACACGCGTCGGCGAGGATACCGTGAGCTGGAACGCGCACGACGTGTTCAGCCTGCCGCACGGCAACTGGATCACGCACAGGGCCAACGAGACCGCGACGCTGTTCCTGGTCAGCGACCGCGACGCGCTGCACCGGCTCGATCTGCTCAAGGAGCAGTACGGCAACGCGTTCTAAACCCGAGGATTAATAACAATGCACGGTCTGACGCGGCGCACATTTCTGGCCGCCTTACCGCCGCTGCTGGCGCCGATCGGCGCCCGCGCCGCGGACAACGGGAATTATCCGACGCGCCCGGTGACGGTTGTCGTGCCTTATGCGGCGGGCGGTGGCCTCGACGTGGTGGCGCGGCTGTTGGCGCAGCAACTTGCGGCGCGGACGGGAAAAAACTTCATCGTCGAAAACCGGCTGGGCGCGGGCGGCGTCATCGCCGCCAACTCCGTCGCCAAGGCGGCGCCGGACGGCTACACGATCTTGGCCGGCAGCAGCACGCAGCTTGCCATTCAGGTCACGCTGCACAAGGCTTTGCCCTACAATCCAGCGACCGACTTTGTGCCGATCGCGCTGGTGGCGAGCGTGCCGTTTGTCCTGATCGTGAACCCTTCACTGCCGGTGCACACCGCCGGCGACCTGATCAAGCTCGCGAAGGAAAAGCCGGGACAATTGGAGTTCGGGTCGAGCGGCGTCGGCGGGCCGCCGCATCTCTACATGGAACTGCTGCAGACCATGACCGGCACCAAGATGGTGCACATTCCCTACAAGGGCACCGCCCAGGCCATCGTCGATGTCGTGGCCGGGCGCGTGCCGATCCTCATGTCCGACGTCGCACCCGCGGCGCCGCTGATCAAGGCCGGCACGGTGCGGGCACTCGGCGTGTCGTCGACGACGCGCGTCGCCGTCCTGCCGGACGTGCCGCCGATCGCCGACAATGGCGTGCCCGGATTCGATGCGGTGGCCTGGCTGATGCTGGTCGCTCCCGCCGCAACGCCGCCGGCGATCATCGACACACTGCATGCCGATCTCAAGGCCATCGTGGCGGCGCCGGACACGCAGCAGAAGCTGGTCGTTTTCGGCGTCATCCCGATCGACTCGCCACCGGTGCCGAAGCTGCAGGCGTTCGTGAAATCCGAGATCGGGCGCTGGGGCAAGGTGGTGGAACACGCAGGCCTCGCCGGCTCGGAATAGTTCCGCCGCAACTCACCGTTAGACTAGCCCGCGCGCGCCGCGCTGTGACGCGCGCCGGCCGGCAATAATGCTGGTCGGCCTTTCATTCTCCCCGATATGGCCGTCACCACGCCGATCACGGGCCAAGTGTCCGCGCGATCCGGAAGCCGATCGCAGCGCCGCGTTCGCCCGTGGCAGGCCTGATGCGGCTGGCGCTGCGCGTCAATAAAAATTGACTGAGCCAAGCGCCGCCGCGCAAAACGTGTCTTTTGCAATTTTTTGATGTCCAGGCGCTTCCGTTGTCGGGCGCGCCGTTATAGCTGTCGTGGAGGCAATCCTCAGTCCATTGCCAGACGTTTCCAGCCATATCATAGAGTCCGAAGGCATTCGCAGGAAACGAGCCGACCGGCGCCGCCTGTTTGTTGTCAAAGATGCTGCCGCAGTTATAACAGTCGGCGTTACCCTTGCCGACTTCGTTTCCCCAATAGTACGCCGTTTCTGTTCCACTGCGCGCGGCATATTCGAATTCGGCTTCGGACAGCAATCTATATGTCTTGCCCGTTATCTTCGACAACCATGCCACATAGCGTTTGGCATCTTGCCAATTGACGTTGATTGCCGGCATGCGGACTCGACCGTGGCCTGTGTCGGGGACATTCCGGGCGCAATTACCGTAGGCGGCACAGGTATCCCAATCGGAGAACGTCACATCGAATTTGCTAACGGCAAATGGTTTGGCGATTGTCACCGTGTGCTGCGGCTCTTCCGCTTTGGAGTGCCCTTCCTCCGTCGCGGGTGAACCCATGACGAACGAATTCGCCGGCAATACCACCATCTCAGGGCAATTCGCGGCGCATTCTCTGAAGACGTCGCCCGGCTTGAGCGCACGCTCGGCTGCGGCGGTAAGTACGTAGGGCCGAATCTGCTTGTTCAGATACGGCCGGATGACCGAGAACTGACGCCACTGTTCTTTCAACTGGTCCTCCCCCATCCAGCTGATCAAAACAGCGATCATGAGGAAGCCCGTAGCGCCGATGAGCGTTTGCATCCGGCGTATGCGACGCCGCTCCGCTTGACGGCTACTCTCGATGAATGCACGGTCGGGCATTGAAATGTCGTCGCGGCGCTGCTCCAACCAGCTCTGCGCTTGTGCCAGCGCCAGGCCAATGAGCAGCGCGGTGTGCTTCATCTCTTCCGAGGCCGCCTGCCAAGCGCGACGTGCTGCCTCGATGCCGCTTCGCCATGCCAAAAATTCCCGCTCGATCGCGATCCAGGTCCGCAGCTTGTCCCAGCGCCGAAATACGGCTTCGTGTGCGACTTCGGCGTAAGGTTCGCCGCCTTCGGGAGTGGTCACGACGAGAAGACGGTTGGGATGGTCGGCGAGGTCGTTGACTAGCGACCATTCCCTGTCGGTGAATTCCAACTTCGCCGCTCGCCGCCGCGTCGGCTCCTCGCCTTCGCGCACAGTGGCGAGTTTCAGCGTGAGAATGCGGCGCAGGCTCTCCTCGGAGTGCGGATGGGCCGCCACGAACGCATCGGCGCGGTCGATCAGCACGCCGCCGACCTCGATCGATTCGCCAGGAAGCCGCAGCACGCCGTCCCCGCGACGCGCCATCTTTGTCCACATATCGTCGAGCAAATAAGACAACAACGGCAGCGCACAAGCATCTTTGGCGGATTCTTCCGCGGTGCGCCGCGCGAGATCTGCGGCGAGATGATCGTTCTCGAATCGCGCGGAAAGCAGCGCAGCCGGGCGACTCACAACCTCGCGCAGTTCCGCTTCGCGGAGTGGCGGCACGTTAATTTGCCGGTGAATCTCGTAAAGCGATTCGTCCTTTTGCAGTTCGCCAAAAAAATCCGCCCGCAGGCTCATCATGCCGCGCAAGTGTCCGTCGCCGATGGCCTGCGCCAGCAGTTCGCAGAAGCGCCGCCGCTGACGCTCGTCGGAACGCACGTAAAGCTCTTCGCCTTGATCAATATAGAGGAAGAAGCCGGTCGGCACCGCGCGCTGCAGATCGGCATACCGTCCCTTGCTTTGTTCGAGAAGGTCGTTGAAGGCGAGCTTGCCGCACAGGAGACCGTCGATCCAGTCTGCGCACCGCCGTGGCCATTCGGTCCCCGAACGGTCGATCTGCCACGTGTCAAGGATCGTTTCGGCAATTCTGGCGATCGGCAATTCGCCAGGTTGCATCTTAAAGTAGCGCCATTTCGCGCTTTCCTGCAGTGAATGAGGCCAAGCGTGTGAGTCGCCTGTGTGCCCCGGCCAAGCTTCGCTCTTGAGCATCGTCAGAACGCCGGCCTGCGCCAACGATGATTTGCCGACGCCGGAATTGCCCAGCAGAAGTGGCAGCCGATCCGGTTCGGACGCCAGTAAGTTGAGGACTTCGATTGTTTCGCTGGTGCGACCGAAGAAATATGCGCTGTTGGTCTCGTCCATGGCGGCCAAACCGCGATAAGGCGACAAGGAGACCCATGCTTCCCTTGGCTCTGCCCATTCGCCCGTCGCCCCCGATGGGATCTGCTGGCCGCTGACTTGCATCGCGCTTTCTCGCACCTCGCCCACAAAGCGCAGGCCTTTGCGCGGCAATGTGCGAATGAGGCGCTGGCTTTCGCCGTCGTCGCCGATGGCTCCTCTGGCCGCGTTGATGCGCGTGGCAAGGTTGGAATCCGAGACGATGCGTCCGTTCCATACCGCGGCCAGCAGATCCTCCCGGCTGACCACCCGGTCGCGTTTGCGGACCAGATATTCCAGAAGATCGAAAACTTGGGGCTGGACTGCGACCAGCGCATCTGCGCGGCGCAACTCGCGACGGTCGGTGTCGAGAGCACAATCCGCAAACTCGTAAAGCAAAATTCCGCCCCGCCCCCGGTCAACCGATCGCAAACCGCACGAATCAATACAAGCTTAAGAAAAAATCAAGGCCCCCTTTAAGCATCAATTTCCCGATTTTGCCACCCTTTCAGTAAGCGTAGCGCACGCGGGACCCGGATGCGGGGCAAAATGAGGGGCGGCGATGACTTCAGTAACCAATGGACCCGGCAGCCCCGGGGCTAACGGGACCAGTGGCGGCAGCGGCGGCACGGGAGCAACCTTTAGCGCGACGGCAAATGCGCCAACCGACTCATCGAACTCGGCGGAAGCGGACGGCGGAACTGGCGGAACCGGAAGCGGCACCGGCGGCAACGGCGGGTCGGGCGGCAACGCGTCGGCGAGTGCCACCACTTCGATCGGATCTGGGAGTGCTGTTGCGTCGGCCGCGGCTTATGGGGGTGACGGGGGCGCGGCGGGCAACTCGTCTGGCACCGGCGGTTCGGGAGGCGTCGCGACTTCTGCCACTGCCAGCGCCACTGGTGGGACTGGAGGAAACGCGACGGCCACCGCGACCGAAGACGGCTTCCACAGCGGCCTCACCAACGGCCTTGGAGGCAGCGGCGGGCCACTCGGCGGCGCCGGCGGTACAGTCGGCGGGACAAGCGCAACCGCCAATGCTGTCCTGGGCGGTTCCGCCGCTACGGCCTCTGCTAGCGCCACTCAAACGGGTGGGGCTGGCGGCGACGGCACCAGCACCGGCGGGAATGGCGCATCGAGCAGTCTGATCTCCGCGGTCAGCGGCGAAACCAACGGCGGCACGCTGCAGCTTACCCAACAGGCAGGCGGCGGCCACGGTGGCAATGGCACGGGATCGTCCGGCGTAGGCGGAAGCGGCGGCAGCGCGACCAGCAACCTCAGCTTCGACGACACCGCACAGACTGATCACAGCGCGACCATCGGTGTCGCGGACTACGCGTTCGGCGCAGATGCGGGCAACGGAGGCGCCGCGGGCGGGGTCGGCGGCAATGCCGGCGTGAGTGTCACTGTCAAAGGCGCCCAGGCAATCGGTAACTCGAGTGGGGGGGGCCTTGACATCAGGGCCTTCGCGGGTGCGGGCGGCGCCGCGACGTCGTCTGGTAACGGCGGTGCTGGCGGGACTGTGACCAACGCTTCCGCCAGTGCGATCAGCACCACGACCTCGGTCAACATGTTCCTTGAAACGACCGGCGGTACGGGCGGCGCTGGCATCGGCGGAGGACACAGCGGCGCGGCGGGCAGCGCCGCTACCGGTACCAGCGCCGTCGTTGATGGCGTGACGTTTGCGGGCGTCGCCTTGACCCAGAATGGCGGCAACGGCGGTTCGGGTTCCAGTGGCGCCAACGGCGGCACCGGGGCGGCGAGTACACTGACGAACGCGGTCAACGGCGCTACCAATGGGGGGATTTTAGAGCTTACCCAAACCGCCGATGCCGGCAACGGCGGCAATAGCGACACAGGCACGGCAGGCGTCGGCGGGGCGGCGACGTCGAACCTGAATTTCAACGACCTCACGCCGAACACCACGCATAGCAGCACCTTGGTTGTCGGCTCCAATAGCACCGGCGGCAATGGCGGCAATGCGAACAACGCCGGGGCGGCGGGTGGCAACGTCACGACAAGCATGGCCGCTATCGGTACCAGCACCGTGAGCGCAGGCGGACGGGTTGTTGGGGGCACCGGCGGCAACGCGACAGTGTCGGGCAATGGCGGCGCCGGCGGTAATATTACGGCGGTTACTCTCGATGCAACGGGGCCTTACGCATCGGCGAGCGCCATCAACAACGGCGCGGGCGCTTATGGCGGCAACGGCGGCAACGGCGCGGGCGCCGGCTCCGTCGGTGGCGCGGGAGGCACCGTCAACAACGTCTCGGTGTCAGCAATTGCCATCACCGCGGGCTCGTCCGGACCGGATACCGCGACGGCCGGCATTAACCTCTACGGCGGCACCGGTGGCAATGCTGTCGCCCGAGGCGGCGCGGGTGGTTCAATCACAGTCGCCAGCAATGCCATTAGCGGCGAGACCAACAATGGCACGCTCACGCTGGACGAAGGCGCCCAAGGCGGCCTCGGCGGCAACGCATCCTCGGGCACGGGTGGGGCCGGCGGCGCGGCGACCGGCAACCTTGCCTTCAATGACACGCAAAACGCAGATCAGAGCGCAAGCATTGCCGTCAACGACAGCGTCATTGGCGGCAACGGCGGCGGCGGCACCTCAGCTGGCGGCAATGGCGGCAATGCCGCAGCCAATGTGGCAATCACCGGCAGCGGTGCTGTAACCGTGAACTTGACCGCCTCGGGCGGAAGCGGCGGTTCGGGGACGACCGCCGGCGCAACCGGCTCGGCCACCGTTCAGGCGGCGGGAACCACCTCAGGCGTTTCAAATCTAGCTTCAGTTCACGCCAGTGGCACTGGCAGTTCGGGATCGATTTCGGCCGGAGCCAATTCGACCGCGCCGGCCGGCAATCTGGTGACGGCGGCTTCCGTCACAGCCAGCGGCGTCGTATCCGGCCAAAGTACCGCGGCAGCTTTCTCTTCCATCGGCGGCGCTTCGCAGGGCGTACCCACCAATATCGATGCCAGCGCGACTATCACGGGTGATCCGCATTCCAGCGATATCAGCTTTGCGACCACCAACAATTCGAACATTGCGGCCGCGTTCGGCAGCAACGCCACCTATTTCGGTCTGGGAGCCCTCGGTGGCCAGGGATCGGTTACGGTCAGCAGCGCACAGACCATCACAGACAATGCCTCATTGACTGTCGCGCTGTCCCAGATCGCAAATCCCGGCAATCTGGTGTTGGGATTCTATGGCGGAACCGAAGCCGGCTCGGGATTCACCAACCTCAACCTGACCGTGACCGCAAACAGCGCGACAATTCTCACCAAGACCTTCGCCAGCGTTGCGGCGCTGAACGGCTATTTCACCAATGATGGCGTTACGCTCGGCTCGCTGGCGTCTGACGGCTCGGCGCTCAACCTCGATTTCTCGCTGTCGATGACGACTAATGGCGCGTCATCCGGCTACGACTTTGCCTTTCTTGCCGGTGCGACGGCGGGCTCGCCACCGTTGCCGCCCCCGCCGCCACCGCCGCCTGTGACGCCGCCGGCAGCCACGACCGCCGTCATGATCATGCGCGATGGCAACAACGGCAATTACGAGATTTACGATCTGGGCAACAACGGCATCCTGGCGGCGGCCCCACTCGGTCAGGTCGGTCTGGAGTGGAAAGTCGCGGGCGTTGGCGCGTTCAAGGCGCCGGACACCTCCGACATGATTTTGCGTAACAGCAACACCGGACAATTCGAGATTTATGACATCAGCAGCAACAATCTGACCGGCGCCGCCGCGATGGGACAGGTTGGATTGGAGTGGTCGGTTTCGGGCTTCGGCAATTTCAGCTCACGCTCGGGCGAAACCGATATGCTGATGCGCAACAGCAACACCGGACAGTTCGAAATATACGATTTGTCCAACAACGCCATCACTTTCTCGGCGCCGATGGGGCAGGTCGGTCTCGAATGGTCGGTGGCGGGCTTCGGCGATTTCTCGACGCGGCCAAACGAGACCGACATGCTGATGCGCAACAACAACACCGGCGCGTTCGAAATTTACGACATCAGCAACAACCAGCTCACTTCGGCGGCGACTATGGGCCAAGTCGGGCTGGAGTGGTCGGTCGCGGGCTTTGGTGATTTCTCTGGCAACGCCAACGAGACCGACATGCTGATGCGCAACTCCAATACCGGAGCGTTCGAGATTTACGATATCAGCAACAGTCAGCTTACATCGGCGGCCCCGATGGGTCAGGTCGGCTTGGAATGGTCGGTGGTCGGCTTCGGGCCAATCAACGCCACCGGCACAAGCGACATGCTGATGCGCAACAGCAACTCTGGCGCATTCGAAATCTACGACTTAACCAACAACCAGATCACCGCGGCCGCGACGATGGGACAGGTGGGATTGGAATGGTCGGTTGCCGGCATCGCTGCCGATCCGCCGTCTGGTTCCATCGCTTCCCCGGCGCAATTGGCGCAGACTATAGCGTCGTTCGCGCCAAGTGACGGAACACTGGACTTCAGCGTGCCGCTGGGCGCGTCGCCGATGCAATCGACGACTGTGGATGCTCTTATTGCTCCGAACGGTCAAACTCCCCGAACCTGATACGTGCGCGCTGCGCTGTGACGCGCATCACCAAGGGATCGGTGAGAGCGTGGCAGATTGGGTTCGCCCCTTAGGTCCCCTAACGGGCATATCCTCCCTGACTTGCCCGGCTGGCAGCAATGCCGGCCGGGCATTTTCAGTCGCAGCCGCAGCTCGCGCAGAAACCGGAGATCCAGAGCAACACCATGCGACCAAATCGGAAAAACAACGCGATCACTCCGCCGCCGCGGCTTTTGCTTCCGCCTGCTCGCGCACGAATTTGGCGAGCGTCAGGTGATCGACCTTGCCGGAGCCGAGCAGCGGCAGCTTGTCGAGCACGATGACTTCTGACGGCAGCATCAGCTCGGAAGCATGTCTGCTGCGTGCAAAGACCTGGAAGTCGCTGCGCGTGGCGCCGTGCTTGTCGGTGACAAGGATAAGCCGTTCGCCCTTGCGCGCGTCGGGTACCGCCGCGACTGCCGACACGCTGTCCGGCCACAGGTCGCTGGCCAGCATCTCGACCGCAGCCAGCGAGACCATCTCACCGCCGACCTTGGCGAATCGCTTGGCGCGGCCCTTGATGCTGATAAAGCCCTGTGCGTCGATCGTGACGATATCGCCGCTGTCGTGCCAGCCGTCGTGCGGCGGTTCGAGCACCCCCGGCTTGTCGGCACGCAGGTAGCCGAGCATCACGTTCGGCCCGCGCACGTGGAGCCGGCCGCCTTCCTCCACGCCGTCAACATGCTCGAGCTTCGCCTCCATGCCCGGCAGGAGCCGGCCGACGGTGCCAAACTTGTTGAACATCGGGGTATTGAGCGCCAGCACCGGCGATGTCTCGGTGAGCCCGTAGCCCTCGAGCACGCGCAGTCCGAATTTTTCCAGATAGATGTTGCGCGTCGATTCGCGCACCGGCTCGGCGCCGGCGACTACGTAGCGCAGCGAGCGGAAATCGTACGGGTTGGCCATGCGCGCATAGCCGTTCAGGAACGTGTCGGTGCCGAACAGCACAGTGGCGCACACGCCGTAAACCAGTTCCGGCACGGTGCGATAATGCAACGGCGACGGGTAGAGATAGATCGGAACGCCCGAGACGAGCGGCAGCAAGACGCCGCCGGTCAGACCGAACGAGTGGAAGATTGGCAGTGCATTGAAAACCTTGTCCTCGCGGCCGAAATCGATGCGCGCGGCGCATTGCGCCACGTTGGTCAGAATATTGCGGTGCGACAGCACCACGCCTTTGGGCAGTCCCTCGGTGCCGGAGGTGAACAGGATCACCGCCCAATCGTCGGGCTTGCGCGCGACCAGCGGCTTGTTCCAATGCAGCGCACCGCGCAGCTTGTCGAGCGTGGTAATTGTGGGGCGGATGTCTTCCAGATAAATGACGTGCACCTGTTTTTCGAGCTGCGCGATGACGTGGTCGAGCCGGCCCTTTTCCACGAACACGCGCGACGTCAGAATCGTGTCGATCTCGGCAGCGCGGCAGGCGCCCAGAATATTGGCGGCGCCGGCGCTGAAATTGATCATCGCCGGCACGCGCCCGGCCGACATCACCGCCAACATGGTCACAACCCCGCCATTCGAGGTCGGCAGCATCACGCCGAGCGGGCGCCCTTCAAGCGCCAGCGGCATCAGCTTGGCGCCCAGAATGGCGACCGCCTGCAAGAGCCGCTTGTAAGTCATCTGGCCCGACAGCGGGTCTTCGATCGCCAGCCACTTCTTACCGTGAGTCTTAGCAGCTTCGACCAGCGCTTCGACCACGGTCTGGTTGGTCGGCGCGGCGCGGAACATCAGGTCCGACATAATGTCGTACAGCGCTGCGCCCGCTGCCTGCCGCCGCCAGCGGCCCTTCAGCGCCTCGTCGAGCTTCAGCCGCAGCGGTTCAAGCACGGTGACGGTTATCTTTGGAAACAGCCGGCGCCGCACCTGCGATTTTGTAAGCCGGCTGAAGATGGTGGCCTCCGGCCCGGCGATATGCACGGGCACCAGCATCGCCTCCGACTTGTCGGCGATCATCCCGGCGCCGTCGTAGATCTTCATCAGGCTGCCGGTGACGGTGATGCGGCCTTCGGGAAAGATCACCAGCATATCGCCGTCGTCACGCACAGCGTTGATGATCGTGCGCAGCGAGAACGGCTTGAGCGGATCGAGCGCCATGGTGCGCACGAACTTGAGGAACGGCTGGATCCACCAGTGTCGCGACATCGCGACATCGATGGCGAAGACCGGCGGCCTGGGCAGCAGCGACGTCGCCAGCGGCGGATCGAGGAAGCTGACGTGGTTGAGCGCGATAATGGCGTTGGGGCCAGCCTTGGCGATGTTCTCCCCGCCCTTCACCTCGAGATGGTAGAAGGCGCGAAATACGATGGAGAGGAAATCGGTCATCCAGTTGGCCGGCATGGTGCGGCCGATGGCGATCGCTACCAGGAGGTTGGCGACGCCGATTATCACGAACAGGATCGGTACGCCGAGCCCGAGCGCCTGAAGAATGCCCTGGACGATCGCGCCGACCACCATGAAGGCGGCGTTGAGTACGTTGACGCCGGCGACAACGCGGGCGCGGTGATCGGCACCGGCCCACGCCTGCACGGCGGCGAATGTCGGCACGACAAACAGGCCGCCGCCGATGGCAAGCCCCGCAAGATCGACGACGATGCGGATGCTGTGCGGTGCTGCAAAGAAACCTTCGATGCCGAGCAGCGCCGGTGGCGCAGCGAAGCTATACGCCATCCAGCCGAGATCGAGCGCGAACAGCCCGATCAGCACGGCCCCGACCAGGGTTGGCAGAATGACGATGCGGCCCGCCGCGAGCCAGGCGGCAAGGCCGGACCCGACTGCGACCGCCACCGAGAAGACGGTCAGGAACACCGTAATCACGCCGTCGGTGCCGTGGATGTTGATGTGGCCAAGCGGCAAGAGCAACGACAGCACCAAGGCGCCCACGAGCCAGAACCAGCTCACGACGATCGCGCCCCACCACAGCCGCGGATCAGCGCGCAATTCCTTGATGAGGTCCCAGGTCGAGGCGAGGATGTTGCGATTCACCACAAGATTGGGCGCACCCTCACCGGTTGGCGGAATCAGCAGGCTGGCGAGCCAACTTGCCAGCGCGGTCAGCACCATCAGCCAAGCGAAATGAATCGGATTGCTCGCGCCGTTGGCCGCGATGCCGGCGACGATGGTGCCGATCAGAATGGCGAGGAACGTTCCGCCTTCGATCAACGCGTTGCCGCCGGGCAATTCGGAGCGCGCCAGATGATCGGGCAGAATGCCGTATTTGACCGGGCCGAACAGCGAGCCGAGCGTTCCGAACAGGAACAAGGCGACGAACAGCAAAATGACCGAATGAAACGCAAAGCCGATGACGGCGAGCGCTGCGGCGCCCATCTCGACGAATTTGATACGCTGCGCCATCAGCGCCTTGTCGTAGCGGTCGGCCAATTCGCCGCCGAGCCCTGACAGGAAGAAGAATGGCGCGATGAACACCGCGCCGGCGAGCGTGATCAAGGCTCCAGATTTACCGCCGGTGATTTGCGCCGCAACCAGGAAGCTCAACGCCGCCTTGAGGAAATTGTCGCCGAACGCGGCAAAGAACTGGCAGAAGAACAGGGGCGCAAACTTGCGCCGCGTCATCAGGGATTTGAACATCTCTCTCCCGCCGTTTCGTTGCCGCACGCGTGGCTGCGGCGCCCGGTCGCACACAGTCTAGACGGGACCGCCGCAATTCGCGACCCGGCCGCCGCTTCGAATCATATTCGCGAATATATACAACCGTTTAGCGTGCATTGAAGGGCCGCCGCCGAGCGCCTATCGTGCCGCGCCCCGGATTGATCGGCGGCGCACACGGCCTGACGATGTGGCCAGAAAAACAAGGATTTCCAAGGATGAAACTCAAGGATCAGGTGGCGATCGTGACCGGCGCCGGCCGCAATATCGGCGAGGAAATCGCCAAGCTGTTCGCCACCGAGGGCGCCAAAGTCGCCATCGTCGATCTGGACAAGACCCGCGGCGAGACCGTCGCCAGCGCGATCAGGGCCGCGGGCGGCGATGCCACGCTGTTCGCCGCCGACGTCTCGAAAGGCGCCGACGTGGCGGCGCTGGTCAAGGCCGTCGTTGCCCGCTACGGCCGCATCGATATCCTGGTCAACAACGTCGCCATTTCGGACAACAAGCATATCTTCGACATCACCGAGGAAGAATGGGACCGCGTGCTGTCGGTAACGCTGAAAAGCCAGTTTCTCATGGCGCAGCAGGTCGGCAAGCAGATGGCCGCCCAGGGCGGCGGCCGCATCGTCAATATCGGTTCGACCTCGGGCTTTACCGGGCGGAGCCGCGCGCTCGCGTATTCGGCCGCCAAGGGCGGCGTCGCCAATCTGACCCGCGCCATGGCGGTGCAGCTCGCTCCGCACAAGATTCGCGTCAACGCCATCGTGCCGAACAAGATCGGCTCACCGGTCGGCAGAGACGAATTCGATCCGACCCGCCCGGTCCCCAACATGGCAAAGCGGCCCGGGCAGCCCGAGGAAGCCGCCAAGGCCGTGCTGTTTCTGGTCAGCGACGACTCGTCATTCGTCTGGGGCGCCAACCTGTTCGTCGACGGCGGCGTCTCGGCTATGGATTTGTCGTGAGCGATTCACCGGCGCGACGGCAGATCAGGGAAACACGGAGAGAGCAGCGGTCTGCGCGCCGAAATCAGGAAAACGAGTGACGACGTTGAACGTCAGCAGGAGTCCGATCGCGCAGAACAGGACAACAGCCTGCAAATCGCCGTTGCCGAGGACCGCAACGATACGCGGCCACAGCTTCGCCAAGGCCGATGGACGCTGCGTGTAGGCACGCGTCGAAACAGGTGGAAGCTCGCTCCGCATTGGCATGTGGTGTCTCCGGTTTGGTCTGACTTTGCCATGCACACCACATGCCAGTCACATTGCGGCAGAAATCTGCGACAACGATGAAAGTTAGCTCAACGTCTGATTAGTTTTTGGTCATGAAGTTTTCATCGAATGATTGCCGTTTTGTAATCGATATTGCGGACACCGTTCGACCAAGAGACTTACTCAGAATCTTATCCGTATTTGACCGGCTTGTTGCCGGTCCAATCGGGCGGATTGCTCGCCTTGACGCGGCGCGCCTCCTTGACGAGTTCCTTGATGGCGCCGGTGATCGGCAGCGACAGCCCGGCCTTGTCGGTCATGTCGGCGACGATCTGCATGTCCTTCAGCGCCCAGGTGAAGGAGATCATGTCCCACTCTTTGAGCGCATCCGACGCTCCCGAGCTCATCATCAGCGCTTCGCGCAGCTTGACCAGATCGATGCCGGTGGTCTCGGCAAGCCGCCCGGCTTCGAGCAGACCAACGGCATTCACCCAGAGCAGAAGATTGTTCATGGTCTTGCCGACCTGCCCGTGGCCGACATCGCCGAGATGCACGATGTCGGAGGCAAACGTGCCGTAGACCGGCCGGGCGCGGGCGACCACATCGGGTTTGCCACCGACCAGTGCGAGCAGCGTCCCCGAATCGGCAGCGAAACGGCCGCGGCAGATCGGGGCGTCGAGCACCTCGATGCCTTTTTGCGCAACGCGCGCCGCCACGGCCTTCACCGTGTCGGGCTTCGCGGTCGATGACACCGCAATGATCGAGCCCGGCGCCATCGCTGCAAGCAGACCGTCGTTGCCAAACACGACATCGTTGACTTCGTCATCGTAGCCGACGCCGAGGATGACAATATCGCTTGCCTTGCCGACTTCCGCCGGCGTTTTGACAATCGCGGCGCCTGCAGCACGAGCCGCCTCGCGCTGCTTCTCGCTGATGTCGCAGACAGTGACGGTGTAGCCTTTTTTGACGAGGTGCTTGAGCATGGAGAGCCCCATGCGCCCGGCGCCGACGATGCCCACGCGATCTTTTTTTTCTTCCGCCATGATAGACTCCAGCTTACGCAGTTTCCACGATGCGTCGTCATTGCGAGGAGCCAACGGGTCCGGCCCGTAGTGGCCGGCCCGATGACAGGCTCCGCGACGAAGCAATCCAGCACTTTATTCGTGACGTCAAACTAAGGTGGATTGCTTCGCTGCGCTCGCAATGACGAAGCTCCTACTTGTCTCCATAGTCACGCGCGGCCGCTTCGGCCGAAATGTAGCCTTCGGCGATGTCGCGCTTGAGCAAAGCCGGGTCGCGCTTTTGCGGATCGCCGTAGCCGCCGCCGCCCGCGGCCTGCAGCAGAAACCGCTCGCCGGCGCGCAGTTCATAGCGACCAGACGCCGGCGTTTCCTGCTCGTTATCGGCGCCAAGATGGATGACGAAGCGACTGCGGCTGCCGGGCTCGCCGCCCGCAACTCCGTTCGGCGGGAATTTGGCGCGGTCGTAGCGGCGCGCCACGGTCGCGTCCTGCAGCAATTCGTAGATGCGGCGGAACGCGAGCCCGCCGCGATATTCGCCGGCGCCGCAGGAATCCTTCACCAGATCGAACTCGACGATGCGGCAGGGAAATTCGGTTTCCAGAATCTCGATCGGCGTGATGTGCAGGTTGCTGGTGTGGGTGGCGACCGCCGAGCAGCCGTCATTGCCGTTGCCGCCGCCATAGGCCGAGCCAAGAATTTCGTATTGCAACGACGGCTGCCCCGGGCGACCGCCGTCCTTCCAAGAGATCAGCATGGCGCCGCTCGAACCGCCATTGGCCACCGCGCGCTCCGGGCGGAATGGCGCCAGCGCCTGCAGGATCACGTCGGTGAGCTTCAGATTGGCGGCCTGATACGAAGAGACCGGCGCCGGCGCGCTCGCATTGGTGACGGTGTTGGGCGCATATGTGAACCGCACCACCTCGCGCATGCCGTCGTTGAAATTGAGTTTTGGATCGAGCGCGCCGATCAGGCAGTAGAACACGCAGGCCTCTACCATCGACGGGCGTAGATTGACCGGTCCCCGCGCCTGCCGGTCGCTGTTGGTGAGATCGAATTCGATCTCGCCGTTCTTGACGCGCACCGTGACGGCAAAGCGCACGGGCCGGTCGAGCTCGACGCCGTCATTGTCCATGAAGCCTTCGGCAGAGGCCTCGCCGTCCGGCAGCGTCCGGATCGCGGCGCGCAATTCCTCAGCCGCGCCGTGCAGCAACGCCGCGAACGACTCTATCACCGCCGCCACGCCGAACTGCTCGCAGGTTTTGAGAATGCGGTCGGCGCCCATCTGCGTCGCCGCCATCTGGGCATGCATGTCGCCGCGCACCAGTTCGGGCTGGCGGCTGTTGGCGAGGATGAGCCGCTCCAGGTCCTCGTTGAAAACGCCGCGCGAAGATATCTTCACCGGCGGCAGCAGCAGACCTTCCTGATACATTTCGGTGGCATTGGCCGAGGTCGAGCCCGGATTGGTGCCGCCGACATCGGCTTTGTGGGCGATCGAGCCAGCGAAGCCGACCAGCGTCCCGCCTGAGAGGATCGGCACTACGAACGCCATGTCGGAAACGTGCGGCAGGCCGCCCTCGTAGGGGTGATTGCAGACGAACATGTCGCCCGGGTGAACGTCGTTGGGGTAGCGCTGCAGTATCTTGCCGACGAGGTGCCGATAGACCGGCGCGTGGAAGAACATCGGCGGCGCCACGATCAGGCCGCCGCGGCAATCGAGGATGACGCAGGAAAAATCGCGCGACTCGCGAATGATGGTGGAATAGCCGGAACGGTAGAAATGGTAATGCATCTCCTGCATCAGGCTGGAGATGCGGTTGCGCACGACTTGCGTGGTGATGGCGTCGACCATGGCGCCTTCGTTACCCTAACACTCGCGTCATTGCGAGGAGCGAAGCGACGAAGCAATCCAGCCAGCTGCGAGGCGGCTGGATTGCTTCGCGGAGCCTGTCATCGGACCGCGCGACTACGCGCGGGTCCGTTGGCTCGCAATGACGACATTCACATATTAATGGCGCGCTTGTCGACCGCCAGCGCCGCTTCCTTCATCGCCTCGCTCAAGGTCGGGTGGGCGTGACAGGTGCGGGCGATGTCCTCGGACGAGGCGCCAAACTCCATGGCGATCGCGGCCTCGGCGATCATGGTTTCGGCATCGGGCCCGAGAATGTGCACGCCGAGCACGCGATCGGTCTTGGCATCGGCGAGGATTTTGACGAAACCGTCGGTGGCCAGATTGGCGCGCGCACGCGCATTGGCGGAGAACGGGAATTTTCCGGTCTGATAGGCGACGCCGGCGGCTTTGAGTTCTTCCTCGGTTTTGCCGACGCTGGCGATTTCGGGGACGGTGTAGACCACGTTCGGGATCACGTCGTAATTCACGTGACCCGCCTGACCGGCCAAGATTTCGGCGACCGCAACGCCCTCCTCCTCGGCCTTGTGCGCCAGCATCGGGCCGGCGACCGCGTCACCGATCGCATAGATGCCGGCCACGCTGGTGGCGAAATGCGGATCGATGACGACGCGACCGCGATTGTCTTTCTTAACAGCGGCAGCTTCGAGACCGAGCCCTTCGGTGTACGGCACGCGGCCGATCGCGACCAGGACCACGTCGGCGTCGATCGTCTCGGCGGCGCCGCCGTCGACCGGCTCGACCTTCACCTTGAGCGACTTTCCGGACGTGTCGACGCCGGTGACCTTCGACGACAATTTGAAAGCGATGCCCTGGCGCTGCTGGATGCGCTGAAACTGGCGCGCGATCTCGCTATCGAGGCCGGGCAGAATGTGATCCAAAAACTCGACGACGGTGACCTCGGCGCCGAGGCGGCGCCACACCGAGCCGAGTTCCATGCCGATGATGCCGGCACCGACCACGAGCAGCTTCTGCGGCACCTTGGCCAGATCGAGTGCGCCGGTTGAGGATACGACGCGTCTCTCATCGATGTCGATGCCGGGAAGCCGCGCCACATCCGAGCCGGTGGCGATGACGATGTTTTTGGTCTCGAGCGTCTGGGTTTTGCCGTCGGCCGCCTTGACCTCGACCGTGCCGGGCGCGGCGATGCGGCCTGCACCGTGGAAGGCCTCGATCTTGTTCTTCTTGAACAGAAAATCGACGCCCTTGACGTTGCTCTCGACGTTGCCCTGCTTGTATTTGAGCAGCGCCGCAAGATCGATGCTCAGCTTATCGATCTTGATGCCCATCTGCGCGAAGCTGTGCCCGGACTCCTCGTACAACTCGGAGGCATGCAGCATCGCCTTCGAAGGGATGCAGCCAACATTGAGACACGTGCCACCGAACGTGGCGCACTTCTCCACCACGGCGGTCTTCAGCCCAAGCTGTGCCGCGCGAATGGCGCACACATAGCCGCCGGGGCCGGTACCGATGACGATGAGGTCGTAGGGCATAACGCAATCACCTCTGCGTCGTCATGCCCGCGCCCGTCGCGGGCATCCACGCCTTTCATTATTGCGAAAGCAAGACGTGGACGGCCGGGACACGCCCGGCCATGACGCATTGAAATCACAAATCCAACACCAGCCGTGCCGGCTCCTCCAGACATTCCTTGACGCGCACCAGGAATGTCACCGCCTCGCGGCCGTCAACGACGCGGTGATCGTACGACAGGGCGAGATACATCATCGGCCGCGCCTCGATCTTGCCACCGACCACCATCGGCCGCTCCTGAATCTTGTGCATGCCGAGGATGCCGGACTGCGGCGCGTTAAGGATCGGCGTCGACATCAGCGATCCGTAGATGCCGCCGTTGGTGATAGTGAAAGTGCCGCCCTGCATCTCTTCGATGGAGAGCGCGCCATCACGGGCGCGACGGCCGAAATCGGCAATGGTCTTTTCGATCTCGGCGAGCGATTTTTGATCGCAGTCGCGCACCACCGGCACCACGAGGCCGCGCTCGGTGCCGACGGCGATGCCGAGGTGATAGTAGTTCTTGTAGACGATGTCGGCACCGTCGATTTCGGCGTTGACCGCCGGGATTTCCTTGAGCGCCTGGACGCAGGCGCGCACGAAGAAGCCCATGAAGCCGAGCTTGACGCCGTGCTTCTTCTCGAACAGATCGCGATACTGGGTGCGCAGCGCCATAACGTGACCCATGTCGACCTCATTGAAGGTCGTAAGCATGGCGGCGCTGTTCTGCGCCTCCTTGAGCCGGCGCGCGATCGTCTGGCGCAGCCGCGTCATGCGCACGCGCTCCTCGCGAGCCGCATCATCGGGCGGGGTCGGTGCGCGCACCGCAACGGCGGCAGCGGGCGCCGCGACAGGCATCGGCTGCGCGGCGGCGCGCTCGATGGCGGCGAGCATGTCACCCTTGGTAACGCGGCCGTCCTTGCCGGTGCCGGGCACCGTCGTCGCGTCCGTTCCGGACTCGGCTGAGAGCTTGCGGACTGACGGAGCGAGCTGCGCGTCGGGCGGCGGCTTGGCGGATGCGGACTTCGGTGCAGCCGCCGGCTGCGAAGTTGCGGGCGCCGCCGCTTTCGGTGGTGCCTTGGAATCGGACTTGGTTTCAATCTTGGCGGCGGCCGCAGCGCCGGCGCCTTCCTTGATCTGGCCGAGCAGCGCACCGACCGCAACGGTGTCGCCGTCTTTCGCCGCGATATCGCCGAGCACGCCCGCCACCGACGCCGGCACTTCGATCGTCACCTTGTCGGTTTCGAGCTCCACCAACGGCTCGTCGACCGCAACCGCATCGCCCGGCTTCTTGAACCACTTGCCGATGGTGGCTTCGGTGACCGATTCGCCGAGGGTGGGTACGCGGATTTCAGCCATGATATCCTCTTCGTCATGGCAGGGCTTGTCCCGGCCATCCACGCCTTTGGATTCAGTTACGCCGTCAAGACGTGGATGCCCGGCACAAGGCCGGGCATGACGGCGCAGCAATTATTTCAACGCGTCGTCCAAAAACTGCTTAAGCTGCGCCAGATGCAACGACATCTGCCCAACCGCGGTCGACGCGGAGGCCGGGCGGCCAGTGTAGCGCGCGCGGCGGTGTTTCGCCTCGATCTGGTTGAGCACCCATTGCAGGAAAATGTCGACGAAGACCCACGCGCCCATGTTGCGCGGCTCTTCCTGGCACCACACCATCTCGGCATTCTTGAAACGCGACAGTTCGGCTATCAGCGCCTTGGTGGGGAACGGATAGAGCTGCTCGATGCGCAGCAGGTAGATATCGTCGATACCACGCTTCTCACGCTCGTCGTAGAGGTCGTAATACACCTTGCCGGTCGAGAGCACGACGCGACGGATCTTGTCGTCGGGTACGAGCTTGATCGCCCGCACCGTACCCTCCTCCGCTTGCGCGGGAGGGTCAGGGAGGGGGTACTGCGCATCGTCCCACAACAGACGGTGGAACGTCGTTGCCGGCCCCATCTCGTCGAGCCGCGATACGGCGCGGCGGTGGCGCAGCAGCGATTTCGGCGTCATCAGGATCAGAGGCTTGCGGAAGTCGCGATTCAACTGCCGGCGCAGGATGTGGAAATAGTTCGCCGGCGTGGTGCAGTTCGCCACCTGCATGTTGTCTTCGGCGCACATCTGCAGAAACCGCTCGAGCCGCGCCGAAGAGTGCTCCGGCCCCTGCCCTTCGTAGCCGTGCGGCAGCAGACAGACCAGGCCCGACATGCGCAGCCACTTGCGCTCGCCCGAGGAAATGAACTGATCGAAGATCACCTGCGCGCCATTGGCGAAATCGCCGAACTGGGCTTCCCACAGGGTCAGTGCGTTCGGCTCGGCGAGCGAGTAGCCGTATTCGAAGCCGAGCACCGCCTCTTCCGACAGCATCGAATTGATGACTTCGTAGCGCGCCTGGCCGTCGCCCAGATTGTTGAACGGCGTGTAGCGTTCCTCAGTCTCCTGGTCGGTCAGCACGGAATGCCGTTGCGAGAACGTTCCGCGTTCCGAATCCTGGCCGGAGAGCCGCACGCGATGGCCTTCGAGCAACAGCGAGCAGAAGGCAAGCGCCTCGCCGGTAGCCCAGTCGATGCCGGCGCCGGTCTCGATCGATTTGCGCCGGTGCTCCATGAACCGGCCCAGCGTCTTGTGCAGATGGAAGCCGGACGGCAGCGTCGTGATCTTCTCGCCGATATTCTTCAGCGTCGCTAATTCGACCCCAGTATGGCCGCGGCGCGGATCGTCGGCGTCGTGCACGCTCTTAAAACCGGCCCAGCGGCCGTCGAGCCAGTCGGCTTTGTTGGCGCGATAGCTCTGTGCCGACTCAAGCTCGGTATCGAGCTTGGCGCGCCACTCAGCTTTCATCTGCTCGACGTCACCGCCGGTAACGACACCTTCCTCGGTGAGCTTCTTGCCGTATATTTCCAGCGTCGTCGGATGCGCCGCGATGGCCTTGTACATCAGCGGCTGCGTGAAGGACGGCTCGTCGCCCTCGTTGTGGCCATGACGCCGATAGCAGAACATGTCGATGACGACCGGCTTCTGAAATTTCTGCCGGAACTCGGTCGCAATCTTGGCGGCGAAGACGACGGCTTCCGGATCGTCGCCGTTGACGTGAAAGATCGGCGCTTCGATCATCTTGGCGACGTCGGACGGATACGGTGACGAGCGCGAGTAGCGCGGGTTGGTGGTGAAGCCGATCTGATTGTTGACGATGAAATGCACCGAGCCGCCGGTGCGGTGGCCACGCAAGCCGGAAAGTCCGAAGCATTCCGCGATGACGCCCTGGCCGGCGAACGACGCGTCGCCATGGATCAGAAGCGGCATCACCATGGTGCGATCTTCCGGTGTCGCGCCGTGCTGGTCCTGCTTGGCGCGCACCTTGCCGAGCACCACCGGGTCGACGATTTCCAGATGCGATGGATTGGCGGTGAGCGACAGGTGGACCTTGTTGCTGTCGAATTCGCGGTCCGAGGACGCGCCGAGGTGATATTTGACGTCGCCCGAGCCCTCGATCTCGTTGGGCATCGCCGAGCCGCCCTTGAATTCGTGGAAGATGGCGCGGTGCGGCTTGGCCATGACCTGCGCCAGAACGTTGAGGCGTCCGCGGTGCGGCATGCCGATGATGATTTCCTGCACGCCGAGCGCACCACCGCGCTTGATGATCTGCTCCAGCGCCGGGATCGTCGCTTCGGCGCCGTCGAGACCGAAGCGCTTGGTGCCGGTGAATTTCAAGTCGCAGAATTTTTCGAAGCCCTCGGCCTCGACCAGCTTATTGAGGATGGCGCGCTTGCCCTCGCGGGTGAACGTGATTTCCTTGTCGGGACCCTCGATGCGTTCCTGAATCCAGCGCTTCTGGTTGCCGTCGGACAGATGGAGGAATTCGACGCCCAGCGTCTGGCAATAGGTGCGCCGCAGGATGGCGATGATCTGGCGCAACGTACCGAATTCGAGCCCCAGAACGTTGTCGAGAAAGATCCGCCGGTCGAGATCGGCCTCGCCGAAGCCGTAAGAGCGGGGCTCAAGCTCCTCCTCGCTCTTGGGCGGTTCGAGAGCGAGCGGGTCGAGCTTGGCGTAGAAATGACCACGCGCCCGGTAGGCGCGGATCAGCATCAGGGCCCGGATCGAATCGCGCGTTGCGCGCTCAACCTCCGGGGAAGACAGGTCGACGCCGCGCGTCTGCGCCTGCTCCTTGATCTTGGCGCCGACCGCCTTGCCGGCTTC
>JBAQJL010000055.1:0-12085 GCA_049300295.1 Xanthobacteraceae bacterium
TCTCCGTGTTTTCTGCCTGTTATTTGCTGGCGGAGAAATAGCCCCAAGTCATTAATCCTTCATAGCAATTCGCCACCTTTTGCCAATAGCCTCCCTGTTTTTGCTGGAAAAGCTCCCTGTTTTCGGGCGCCGGATTTCAAGTAGCGACGCAGCCGCCCTGGCGCGCATTAAGGTATGGCGCGGCCCTCGCGAATCGCCGGCGAGGTTAAATGTCTGCTCGTATCGAACAATTTTGATCTCGCGAATTCAATTACCCCAGATCTAACTCCCATCGATAGGTATTCAAATGTCCTGCAGGGATGACTTCAGGCAGCTGTGAAGAGGTATTCCGGACTTTTCGGAATTTATCGTGCGGCAAGCCGCTACCGGAGGTTACAGAGGAAATTGGGCTTTGGTGTCTCGAACTATTCTTGAGAGTGCCTTGTAGCTTCTGGCTTTGACGCTTGCCGCCGAATTATGGTGGGGTTTCTTGGTCGTTTGGCCAATGACGAGTACATTCGCGCTCTGCAGCATTCCTCTTCTCCGACGCTTGGGAGGCTTGCCCCATATCTCGGGACGCTTCCGGCTTAACCAACGCAGGGCCATCCTCCCGTCCCGTATGCGGCTTCCCTCTGGAATAAAGTTTCCGTCCTCGTCCGTCGCGTAGGCGTCCTTGCCTTGGAAACCGAGATCCACGAGAAACGGATCAGTCTTGAAGATAACCTCCACTGCCAACTCGTGAATGTTTCCTTCGAGCGTTTCGTGGGCCTCGTCGACTGCTACTTCGTAGGCTTCGTGAAATCTCCAGGTAAATCCTTGCCACTCGACGTCATAGCCATCGTGGCCAGCCCTGCTGCACTTAATCCAACGCTCGATTGTTTTGCGGTGCAAGCCTGTTTCGCCGGCCGCGTCCCGTATGACGGGACATTTCCTGAGACTGTCGAGTACAAGTCGCATGCTCTCAGGTGAAGGCCCTCGGGCTGATTTTGAGGTGCCCGCTGCCAGCCTTTCCTTCTTGCGCCGGCGACCGTCACTCGGACCTCGTTTGCGGGAAGCCCTATGGCGCTGAGCTTTCGATGCCGCAGCTTGGCGATGAGCCGGTAGCTAATCGGCGCCGCCGCGATCGCTCCGATCGGCGAGCTCCCGTGTCGGTCGAAACCCGAATATCGCGAAAATGGAATCGGCGCTGCCGGCGACATCACCATCGGCGGTCAGCAGCCGCTGCGCCAACCAGGCGGCGGGTGCGGGTCAGTCTGCCGGTCGAGATGCGCCGCGCCCGAGCCTTCGGCGCCCCTTCGCGAAGGGATAAAGAACACCATCGCGCCAGTCGGAAATGTCGGAGAGAGAGGGTGACGTAGAGGCGCCGCGCGAGCCGGTCGCTCTGCTCGGCCGGTGTGCTCTCCCTCGATTCGCCGTGCGCGCTTCGGTGCCCCTGCGCCAAGGGATAAAGACCACGAACGTTGGCGGCGCGGCACCCCCGAAGCAACGGATAGAGAGGATGACCGCGACAAGTCTTCGGGCCCAGTCACGGAGCAGTGTGTTCCCTTCGCCCCGTATTCTGTCACATATTGCCGAAACCACCTTGGCCGGGCGCAGGGTCAGGGATTTTGCGAAGGTAACCGAGTTAGGTATGGACGCGCGAGGAGGCATGGTTTGGCACCGCTTTCGACAGTCGGCCGCAATGGTTCCCCAGCGCTGATAGGATAAAATGTGGTGATTTGAGAAGGCGATCGACGTGGACTATCGTACTCTCGATACGCTGCGGCAGAAACATCCCGCGTGGCGACTGCTCACGGCCGACCACGCGCCGCTGATTGTCAGCTTTCTCAATGACACCTTCGTCCAGCCCAATATTCGGACCTTAGCCCAACCGGACCTTGCTTCTCGGCTCGATGATTACCTCTATACGTTACGCCTTGAGCTTGGAGAGAACGTCTTTCCGAGAGAGGCGCTCCTCTATCTCGAAAATTGGGCGTCAGACGAGCATGCCTGGTTGCGAAAGTATTATCCGACTAACAGCGACGTTCCGCATTTCGACATCACACCGGCGACCGAGAAGGCGATCGACTGGCTGGCAGGCCTCGGCCAGCGACAGTTCGTTGGAACGGAATCTCGCCTAATGATGGTGTTTGAGTTGCTCCATCAATTGGTGGAGGGCACCGAAAAGGACCCTTGGGTTCGCATCGGCGAACTTGAACGGCGCCGGAACGAGATCGATTCGGAAATCGATCGCATCCGCAAAGGACATCCATACGTACTGGATGCTACACGCATCAAGGAAAGGTTCATTCAGCTCGCGATCACCGCGCGCGGGCTGCTCTCGGACTTTCGCGAGGTGGAGCAGAACTTCCGCGATCTGGACCGTGTCGTACGCGAGCGGATTGCCACCTTTGAGGGCGGGAAAAGCGTCCTGCTGGAGGAAATCTTCGGTAACCGGGACGCGATCGTCGACTCCGATCAGGGCAAGAGCTTTCGTGCTTTTTGGGATTTCCTCATGTCGCCCGCGCGCCAGGAGGAACTGACGGACCTCCTTTCAAAGGTCTTTGATCTCGATCCCGTAATAGAATTGCAGCCCGACCGGCGGCTTTTGCGGGTCCATTATGATTGGCTTCAGGCAGGCGAAGTTGCCCAGCGCACCGTTGCGCGACTATCCGAGCAGCTACGGCGGTATCTGGATGACAAGGCATGGCTGGAGAATCGCCGGATTATGCAGCTCATCCGGGAGATTGAGCAAACAGCCCTTTCAATTCGGGACCGAGCGCCCGACAGAAGAATCATCGAGCTCGACGAGCCGGCGCCAAACATCGATCTGACAATGGACCGGCCGCTATTTGAGCCGCCGCTGCGGCCTCAGATCGAACAGATGCCGCTCCCGGAAGAATTGGATGTTCCGTATGAGGCACTGTTCGACACCGTGTACGTGGACAAGGCACGACTAGCGGCAAATATTCGCCACGCGCTGCAGGATCGGTCCCAAATCTCACTAGACGAACTCGTGCAACGACATCCCTTGGAACAAGGACTTGCGGAGCTTGTAAGCTACTTCAGCATCGCTGCGGAAACTGATGATGCTATTATCGACGACACCCAGCGAAAGACACTGACGTGGACGGACCAAGGTGGGTATTTTCGACAGGCGACCCTTCCCCTGGTAATCTTCTGCCGTGCACACTCTTTTTCCAGAGCCGGATGAATCCTATGGCCGCGCCCGCTCCAAACGCCCTATCGTTGGTGCTTGTCACCCTGATGAAAGGCGTGATGGATCGCGACAGCGACCTCGCTCGCTGGCAATCTCTGCTCGACCTCCAGACGCGCGTCCGTGACCATGTTGGGATCCTAGGGCTGGAACTAATCCTGGATGAGGGCGAGGGATACGCCTACTTGCGCCAGCGGCCGGTGCGCGAGGCAGAAGAGGAACTTCCACGCCTAGTTCCGCGACGACAGCTCGGTTATCAGGTCAGTCTTTTTCTGACATTATTGCGCAAGAAATTGGCTGAGTTCGACGCAACCAGTGGAGAGCCGCGCCTTATACTCAGCCGCGACGATATGGTCGAGATGATGCGCCTCTTTCTGCCGGACACCGCAAATCAAGCACGGCTGATGGATCGGATCGACGCTCAGCTCAACCGAATCACGGAGATGGGGTTTCTGCGGCGACTGCGCGGGACAGACAACCAATACGAAGTCCGGCGAATCCTGAAGGCGTTCGTGGACGCCAAATGGCTCAGTGAGCTTGATCAGCGTCTATCAACCTATCGGGAGCACGCGGTTGGCGACGACGCCATTGAGTTGACTGCCAATGAATAAGATCGAACCGCTATCAGACTTTCAGGAGACGGATGCCTCGCAGCCTCAGCGCGCCGGCATGCGCCTCAATCGATGCGAATTTTTCAACTGGGGCACGTTCCATGGTCGTGTATGGGGGCTTGATCTGGGGGGTGAGAATACATTGCTTACGGGCGACATTGGGTCGGGAAAATCGACGCTGGTGGACGCCATCACCACGCTGCTTCTGCCAGCCCAGAGAATCACCTACAACAAGGCTGCAGGAGCAGAAGTAAAGGAGCGCGACCTTAGATCTTATGTGCTTGGCCACTACAAGTCAGAAAAAGGCGAGTCTGGCCTTTCGGCACGACCGGTCGCGTTGCGCGAACACCACAACACCTACTCGGTCATTCTTGGCCAGTTTCGAAACGAAGGCTTCGAACAGCAGGTAACCCTGGCCCAGGTCTTCTGGTTCAAGGAACTCCATGGCCAGCCCGCTCGCTTTTATGTGGTGGCCGACACCCTTCTTAACGTCACCGATCACTTCACCGGCTTCGGTCCCGATATCAACGCGCTTAGAAAGCGCTTACGGGCCATGCCTGACGTAGAGGTACATGATTCCTTTCCGCCCTACGGAGCAGCCTTTCGGCGTCGTTTCGGCATCGAGAATGAACAAGCTTTGGACCTCTTCTACCAGACCGTCTCAATGAAATCGGTGGGCAATCTCACTGATTTCGTGAGACAGCACATGCTGGAGGCATTTCCGGTTGTGCCGCGTATCCAAGCCTTGCTCACACACTTTGACGACCTGAATCGCGCCCACGAATCCGTCCTGAGAGCCAAGCGCCAAATCGAACGACTCAAACCGCTGGTGGCGGATTGCGACCAACATGCTGCATTGTCGAGTGAGATTGCAACTCTGCGGCGCTGCCGGGATGCGCTACGAGGCTATTTCGCCGGCCTGAAGGCGGCACTTCTTGAGAAGCGCCTGGAAGGGCTAAGCGGTGAGCTTGAGCGTCTTGCGGTTCAGATCGATTCTCTGACCGAAAAGACGCGCGATCAGCGCGCCCAACGGGACGGTATCAAACAGGCCATCGCGGAGAACGGGGGCGATCGAATTGAAACTCTGGCGAAGGAAATTGCGAGCAAGCGTTTGATCAAGGGTGATCGCAAAGGCAAAGCCGAACAATATGGCAGAATAGCACACCAGGTTGGCTTGCCCGACGCCGCCGAGGCCGAAACCTTTCTACAAAATCGCCACGCACTCGTGACAGAGAGCGATACGGCGCGTGCTCGAACGGCCGATCTTCAAAACTCTATTACCGACGAAACCGTCATCCTTCGACAGGCCAAGAGCCAACATTCGGAAATTTGTCAGGAAATCGATTCGCTTCGAAAGCGCCGCTCCAACATCCCGGCAAATATCCTCTCGATTCGTGACACCTTATGCCAGGCGCTTCGGATCAATGACGCCGACCTGCCGTTCGCGGGCGAATTGATCGAGGTGCGCGAAGATGAACGAACGTGGGAGGGAGCAGCTGAGCGAGTTCTGCATAATTATGCCCTCTCGCTGCTGGTCCCCGACGATCATTACGCCCACGTCGCCGAATGGGTAGATCGTACCCAATTGCGCGGCCGCTTAGTTTACTACAGGGTCCGTGAACGCCGCCCTTCCCCTCTGCCCGAGTTGCACCCACATTCGCTCGTTCGCAAGCTCGCGATCCGACCGGATTCGCCATTCTACGTCTGGTTGGAAGCCGATCTGGCGCGTCGTTTCAATTACGCCTGCTGTGACACGCTCGACCAGTTCCGCCGCGAAGATCGCGCTCTCACCCGGGCCGGCCAAATCAAAGGGGGAGCCGAACGACATGAGAAAGATGACCGCCATCGTATTGATGACCGCACTCGGTTTGTACTCGGGTGGTCCAATGAAGCAAAAATTGCGGCCTTAAGACAACAGGCCGACGGGCTCGAGCAACGAATGCAGGTGAGCGGCGATAAGATTGCCGGTCTTGATCACGAACGATCGTCCTGCGACGAGCGAGTACGTTTCTTAGGACAGCTTGCTGTGTTCGAGAGTTTTCGTGACCTGGATTGGAAGCCAATCGCTATCGACATTGACGCGCTGGAAAAGGAAAGACGTGAGCTTGAGGAAGGCTCAGATACACTTCGTACACTTCAGGGACAGCTTTCGGCGATCGACACCGCAATTGGCCAAACGGAGATTGACCTAAAAACGGTTTCGGACGAGCAAGTTCGGCGTGAAGAACACAGAAAGCAAGCCACCAATCTTCTCGATGATTGTAAGGCCCACATGTCCGCTGTTCCGGATGTAACCAGGTCGGCGCTGTTCCCTCAATTGGAAAGGCTGAGAACTGAGTCAGAGCGCCGACTAACCGTAGAGTCTTGCGATAGCCGCGAGCGCGACATGCGAGATCGTCTACAGAAACAGATGGACAATGAAACCGCAAGGTTAGAGCGCTTGCGCGATAGGATCGTCAACGCGATGACGGCCTATAGTCAGGATTATCCCGTAGAAACACGCGAACTGGACGTCTCGATCGAAGCCGCAGATGAATATCGCAAGATGCTGGCTGAATTGGAATCCGATGGGCTTCCGCGGTTCGAGGCACGCTTCAAGGAATTGCTTAACGAGAACACGATTCGGGAGATTGCAAATTTTCAATCACAACTGAACCAGGAACGCCAGTCGATCCGGGAGCGAATTGAAAAAATAAACCAATCCATGCAGGCGATCAATTTTAATCCAGGTCGCTTCATCATCCTCGAAACCGATCAGAATGTGGACTTCGAAATTCGCGATTTCCAGCAAGAGCTTCGGGCTTGCACTGAAGGTACGCTTACTGGCACACAAGACGCCGAATATTCAGAATCTAAATTCCTCCAGGTGAAGCGTATCATCGAACGATTTCGTGGCCGCGAGGGCACAACGGATCTCGACAAGCGCTGGACCACAAAGGTAACCGACGTTCGCAACTGGTTCGCTTTTTCGGCGTCCGAGCGATGGCGGGAGGACGGTCGCGAGCACGAGCATTATGCGGACTCCGGCGGAAAATCGGGAGGCCAGAAGGAAAAGCTCGCCTACACCATCCTTGCAGCAAGCCTCGCCTATCAGTTTGGGCTAGAGTGGGGCGAAACCCGATCACGCTCGTTCCGCTTCGTTCTCATCGACGAAGCCTTTGGGCGAGGATCCGATGACTCGACTCGATACGGACTGCAACTATTTCAACAATTGAGTCTGCAACTATTGATCGTTACTCCGTTGCAGAAAATTCACGTGATTGAGCCATATGTGTCGGCGGTCGGTTTCGTACATAACGAGGACGGCAGCAGGTCAATGTTGCGTAATCTTACCATTGAGGAATATCGCGCTGAGCGGATTCTACGGGCGGGATGAACCTGCATGGATTGGACTGATCCAACCGGGCTTGCGGATCAGATTTTGCGTCACTGGACTCAGGGACGGATACTTGCGGCCAAGATTGATGGAACCCCCTTGTTTCCGCTCCGACTGCGTCTGCGCGGGCCAGATACGAAGTCAATCGGACAACGCTTCGATGAAGTCCGGACGTGGATACGGGATCTGGAAGACGGCAGCCGGGGCAAACGCGGATTTGGATACGATATCGAATGGCTTAGCATCAACCATCGTCAACTCGGTCGCAATCGGATTCCAGGTAGCATCTCAGTTCCCACTGAAGGTGATGCGCTCCGGCTTATCGGCAAAGCCAAGGATGGCCGGCGCTTCGATGAGTGCCTCGAATCAACCGTGGGCGTTTTTCCAATGCTCGCCGAGTGGATCAGGCGTAGGCCATTTCTCATGCTGGAAAACGCGAACGACTGGCAACGCATCCTGGCCGTTCTTGCCTGGTTTCGGGATCATCAACACTCGGGACTGTACCTCCGCCAACTCGATATCGCAGGAATCGACACCAAGTTCATCGAAGGAAGAAGAGGCCTGCTGAGCGAGCTGTTGGACGCAGTGGAATCTACACGAGTAAAAGAACGGTCGTTTATTGGAGCAAGATCATTCGAGCAGCGCTTTGGCCTTCGTAGCAAGCCGCCACTCGTTCGCTTCCGCTTGCTTGACGAGCGGCTGGCGATCAATGGACTATCGGACATCGCCGTTCCAGCTGAGCAGTTTGCCAGGCTATCGTTGGTAGCTCAACGCGTGTTCATCACCGAGAACGAGATAAACGGACTGGCGTTTCCAGACGTCCCGCGTGGCCTCGTCATCTTTGGCCTTGGCTACAGCCTTGATCTGTTGTTTAGCGCCGAATGGCTGAGGGGTCTGGAACTCCATTATTGGGGAGACATAGATACCCACGGCTTCGCAATGCTCGATAAATTGCGGACAATGTTTCCGCTTGTTCGATCGCTTTTGATGGACCGAGAGACGTTGCTAGCGCACCGCTCTCTTTGGGTTCAAGAAGCTGTACCGCACATTGGACGGCTCGCACGACTGACAGATGCGGAGCGCACCCTATTCGAGGATCTTCAGCTTGACCGGATCGGACCGAGGGTCCGCCTGGAACAGGAACGAATTTCGTTCGGCCACGTGCAACGGGCGCTGAAGGAACTCTCGCCGCATTAACTCCGATGGCGCGGCTTGAGCTCGCTCGCGTCGCCACATGCACTGTTGCGCAGCGTCGGGGTGGCGCGATGACCGCGAGCGGCGCACCACGAGGCGGCCACCCGCCGCGGGCAGCCTAGAGATCTGACCGGCCACGGAATGGCAAACCGCGATGGCGCGCCGTCGGCGAGGGGCGCTTGGTCCGTTGGATGGCGATCGACCCCTTCGCCGGAAGGCGACCGGTAATAGAGCATATCTCATCCGCAGGGATCCTCGGCAAGATTCTTGACGATATCACCGACGACTCATATCCCTCGAACAGATACCTACACTCAGAACTATGCACAGCGAATACCCTGCGATGGAAATCAGATCCTGTCCCCTCGAATCCGCCAAAGCATATTTTTTCAATACGGCAACCTGGGGTTCGTTTTGCGACGTTACGTTGACCCTGAAGCAAGCCCGCCAGTCCGACAAGGGCACTTGGATCAGGATCGACGACTATCCTTGTAGACAGGCTTTCCGCCACTTCATGAAGCTGCTCAATCGAGCGGTATTTGGGGCAGCGTCTCGCCGGCACGGCAAACGCCTCCGTGTCTTGCCGGTCCTTGAAAAAGGCGAGGTTAGTCATCTCTTCGGGCACGCTCCAGCGTTTGACGCGATACCTCCAACAACCGACATTCAGTTGCAGCGCAATATTCGTCGAAGAGGGCCAACAACTACCGTGAGCAGGTGCAGCACAAGCCGCTAGTCACCTCACGACACACAAGGCCGAACAGCGACGGGGACTTTGCCATTTGGGGAAAGCCATCGATCGTCACCGCGCCCGTCTACTTCGCCACTCGGCCCTTCACCGCGTTGGCGAATGACTCATAGGTGATGCTGCCGTCGGCAGCGGTCGGCAACTGTGTGCGCAAGTTCGCCTTGAGTTGCTCCAATTCGACTGGCCGCATCTTGGCGATCACTTGCCCGGCTGGTCCGATCGGCACCAGGTTCGACTCGCAGAAATCTTCGAGGCTTGCGAAAGTGACCGTTATGGCGATGACGCGGGTTTCAACTGCTTGCAGTCCAGATCCCTGCCATAGGGCCTGCATGGTATCGCGCCGCGCTGTATTATCGCTGATGCGGGAATAGTCTTTAGCGAGAGCCTTCAAGGCACGATCGACCGGTGCCAGCGGAAGGCCCCCGCCAGCGATATCCCACATATAGGTCGCGACGATGCCGCCAGGCCGCACGACGCGGATCATCTCTGCGACTGTTTTGGCCGGGTTGGGAACGAAGGTAATGACCAGCGCCATGGCGGCGGCATTAAAGCTATCGTCAGCAAACGGCAGCGCCTGCGCTTCGCCAAGGTGAAATTGTGCGAGCTTCGTCGCCGACCGCGCTCGCGCAAACGCAAGCTGCCCCTCCGATGGATCGATGGAGTCGACGGCGCGCGGCGCGGTGTATGTGATGAGTTCCTCGGTAAAGGCACCGTTGCCGCAGCCGATTTCCACCCAGTGCAAATCCTTCGGCGCATCCAGCCAATCGAGGAAAATCCGTCCGGCGAGCTTGCTCCAGCGGCCCATCATCCGCTCGTAGGTTTTGCCGTCGGAAAACATCTGGCCGGCGTCGGTCATTAGGGATCGATTCCTCGTGTGGCCCATTCTCAGCCGCAAGATTGAATCTTGCTGTGCGCGCTTGTCACGGGCGGGGCGCTGTCCATGGATTTTCGAGGCTCCGCGTCGACCGGCAGAAGCCAACGCATTCCGTCTGGGGTCGGCTTGCGATTGTCACGCGCCCGGGTAAGCGCCGCCTCGCACCTATGCCGGTGCGCCCGCCCAGTGGCGTGATGCGTGGCCTTCGAGCCAACGCGGCGTCGGAGGTCAGTTCATTCGGATGTCAGCATCATGGATCATCGCGCCCCAGCGCGCGTCCTCCTGCGCGATCAAGCTGCGAAAATCTGGAGGTGCCATGCCGCGGGGCGTGATGCCCAGCACTGCGAAGCGTTGCCGAAGTCCTGGGCTCGCGAGCGCGGATAACGCCGCGCGGTTAAGCCCAGCCATCAGGTCCTCAGGTGTGCGCGATGGCGCAACGAGACCAACCCACGGTTCGGATTCGCCCGCCGGATACCCGGCTTGCGCAAGCGTCGGCACGGCCGGCAATTCGCGTTCGCGTTCGCGGCTGCTGACAACGAGAATCTTTATAGCCCCAGCTTTTACCTCCGGCAGCATGATGACTGGTGCGTCCACGAATATCTGGATTTCGCCACGCATGAGTGCCGCCAGGCCGTCGAGGCCCGAACGATAGGTCACGTAAGACACCTCGATACCGGCGATGTGCGCAAGGACATGCGCGAAAATTTGCGGTGGCGTGCCGGGCAATGCAGTGCCGACGTTCAGCTTGCCGGGCCGAGTCCCAGCAGCGACGACCAGCTCCTCGAAATTATCGGCAGCGAAAGATTTCTGAACGGCGACCGCGTTGGAATTCGAGCCAAGCAGCGTAATGGGAGCCAAATCCCTGCGAGGATCGTAAGGCAGGCTTGCGAACAAGTAACTGTCGAAGATCACCTGGTTCATGGTTGCAAGGCCGAGCGTGTAGCCGTCTGGCGCGCTGCCGACCAGTGCTTGCATCGCGGCTATTCCGCCGGGTCCCGGTCGGTTCTCAACGACCACCGATTGATTGACATTGGAGGCTAGTGCGTCGGCAAAAATCCGCGCCAGAACATCCGGCGTGGAACCTGCCGGAGCGCCGACCAGAAGGCGGATTGTCTTAGTCGGATAAGCCCCTGCAAAGCTGTGCTCAGGAATGAATAGTGTATTTGCCGAAAGGGCGAGCATGCCCTGCAGCAAGCCGCGTCTGCACAGACCGTGCCTCATAACTTGCCTCCTTTTGTGCCGGGTCCCCCTCGTAGCCGCGGGGATCGACGATTTCGATTGCCACCATACCTAGCATGCTGTAGCTAACCAGTCGCAATTTCGAACGTAGCTGTAGCTTTTTGGAAATCATGGAGATGCAGCGGTCGGACCATCAGGTACGCCGGCTCAAATTGAGGGACCTGCGTATCCTGCAGGCTGTCGCCGAGCACGGCAGCATGGCGAAGGCAGCCGAACACCTTGCGATCTCGCACCCGGTGATTTCGAAAGCCATCGCGGAGTTGGAACATACCCTCGGCGTACAGTTATTTGACCGCAATGCTCGCGGCGTAGAACCGACGATCTATGGCCGGGAATTACTGAAATGCGGAATCGCAGTCTTCGATGAGATCCAGCAAGGTCTGGACCGCTTCGATTTCCTCAGGAAGGGCGGTTCCGGCGAGTTACGCATCGGTTGTCCGGAAGCAATGGCAGCCGGAGTTCTGCCGGTCATCGCTGAAGAATTCTCGCAGCTTTGCCCTGACGCCCGCCTGTATGTCGCCCATGCCGACACCGTGAGTGCACAATTCGATCAATTGCGTGAACGCAAGGTCGACTTGTTACTGGGTACAATGCCAAGGCCATTCGTTGCAGACGACTTGATCGCGGAACACCTGTTCGATGATAACATCGTGGTTGTCGCCGGCATTCATAGCCAGTGGGCTCACCGCCGGCGCATCCTCTTCGATGATCTCAGGGAAGCACGTTGGGTTCTGGCACCCTCAGATAGCGTGCCGGGTCGCATGCGTACCGATGTCTTCGCCGCCGGCGGCTTGCCGATCCCGAAAGGTGCCCTGTATTGCCTTTCGATCCATTTGACGATCGCGCTGGTTGCCAACGGACGATCGGTCGC
>JBAQJL010000056.1:0-4919 GCA_049300295.1 Xanthobacteraceae bacterium
GCCGCCTGGTTGGTGCAGCGGCTGCTGCACGATGGTGATGTCGCCGGCGGCGCCGGATTCCTTTGTGGTGATATTCCGGTTCGGGGCCGACGCTGGAGCGCGGGCGAGCGGGCGTCGGCGCGACGCGAGCTACGGGGTCATCGACACCAGCCCGGTCGACACCGCCTGGACACTTTAGGGGCCCCCCGTATACTTTAATCGTTGTCCTTTCGCGCGCGCGTAAGGGTAACCATTAAGAGAATCGGGGCGCCCGAGCTCCATCATCGCCGGCTGTGCGGCGAGAGCGCGCAATAGATCGGCGCGGCTTACGATGCCGGCAATGCGACCGTCGTGCAGTATGGACACGCGTTTGATGTGATACGATTGCAAGATCCGCGCGATGTCGCCGGCCTCGGTATTCTAGTCCACGGATACGACCGTCGACGACATTACCTCGCGCGCGAGGCGTTCCTTGTCACGAAAGCTTGCCACGAAATCGGTATTGAGCGGCTCGCTTTCGGTAAGCAACGCCGGTCACCAGTCCCGGCGCGCCTCCCGGTCGGGCTCTTCGCGGCCGATCAGATCGCCTTCGCTCACGATGCCGACCGCGGCGCCCGTCTCGTCAACAAGCGGAACCGCACTGATGCCTTGTCCAGAAGAAGCCGCGCAATGTGCGACGTCGGTGCGTCAGCGCGCACCGAAATGACGTCGCGGGTCATGAGTTCGCTCACCTTCATCGCATGCTAGTCCCCGTATTCTGCTGCCCCAGTTCATCGCATCTTCCACCCCCTAGCCCCATCAAGTAATTCTCGCGTGTGGCGGGCGATCACAAGATCCTCGTCCGTCGGGATGACCCACGCCGACACACGCGAATTGCCACCCGAAATGCGCGGTCCTCCGGAGGCGTTGGCGCGATCGTCGAGCGCAATGCCCAGCCATTGAGCGTCACCGCAGACCCGAGCCCGAATTTCCACCGCATTCTCGCCGATGCCGCCGGTGAACACGACCGCGTCCAGACCATGAAGCGCCGCCGTAAGTGAGCCGAGTTCGCGTCCGACCCGATAAACGAAGAGATCCACGGCCTCTTTTGCGGCTGGAAGGCCGCTCGCCAGCAATGTGCGCATGTCGCTCGACAGACCAGACACGCCCAGAAGTCCCGACTGCTCGTAGATAAGCCGTTCGATTTGCCCTGCGTTCATGCCCTCGTGTTGAAGAAGATAGAGAATGACACCGGGATCAAGCGCCCCGATGCGTGTTCCCATCGGGAGTCCGTCTAGCGCAGTTAAGCCCATGGTCGTGGCGATGGAGCGGCCGGCCTCGATCGCGCACATGCTGGCGCCGTTGCCGAGATGGGCAACGATCACCTTTCCACGTGCACATTCGGGTGCGACTCGCGGCAGGACTGACGCGATGTATTCATAAGAGAGTCCGTGGAAACCGTAGCGGCGCACGCCCTTGGCAGTGAACGCGCGCGGCAGGGCGAATTCCTGGGCCAGCGCCGGTTCCGCCCTGTGAAAGGCAGTGTCGAAACAGGCGACCTGCGGGAGCTCCGGCGCGATCGCGCATATCGCGCGGATGGCGGCGATATTGTGCGGCTGGTGCAAGGGCGCGAGCGGGACGAGGTCCTCCAGCGCGGCGAGTACCGTCGCATCGATAAGCACGGGCTGCGCATATAGCATCCCGCCGTGAACGACGCGGTGGCCGACACCGGAAAACAAAGCTTCGCTGCCGATGTGGTCGCCGAACCAGTCATGAATGGCTGCCATCGCGCCAGCTTGATCCGTGGTAGCGATCGGCTTGTCGACGAGTTTTTGACCTTCGCCGTCGGCGACTTCAATGCGCGCCGCCGTGTTGCCGCCTTCGCCAATGCCTTCGACCTGGCCGTGAGCGCCGGCGGAGAGCGAGCGATCCTCGGCCGTCTCATAGACCGAGAACTTGCAGCTCGACGAGCCGGCATTGATGACGAGGATCGGTTCGCGCATGGCGATTCAGCCGGCGAGCTTGCCGATTTCGGCCGCGGCGACACGGCGGGCATGGGCGTAGAGTGCGGCTACGGCGCAGCTCGCCATGCGGGTACGCACATTGTCCGCGCGACTCGTAAGGATGATCGGGACCCGGGCTCCCAGCACGATGCCGGCGGCATCCGCGTTGGCGAGAAAGCTCAGCTCCTTTGCCAGCATGTTGCCGGCCTCGAGATCAGGAACGAGCAGGATATCGGCGTCGCCCGCGACCGGGGACGCTATGTGTTTAATGCTCGCCGCCTCGCGATTGATGGCGTTATCAAGCGCCAGTGGACCGTCGAGCACGGCGCCAGTGATCTGGCCGCGTTCGGCCATCTTGCACAGCGCGGCAGCGTCGATCGTGGAGGGCAATTTGGAAGTGATCGTCTCCACCGCGGAAAGGATCGCAACTTTTGGCCGCCCAATGAGCAGGGCATGTGCAAGATCGATCGCGTTCTGCACGATATCGACTTTATCCTCGAGCGTCGGAAAGATGTTCACCGCAGCATCGGTAATGAACAGCGGTTTTGGATAGGTCGGCACATCCATGATGAAGACGTGACTGATCCGGCGCGCCGTGCGGACGCCGGTATCCTTGTTGACCACCTCGGCCATCAACTCGTCGGTGTGAAGGCTGCCTTTCATCAGCGCATCGGCCTCTCCGGCGCGGACAATTTCGACGCCTTTTGCCGCCGATGCGTGGCTGAACGGCGTATCGACGAGCTTCAGGTTTGCGATCTTCAGGTTGAGCGAGGCCGCGAGGGCGCGGATACGAGCCTGCGGTCCCACCAATATCGGCTTGATGATCTTCGCTTCCGCCGCCTCGATGGCGCCGCGCAGGGAGGTCTCGTCACAGGGATGCACTACCGCCGTGCGCACGGGAGCGAGCGCATGGCATGCGTTCATCAGTGCATCGTACTTCTCATGTTTGCGCGGCTCAGGCATGTGCCGTCCTTGGTCCAGCGGCCGTTGCGGCGAGGCGGTATTCTATTCCACCGCCCTCCACATTAAGCGGGCATTGCACGTGGATGTCACGACCCGATCCAGTGAACTTCCGGTTTCCTCTCTAGACACCGGCGCAGGCATCGATGCCGGATGACCGACGATGATCGGAGCGACAAGCTTGTATGCCGACGGAAGCTGCAACATCGCCTTGCCCTCCGGTGTGCCAAGGAACCCTTGCGCGAAACCGATCCAGCAGGTGCCGAGCCCAGCCGCGCGCGCCGTCAGCATGAGATTTTCCGCAGCAAGCGCGCAATCTTCGACAGCCCAAGGAATCTCAGTCCTGCTGCAGATCACGATAAGAACAGGCGCATGATAGAAGATGTCAAAATTTGCATCGTTCAAGATCTGGTCGAAATGATGGGACATCAACCCGACGGGCGTGGTTCGTATCATGTACGCTTTGGCGTCGCGCGATATCTTGCCGAGCAGGGCCTTGTCACGGATGACGCAGAACGACCACGGTTGCGCGTTGACCGCGCTGGGCGCCTGCACAGCCGCGTCGATCATCGCGCGCAAAGTGCTCTCGTCGACTGGATCGGACGCAAACTCTCGCGTCGCTCGTCGCGAGTAGATTGCTTCCTTCAGATCCATTTCTTGCCTCTACTCTGGCTGGGACGGCCAATCATGATCGCGTTCGCACCTGAGCCCGCATCGGGGCGCGGGCTGCTGCGAAAGTAGCCTGGCGCTTCCGCGCTTATGGCGGCAGCGCCTTTAACGTTCGGAATGTCTGCCTGCGAGCCCTGATTGCCCATCAGCGCGGTGATCACCGGATGGGAGATCTTGCTGCCGAGGATCGTGGTCGACGTGTCGGCACTGCCGACGCCGCTTATGAAATCGGCGTTTATGACCCAGCAGTCGAACGCCGCCATACTCTCGCGCATCGTCCATACATAGGCAAAGCCGAACGGCGCCGTCAGCGCGGCGGCGCCACTGCTGCCCATGAGCCGGTTCCTCCGATTGAAGCTCACGGCATCCCTCCTGGTTTGCGAGAAGCCCGTAGCGGTGCGCCGGAGTGGTGAATTGATCAGGATCATAATCCGCCTTGCCGGAGATTGTTCGGCCATCTGAAACTTTTTTTTGCCATGCGGCGGTCTGGCGAATCGGCCGTTACGCTCAGCGAGAGCCTGTAGGCTCACCTTCCCGCCCGCACGCTTCGCGGATTCGATCGACGAGCGCATTGCCCAACAGCGGTTTTTCGACAATGGGAACGCTGGCCGTCGCTGCACGTGCGCTCAGTGCAGCACTGGGGTGGCTTATGATGAGAATGGCTGGCGTCAAAATCTTTCGATCGCGCAGCTTTGCGATCAGCTCCATTCCCGTCATAGCCGGCATTCTTTGATCGATGACGAAGCATTTGCATGCGTCGAAACCGTCCTCGTCGAAAAGCTCGGCGCCGCTCCGATAGGTGCGCACCGCAAATCCTTCCAGCTCAAGCGAGAATTTTAATGACTCGCAGACCGCTGAATCGTCGTCAACCACGATGACAAGCGGCGGTCTGATTTCGGATTTTGTTCTCATGTCGCCCGCCGGTCGCCGTAGGCTCACTGCGATTGTCTGAAAAAATAGTGCGCGCTGCCGCCCATCGCATTGATCTGCGTCAAGGTTCAGGTGAGAGCAGTATTTGCCGCCAAGTCATTCATCCAATTGTCATAATTTCACTGCTGACGCGGCGCCCCGTCCGGCAAGTCAGCTATCGGACGTTTTACTTGATCGCTCCCCCGCGGGCACAATCCGGGCTGCCACTGTCCCTTGCGGAGGGGCTTTGTGGAGCGATTCATTCGACGCCAAAATATTGAACACTACCGGCGCCTCCTCGAAGCCGTGACAGACGGAGCGCCAGACGATCCTCAAGCTGCTTGCGGAAGAGCGGGAGAAGCAATTGGAGGCCGACGCTAAAGCCTCGGGCGCACGTCCCTAAACTGCGCCTCGACTGCA
>JBAQJL010000057.1:0-96560 GCA_049300295.1 Xanthobacteraceae bacterium
CCAGCTTGATGACGTTAGTGTCGGTCACGGCGTATCACTCCTTTGGTGGAGAAGTGGAGGCGTCGAACACCCCCACGATACGTCGCCTTACCCCTTCATGCCGTCACCAACTTCCGCTCATAGCTCATCCGCCCGCATCCCCGACGCTGCTCCGCTCATCACCTGAGCTTTGTTCTTTCTCATAGCATCCCGGAACGGCAGCAAAGGCCATGCGAACATCAGCGGGCCAACCAAGAGACAAGCAATCGTTGCTATAACCATATCGGGCCCCAAGTTCCAATTTTTCAGGAAGAGAACGCTTACAAATACACCTAGCCCGATATTGAGACCGACCAGTGTGATGGCGTATTGGTTACGCAAGCCAAGACGACCGACAGGCCGCAACCCTCCCGCCTTGTCTGGGTGAAGCGGCAAAATATGCAGATCAGCGTGTGTCACGACATCCCATAAAAGGATACCTAGCAGAATGCTGCGGATCACATAGATCGACGCAACGAAAGCGAATAGAAAATTGCAATAGAAGAAAACATAACCGTTCAGCCCAATATGTTTGCTTGGCGCAACCCAGCTCCCTATATCTACGGCGACGGCTTGCCTTACATCAAAGTATACTACGGCAGTTCCCGCGAGCAGGCCTATCACCTGCGCAGCGACATTTGTTCTCCGAAAATAACGACACCAACGCTCGGCTAAAGCAGTTCCATTCGCTTTTGATATTTTGACGATGCCGTCGATCTGAACGCGGTCTAGCGCATGGCGAAGAAGCTGATCATCGGTTACCGTTAGTATTAGCAGGCAAGGCAAGGAGACTAAATACATGCACAAAGTCGGAAGATCATAAAAGAATGGCATTTTGATCGACCCCGAAGGAGCGGTCATCGATGCCCCGCTGTACTCTCTGGTAATCTCCCCAGCAATGACAAGAGGAAGGATGGTCAAAGAGATTGCAGCAATATAATGCACTAATGGGCTGAAGGGAGCGAGCCTGCGACGTTCCAGCGCTCGAGGAACGACATGAAGGGCGGAGCCAGCGGTCGTATCCAACTTGGCATCGCAAGATGAAACCGAGCTAACCGTAGTGGCCGCTTCATCGTTCATTTGTGGTCGTCCCGCTAGGCGGAGTAACCGTAACTTGTTGGTCTTCCGCGGAAACCATTTTCGGGAGTCAATTGCCAGCCCCCACGCTTCTTTATGGTGGCAGATGGCAAACTGAGGCCTCCTTCTTGTCGGCCCGGCAACTCAACTTGCGCCTCATATCAGTTCTTGATTCGGTAAGTCGCCTTAGTCCGTACGCTATGCGGAAGGGCACAAATGCGAGTCTTCCAAAGAGAGGCCGCTCGAATGGCAAGGCCCAATCTGGCCGCCTCTATTATCCGCTGCGTTGAGAGCCCCAGCGTCTTTAACCGGAAGACCATATTTTTGTTTGACACAACCATCACTTCGCCGCCGCCGCGGCGGGTGTCTTTAAAGCCGCGACATTGCTGGTTGATGCAGCGGTAGCTATGGCGTTTGCCAGAGTTATGAATTCTGTCACGTCGCCCGCGAAGACGGCGAGATCAGGGTTGGCTGTCGCGCCAGCCTTGATTTTAGCATAGTCGGCTAAGATCGTGCCCATGAGCTTTTGGGGATCGGGGTTTGCGGACGGATCAGCCAGATTGTCGTAACTGTCACCGATGCTCATTAGATTCGTCACCAGAGGCTGAAGCTTTGCCCATGCCGCATGCCAGCAGCTGACAAAGGCAGCGTTAGGCGCGCCGCTTGGTAGCTGAGTGCCAGGTGCGAGATTCTTGCAATCCGGCACGGCGCTTAGATCAATACTGGTTTCGCGAATGGCCGTGAGCTGTTCGACGAACAGTCCTGCTTCCGTGTGCCGCGCTGCCGCGGCGTAGGCGCTTAGCGCGCCGGCCAGCTGCTTGCCAGTCGTGGTAATTTTGCGTTCGGTGTCGGGATCGCTCAGGGCGGTGACAATTGCCGTTTGCCGTCGCGCTTCGTCGACGAGCTGGCTCGCGTCGATCAGAACCGGTTGCAGGATTGACAGAAAGCTATCGATTAAGGTGCCGAAAGGTCCGAGAAAGGCAAAGGCAGTAACTGCGCCTGCAGCGGCCGGGGTCGCCGCCCGGCTCGCAATCGGTGCGCGTATTGCGGCACCGTAGTAGTCTTGAGCGTAAGAACTTAGATCCGTTTTGCAACTCGCCAGGGTCGCCGTGGCCATGCTCTGGACGGTCGGGGCATCGACTTTGACTTTATCGACGACGGCATAATTCGACGTAGCCAGGAGGAGCTTGAGCGCGCCAATGATATCGCTCGGAGCCGCCGCTTTTGCGCTGACCGCATTTATGTTTTGAACCAGCGCGTTGAGATAATTGAGTGACACGGAATTGCTAACGTAATTTTGCCGAGGCGTGCAGAGGATCGGAATTTCGCCGAGCGCGGGATCCTGATCGTCATTATCCAGTGTGATAGAGGTTACGGAAGTACCCGACGCCAGCAATTTCTTGGTCAGGGCGGTGCGAATAACAAGCGCTCGGGCGTTAGCCCTACTTGTTTTGAGCACCGTAGCTCCGCTCGTCGCCAACGCGCTCAAAGCCGAGATGGTGGACTCATACGCTGGGGGTAGCGCGACGGGGACGCCGAGGCTGCTGGTTGCCCCCGACGGTGTCGCACCTTGGGCGACGCACTGGGCTGACGAAAGCAACAGAGTCGCCGCGCTGACAGTGAACCTGCGGGACACTCGCATTCTGATCTCCATTATGACCTCAAGCATTTTGCCAAAGGTGATGAGGCCGGCGATTAACCTTCACCGACTTTGATCGTGATGTTGATTGTGGCTGATGCCCCGGCCGGAATGGAGATGACCGAGGCCGGCGTCGGCGTGCCAAAGGATTGAACACGCGCCGCCTGTGAAGGAGGTATACACACGCAATCGGGCTGTAGCGTGGGGTCGATAAGGCTCAGGTAAGTGGCGAGCGCGTGCCAACACGCCACCGAAGACTTTATTTTGCCGATGGAACTGTACTGCTGGAGTAAGTTGACGTGCGCGAAGCCCAGGATTTCTGGTGGCAGGTTCGGCACGATATCTGGCCGATTCACGATCCGCCATGATGCCAGGTCAAGTGCGTTGAAAGCGGAAACAAAATCCGCATCCCCGACCGCGGGGGAGGCAAAAGTGCAAATGACGGCGTTTGTTAGTGCGTTCGTGCGTGCGTTCTCCATCGCGTAGAGGGTGGCGAGCGCGGCGCCGAGGCTATGGCCCGTGATTTCGACGGACGCCTTGGTGGGTATTCCCGCAACGCGGGCTGCGGCCGCCGCACGCCGACCGATCAGATCGGCTATTTGCGCGGAGAAACCGCCAATAGCGCGAAGCGAACGCGCCGCTGCAGCAGGGGCATTGCCGGCCGTACGCTCGACGACTTCGAGTGTATCGTATATCCGCGCAAATCCAATCCCGACGCGTCCGCAGTTCGGTATCTTGAACGGAGTCTTGAAAGCGGCATTCGCATCGTCCCACCACTCGACACAGTCCGAGGTGCCTCGCAAAGCGACAACAAAACGATTCGCATTCCCGGTGCTCTGCGCGATTAAACCGTAAAATATGAGCCCCGTGGAGTCGATGACAAAATCTTGCATCTGGATCCACGCCACCAACTCGTAACCGGGCGGGACGGCCGTCGGCGCAGGCGTGAGGTCGGCGGGACTGGCGTCGTACATGGCATAGGCCGCTTGCACGAACTTGCCGTAAAGCACCGCCGCTTCCGGATCGAACAACTCGTTGGCACGAGGCTGTTGATCGAGTGCGGACCCGGGAACGCCGTTCTCGAGAGGTTGCGGGCTTACTACGGGCGGGGTCGTAACCGGCGCGGACGGGCTTACGGGCGATGCATTTCCGGACAGCAAGGCGAGCAGCTTTTCGCCGTTCGGAGAGCCAAGACCGGTACAGGCATTCCAGCCTTGTTTGGCGGAAAAACCCGTTACGCCGTAGACCGAGTTGTTGCCGGTGACGATATTGTTAGTCGCCAACGCCTTTGCATTTGCGTAAAGCAGCGGAATGAAGAATCCTGCTTTGTGCTTAAGAACCTGACTAAGGACAGCGGTCATAGCCGCCCATTGCGGGGCGACGGCACTCGTTCCTCCGCTGACGCTATCCGAGCCGTTGACCCGAACGTTGATTCCAGTGTTGGGATCTGCGTTCCCTGACACGTCCGGAACGCCGCGCATCACAAGGACGGAGCCGCCCTCGGCAATAAGACCGCTCTGCCAACTCGGAGTTTTGAAATGAGTGCTGACGCCGCCGCCGGTCGCCCCGCCGTCATTACCATTCCAAACCACTTCCTTCGTAATACTGAAGCCGTTGCTTTGCAGGCTGGTGCCTCCGCAGCAGACGACGCCGCTCGCGCAAGTGCCGGGAAAGTCGGCGTTGCGCTGACCGTCATAGCCGGCTTCGGTATCTTCCTCGTCCGTACAGCCGTGATCGCCGGCGGCAACAAAAATCGGGACATTGAGAAGGGCAGCGCCTTGTCCGAGCGTATTCCAACTATCCATGGTCTGTGCCGACCATCCTTTTTCCGGAGAGCCCCAGCTAATCGACACGACCGTGGTGGCGGGATCATGCACCGCCTGTGAAACCGCTTGGTAGAAACCTTGGTCGGTGTTCTCGGCAAAATACACGACGATGGCGGCACCCGGCGCCATGGCGCCGGCCACCTCGATGTCAAGCATGACCTCTGCGTCGCTGTCTGGATCCTGGCCGTAGGGCACGGGGAAACCGGGAGTGACGCTAACAGTTCGAACAGTCGGCGCTTGGGCTAAACCGCAGACGGCGAAATAATTCGTAAGATCGTCCGGACCGGAGTTGCCACCAAGTTCGATCAGAGCAATCGTCTGACCCGCGCCATCGCCCTTGGGAAATTTGTAGAGCGCCGCGAGTTGCTGCGGATAGAAGGCGGGTTGGGCGGTGCGGGGCCTTAAGCGAGGCTTGGCGACTGGACGATTGTCAAGACCGAGGACAGCTTCGACGTGGGGGAGAACGGCCGTTGGTAGTAGGAGCGGCCCGCGCCGCCCGCGAAAGGCATGACGGCCGATCGCGTAGTCGTCGAGTTGAACACCAAACGCTTTCTCCATGTCGGCGACCGATCCGGTCAATTTAACGACGCGCCGACTTTGGTCCACATCTGCAACAGCCAACGTATGTGTCGCGGCGAACAATGTAATAGCGGCGATCGCGTCGTCACTCGCGCCGTATTGACGTGCGAAGCTGGCATGATCGACGGCGGCACGTTGATGCGGCAGCAATAACGAATGTTGATGAAGTTGCTCCTCGGGAATTTGCATTTTGCGCTTCAATACGACAGTCACGGTGATGCGCGGCCCGCCGTCGGATTTGCCGATAAGTCTCGCACCAGCCACGGCATTGCGGGCGCTGCCTAAAAAGGCTTCACGCGGTTCTGGCATCTGCCGCACTCCTTCGTCGCTTGACCTGGCCTTCGCGGTTTGTCCAGTAGGCTTTCGTCGGCGCTTCATGACCTTACTCACGGCGCAACGAGCACCCTCTCCTTCGCCGAGCTAACCTCCGAGCGCTTGCAGCATGGCGTTTGAATAGGCGACACGCTGAGCGTTGCCCTCCATCGCGCTGCCGTTTACGCGACGGGTAATCGCCGAAACGTTCCACGCGTCCGCGAGCGGCAGGCATCCATTGGCGGACATGTACCAGCACCCGGACATTGCGGCGCCGGCGGGCGTTTCAAGGTAGTCTGACGCTTCCTCGGCGGTCATTTCCACGGTCGCGCCGAAGCGAGTATACTCATTCCTTCCGGTGAGCTGGATAAGGCCGCGGCCGCAAAAGCGGTAACCATCACCCGACGCCTCGTCGCCGTTGCCGAGCTTGTTCGCGTAGACGCGGTTGGCAAGTGCCTCGGGATTCTTGAGGTAGGGTTGGGCGTCGGCTTCCGTGGGAAATTCGTGTGGAAACACCTGAACGAGCCGGCTAGCGGTTGTGTAGTACAGATTTTCAACAAGCTCCTGAAATGACGATCCGGCCTCGACAAGGAACTGCCCGACCGCCGTGGCCATGCGCTTGTTCGTGGTCATCGAGTATTTGGTAAAAGCGTCGGTCAATGGACCGACCCAGAGGCTGGTGTTCAGGCGGGGAGCAACGGTGCTGAGCGCCACGGATAGTCCGGGTGTCGCCGATAAAGGTGGAGGAGCGCGGTCGAGGGGAGTCACCTGGCCTCGATGGACGGCGACGGCGAGCAATGAAACGGCGGCGTTGAGACTACTGAGATGGGCGGTAATTGTTTGGACGTCGGCGATGCTCGCGGCACCGGCCGCGGGTTTGGGGGCCTTCTGGCTTCCGGGAACGTTAAAGAAGATCGAGTACGTGTTTTCGATGAAATCAGCCCCAGCATAGCCGGACGCGGCGATGCCGATCAACACTTTGATATCATTTGCATTGAAATTCTGCGGGCCGATGACCAAGCCGGCGAGAATGCCGGCGAGCGCACCCAACATGAGGCTGAAGGCCAGATAGGCTGCGTTGAATTCGCTCTGCTGGTTTGGAGAGTTCCGGCTGAGCGCGCCGCCGCTCTTGAGCCCGACCACCGCGCGCACGCCCTGGCCGAGCAGGCCCATCAGAGCGCAAAGCAGGAGGACCAATAAGACATGAGCAGCCGGTACAAGAGCGCCTAATTCTGCCTGCAAATCTGGCGTCATGACGTTCTTTCCTCAGGTGCTATTCGAGTGCGTGCATTGATAAACCGAGCCGATTAATGACGATTTTGCCGTTTCTAAAGTCCGGCAGGTGATCGGCGGCCGACCCCATTGCGCGATGAGCGGATTTAATGACTGGCGCAAATCTGCTGCCAGAGTTAAGCGCGCGAGAAGCTTGTAGACCAACGACAAATGCAGCGGAGCAACGATATCGGTTGCCGCCGTCGACGCCGATCGGTCAACGTAAAGATGGAAGTTGTTAGAAAACGATCGCGCCGCCGAAATCGCGAATACCGCGGGACGCCCAGCTAACATGATACGCCGCCCCACTTACTCAGCAGATCACGCGTGAGTAATTTCTACCACTGAATTCATAATTGCCTTTATTTGGAAGTCAAGCGAGTTCAACCAAAGGACGCCCCGCTAAGGGTACAAGGGGATTCTCAGAAGCACCATGATTGGCTAGCCTAGATGTTGATGTGGGTCGAAGACAGCAACAGCAGTAGCGGCAGCGCCGAAGTGGTCGCATTACGGGTCAGCCAACTCCGCCGTGCGCTCTTTGGTACAGCTGAGAGACCGCCATCATAAGCACAGTCGGCAATCCCAAGACTTTCAAACGCTTACCGTCCGTCCGGCGCACGACGCGGCATTAATCTTCCTTCGGCATCGGCGCTGGCGATCTATATTGACGTCTCGCACTTCGATAAATGTTCCTTATAGACTTGCGTCAGATCTGGAGGGTGAGTCGCGGAGACCTCTGTTGGGCAAGCGGATTGAAATAGCCAAGGTATTGGAAGGCGATAATTTTTCTTGCTCGAACGTGCGCCCAACTTGCGAGGGAGGTGCCATACCAGGCTAGAGCAAGTAAGTTTTTACAGGTATGATCCGAACCGAATGTCCCCGGGAGAGGGTTGCGGCATGTGGAAACGTTCGCGGCAATGGATAATAGACAACGACCAACCAATAAGGTTCATTGTGTGGGCGGTGCTCTGAGGCCGCAAAACTGGATCGTTTTTGGTTAGAGTTTTCCGTGGTGATTCCCCGGCTGGGAGGAGCGGAGAGCGATGAAGGCCTCGAGATTTTCGGACGCCCAGAAGGCGTTTATTCTCAAGCAGGGTAATGACGGAATACCCGTGGCGGATATTTGCCGCAGGGCCGGCATCAGCCCTGCGACCTACTTCAACTGGAAAAAGAAGTATGACGGGTTGCTACCGACCGAGATGCGCCGACTCAAGCAGCTTGAGGACGAGAATGGCAAGCTGCGGAAGGTCGTTGCGGATCTGAGCCTCGATAAAGAGATGCTTCAGGATGCCCTGCGCCGAAAACTTTGAAGCCTGTCCGCAGCCGCAAGCTCGTTGATGAGATGCGCGGCGACTGGAATGTATCGATCCGACGAGCCTGCCGTGTGTTCCTGGTCGATACATCCACCTATCACTACAAATCTCGTCGCCCCGGACAGGCTGCCCTCGAACACCGGATCAAGGAGATCTGCCAGACCCGCGTCCGCTACGGCTATCGACGCGTTCATGTACTCCTGCGCCGGGAGGGCTGGTCTCTCGGACAGAACAAGACGCGGCGCATATACCGCGAACTAGGCCTGCAATTACGCAACAAGACACCCAAGCGGCGGGTCAAGGCGAAGCTGCGTGAGGACCGCTGCGTTGCTACCCGGCCAAATGAGACCTGGGCAATGGACTTCGTGCACGATCAGTTGGCCACTGGTCGCAAGCTGCGTGTGTTGACGATCGTGGATACGTTCTCGCGGTTCTCGCCGGCGCTGGAGGCGCGCTTCTCCTTCCGCGGTACGGATGTTGTCGAGGTGCTAGAAAGAGTCGGGCGAGAGGTAGGGTTGCCGGCAACGATCCGGGTCGACCAGGGCACCGAGTTCGTGTCACGCGACTTGGATCTGTGGGCCTACCAGCGCGGTGTTACGCTCGACTTCTCGCGACCGGGTAAACCAACCGACAATGCCTTCATCGAAGCGTTCAACGGTCGCTTCCGAGCCGAGTGTCTGAATGCTCATTGGTTCCTGAGCCTTGCAGATACCCGGGAAAAGTTGGAGGATTGGCGCAAGTACTACAATGAGGAACGCCCCCATGGGGCGATCGGCCAGATGACGCCGATAATGTTGCTGAACTACGTTGGCGCAACCAGCCCGCCACCGTGAGCAAGCCGGAAAAATCTAGCTTCCGGCGATCCAAAGTTCGGTCTCAGAGCAAACTGGAACAGACTCTCCCTATGAGCGATGGCAAGTTGGGGAGCAGGTCACAGCACGCCTGAAGCTTGGCGCTTATGGCATCGTCAATACGGGTGGTTGGAATAACAAGATCGAGTAATTCCTCGATGCATTTACCGGTTTTGTCAAAAGACCATTGATAGCCTGCCCCGGTCGCCATTGGGGCCATTTCGGCATAGGCCGATCAAAAATGGAGCGCACACGCTGCGTGACGCTGTCCCATCTGCATGAACGGTTCCCATAGTTCAACATGTTGTCGATCGCGATGGCGATGAACACGAATGCTGCCTTGGTGAGTTCGCTCAATTCGCCTTTCAGTTTCTCTGTTTGAACCAACTCACTGAATGTCTCGACGCCTAAGCCGTGGCAAAGGAGCTGACGTTGCGAGAACATGTCCCGCCAGAACTTACGCCCGTAGCGCAATGGTTCGTTTGTTTTATTTCCTTCGGGTATCAGCTCGTTGGGTAAAAAATCTAACGCTTCCCATCCTTCAAGTTTAGCCGCGAGCAGGGCCTGCACTGCCTCATAGTTGTCGTCTTGGGGTGTGGCCCAACGAAACCCTCTTTGCCATTTTTCGCGAATCTTTCCGTTTTTTCCTTTCACAAGAATCCGTCGTTTGAAAGACAGAGCAAATAGTTGTTCACCCTTTTGGCCTAGTTGTGCTTGGCGCTTCATCTCATCACCGTCTACGACACGTCGACAATCTGGAAATGGGCAAGTAGCGTCTCCGTTCGCCGTCGTGCCGAGCGATTGCTCGCTGGCTCTATGCACAAGCTCAAAACTACACCGGCGTTTGGCTGGTTCTTTTTCCGTGCACGGCAGGAGCCGGACACCGGTGCCATCGGGAGATAACCGCCAGTTTGGAGAAAGCGGGACCAAGCCTTCACAGTACGGACAGCGCACGGTGCGTGCCCAAATGTATCCGAGAACTTGTGTTCCCGGTGGTTCTGGTGGGTAGATTCCTCCGTATTTTGGCTGCGCGTTTTTCAAGAAGGCATCTGCCAATCTTTGATATTCCTCGACGAGTTTGTTACCGAATTTAATCGGATATTCGACGGTTGCTCGCAGGAGGAGCGCCGCAACTGGATTGATGTCATTTGCGAAAGCAGCTTGACCAAGGCGGATCATTTCCAGCGGAATACTCCCTCCCCCCGCTGTCGGGTCAAGTATGGACCGGGGCGCTTTCGTCGGACCGTCCAACTGTGATCTCAGCCATTGATGCTCTTCCTGTGTGGGAAGGTAATTATATGCTCGCTCGTAGCCGTATGGGTTGGCGCCGAGATCTTCTCCTGTCTTTTTTGCCGCTTGAATTTTGCGCTTTGTGGTCAGGGGATCGCCGTGGATTCCAAGCATATGCGCAAATTTTGCACGGTCTGCGTCGCCGGGAAGAAGTGATACGAGGATGATCTCCTGATCGGAAGGGATTTCCATCTCTGAATCCTCTTCCTCATAACGACCGCCGGTCTTGATTGTGACGCGTGCGGCTGGATCATCCTTGATAAAGCCCTGATGCTTCATCTCGATAATGATTGAATGGAAGGAGGACAGTGTGCGGCGTGCGAGATCGCGGCTCTTGGTTTGGAGAAGCCAGTTGCGAAAATGCACAACATCCGCCGGTTCAAGGTCGGACAGATTCTTCGTCCACACATATTCCTGAATTACGCGTCCGCGCCGGCGATATGAGCTATCGCCGAATGTTGGTGACGGACGGGGTCAGGCGGCAGCGGCTTGAGCTTGCGATCTGACGACTTCGAGATCGTCGGCGAACTTTACACCGAGGATGAGTTTCGGCAACTGGTTGTGGCCATTGAGACGACGCCAGCTTTTCTCGGCCGCCTCGGCGAGCTTGAAGATCATCGCCAGTGCCGTCTTGTTTGACAGGCATCCCTTGGCGCGCACGGTACGGTGGCGCACCGTCGCAAACGCGCTTTCGATGACGTTGGACGTACGCAGATGTTTCCAGCGCTCGGCTGGGAAGTCGTAGAAGGCAAGCAGCGCATCGCGATCCTTGGTCAGGCATTCGACCGCTTTGTCGTATTTGACGGTCCAGGTCTCAACGAAAGCATCGAGCGCGGCGAGCGCGTCCTTCTTGGTCTCGGCCATCCAGATCTCCTGCAGCGCCCGCTTGGCTTTCGACTGCTGGCTCTTCGGCAGCTTGTTGAGCACGTTGGCGGTCTTGTGCACCCAGCAGCGCTGGCCGCGGGTGGCGGGCCACACTTCTTCGACCGCCTGCCGGAAGCCCAGCGCGCCGTCGGAAATGGCGAGTTCGGGTGCGATTGCGAGCCCGCGCCGTTTGAGGTCGAGGAGCAGCTCACGCCAGGACTGCGCGCTCTCACGCACGCCGTCGATCAGGCCGACCAGTTCCTTCTTGCCCTCGGGCGTGGCCCCGACGATCACCAGCAGACATTGCGCGGCGTCCTCCAGCCGAGCCTGCACGTGGACGCCGTCGACCCAGAAATAGACGTAGCGCTTAGCGGACAAGTCGCGCTTGCTCCAGCGCAGATGCTCGTCAGACCAGGCCTCCTTGAGACGTCCGATCGTCGAGGCCGATACGGGGAGCGGATTTGAACTGCTGACCTCAAGGTTATGAGTGCGCGTCCGAGTGAAATAACCGTCGGCGCGTCGGCTTTGTGCCAGTTTGTGCCATGGCGCGATTGGAAATAATGGTTGCGGGGGGAAGATATGAGCCAGACGGCCCAGCGATGCTACCTATGATTTCCCTGCTTTCCAGCCGGGCCCCGAGCGAGGACTTATACTATTGATAAATCAGTTGATTTAAATATGAAGTCGAAGTCACTTTGGTCTCGGGCGGCTTCGGGCATCAGCGTTCCGGCATTACGACCGGAGTGGGTGGTGCAACCCTGGACTGGGATAGGTTGGGCGCGGGTAACGCCCGCGCAGAAACGGACGGTCTTCGCCCCGGTTGGCGGTCAAAGGATCGTACGTCCGCCACGTCCCAGGAAGCATGGCCTGGAGCTGAGTTGGGGGGTGACAACCGCCCAACGAGAGCCGCCGTGGAACGCCGAGAGGCGAGCTACCCCCTCCCATTCCCTCCCCCGCGAGCGGGGGAGGGTTAGGGTGGGGGCAGCCCCGTGCCCGCTGGCGCGGGTCGTGACGACGCGTCTCTCGGCGTTCCATATCCTCTTTATTTTTCCGTAGCCCGGGTGGACGAAGCAAAACCCGGGAGCTGAGATGAAGATGACTGCCGTTCCCGCATCTCGCTTCGCTCATGCGGGCTACGCTCTTGACATTGCGAATAGCGAATAGATTTCCTCCCCTATCGCCATTCGCGCCTTGCCAATCCCGCACCAACACCTCGGGCGCGAACAAAAAACGCGACGCGAGAATAAGAGCGTATGGCTTCGGAGCCCGCGACAACGGGGAAGAACGCACACCCCATATGCCTGCCCGGCACGGGGGGCTGGCGTTTTTGCAATCCTTGGCCCCTTGTCGACGGCCTCGCTCAGTGTGAGAGTTTTACGGGTGCGAGCGAGCATTTGGCCTGGCGCTAATCCGGCCCAACGGCGTTTCGGGAGAGACAGCAACCATGCACGAAGTCACCGACGATCATTGGCACGAACCAGAAGGGCTGAAGAACGCAGGCTATGGCGCCTGGAAACGGCCGAACACGTCCTACGACAACTACATGGAGGAGCAGGGCATTCCGATCTTCCGCGGCATCGGCGTGCGCCGCGTGCAGGACATGCCGCTCAAGCCGTGGGCCCGCATGGGCGGCAAAGGCACCTTCATCCAGCTCTATGGTACCGAAGGCAGATGGGGCTGCTATGTCGTCGAGGTGCCGGCGGCCGGGGCGCTTAATCCCGAAAAGCACATGTACGAAGAGATCATGGTGGTGGTCGAAGGCCGCGGCACCGTCGAGATCTGGGCCGACGGCCAAGCCAAGCCGCACACCTTCGAGTGGCAGCGCGGCTCGATGTTCTCGATCCCGCTCAACACCAATCACCGGATCATCAACGCGGCATCGAGTCCGGCCCTGATCCTGGTCGCTTCGACGGCGCCGAACGTCATGAACATCTTCCGCGACCGCGACTGGATATTCAATTGCACCAACACCTTCCCGTCGCGCTTCGACGGCAGTCAGGATTTCTTCAAGGCCAAGGACGACATCGTGCCCGATCCTTTGCGCGGGCTGGCGCTTCGCAAGTCGAATTTCATTCCCGACATCATGAACGCCGACCTCTATCTCGATAACCGCCGCTCCCCCGGCTACACGCGGGTCGAGCCGCAAATGGCCAACAATGTGTTCTACGGCTTCGTCGGCGAGCACAAGACCGGCCGCTATTCCAAGGCGCACGCCCACATGTCGGCGGCGATACTCGTCTGTCTCAAGGGCAAGGGCTACACCTATACGTGGCCGCGCACGGAAGGCATGACGCCGTGGAAGGACGGCAAGACGCAGAACGTCTACCGGCAGGATTACGAGCCGGTCGGCCTCGTCACCGCGGCGCCTTACGGCGGCGACTGGTTCCACGCGCATTTCGGCATCTCAAAGGAGCCGCTGCGGCTGATCGGCTGGTACGGGCCGAACAACCATCGCAAGGACAAGGCCGGCGTGCCGGGCGAGAAGGACACCGACGAGGGCGCGATCGACGTCACCGAGGGCGGCACCGCCATTCCCTACTGGCTGGAGGATCCGTTCCTGCGCAAGGAATACGAGGAGACGCTGGCGAAGGAAGGCGTCAAATCGCAGATGGGCGAAGAGCTCTACCAGGCACCGCCCGGCTATCGCGCTGCCGCCGCCGAGTAACGCACGACAGCGCGACGCCGACCGCATGACTAAACGCCAACTCCGCTCATTCCCGCGCAATCGGGAATCCAGGGGTCGCCTGCTCACGGCTCTAACGATCTGGGTCCTCGCTTTCGCGGGGACGACCGGATTGGTGTTCGCCGCACTCGTTCAACCCGCCTATGCCGAAGACGCCGCATCCTTCTTTGCCGGCAAGACGATGCGCATCATTGTCGGCCTGCCGCCGGGCGGCAGCGCCGACGCCTATGCGCGGCTGGTGCAGCGACATCTGCCCGCGCATCTGCCCGGCGCGCCGTCGATCCTGGTGCAGAACGTGCCGGGCGCCGGCGGCATGAAGTCGGTCGCGTATCTGGATTCCTTGCCGTCCGACGGTACCGCGCTTGCGACTTTCAGCTCCGGCCTGTTGACCGAAGCCATCACATCGCCCGGCCACGTCAACACGGATTTTCGCCGACAAAACTGGATCGGCAATGTCAGCGAGGACGCGCGCATCTGCTACCTGTGGCACACCACGGGTGTGCGCAACTGGCAGGACCTCCTGGCGCGCCAGCGGGTGGTATTTTCCGCATCGGCCCCGGGCACCGCCGGTTATGTGGATGCCGCCATGTTGCGCGACCTGTTCGGCGTGCATCTCAAGCAGATCAATGGCTATCCGGGCAGCGCCGAGATGCGGCTCGCGGTGGAAAAAGGCGAAGTCGAGGGCAGTTGCGGCGGCTGGACCGCAACGCCCGACAATTGGCTGCTTGAATATAAAATCAACGTCGTCGTGCGGCTGTCGCCGACGCTTGTTCCCGGAATGGACAAAAGCGTGCCGTATGCGGGCGACCTGGTGAAGACCGAACGCGAGCGAGCGATCTTCGACTTTCTGGTGGCGCCCGAAAAACTTGGCCGACTGTTCATGGTGTCGGAGCGCGTGCCGGCCGACCGCGTCGCCACGCTGCGCCACGCATTCAACGCCATGATGACCGATCCGGCATTCCTGCGCGACGCGGACAAAATGCGCCTTACCGTCACGCCGATGAGCGGCGAGGAAGTGAAGCGCGAAATCGAGGCTCTCTACGCGTCGCCAGCCGATGTCGTGACACGAGCCAAGGCGATTGCGGCGGAATGAACGCGTTGCGGACTAATGCACAACGATCGTCGTCGCACCCAAGCCTTCGTGTTCGACCAAGCCGAACAAAGCCGCCGCATTGGCCGGCTGCAGCCGCACGCAGCCGTGCGACACCGGACGACCGAGCCACGCGGTCTCGTAGGTGCCGTGAATGGCGATGCCGCCGCGAAAGAAGATCGAATGCGGCATCGGTGAGTTATGGTATTTGCGCGAGAACCAGCGCGCCGCCAGCCGCTGCGGGTGATAGACGCCACCCGGCGTCGGCAGGCCGCTGCGGCCGGTCGACACCCGCCAGTCGTAGCGCGGCACGCCGTCGACCACGACCTGCATGGTCTGCGTTGCGCGGTCGACGCGCACGACGATCGCGGCACTGGCATGATCTGTGGCGAAGAAGGACACGAACAGCGCGCACATCACCAGCGCGGACTTCAACAGCGCGGAGTTGGCGGCCGCGCAAAGCAAGCGATGCATTGCAACCCTCGAATGCCCTCGCCGTGCCCGCCAATGCATGTGCGTCATCGGCGGCGAGTTGTAAAGCAAACAACACGGCCAGAGTTAATCGCGCGCTTGCATCAACACGCTTCGCGGCTCCCACAACAGGGCGACAATGTTTCAAACAGGTGTGATCTGTTTGCTCCAACGATTTGGTTAAAATAGAACGATGCCGACTTTCGATCTGTTGACCATCGGTAACATCTTGCATGACGGCGCCACGACGCCGCACGGGGTGATCGAGCGGCGGCTATTGGCCGAATATGACGGCCATGCCGATCTGTTCGGCGCTGGACAAGGCGACCGACTCGCGGCAGCCTACCGGCGCCGTGCCCGCGCAGTTGCGTATCGGGCCAAACCGGCTGCATCGGGGGCAAGTGCTGCATCGGGGGCGAGTGCTGCAGCGGAGACGAGGTGATGTCCATCCTGTTTCGCACTTTGCTGATTGCTCTCGCTGCCGGAATCGGTCCGGCACTGGCGCAGGGCACGGGTCTCGATGCCGGGCGCGCCGCGTCCACAATCGATACGACGCCGCCCGGCACGCTTAATCCCAAGCCGCTGCCGCCGCTCGCCCATCCGGATGCCAAGGACACGCCGGCCAAGGAACTGTTCGCCCGCAAACTGACGCCGTTTCGCGGCCCGGCGCGCGCGATCGGCGGCTATGCGGACGGCTGCATGGAGGGGGCCGAGGAGCTGCCGATCACCGGGCCGACCTGGCAGGTGATGCGGCTGTCGCGCAATCGCAACTGGGGCAATCCCGAGCTCATTAAATTCATCGAGCGGTTCGGCGCGAATGCCAAAAAAGTAGGCTGGAATGGGCTGTTGATCGGCGACATGGCGCAGCCGCGCGGCGGCCCGATGATTTCCGGCCATGCCAGCCATCAGATCGGCCTTGATGCCGATATCTGGCTGACGCCGATGCCCGATCACGTGCTGACACGCGAAGAGCGCGAGATGACCGGCGCCGTCAACATGGTCGAGCCGAGCGGACTCGAGGTCGATCACAAGCTGTGGACGCCGACCCGCACCGCGCTGCTCAAGGCCGCGGCGGAAGACCCCAAGGTCGTGCGCATGTTCGTCAACGCCGCGATCAAAAAGGAAGCCTGCACCGAAGCCGGAACAGATCGCGCCTGGCTCGCCAAGCTGCGGCCGTGGTGGGGGCACGCCGAGCACTTTCACATCCGGCTGGTGTGTCCGCCCGACAGTCCGCAATGCAAGTCGCAACCGCCGGTGCCGGCAGCCGATGGCTGTGGCCATGCACTCGATTATTGGTTCAAGCCGGGCATTCTGCATCCGGCACCGCCGACTGCGCCTGCCGGGGCAAAACACATGATGACGCTTGCCGCATTACCGCCCGCGTGCCGCGCCGTTGTCCAGGCGCCCTAACCCTACACGGCAGCAGCGAACAATGCGGACTGCGCGCTCCAGGCGATGAACGTCAGCGCACAGGCGAAAACGACGATCAACGCGGCAAAGCCCGGCAAATTTTGTTGCGGCGCTTTTGCCATTGTGGGCAGGCCGGCGATCAGGATGTAGACGCCGTAGAATCCTAACAGCATGAGAAAACGCAAGCCGGGCAGCAGCAGAAAAATACCTGCAAGCCAGACCGGCGCGTACGAATAGACCGCGAGGCAGAGCGAGCGGGCGAAATTCCGCCGGCCACCGAACAAAGGCGCCGCGACCGCGATGACGAGGCCGAGTAACAGCACGACGGCGAAGCTCGCCACGTAGCCGAAGAAAGCCGCTGCGAGACCATCGAAGATCGGAGCGCGCACCTCGCCTCTCCCGGGCGCGATGACACCGATGATGCAGGCGCCGACGAAACTGAAAATCGCCGGCACGAGCGCCAACGGCGCGACAGTGCTAATCAAGAGAGCAACCGTTTCGCCACGCTCGGCCTCGATCCGCACCCATTCGGAAAACGGATTGGCGAGGATGCCGATGAGGCGCCAGACGCCTTTCATGGCGGCGAGTTACGCGGCGGCGCGGATCAGCGCCGCGCCTTTTTCGGCGATCATCATGGTCGGCGCGTTGGTGTTGCCCGACGTGATCGCCGGCATCACCGACGCGTCGACGACGCGCAGCCGCTCGACTCCGGCAACGCGCAACGCGGCGTCAACCACCATCATCGGGTCGCTGGGAAGACCCATTTTGGCGGTACCGACCGGATGAAAGATCGTGGTGCCGATATCGCCTGCGGCCCTGATCAGCGCCGCCTCGTCATTATCTGGAATCGACGCGCCGGGCAGATATTCGTCGGGATGATAGGGCTGGAGCGCCGGCTGCACGGCGATGCGGCGGGTGAGCCGGATCGCGGCGGCGGCGATGCGGCGATCCTGATCGGTCGACAGATAATTCGGCTTGATCATTGGCGCGTCGGCCGCATCGCGCGAGCGCAAGCGCACTGAGCCGCGGCTTGTCGGGCGGACGTTGGCGACGCTCGCGGTGAAGGCCGGGAATCTGTGCAGCGGATCGCCGAACTTGTCGAGCGACAGCGGCTGCACGTGATATTGCAGATTGGCACGCTCTTGATCGGGATCGGAGCGCGTGAACAGGCCGAGTTGTGACGGCGCCATGGTCAGCGGCCCGCGCCGGAACAGCGCATATTCGAACAGCATGCGCGTGAGACCGAGCGGCGCGTAGTAGCGTTCGTTGAGCGTCGAGATGCCGTCGACCTTGTAGATCATGCGGAGCTGCAGATGATCCTGCAGATTGGCGCCGACGCCCGGACGATCGGCCACGACCGCGATGCCGCGCTCGCGCAGATGCTCCGCCGGGCCGACACCGGAGAGCAGCATGATGTGCGGCGAGCCGAGCGCGCCCGCGGCAAGGACTACCTCCCCGCGGCATCGCGCCGAGCGCGCCTCACCGTTCTTGCGCCAGCGCACGCCGACGGCGCGCCGCCCCTCGAATATGATGCCTTCAACCAAACAGCCGGTTTCGAGCCGGACGTTGCCGCGCTTGAGCGCCGGTTTGAGAAACGCGCTCGCCGCCGACCAGCGCCGGCCGCGTTTCTGATTGACGTGAAAGGCGCTGCAGCCCTCGTTGTCGCCGGTGTTGAAATCGGTGATCGATTTGATCCCGGCCTGCGCCGCAGCGGCACGGAACGCATCGAGCAGATCCCAGCGCACACGCGGTTGCGCGATCGGCAATTCGCCGTCGGTGCCGAATTTTTCGCTATCGCCGAGGAAATGATTTTCGTGCTGCTTGAAATACGGCAGCACGTCGTCCCAGCCCCACCCGGAAAGCCCGAGCTGGCGCCAGTGATCATAATCGGCCGCCTGGCCCCGCATGTAGATCATGGCGTTGATCGAGGATGAGCCGCCGATCGCCTTGCCGCGCGGATAGTTGAGCACGCGGCCGTTCAGGCCCGGCTCCGGTTCGGTCTTAAAGCACCAATCCGAGCGCGGATTGCCGATGGCAAACAGATACCCGACCGGAATGTGGAACCAGATCCAATTGTCCGATCCGCCGGCTTCAAGCACGAGCACGCGGCTTTTGGCATCGGCGGACAACCGATTGGCCAACAGGCAGCCGGCCGAACCCGCACCGGCAATCACATAGTCGTATTCGCCGTCGATCGGCTTTGCTTCCGCCATCCCTCCCCTCGCCGCTTTCTCCGTCGCTCGGCGAGGATAGCACCCCGCGGCTGCGAGCAGGTCAAGCGCCGCTGCGGCCGAATTTCGCGTCCGACGAAGGCAGACATGAGCATTGACGTGTTGTCCGCCGAAACCGCAGCGGACTATGGTTGGGACGATGGATTCCTCGCAATCACCACTGGTGCGGGTGAAGCACTCGACCACGCTCGGCGTGCTGTGCGGCGCCGGATCGGCCTTGTTCTGGGCCTTCGGTTTCGTCGCTGCCCGGCATGGCGTGCTGGACGGCATGTCTCCACTGGTGCTGGCGCTGCACCGCTTCATCTGGCCGGGTTTTGCGCTGTTACCGCTCGTTGCCCGCTCCGGCCTTGGCGATCTCGGCGGCCTGGGTTGGCGCCGCGGCATCGCGCTGACGGCGTTTGGCGGCCTGCCGCTCGCGTTGTGGAGCTACATTGGCTACGTCTATGTGCCACTCGGCCACGGCAGCCTCATTCAGCCGTCCTGCGCCGCCGTCGGCGGCCTGGTGCTGGCGCATCTCGTTCTCAAGGAAGCGCTGCCGCCGCGCCGCGTCGCCGGCGCGCTGACCATCATGCTCGGCCTTGTCGTCATCGGCTCCGAGGCGATTCGGACCATGGGTCGCCAAGGGCTCCTTGGCGATCTGCTATTTGTGGCCGCCGGCAGCTCGTTTGCGATTTTCGGCATGCTGCTGCGGCTGTGGCGGGTGCCGCCGATACACGCCGCCGCGGTAACAAGCGTGTTGTCGCTCGCCGGTCTGCCGATTTTGTTCTTGGCCTACCGCAACCTCATCGCCGCCGGGCTCTGGGAAAATCTGCTGCAAGCCGTCGTGCAGGGCATCTTTGCCGGGCCGGCCGCGATCTATCTCTACACGCGCGCCGTCGTGCTGCTGGGCGCCGGACGTGCCGCACTCTACCCGTCGCTGGTGCCGCCATTCTCGCTCGTTGTTGGCTTTCTGACGATTGGCGAAGTGCCGAGCCTCTCGCAGCTTATCGGCCTTACAGTCGTGGTCATCGGCTTCCGGCTGACGCAGACCGGATAGCCGTCATTCCGGCCCCGCATATTGACCCGCGGTGTGTGGGAACATCGACTTCACGATCTTGAAGCGCGAGATATCGACCGTCGCGTCCATGTGCAGGAAGATTGCGGCGTCGCGGAATAGCTTTTCGACGCCGAAATCCAGCATGGCGCCGTTGCCGCCGTGCAGTTCGAGCGCGTGCTGCGCCACTTTGAGGATTTCCTCAGATGCGAACACCTTGGCCATGTTGCACAGGGTGTCGGCATCCGGCGCGTTATCGTCAACGGCTTTCGATGCTCGATCGAGCAGCGCGCGCACCGCCTCGATCCGCGTCGCCATGTCGGCGAGGCGGAGCGCTACCGCCTGATGTTTGATCAGAATGCGTCCGCCCTGCACGTAGTTCTGCACATAGTCGGCGGTGACCTCGAAGGCGCGCACGCCGACGCCGAGATTTTTTGCCGCCTGGATGATCTTGCCCGGCCGGAAATAGACTGCGGCCTTGCCCAGCGCATCGCCCTCGACCATGAGATGATCCTCCGGCACGCGCATATCTTCGAAGACGAGTTCGCCGTTGTTCATGAAGCGGCAGCCGATGGTCTCGTTGCAGCGCGCGATGGTGAGTCCGGGCGTGCCGCGCGGTACCAGAAAGCTCGACGTGCCCTGCACCATGCCAACCTGCGGATTGGTGTTGGCGTAGACCACGAACAGGCCGGCATCGTAGCCGTTGGAAATAAACTGCTTGCGGCCGTTGATGATCCATTCGCCGTTCTGTTTGACGGCGCGCGTCTGCATCGCGGCTTCCGGTACGTTGTAGGGCAGCCAGCGGTCGGATGCGCCGCGCGGCTCGGTGAGGCAATGCGCCAGCAGGAATTGCGGGTCGTCGATGAGCCGCTTGAACCATTTTTCCTGCAGGTGGCGCGGCGCCAGATTGCGCAACAGCACCGAGACCTTCCAGTTCTGAACGAGCTTATCGGCGAGACCGGAATCGCCGCGCGCAATCTCTTCGGCGATCAGCGCGAACGTCTGCACTTCGCTGGCGCGGTCAAGCTCGATGCCGCCGAATTCTTCCGGCACGCCAAGCGTACGGATGCCCACTTTTTCCGCGCCCTGCAGGATTTCCCGCGGTAGGCGATCCTCGGGGGTCATCACCCACTCGCGCCGCCAGTCACCGCGAATGAAGGGAATAACGACATCGTCGACGAAATTGCGGCACGATTGCCGCATCAATTTCTGTTCTTCGGAGAGATGCGTCGACATTGATGTTTCGTTGGTTTGCGGGCGCCCACAAGGGGCGCCCCTACGATCATTTCGGCTCTGTAGTGGCGACCCTTGTGGTCGCCCTCAGGCCGCCTTGCGGGTCGCCAAGAAATCGCCCATGCGGTCGAGCGCGCGCAAAATATTTTCGGTCGAATTGGCGTAGGACACGCGCAGATAACCCTCGCCGAGGATGCCGAAATCCGGTCCGCCGATCAGTGCGACACCGGCATCGTCGAGCAGTGCGTTGGCGAGCGGCTTCGCCTTCCAGCCGGTGCGCTTGATGTTGGGGAATGCGTAGAAGGCGCCTTTCGGCGTCGCGCACGAAATGCCGGGCAGTTTGTTCAGGCCCCCGACGACGATTTCGCGCCGCTTGTCGAACTCAGCGATCATGCGGTCGGCTTCGTCCTGCGGGCCGGTGAGCGCGGCGAGCCCGGCATATTGGGTCGCCGCGTTGACGCACGAATAAAGGTTCACCGCCAGCTTGCGCGCATAGTCGTAGAGCTTGCCCGGCCAGATCGCGTAGCCAAGCCGCCAGCCGGTCATCGCGTAAGTTTTCGACCAACCGTTAAGCAAAATGAGCCGGTCGCGGATCGACGGATACGACAACAGGCACACATGCGCCTCGCCGTCATACACCATGTGATCGTAGATCTCGTCCGACATCACGGCGACGTCGGGGAAGTTTTCCAAGCCGGCCACCAGCTTGTCGACTTCGGCCTTCGGGGTCACCCCGCCAGTCGGATTGGCCGGCGAATTGACGATGATAAGCCGCGTCTGCGGCGTGATCAACTTGAGGGTTTCCTCGGCCGAAAAGGCAAAGCCGTTCTCCTCGCGGATCGGCACCGGGATCGGCCGTGCGCCGCTATATTCGATCATCGAGCGATAGATCGGGAAACCGGGATCCGGATAGAGAATGTCGGCGCCGGGCTCGCCGAACATCAGGATCGACATGTACATGGTCGGCTTGCCGCCCGGCATGATCATTACGTGGTCAGGCGACACACTGACCCGAAAGCGCTGGTGCAAATCGGCCGCGACCGCCTCGCGCAGCGGCAAAATGCCAACCGCCGGTGTGTAGCCATGATGGCCGTCGCGCAGCGCCTTGACGGCGGCTTCGACTATAAAATCTGGCGTGCGAAAATCGGGCTGGCCGATGCCGAGGTTGACGATGTCACGACCGGCCGCGGCGAGTTGCGTGGCGCGCGCCAACACCGCAAATGCGTTCTCTTCGCCGATGCGGTCGAATGCGGCGACGGTCTTCAGCATGGTACTCCCCCGGCAGAATTTCGCGCCGGCAGTTCATCCCAATCGCCGGTCAAATGCAAACGGCCGCGACGGCCTGCGACACTCCGCCAAAAATATAAGGAGCCCCGAAACGAGTCCGGAGCTCCTGAACGCAATAACAGTTCGTTGGAACGGCTTAGTAGCCGCGGTCCGTATCAAATGCGGCGCCGGACTGAACCTGTGCGGCACTGCCGCTGCGGGCGATCGGATTCGGATACACGCCGGCCGGATCGTTCGTCTGGTAGTTATACTGGTTCCGCGATGACGCGTGGCGATACGACTCCTGCGCCAGGGCCGGCGTTGCGAGCAACGCAATGCCGATGACCGACAGAATCAGCTTGGTATTGAGACTCATATTCATCCTCTTTCTCTCGTGCCCCGTGGCCAGAACCTATTGCTGATTCTGCGTTGCACAAGACACCAAGTCATCGCGGAACTCTCACAAAAATGTTATGAATTCAATGGATTAATGGATTTTTTATAGTCTGATTTATAGTCAATTGCTGCAGTGCAATAGTACAAGATTCGCCGCGGAACCGGTTTTGTGGGCCAAACCAGCCGCCGCCCTGCCGCCGGGGGGAGTTTTTCCGCGTTCTTGAAAAGGGCGGCTTCTCGACGCTGCGTTCCGGCATTAAATCGACATATCTAAGGGACGAGATGCGCGGCAGATCCCTTCACGCGAATAGGGCGGAAGACGATGGCAAAGAACGAACATTTCAACGGCGGGCAGCGGCCGCACTTGCGTTCGCGATTATGGTTCGACAATCCGGACAATCCCGGAATGACCGCGCTTTATCTGGAGCGCTACCTCAATTACGGCCTCAGCCGTGCCGAGCTTACTTCGGGCAAACCGATTATCGGCATCGCGCAGACCGGCTCCGATCTCAGCCCCTGCAATCGCCATCATCTCCAGCTTGCCGAGCGCGTCCGTGAAGGCATCCGCACTGCTGGCGGCATTGCGATGGAGTTTCCCGTGCATCCAATCCAGGAGACGGGCAAACGGCCGACCGCGGCGCTCGACCGCAATCTCGCTTATCTGGGACTCGTCGAAGTGCTCTACGGCTACCCGCTTGACGGCGTGGTGCTGATGACGGGCTGCGACAAGACCACGCCGGCGTGCCTGATGGCGGCCGCCACCGTCAATATTCCGGCAATCGTGCTGTCCGGCGGACCGATGCTCGACGGCTACCACAACGGCAAGCTCGCCGGCTCCGGCACGGTGCTGTGGCAGGCGCGGCAGGACGTGGCGGCCGGCCGCATCGATTACAACGAATTCATCGACATCGCCGCTTCTTCGGCGCCCTCGGTCGGCCACTGCAACACGATGGGGACCGCGTCGACGATGAATGCGATGGCCGAGGCGCTTGGCATGTCGCTGCCCGGCTGCGCCGCCATCCCGGCGCCGTACCGCGAGCGCGCCCGCATCGCCTACGAGACCGGCGTCCGTGCGGTCGAGATCGTGCTGGAGGATCTCAAGCCGTCCGACATTCTGACGCGCGCTGCGTTCGAGAACGCGATCGTTGCCTGCTCGGCGATCGGCGGCTCGACCAATGCGCCGATCCATCTCAACGCCATCGCGCGGCACATCGGCGTGCCGCTCGCCATCGAGGACTGGGAAAAGATCGGCTACGATGTGCCGCTGCTCGTCAACATGCAGCCGGCCGGCGAGTATCTGGGCGAAGACTATTATCGCGCCGGCGGCCTGCCGGCGGTGATGCACGAGCTGCTGGCGGCGAGGCGACTGCGCGGTGACGCGCTCACCATCAACGGCAAGACCTGCGCGGAGAATGTCGATCGAGCCAAGGCGACTAATTCCGAGGTGATCTGGCCTTACGACAAGCCGATGAAAGCGGAGGCGGGCTTCAAAGTGCTGCACGGCAATCTGTTCGATTCGGCGATCATGAAGACCAGCGTGATCTCCGAGGAATTCCGCCAGCGTTATTTGAGCAACACCAAGGATATCAACGCTTTCGAGGGCCGCGCCATCGTCTTCGACGGCCCGGAGGATTACCACCATCGCATCGACGATCCCGCGCTCAAGATCGACGAGCATTCGGTCTTGTTCATGCGCGGCACCGGGCCGATCGGCTATCCGGGTTCGGCCGAAGTGGTGAACATGCAGCCGCCTGCCGCGCTGATCAAAAAGGGCATCACGTCGCTCGCCTGCATCGGCGATGGGAGGCAATCGGGCACATCGGGCTCGCCGTCTATTCTCAATGCATCGCCGGAAGCAGCGGCCGGCGGCGGCTTGGCGCTGCTCAAGACCGGCGACCGCGTGCGCGTCGACCTCAACAAGGGCACCGCGGATATATTGATCTCGGCAGCCGAGCTTGCCGAGCGCCGCGCGGCACTGCAAAACAGCGGCGGCTACCATTACCCGCAGAGCCAGACGCCGTGGCAGGAAATCCAGCGCTCCATGGTGGACCAGCTCGACAGCGGCATGGTTTTGGAGCCGGCGCCGAAATATCAGCGTATCGCGCAGCATTTCCTACCGCGCGACAACCACTGAGATCAGCCGCCTTTCGTCACCGCGGCTTTCGTGGCCCTCGGCATAGCAAGCACGATCTCCCCTATTTTGGGGAGAGCAAGAAGCGAGCGCGCCTGTTACCGTTCGTTTTGGTGGCGATTGGGCGACTCCAGGCGAGCGGATGGAGTTAGTCTAGGCTTTGGCCCAGAGCTGCCGGCGCGATGCTGAGGCCCGCCGCCGATGCGTCTGCCTTTTTGATCGATTTCCAAGGAGTAATTTTGATGAAGCTTCCCCGTAGACGTTTTCTGCATCTGGCGGCAGGCGCTGCCACACTTCCCGCTCTTTTGCGCACCGCACGGGCGCAAACCTATCCGTCCCGCCCGGTGCATCTGATCGTTTACTTTGCTCCAGGCGGCGGAAACGACATCACCGCCCGCCTCATGGGTCAATGGCTGTCGGAGCGACTAGGGCAGCAATTCATCATCGAGAACCGGCCGGGCGGAGGCGGAAATATTGGAACGGAATTGGTCGTCAGAGCGGCGCCCGATGGCTACACGTTGCTGCTTGTCTCCGCTCCGAACGCGACCAATGCGACGCTCTACGACAATCTCAATTTCAATTTCATTCGCGACATTGCGCCGGTCGCGAGCGTCAGCCACGACCCCAACGTGATGGTGGTCCATCCGTCCGTGCCAGCAAAGACGGTCCCGGAATTTATCAAGTATGCCAAGTCCAATCCGGGCAAGATCAACTATGCCTCGGCGGGCATCGGGACATCGCAACACATGGCCGGTGAATTGTTCAACATGATGGCCGGCATCGATATGGTTCATGTCCCCCATCGCGGCACGGCGCCCGCGCTGACAAGCCTGCTCGGTGCGCAGGTACAGGTCATGTTCGCCAGCATGCCCCCGGCGATCGGATACGTGCGGGCCGGCCAACTGCGTGCGCTGGCGGTGACCACAAAAACGCGCTCGGACGAATTGCCCGACGTCCCGACCGTCGATGCTTCTCTGCCGGGCTTTGAGGCGAGTCCGTTTTACGGCGTGGGCGCTCCCAAGAAAACACCGCCTGAGATTGTTGAAAGGCTCAACAAGGAAATCAATGCAGGCCTCGCCGATCCTAAACTCAAGGCACGGCTTATCGCTCTCGGCGGTACGCCGCTACCGGGTTCGCCTGCCGAATTCGGAACGTTGATTAAAAACGAAACTGAAAAGTGGGCCAAGGTGATCAAGTTCGCACACATAAAGGCGGAGTGATTCAAGATCGGGGCCCGATACTCCACCCACGTCATTTTGGTCGTGCCCTGATGGATACAGATATGGCTCGCAGCCGACGGCGCGCTGGCCTTGAAGGTTCGCGACTGCCTCCTCAACGAAACTCGCTCCAATCGGCATCCTCGAACCTGCCGTACTCATCCGTCGTCGGGTCTGTCATCGCGCCCTCATCCGTGGCAGGTTGGCCCTGCTCGCTGATGCCGGGAGTCACTCATGAGCAGTCCCCGCCCCTCGACCCACGACAAGCGGAAAACCTTCCGTAAGCTGCACGAAGCCGGCTGTTTCGTCATTCCCAATCCGTGGAATGTCGGCAGTGCGCGCTATCTGCAGGGTCTCGGCTTCAAGGCGCTGGCGACCACCAGTTCGGGGTATGCCCACTCAGCAGGCTCTGCTGACGGCGCGCAGAGCCGCGACCAGGTATTGGCGCATTTCGCCGAGCTCGCGGCCGCGACCGACGTGCCGCTCAATGCCGATTTCGAGGATGGCCTCGCCGACACGCTGGACGGCCTCGCTGAGAACGTAGCCCGCTGCATTGCCGCCGGCGTCGCGGGCTTATCGATCGAGGATTCGCCGAATGACGGCAAGATGCCGCTGTACGATCTCGACGCCGCCGTTATACGCGTCAAAGCGGCGCGCGCCGCCATCGACCGCGCCGGCGGCGACGTGGTGTTCACGGCACGCGCGGAAAATTTCGTGCGCGGCGTCAACGATCTCGACGACGCGATCCGCCGCCTGAAGGCCTACGCGGCTGCGGGCGCCGATTGTCTCTATGCGCCGGGCATCAACAAGCGCGAGCAGATCGAAGCCGTAGTCAAAGCGGTAGCGCCGAAGCCGGTCAATTTTCTCAACAGTGGCGCCTTCGGCTTCACCGTGGCAGACCTTGCAGAGATGGGCGTGCGGCGCATTAGCGTCGGCGGCTCGCTCGCTCGCGTCGCCATGCACGCTTTCATTCGCACCGCGACCGAGATCGCCAGAGACGGCCAGTTCGACGGCTTCGCCGGTCTTATCACCAATGCCGAGTTGAACAAGTTCTTCGCGGACGACTGGAAGAAGCTTTCGCCATGACCCCATCCGAACCGCATCCACTGACAGGCCAACCCATCGGGCTGCGCGTCGAGAATCCGGGGCCCGCGCCGCGCCCTGGCCCCGTGACGCTCAAGGGCCGCTACGGCCATCTCGAAAAACTCGCGCCCGAACGCGCGGCTGAGCTGTGGTCGGTCTTCGGCGGCCAAGATCGCCTCTGGACTTATATCTCGGCAGATGGCCCGTTCGCGAACTTCGAGGCGTTTGCGGCGTTGATAGCCAAGCGCGCGGCGGCCACAGACCCCTATGCCTATGCGATCATCGACACGGCCGGACGCGCGATTGCCTATTTCACCCTGTTGCGGATCGTGCCGGAGATGCGGGTTATCGAGGTCGGCCACGTCCTCTATTCGCCGGCGCTGCAGCGCACACCGCTCGGCACGGAGGCGCAGTATCTGTTGGCGCGTTATGTTTTCGAGACGCTGGGCTACCGGCGCTACGAATGGAAATGCGATGCGCTCAACGTGGCGTCGCAGCGGGCGGCCCGGCGATACGGGTTCGTCTACGAAGGGACGTTCCGCCAGTCCATGATCAACAAGGATGGCCGCAATCGCGACACCGCCTGGTTCTCAATGCTCGATGGCGAATGGCCGGAGCGCAAGCAGAATTTCGAACGTTGGTTGGCGCCGGAGAATTTCGATAGCGAAGGCCGGCAGAGAGTCAGCTTGGCAGTTTTGAACGGGCAGAAGGCGTGAGGCAGGAAGCGCAGGAGAAGAATGAGCGGAAGATTACAGAATAAAGTCGTGCTGGTGACAGCCGCCGGGCAAGGTATTGGCCGCGCTATCGCCGAAGCCTTTATCGCCGAAGGTGGCAGGGTCATCGCCACCGACCTCGCCGACGACAAGCTTAGCGGCCTAAGGGCCACCAAGGCGCAAAAGTTGGACGTGCGCGCGCAAGATAATATCGAAGCACTGCAAAAGGCAGTGATGACCGAATTCGGCGCGCCCGATATTCTGGTCAATTGCGCCGGTTACGTCGCCAACGGCTCAGTGCTCGATTGCACCGACAAGGACTGGGACTTTTCCTTCGATCTCAACGTCAAATCCATGCATCGCATGATCAAGGCGTTTCTGCCGGGAATGCTGGCAAGGAAATCAGGTTCGATCGTCAACATCTCCTCGGCGGTGTCGTCGATTCGCGGCGTGCCGAACCGCTATGCCTATGGGGCAACCAAAGCCGCGGTGATCGGACTGACCAAGGCGGTCGCCGCCGATTTCATCAAACAAGGCGTTCGCTGCAACGCCATCTGTCCGGGCACGATCGAGTCGCCATCGCTGGAAGACCGCATTGCGACGGCTTCGAAGGAGACCGGAAAATCGCTCGATGCCGTCCGGCAGGATTTCGTCTCCCGCCAGCCGATGGGCCGGCTTGGCACTGCCCGCGAGGTCGCGGCCCTTGCCCTCTTCCTCGCAAGCGACGAAGCAAGCTACATCACCGGGCAGGCCCATCTCGTCGACGGCGGGATGGCACTCTGATAACCGTGATCCCGAGGCGCGCGCCATAGCGCGTCGAAGACGCGCGTAACGCGCTGACGGCTCGCACCTCGTCAGGGTCACGGAACATAACCATGCACATTCTCATCACCGGCGCAGCCGGCATGATCGGGCGCAAACTGACGGCGCGCCTGGTCAAGGACGGCGGGTTCTACGGTCGCACAATCGAAAAATTCACGCTGACCGATCTCGGCGCGCCACCGCGGCCCGAAGGATTTCACGGCATCATCGACGCGTTCGCGGCCGACATCGGCGACCCGGCAACGGCCGCGCGATGCGCCGCGTGCGCCCCCGACGTAATTTTTCATCTCGCCGCCATCGTTTCCGGAGAGGCCGAGCTCGATTTCGAAAAAGGAACGCGCGTCAATTTCGATGGTTCGCGCGCGCTTTTGGAGGCGGTGCGCCAACGTGGCGAGAGTTATCGGCCGCGCTTCGTCTTCACCTCCTCGATTGCGGTGTTCGGCGCGCCGTTTCCGGATGCGATCCCGGACGAATTCCACCACACGCCGCTCACGTCGTACGGCACCCAGAAGGCGATCGTCGAACTTCTGCTTTCCGACTATACGCGCCGCGGCTTTATCGACGGCATCGGCATCAGGTTGCCGACCATCAACGTGCGGCCTGGAAAGCCGAACAAGGCGGCATCGGGTTTCTTCTCCTCGATCATCCGCGAGCCACTTGCCGGCGAGGAAGCGGTACTGCCGGTCGAGGACAGCGTCATGCACTGGCATGCAAGTCCGCGCTCCGCGGTTGGCTTCCTCATTCATGCCGCCGGATTGCCGGGCGAACGGCTCGGCACGCGCATCAATCTGACCATGCCGGGCGTCGCCTGCACGGTGGCCGAACAGATCGCAGCTCTGCGCCGAATCGCCGGCGACAAGGTCGCGGCCCGCATTCGCCGCATGCCCGATCCACTGGTGACGCGCATCGTTGACGGCTGGCCGCGCCGTTTCGATCCACACCGCGCACTAGCGCTCGGCTTCACGGCCGAGTCGTCGTTCGACGAAATCATTCGCGTGCACATTGAGGACGAGCTTGGCGGCAAGATCGCCGCGTGAGGCCGCAAAAGACTTCCCACGCGCGCCGCTTAGCGTCTATGTGTTGCCGCGATGAAATTTGGTACCCCGCTCATTCCCGCGATGCTCGTGCGCCGATACAAGCGCTTTCTCGCCGATGTGATTTTCGATACCGGCGAGATGACGACGGTACACGTTCCCAATCCGGGCGCCATGACCGGCCTCGACAAGCCTTACTCGCGGGTGTGGCTGTCTGATTCGCAGAACCCGATGCGGTCGCTGCGCTACACCTGGGAATTGATCGAGGCTGACTGTGGCAGTGGTCCCGAGATCATCGGAGTTAATACCGTCCAGCCTAATCTGCTGGTTGCCGACGCCCTCCAGGCCGGACTGTTTCCGCAATTGCTCGACTACCCGACGACTCGCCGCGAGGTCAAATACGGCACGAATTCGCGCGCGGATTTCGTGCTCGAAGGCCCGCAGCGGCCGCGATGCTACCTCGAAGTCAAGAACGTGCACCTGATGCGCAAGCCACGGCTTGCGGAATTTCCCGATTGCGTCACCGTGCGCGGCGCCAAGCATCTCGACGAGCTTGCCACTGCGGTCCAACAGGGCGCCCGTGCGGTCCTGCTATTCGTCATCCAGATTGCCTCAGCCGAACGCTTTAGCGTGGCCGGCGACATCGACCCGGCCTATGCGGCGGGCTTCGCCCGCGCGCAGGCCAGAGGCGTCGAGATTCTGGCTTGGCGCTGCAAGATCAATGTCGAGGGCATCGACATTGTGGCACCGGTTCCGGTCGCGGAAACGCCATAAGCATCGCGTTTTACTTGCGCTGCCCGCGCGTACGCTTACATTGCAGGCAGGCGGCGGTTTACCGGCGCTTTCCCTCGCGATTAATGCATTAGCACCATGACCTATGTTGAAGCGGCAACGGCGCCGCTGCGCAAAACCGGGCAGATCAAGATCCACGGGCCCGCCGCGTTTGAAGGCATGCGTCGGGCCGGCCGGCTGGCTGCCGAATGCCTCGACATGCTGGTTGGCGAGGCAAGGCCAGGCGTATCCACCGAGCGGATCGACCGGCTGGTCTACGAGTTCGGCAAGGACCACGGCACGATGCCGGCCACGCTGATGTACCGCGGCTACCGCAAGGCGACCTGCACCTCGGTCAACCACGTGGTCTGCCATGGCATCCCGTCCGACAAGCCGTTGCGCGACGGCGATATCCTAAACGTCGACGTGACCCTGATCCTGGATCACTGGCACGGCGATTCGAGCCGCATGTACACGGTCGGCGAAGTTCCGCGTCGCGCCGAGCGCCTGATCGAAGTGACCTATGAGGGCATGATGCGCGGCATCGCCGCGATCAAGCCGGGCGCCACCACCGGCGACATCGGCCACGCCATCCAGTCCTATGTCGAAGCGCAGCACATGAGCGTGGTGCGCGATTTCTGCGGCCACGGCGTCGGCCGGCTGTTCCACGACGAGCCGAACATCGTGCATGTCGGCCGCCCCGGCGAGGGCATCGTGCTCAAGCCCGGCATGTTCTTCACGGTCGAGCCTATGATCAATCTGGGCCGTCCGCACGTGAAGGTCCTGTCCGATGGCTGGACCGCAGTAACCCGCGACCGCTCCCTGTCGGCGCAGTTCGAGCACTCGGTCGGCGTCACGCAGACCGGCGTCGAGATTTTCACCCTCTCGCCGAAGGGCCTCGACAAGCCGCCCTACCCGCCGCCGCAAGCCAGCTGACGCTGTCCGGCGCCTGCTGCGCGAAAAAGTTGCGCACGGGGAGATTGCAAAATCCGGTAATCCGGTCATCCTTGCAGGCGGGGTCGGGTGCGGCACCGGCAGGGTGTGTTCAAAGTCCCATGGTGGAAAAGAACCGCGAGCGCGCGGCAGGCCTCGCCGAGGCTCCACCGCACTATTTCGGCCATCGAGAAAGGCTGCGCGAGCGTTTTCGCGAGGCCGGGACGGACGCATTATCGGATTACGAACTGCTCGAACTGCTGCTGTTTCGCGCCCAGCCACGGCGTGACATGAAGCCGATCGCCAAGGCGCTGTTGGAGAAATTCGGCTCCTTCGCCGAAGTCATCTCGGCGCCGAAGCAACGGCTCGCTGAGGTCGAGGGCATCAGCGAAGCCAGCATTACGGAGCTCAAGATCGTGCAGGCGGCGGCGAGCCGGCTGTTGCGCGGACAGGTCAAGAAGCGGCCCGTGCTGTCATCGTGGTCGGCAGTGCTCGATTATTGCCGCACCGCGCAAGCCTTCGCCGATCGCGAGCAATTCCGCGTGCTGTTTCTCGACAAGCGCAACCAGCTCATCGTCGACGAATTGCAGCAGGTCGGTACGGTCGATCACACGCCGGTTTATCCGCGCGAGGTGGTCAAGCGCGCGCTCGAACTCTCCGCAACGGCGATGATCCTGGTGCACAATCATCCCGGCGGCGATCCAACACCATCGCGCGCCGACATTGAAATGACAAAACGAGTTATCGAGGTGGCTCGCGGCCTCGGCATCGAGGTTCACGACCACATCATCGTTGGCCGGGACGGTCACGCCAGCATGAAAGGTCTAAGGCTGATTTAGACGGCGCCGGGGAGCACCCTCTCCGTGTGGCTTCCGTTGCTCCTTCTTATTGTCCGGCGGGCAGTGCGCTCCGCTGGCGGCCCAGGCCCGCATAAGTGCACCAAACTCCGCCTGGGTGCCGGGGACAGGACGGCGTAGAACACCCGGCGACCATGCCCATCCGACCAGACTGTCTTCCGACACATGCTTGAACAACGCAGCCATGTCCTTGCCGCCGTTTCGCGCCGGATCTTTGATTTGCTCGCAGATCGCGCCCAAGGACCGTCCCTGCCACGCCATCGAAGCGGGAGCAAGGCGCCACTCCGGATTTCCCGGTACGCCCGCGGCATCGAAATTCGCCGCGTGGTGACACGTGCTGCACGCAAGACCTGGCGCGCCGTGTCCGTCGATGCCGCGCACCACCAAGGGCTGGTGCGGCGTCATCCGATCGGTTTGCGTGGGCCGGTCGCCCGCCGGATGGCAGTTCAAGCAACGCGGGCTCTGAAAGACCTTGCCCGCCTTCTTGAACAATGCGATCGATCGCGCCACCGAAGACATACTGTTTTGACCACGCGTGTGGTGCGCCGCGGCGCTGGTGAGGCTGAGAAGCGCGGCAGCGGCGGCCACGATGAGCGGGCGCGTCACATCAACCCCCCAGCGAGCGGGACGCGTCGTGGATTGCGGCGCGGATGCGTATATAGGTGGCGCAACGACAGAGGTTGCCGCTTAACGCCAGATCAATGTCGTGGTCCGTCGGCTTCTTGATCTCTTTGAGTAGCGCGATAGCGCTCATGACTTGGCCGGATTGGCAGTAGCCGCACTGCGGGACGTCGCGCGCCACCCATGCGCCCTGCACGGCAACGGCTTCCGGCCCGGACACGCCTTCAATCGTCGTCACGTTGCCCTCGCCAAGCGCCGAGATCGGCAACGAACAGGCGCGTAGCGGCTTGCCGTCGACGAAGACCGTGCAAGCGCCGCACAAGGCGATGCCGCAGCCGAACTTCGTGCCGGTAAGACCGAGATTGTCGCGCAAGACCCAGAGCAAAGGCGTATCGCCATCGGCCTCGACGTTTCGCGAAGCTCCGTTGACGGTGATTGTGAAGACACCCACTGTCATCTCCGAAATGCGGCCTCGGGAAATGGCATGACATCGAGCCGCCGCCCAGTCGCCTGGTGCAGGGCTTGCGCGATCGCTGGCGCCAATGGCGCCAAAACGACCTCACCGAATCCCTGCGGCGGACGATCGCTTGGCAGCACGATCGGAACGACCTCAGGCATCTCGCCGATGCTGAGCAGAGGATAGTCGTAGAAATTCTGCTGATCGGCACCGCCCTTCGAGAACGTAATTCGGCTGTGTAGGGCCGTCGTCATGGCAAATCCGATGCCACCCTGGATCTGCGCCGTCAGCGTGTTCGGATTGATGACTAGGCCAGGATCGACCGCACAGAAGACGCGTTTGACCTTGAATCGGTCCCCTACGTTCATCAGTTCGACCACTTCCGCGACATAGGTTTTGAAGCGGCCACCGCGGCCGACGTAGCAATTGTACGAGATGCCGCGATACAAACCTGGTGTTGGCGGGATCGTCCAATCCGACGCCTCGGCCACGGCGTCCAGCACCCGTAGAGCGAGCGGCTCGGCAGTCAGCAGATGACGGCGGTAGGCGTACTGATCGGCTCTGACGTGACTTGCCAGCTCCGAGATAAAACTCTCCCAGAAGAAAACCGCCGCCGTCGAGCCGACCGACCGCATGAAATACACCGGGATCGGCAGCGGGGTGTCGACGGTCTCGACCGAGAAGTTCGGTATCCGGTAGTTTTGATTGTAGATGCCGTCGACCATGCTCTCGTCCCAGGCCCCCTCCGGCGTCTGGTCGAGCCAGCTCTTGCGGGTGGCGCCAAACAAAGATTGACCGGCAACCCGGACATGCACCGCCAACGGGTAACCGGCCTGGTCGAGAACGGCGCGCAAGCGGGCGCCGGCATTTGGCCGAAAGACATCGTGCTGGGTGTCCTCTTCGCGCGTGCGGATGAGCTTGACTGGACGGCCAACTGCTTTCGACGCTTGAACGGCCTGCACGACATAATCGGGAACGATCTTCCGGCCGAAACTGCCGCCGAGGAACGTCACATGTACTTTCACCGCGTCGGGCGTGCAGCCCATCGCCTTGGCCACCGCCTCCTGGCAAGCCGTGACCGCTTGGATCGAGCCCCAGACCTCCACGGCGCCGTCTTTGTAATGCGCGGTCGCGTTGACTGGTTCGAGCGGCGCGTGTGCGATGTGCGGGAGTACGAAGCGCCGCTCTATCACCGAGGCCGCCTTGGCACGCAGAATCTGCCGCGAGGTGCCGGTGTCGATGACCGAGACAGCCTCGTTGCCGTCGAGTGCGGCCTGCAGCAAGGCGTCGATTTTCGCGGTCGAAAGGCCACCTTGCGGGCCGCTGTCGAACACGACATCCAGGGCGTCGAGCGCCCGCTTGGCCTGCCAGAAATGATCGGCAACCACGCAGACCGCGTTAGCGCGCGGCAAGGACATGAGCCGCGGATGTTCGGAGGCGGGCTCTTCGTTTGCCACGGCGACCGTTGCGATCCTCACGACCGCGTGGACGCCCGGCATCTTGAGAATTTTGGCCTCGTTTCGGATTGCACGCACCGCCCCGGTAAAGGAAGGAGCCATCCGGATAGCGGCGTTCAGCATGTCGGGGACGCTGACATCGATCCCGAAGCGGGCGCTGCCCGTCGATTTGGCCCGTGAATCCAAACGAGGCATCGGCTTGCCGATCAGGGTAAAGCGGGCGGGCTCCTTGAGACGCGGATGGGCGCTGAGCGGAAGCCGGGCCGCGGCCGGCGCAAGCTCGCCGTAAGACAGCCGGTTTCCGTTGGCGGCGATCACGAAACCGCTCTCGGTGCGACATTCCGAGGCGGCTACATTCCATTTCTCCGCTGCGGCGCGGGTCAACACATCGCGGGCCGCTGCACCCGCCGTACGCAAACGCTGATAGAACGACGTGGTTGACATGGAGGCGCCTTCCTTTTGCACCGGCGCCTCATTCTTGAATGCGATCTTGTAGGCGGCCTTGCCGGTCACAAACCGTACCGTAACGTGCTGCCAATCCGCATCGAGCTCATCCGCAAGGATTTGTGGCAGCACCGTATACGAGCCTTGCCCCACTTCAGGCTGCGAGAGGCCGAGCGTCACCTCTCCGGTCGAAGCGATGACGATCCAGTCGGTGATTTCGTAAACCACCCCGTCTTTCGAAGACCGTGCAATGCTCGAACGCACGATGACCGGGACCAGCAAGGAAGCAGCCCCCGCCGCACTTCCCACCACCACGAGACGTCGCGTTATCGGTGACATCCTGGAGTCCTCGCCCCGGAAGTTATCTTCCCAGGAAGATGCGCGGACGATCTATATCAAAACGATCTTGATTCGGGTCGCCGAACAGCAAAATAGGGCACCGTCCAATGAACGCAGTGCCTTAGCTTATGGAAGACGTGTCAGGCGCAATCTGCGCGATAGCGTGGGATCACCGGGTCATGCACAATCGTACGTTCGGCGATCCCACGCCGTCATGCGTCAACATTTAGACGACGCAGCAGATCATTTCCGTCGCGAGCCCGCTCGGCATCTCGGTGCACGATCACATCATCGTCGGCAAGGACGGGCACGCGAGACTGAAGGGGCTGAAGCTGGTGTAACCAAAGCGTCACGCGCGGCCGACAGCTTTGCTGACGATCTCTTTTGCATCGTTTGGCGCGGCATCGCTCACCCACGCGACATACCGATCCGGACGTACCAGGATGAGCTTCGCCTCGTAAGCCTTGCGGCCATCCTCGTAGGTATCGCGCACGGTCTTGAGCGGCACGCCCAGCCCGTTGGCCGCACCGGCAAATGCCGCAACGGTGCTGTCGTCCGCATCCAACGCCAGCAGCGTGAAATACGGTCCCAGTTCTTCGAACACGTTGCGGCCGGAGCTTAGAAGCTGCGGCGGCAGGTGATGGCCGGTACGGGCCGCAAATGTGTGCGTGCCGCGCGCGCTCGATCGGCCGCCCGGCGGGCCGAACACGATCGGCGAGCCTTCGTAGTGAGGCTCATAGGTGAGCACCCGTGGGGCCGCCGCGCCCTGATGCTCCTTCCAGGCGCGCTCGAACTCGGCACGATCTTTGTCTGGGCTGTAGCGGTCGAGGAAAACTGCGTCCTTCTGGATCCCGGCCTCGATGAAATCGCGGCCAGTTTCCAGGAAAATCGGCTGTCGCTCTTCGCTGTAGCTTTTCAGCAGCGCATCGCCGCCCCAGCCTTGCAGCTTACCGGCGAGCTTCCAGCCCAGATTGGCGACGTCGTCGAGACCGTTGTTGAGGCCGTAGCCGCCGTATGGCGGATGGGAATGCGCGGCGTCACCGGCAATGAACACGCGGCCGACCTGATAGTCTTCCGCGACCTCGATGCGCAGATCCCAGAAGCCGACGTAGTCGAATTCGCAGGCGAAATCGAATCCGGCGACCCGCCGCAGCAGGCCTTGGAAATCGTAATTGTCGCGCGTCGTGCTCGCCGGGACCGGCGAGTGGAAGAACCAGCTTTCGCCGACGTCGACCCGGCCAAAAAACTGCCAATAACCCTTGAGATCCGGGTGCAGCACCCGATAGGTCGAGCGCGGCGGAAAACGCTTGAGCTTTTCGTGCAGTTCCTTGGAGCGGAACAGCGCCAGCACCATGAGCTGATCGAAATCGGAGCTTGAGCGCTGGATGCCCATCTGCCGCCGCACGATCGAATGGCCGCCGTCGCAACCGACCACATAGTCGGCCTCCAAGACCTCGTTGGCGCCGCCGCCCTCCTTCGCGACGATCACGCGCGCGCCAGCGGCATCCTGCTCGACCTTGTCGGCCGCCCAGCCGAAATAGCGCTCGATATTGGGCAATTCCAACAACTTTTTGCGCAAAACGTATTCGACCAGATATTGCGGCAGCCGTTCATTCTGCTCGAAATAATATGAATTGACGATCTCGCGCAGCGGCGGCGCGTACCAGAACTCGGTGGTCAGATCGCGGTAGGCGACGATGCCACTCATCGGATATTCGGGCGGCAGCATGCGCGAGGCGCGAACATCGTCGGCAATGCCCCATGAATGAAAATGCTCCATCGCGCGCTGAGTCAAATTCTGTCCCTTGGGGATGCGCTGCGGCTCAACGCGCCGCTCGATCAGGGCACACGAGACACCGCGCAATCCGAGTTCGACGGCGAGCGCGGCGCCGACCGGTCCAGCACCGACGATGACGACTTGATAGTGCTTATTCATGCACGCGACTTTCACCTGGGGGATTTGTGACTGGAGAAGGCTTATCCTGGCGCCGCTGCGAGCGTCCCGGGTGTAGGCGGCGCCTCGCCGCGCGCGGCAGTCTCATCTCGCGAAGTCTCGGGAGACGTCCGTCGCAGCCAATAGCCGATCGCGCCAAACCACAGCAAGGCGAAAATCAAGATTGAAAACGCCAACAATTCGGGACTGATCGTAATGCGGCGCGTATCGGCAAGCCAGGCAAAGGCGCCGTATGGCACCGCAAACAGAAGAGCGAACAGCAACCACACCCGAACATTTCGGAAGCTCCGATCAAGTATCGCAAGGGCAGCGAGGATGGGCGGAGCGAAGACTGTCGCGCCTGCCCAGTGGTCTGCCTCGATTTGCGGCACATTGTGTGACAACAAGGCGGCGACCAACGCCGAGCTTGGTAGGAACGCAAAAACGAACACCGTTAGTGCGGCCAAAGCGGCTTCCTTCATGTCGCGACCGCGATAATCTCGCAGGCCCAAGGTGAGCGTAATTGCCGCAACGATCGCGACGCCTATCGCATCAGTCAGCCACCACCAAGACGGCCGGACCGAATTGAATATAACGGTGATCACGGTGGAGGAGAATGACGCGAAAATGAGTACGAGAAGGAATGCCACCAGCGCCAAACGGCCGGCCGCTACCAACGGACCGTGTTCGTCGCTCTCGATTGGACTATCGGTCCGCGCTAATTGGTAGCCGAGGAGCGCAAACCACAGGGTCCAGCCGGCAAGGATGTAAATGCCCTGGGCCGCAACGGTGCTGCTTATTCCATTGAAGAGAACGACGGCAAAGATATTGGTGCCAACCAACATCGTCCACATGTAGACCGTCTGGAAACGCCGATTGAAGACTGCCATCGCGGTTATAATAACGGGTGCGTTAAATGTGATCCTCCAAAGGTACTCCGCGTTGTCGTGGCCGTGCGCCATTAGCGCGTAAACGAAAAGTCCGCCGCCGGCCGATGACACAATCAACACCGTTGCGCCGGCGGCCAGCGCGCGGTCGCGCCTGACAGAAGTGTACCGCCAAAGCCCGTAGGCGCAGGAAATCGCCAGATATGCAGCCGTCAGATAGTGAATCGTCCACGGAGGTAACTCGCTGGTTTGGTCAATTGCGTACAAAATACCGAGGGCAAACGACCCACAACCCATGAAGGCCGCGAGGCTGAAAATTGGCAAAATCAGCGGCGCAAATCTGCGGCGCCGCCACTCGCTGTCGTCCATGAACTTCATCAGCGCAGCAAAATCGCCGCCGTAACGGCGTGCCCACGCGGCACTCGGCTGTTGCTCGCGGCGCCACGCCTCCATGGTGGTCAATTCTGGGCCTTGCAGCGGCTGCTTGTCGTCGAAGCGATCCCTCAAGCGCTGCCATTGCCGGCGGGCTCGGCTCTCCGCTTCGACCCACCCAGACAATTGCTTCCATTGCCGGATCAGGCTTTCGTGACTGATGTCGACGATAGTGTCCGGCGTCAGCGACCGCGGATTGGCTGGATCGAGACCCGGCGCCAGGAAATTGCATCCGGGGGCGCGGAATACGTCGACAACCTTGCGCACGCGTTCCTCGTCGCCACAGATTGCCACCAGTTCGTCGAAGCGCGTCGGTCGTCGCACGGCGTCGCTCGCCGCCGATCCCTCGGTGAGCGCCCGGAATACGGCCTTGGCTACGGCACGGCAATCATCGCCGAGTCCATGCAGCACCTCGTCGGCATGGGCATTGAGCGCGCCGCCAAGTCCGCCAATGCGTTCGTAATCGGCGAGTGTGAGCACGATCGGCGCATCAGGCGCATCGTCCCGGGCGCGCGTCCACATGCGGTTGAGGCAGTATTGCAAGAGCGGCAGCTGATCGGCACGGCGTGCGAGGCGATCGAGCTGATCGCGCGTGCTGCGATCGTCCCACGGCGCGAACGCGGCGAGGTCGTTAAGCAGCCGGTTGGTCAGCTCGTCAGCGATCTTGAAACCGCAGAGCGCGGCCGGCCCGACGATCGCGCTGCGGCACTGTTCGCGCATCATGCGCGGAATGAGCACCATGCCGGTGCTGATCGCCTCGGCCAGTCCGTCGACGAGCGCGCAGGCGCCGAGATATTCGGAGCGCATCGTCAAGGTCACATAGATCGGCACTTTGGCTTGCCGCGCACTTTCCAGCAGCAAGGCGGCGAAGGCCTCGGCCTCCTCGCGGCCGGCATAATCCTGATAGCGAAACAGTTCCTCGAATTGATCGACCAGCAGCAGGAGATTGGTGTCCGCCGGCAGATGCCCATCGGCGCACCACCCCGCCACCGACAGTGGGCCGCGCAGCAGAAAAGCGCGAAACAAGGCGGCATCGGCGTCGGTGACGGGCTTTGCCCCCTCGGTCCCCTCCGTCCTGGTTTGCAGCAGCCCGAGCGCCAAATTTTTCAGCGGCGCGCCACCGGGCTTGAACTCCACGACGCGCCAGGCCGAGCCGGCAGGCGCCATCAGACCAAGATCGAGCCCATCAAGCAAACCGGTCTTGACCACCGACGACTTGCCAGTACCGGACGAGCCGAGCACCGCCAAAAAACGCGTCGCCGCGAGGCGATCGACCATGCCGTTGATGCAGTCCTCGCGGCCGAAAAACAGGTCGCCTTCTTCGCGGCGAAATGCGCGCAAACCGGGATAGGGCAACCGCGAGGACGAATCCGACATCAGGGCTGCAACCCGCCGAGAACGCCAAGGATGCGTCGCGCCAGATCGCCGTCTTGACAATCAATCCTTTGAAAACCGCCCGCCCAGGCGAGATCAGGCTTCGACGCGGGCGGACCGAGGAGGATGGTCTTGAGCCGTGGCGGCTTTTCCCGCAGCCGTTCGAGCTTGCTGTAGCGCAGCAGCTGAGCGCGCACCCAGGCCGGCGGCGCGCGGCCGTAAAGCAGCACCAGGGCTTCGCAGTTCATCAAGTTGGCTTCGAGATCGTCGAGGATGTCCTTGGCAGATCCTTCGAACAGTGGGCGCGCGGCCGTAAAGTTCTTGCGGTCGTCGAAAATCTTCAACAACGCATCCGCCAAATCCTTGTCGGTGCTGTCGGCATCGATGAAGACATGACCACCACCCTCGAATGTCACCGGCTCGGGCGCAGGTTTCGACAGTCGCGCATGGCAGCGCAGAATCTCGCCTTTGAATTCCTCAAGCCCGACGGCGAGCACATCCGGCCCCTCAAGCAGCGGCTTATCGCGATGAGTGACGGCGGCGACATCAAGGTCGGGATGACGCCACTGTAGAATCCTGAGGCCAGCGCCTTTGGCCGTTTCGTACTGATAATGCGCGTAGGTCTGGGCCAAATCCGGCGGCTTGCGTGAGCTGAAATTGCCCAGGAGTTGCACGAACAGCCCGCTACGCGGCACGTCGTCCTCGAAAGCGGCAGCGAAATCCTGGCCGCCCTGCGGATAATCGTTTTCGGGCAGAACTTTGATGCCGTATTGATCGAGGCAGGCGCGCACCCGCTCGCGCTCGTCGTAGAGATCGTCCGTCGTCTGTGCGAGCAGCACGGCCTTGTTGTCGGGCACAGGGACCGACGAAGCTACCGGCGCGGTTGTCGCCGCAGGTTTCGGGCGGGGCGCTTCGACTCCGATGCGCTGCCCGTCGTGATCGCGCTGGTCCACTAACAGCTTCTTGATCTGGTGCGCGAGCACTTGCAGGCGTTCGTTGTAAAGCTCCGCATTGAATTTCGATGTCAGCCGCAATGGGACGTCCTGCGCCATCTGGTCCTTCCACCAGAACGGCGTGCGCTTGCGGCCGCGCAACAGGGGGTGGTTGCTCTCATCGTCTACGGGCAGCAGCTCCACCGTAACGACGGCGCGCACCTCGGCCGCCCGATCGCAGTATGCCCGCAATTCCCGGATCGTGAATTCGCGGGCCACATAGCTCGGCGACAGCATGGCGAGAAAGATCGCCGACTGCCGGACATTGTCGACGAGAAAGTCGACGTGATCGCCGGCCTCGAAATTCCGGGTGTCGAAGAAAATCTCTGGGTCGTTGCCAATCCGCTGGCGCAGCGCATTCTTCAGATCGACCTGGAATTGGCTCACCCAGTGCACGCCTTGCGCATCGGCCTCGTTGTCGAAATGCGCATAGCTGACGAACAGGTCGTGCCTGAAGCCCGAGACAATCGCCATCGTATCAATCCACCAACGCCCAGCTGTGGGCCGTTCAATTAAAGAATAAAGTTCGGGAAGATCAAGATGCGCTTTACCGAGCCCCCGTCCGAACCCCTCTAACCCCTGAGCATCCGACGCAACGCCATTTTCCTGCAACCACCGGGCGCAAATCTCAGCGCCCGATGGCCTCTCTTGCTTTGGCAAAGATCACGGGCGGAAAACTTTCAAAGTGATGCAGCAGGCCATCCACCGCGGTGGCGGTTGCCGGGTCGATGTCGAGGCCGACCTTGATCGCCTCGGCAAGAAAAGCCTTATCCTTCATGGTCGCGGCAAAGGCCCCCCGCAGCGCTGCCAAGCGGTCAGCCGGGACATTGGGCGGACCGGCCAGCGGACGGCCGAGCACAAGCTGATTGAAATAAAGCTCCAGCACCGCGCGCTGCTCGTCAGTCCTGGCGTAGTCGAACACGCTCGGGATATCGCCGAACTCATTCGATTTGTGCGGCCCCATCTGGATCACGAGCTTGAGCCGCCCCGATTTGACGTCGTCGGAAAACTGCGCCTTGATCGATGAAGCGTAGAACCCGCACTCGCCGTTCACCTCGCCGCGATGCATGGCGAGATCGATATCGCGAGTGCCGGCGTAACCCGGAATGACCCGGATATTGGCGCCGAGCACGTTCTTCAGGATCATCGGATGCTGATAGGTGATTGCTGCGGGCGCACCGCCGCCAAATATCGTCTCCTTGCTGCCCGGCCGCATCATGTCGCTGAAGGAAGCGGCCGCGCCCGGCATCTGCCAGACGCCGCAATAGGCAACGTCCTGCGACATGCTTCCTATCCAGCTGAACTTGGTAGGGTCGAAGCGAGCGGCCTTGTTGCCGAGCAACGGCTCCATCACGACGGAGGAGGCAAACTCGCCAAGCACCGTGCCGTCGCTCGGCTGATCGTTGTAGATGCGATTGGCCGCCGTCATCGAGCCCGCGCCCGGCATGTTGGCGGGCACGACCGATGGTTTGCCGGGAATGAAGCCCCCGAAATGGCGGGCCAAAACGCGCACATAGGTATCGTAGCCGCCACCCGGCGGGAATCCGGCGACCAGCGTCAACGTCTTGTGACTATAGAAGTCGGAGACCGAGTCGGCATGAGCCAGCCCGCCACAGGCACCGACCGCCGCACACAGAACTGCGAGGCGCAGGAGCGTTCCGGTCCGTCCGACATGCACCATCATGCGACGCTCATTGCCACAAAAAAGAGTGAAGGGCGATTTCATGAATCCAGCACGGCGCGCACTTTGCTCGCCAACTGCTCGATCGTGAACGGCTTGCTGATGAAATTGACATCGGGGTCGAGCACACCGCCGTGCACCACGGCATTTCGCGTATAACCGGTCGTAAACAGCACCTTCAGATCGGGTCTCTTTTTCCAGGCCGCGTCCGCGAGTTTCTTGCCGTTAATCTCCGGCATGACCACGTCGGTGAACAACAGCTTGATGCTCGGCGTGTCGTCGATCGTCGTCAGCGCTGCGGCAGCGGATTCGCTTTCGAGCACCGTATAGCCCAGCTCGCGCAACGAATCGCACGACAAACGGCGCATCAGCGGATCGTCTTCGACGACCAGAATGATTTCGCCGGCATCTCCGCTCGCGGGCTTGGGCGCAACGCGCTTGGCTTCCTCTGCCTGACGATAGAGCCGCGGCAGATAAATTTTGACCGTCGTTCCGTTGCCGATCTCGGAATAGATTTTGATGTGCCCAGTCGATTGTTTAACGAAGCCGTAGACTTGGCTCAGGCCGAGACCGGTTCCCTTGCCGGCCGGTTTGGTGGTGAAGAAGGGGTCGAACGCGCGGGCCGTGACGTCCGGCGCCATGCCGCCGCCGCGATCGGTGATCGCGATCATCACGTATTGGCCGGCTGTCACCTCGGCGTTCTGGCGGCAATAGGCTTCGTCCAGCGAGACGTTCTGGGTCTCGACCGTCAGCTTGCCGCCGTCGGGCATGGCGTCGCGTGCGTTGATGGCGATATTGACGACGGCGCTTTCGAGCTGATGCACATCGACGTTGGTTCTCCACAAACCTGCCGCCAGCACTGTCTCGATCTGAATCTGCTCGCCGAGAGTCGATCGCAGCAGCTCCGACATGTCGGCGATCATCCGGTTGGCGTCGACCGCTTCGGGCGCGAGCGGCTGCTGTCGGGCGAATGCGAGCAGGCGCTGGATCAACGCGGCGGAGCGCTCGGTCGCCTTCGTGGCGCTCTCAACGAAGCGGCCGATGCCGAATTCATCCTTTTTGAGCCGGCGCTTTATCAGATCCAGCGCGCCGACAATGACGCCGAGCATGTTGTTGAAGTCATGCGCCATCCCACCGGTGAGATGGCCGACCGCCTCCATCTTCTGCGCCTGGCGAAGCTGCGCCTCGACCTGCTCGCGCCGGCTGATCTGTTCGATCAAACTCTGATTGGCAAGCGACAGCTGAACGTTTGCAGCGTGGACACTCGCCACCGAGCGCCTGGCCAGATAGCCCGCCAAAACCGCGATGCCGCAGATCAACAGAAACGCGGCGACCGAGCCGATCTCAAGAGACAAATCCAGCGACGCCGCGTCCGCTTCGCGGGCCTCCAATACCCGATCCTCATTTCCCTGCATCGCGGCGATCCGATCGGCAATTCTGCCCATAACACGCTGGCCCTCGTCGGAATTGACGAGGGCCAGCGCATCGTCGGTGCGGCCGGTCTTACGCAAATCGATTGTGTGCCCCAGCTCATCGAGCTTTGCCGAAATGCTCTGCCGTAGCGCGCTGATCGCCGCGACTTGCTGCGGGTTATCGCTGACCAGAGACGCCACCCGATCGAGCGCCGACTGCAGCGCTCCCCTGGCGGGGTTGAACGGCGCCAGATAATCCTCGCGCCCGGTGACCAGATACCCGCGCTGGGCGCTTTCGGCGCGCAATGTCAGCGTTTGGATAACCTGCAGCTCGCTTCGTATCGCGAGCGAACGACGCACCCACTGATCCTGGTCCCGCTCACGGAACCCAAGCCAAAACGTACCGAGGGTAATAATGGCGGCGAGCAAGGTGCAACCAAGCAGGCCCCAATAGAACGGGGCCAACGGCTTCGGAACGGACACTCGATCCACGGTCTTACCTGCGTGTCGTGCGGACCAAGGCAGATCAAACGCTTCCGGCAGGGTCTGCCGGAGATCGGCGTCAAGTTCCGCTCCCTTATTGGTTTGTTCTAATACGCAATTCTGATCGTAAAAGCTGAAAAATTATCAGTTCCATGATCGCCACGGCGTTTCGGGAACCGGAGTGAGCGGCGCGCAACCGGCGGCCCAGGCCAGAATGTTGTCGACAACGAGCTGATCCATGCGCTCGCGCGTGGCCACGGAGGCCGAGCCAACATGCGGAAACAGCATGACATTTTCCATCGCCCGGAGCTCCGACGGAACTTCCGGTTCTCTGGCGAAAACATCGAGGCCGGCCGACAGGATGCGTTTGTCCTGCAACGCCTTGATCAAGGCCGGCTCGTCGACCACGGAGCCGCGCGCCATGTTGATCAAAATGCCCTGGGGCCCGAGGGCGTCGAGCACCTCCGCATTGATCATGTTTGCTGTCCCGGGACCGCCCGGCACGATCGCCAGCAGAATGTCGACATCGCGCGCCATGTCGATCAGCTTCGCATAGTGCCGGTACGGCAGGCCGGCGCGCTTCTGCCGGGTGTGATAAACCACCGGCACCTTCATGGCATCGAGCCGTCGGGCGATGGCTTGGCCGATGGCGCCCATGCCGACCAATCCGACGGTGCGGTCGCGCAGTGAAGCCCTGCTCAGCGGATAATCGCCCTCGCGCCATTTGCCGGCGCGCACATACCGATTCGCCTGCGGCAATTCCCGAACGGTGCACAGCAACAGGCCGAGCGCGGTATCGGCGACTTCCTCGGTCAGTACACCCGGTGTGTTGGTGAGAACGACGTTGTGCGCGGCCGCCCATTTCACATCCATGTGGTCGTAGCCGACTCCAAAGCTGGAGACGATTTGCAGTTCGGGAAAGCGTTCCATGAGGGCGCCCGGAATCCGTTCGGTCGTCGCGCTGCACGCAATGGCACGCACATGCGAATGCGCGGCGAGGAATGCGTCGGGATCGCTCGCGGTGGCAAGCTTGTGCAGCGTGCAGGGCCCGTCGAGGCCGCGGATCACGACTGGCTTCAATGGTCCGACGAGAAGGACCTCTCTTTTGGTCGCATCCATAGAGGTTCTCCGATCAGACGAGCATGCTCACCGGCATCTCGACGAACGCCTTGAAGGCGGCGAGCAGCTTTGCACCGAGCGCTCCGTCGACCACGCGATGGTCGCACGACAACGTCACGCTCAGCATACTGGCGAAAGCGACGCCGCCGTCTTCTTTCTCGACCGCCTGACGGCGCGCGGCGCCGACCGCGAGGATGGTCGCGTGCGGCGGATTGATGATGGCGGAAAATTCGCGCACGCCGTACATGCCGAGATTGGAGATGGCCGACGACCCGCCCTGATAATCGGCTGGCGCAAGCTTCTTGTCCCGCGCGCGAGCCGAGATGTCTTTCATCTCGGCCGAGATGGCGCTGAGCGGCTTGCTATCAGCCGCGCGAAGGACAGGCGCCACCAGGCCGTCATCAAGCGCGACCGCGACGCCGATATCGGCGTGTTTGAAGCGCAGGATACGGTCGCCCGCCCATACCGCGTTCGCCGCCGGCATGCGCTGCAACGCCAAGGCCAGCGCGCGAATGATGAAATCGTTGAGCGACAGCTTGAATAGCGGATTGCCGTCTGAATCCTTCGGCGCCCCCGCATTGGCTTCTTCGCGCAGCGCAATCAAGCGCCCGATCTCGACATCCGCGGTAAGATAGAAGTGCGGGACGGTCTTGGCTTGGGTCAGACGCGCCGCAATGGTGCGGCGCATACCGTCGAGCGGAACTTCCTCGTAGCTGCCCGGCGCGTACAGCGCCTTGATCTCGGCGGCTGATACGCCCTCGCTGCGCGCAGCAGCGGACGAAACCGACGCCGTCTGCGGCGTGTCCCCGATATCGTCGGCGACGATACGGCCATGCGGGCCGGAGCCGCGCACGCCGGATAGATCGATGCCGCGCTCGGTAGCGAGGCGGCGCGCCAGCGGCGTGACGGTGATTCCACCAGACAATCGCGCCGGTCCAAAATTGCGCTCCGGTGTGCGCACTTCGAAGAATGGATCGAGCTTGATGGCTTGCCGCTCGTCCCTGCGAACACTGAGAGCCGCCCCTGCCCTTCCCTCTGCCGCTTGCAGGGGAGGGTCAGGGAGGGGAGCTGGCGCGGAAATGCGCGGCGATACGGCCGCTGATGGCGGTCTTGGAGCCGCCCCAGGTGCACCTGCGGCCGCCCGCCCTGTCGCCGTCCCATCACCGATCACCGCCACCACAGCGCCGACCGGCGCCACATCGCCTGCGGCGACACGAATCTCCGACAATGTGCCGGCCGTGGTGGACGGCACTTCCATCGACACCTTGTCGGTCTCGATCTCAAACAGATTGTCGCCAGGCTTCACCGCGTCGCCGGCCGCCTTGAACCATTTGGTGATTTTGCCCTCGGCGACGGTCTCGCCGAGTTGCGGCATCAGCACGTCCATGAGCGCGTTCTCTGCTGCCGTATCACTTGATCCGTTCCCACACGACTTCCGCGTTGGTACCCGCGGGCCGTAGAATCAGCCGATCGCCGGCAAATTCGTAGCCGCGCACCAGGTCACCTATGTCGCCAGGCTGCACGCTGCCTTGGCGGTGATGCGTCACCGTGCGGGCCTTGTCGTCGACCGAATAGGTGCCGAAATAGGCGATGTGGCCGTCGAGCGCGGCCACCGCTTCCTCGCCCGTCGGCTTGTCGCCGGCCCTGGTGACGTTGCGGTCCGGCGCGACGTGGCAGGCCATGTGGCCGTAGGCATCGTACATGATGATACCGCGCGGACGCGCGCCCTGCCCCGGACGCGGCTGACCGTTCACGGTCGAGCCGACATGCCGCCACGAGCCGATCAGGCGCTGCTCATCCGCCTGCGCTTCTGCACTCACTGCATGCATCCCCAAATTATTTGATTCGTTCCCACGTCACTTCCATCGTCGAATTTGGGGGACGCAATATCAGTCGGTCGCCGGCAAACTCGTAGCGGCGGACGAGATCGCCGCCATCGCCCGGCTGCAGATTGTCGGCGCGATGATGCGTCACGGTGCCCGCTGTTTCGTCGACCGTATAGCTGCCGAAATAGGCGATGTAGTCCTTGAGCGCGACGAACGCCTCTTCGGGCGTCATCACCGTACCGGTGCGGGTGCGCTTGACGTCCGGCGCAATCTGCACCGCCATCTCGCCGTGCGGACCGTAATAGATCATGCCCTTCGGGTTCTGGCCGCGATCCCAGTTGCCGCCGTTGATGCGCGTGCCGCAATAACGCCATGCGCCGAGCAGGCGCTCTCGCGCCGTTTGCGACTTTTGCGCGTCGCCGCTCACCATGTCACCGAGATGTACTGCGTCTCCATGAACTCCAGCATGCCCTCATGCGCGCCTTCGCGGCCGAGGCCGGACTGTTTAGTCCCGCCGAACGGCGCCGCCGGATCGGAGACGAGCCCGCGATTCAATCCGATCATGCCGAAATCGAGCTGCTCGGAGACGCGCATGCCGCGGCTCAAATCCCTGGTGTAGAGATAGGCGACGAGACCGTACTCGGTGTCGTTGGCGCGGGTGATCACCTCGTCCTCGGATTTGAAAGTCTGAATCGATGCCACCGGGCCGAAGATTTCCTCGTTGAGCATCTTGGCGTCGTTCGACACGTTGTCGAGCACCGTTGCCGGATAGAAGAAGCCCGGCCCCGCCGGCTTGTTGCCGCCGGTCAGCACCTTGGCGCCCTTCTGCACGGCGTCGGCGACCAGCTCTATCACCTTGTCGAGGCCGTCCTTGTTGACCAACGGACCGAGCGCAACGCCGTCGTCGAGCCCATTGCCCATCTTCAAGCCGGACATCTTGGCGGTAAGCTTTTTGGTGAATTCGTCGTGCACCTTTTCGTGCACGTAGAAGCGGTTCGCCGCCGTGCAGGCTTCGCCCATATTGCGCATTTTGGCGATCATCGCGCCCTCGATCGCCGCGTCGATGTCGGCATCGTCGAACACGATGAACGGCGCGTTGCCGCCGAGCTCCATTGCCGGCTTGACGATCGAATCGGCGGCCTCGTGCAGCAGCTTGCGGCCAACCTCGGTCGAACCGGTGAACGACACCACGCGCACGCGCGGGTCATGCAGCATCGCGCTCACGACTTTACCCGAAGATCGCGACGGGATCACATTGACGACGCCAGCCGGAACGCCGGCTTCCTGCAGGATCGGCATCAGCGCCAGCATGGTGAGCGGCGTGTCGGAGGCGGGCTTGAGCACGACCGGACAGCCGGCTGCGAGCGCCGGGCCGATTTTCCGCGTCGCCATCGCGGCGGGGAAATTCCATGGCGTCACCAGTACGGCGATGCCGGCCGGCTTGTGCTGGACGAAGATGCGCGCGCCCGTGGAGGGGCCCAGCGTGTTGGAGCCGACGTTGCGTACCGCCTCTTCGGCGTACCAGCGGAAGAACTCGGCCGCATAGGCGACCTCGCCGCGCGAATCCGACAGCGCCTTGCCGTTCTCGATGGTGATCAGCTTCGCCAGACGCTCGGCGTCGCGCATGATCAACTCGTAGGACTTGCGCAAAATCTCGGCGCGTTCACGCGGCTTTTTCTTGGCCCAGGCGGGAAACGCTTCGCTCGCGGCATCGAGCGCCGCCATTGCATCATCGACGGTGGCGCTGGCGACCGACGCAACCTTGTTCTCGGTCGCCGGATCGATCACGTCGAACCGGCCGCCGTCGGAGGATTTCTTCCACTGGCCGCCGATCCAAAGGTCGGTCGGCACGTTGGCGAGCAGATTGTCATACATGGCCATGGCACACCTCTTTCCTCGTCATGCCCAGGCTCGACCCAGGCATCCATGCGGCATCTCGCTTGACGGATTGCTGGATAACGCCTGGCAATGACGGGGCAAAATTGGAATTCCTCCACACGTTGCCCTTGGACGGTCCAGTGTCAATACTCGTTGGCCCCTGAACTTAATGGGCATTCGGCCGCATTATGAACGAAGGCGCAACATGAAAACAACGCGCAAAATCATTAGTGTTTCGATCACCGGATAAGGCGATAGTGCATTGCCATTCCAACGGAGCCTTCACTCCCATGGATTGAGCACTGGGACTTTTGCCATTTGGTATTCGTCCGTATCTCTCGACACGATCGACAGCCCGTGCTCAAGCGCGGTCGCCGCGATGATGAGATCGGGTTGCGAAAATGTATGACCCATCTTGCGGCCGGCTTCGACCAGAAGACGCCATTTGAACATGATGTCCTCGGTTACGGGCAGGACGCGCTGCACGAACATCGGACGCACTTTGTGGTTCAGCCAGTCATTCAATGCCGCACGCCTGCCGGCATCGGCAAGCAGTTCAATGCCGAAGCGGATTTCAGCCAACGTCACCGCACTGACGTAAAGTTCGTCAAGCGGCTGGGCCTCGACGAAGACGACAACCTTCGGTTCGGGCCGGAGACGACGCAGTTCCGAGAGGACGTTGGTATCGAGCAGCCAGCCGGTCACAGTGCAACGTCGCGCACGGGCGTCCGGGAGCGCCTCGGCTCAATGTCAATGCCGCGGTAGGGCGATGCCCGCATGACGGCGACGAGAGCCTCACCGCTGAGATCGCCCTTGAGGCGGCGAAACTCCTCGGCGGCGATGATGACCACTTCATCGCGCCCGTGCACCGTCACGTGCTGCGGGCCTTCCGCACGCACGCGCCGCACCAGTTCGCTGAAACGCGCCTTCGCGTCCTGCAGAAGCCAGCGGCCGGGGCGGCGGTCGCGCGGCCGCCGGCGCGGCCTAGGGGCCTTGCTCATTTTCTGTTGCATCATTCTAGTCATACTGACTAGTCTAACATAGACTGCGCGTATTTCAAGGTCCACGCCGCACGGATGGGCAAAGGTAGCAGAAGTGCGAAGTTACCCAAGTTGGATAGCGGGCCTCCGATACCGTGGACCAGACGGCACAAATCGCAGCCGCTATTGCGTTCATAACCTAAGGCTTGGCACTCAGCTCGACCTTCTCCCCGAGCCGAACAATCCGCACGATGATCATGCTGTGGCTGTTAAGCATCAAGGCCATCATCTCGGCTATATCCCTGCGCGTCATTCATGGATCGGCGAGGCGCTTATCGATGAGAATGAGCCCTTAAATTGCAACGTGGACAGGATCGAAACTATAGGATGGCTGTTCCCTCGCGCCAGCTTTATCGGCTTGCGTGTTGTCGTCATTGATGATCGAGAAGTGGCTAAAACAAAGGTCGCATCGTTAAGCCGACCCGAGGATATTGCGCGGCATAAGCTGGAACAAAAAGCTCGCGACGCATGTTTGGACGGTCTGAGAGTATTAGACTACATCGCGCCACCGAACCACTCTTTCAGTAGCGAGATGAATATTGAAGCGTCGTACGTCGAGGCAAGGTTAGCGATGAGCGGATTTCAACACGACTCGGCTCTCGTAGATACCCTAATAGGTTTTTCTCAAGGACTGATAGTCCGTAAGCCGTCGTTTGTACGTGCTGTCAATGCAATCGCAGGCCATGATGCGCATTACAGGCTGGTCTGCGAGGTCGCAAAACAGCTCGTAGAGATTTCGGGACCCAATCAATTTCAGTCTGAGGCTCTGGCCCGGCTGCTGGAGGCCGGGAGCAGGTCGCCTGGCAAAAAGCGCGAACAAGCAGGAGCCCACTAAATGCACCGGATTGCGGGTCACCGCTGACGCGCGGCATCGCATCTGGCACGCAGCCTCAACTCGCCAATGACTTCCGCACTCGCTCCGCGATCCGATCCACCGTCGGCAGCGCGATGTCTTCCAGAATGTCGGCGGCTGGCAGCGGGATGTGCGGCGTGGTGATGCGCACTGGCGGTCCGTCGAGATCGTAAAACGCCTCATCGGCCACGATGGAGACGATCTCGGCGCCCCAGCCGCACAGCCGCGGATTTTCTTCGACCGTGAACAGACGGTGCGTGCGCGCCACCGAGCCGAGAATAGTCTGCGTATCGAGCGGCACCAGCGAACGCACGTCGACCACTTCGCAGTCGATGCCGTGTTCGCTCTTGAGCTTCTCGGCTGCTGCGAGCGCGCGCGGCACCATCAGCGCCAGCGCCACGATCGTGGCGTCCTTGCCGGGCCGCACGATCTTGGCGCTGCCAAGCGTGTCGACGATCTCCCCGTCCGGTACCTCGCCCTTGGTCGCGTAGAGCGACTTATGCTCGAAGAAGATCACCGGATCGGGATCGCGCACGGCGGCGGCGAGTAGCCCCACAACGTCGCGCGGAGTCGATGGCGCGACGACCTTCAAACCGGGAATCATCATGCACCAGTTCTCGACGCTCTGCGAATGCTGCGCGCCGAAGCGGGAACCGGCGCCGTTGCCGGTGCGGATCACCAGCGGGCATTTGAGCTGGCCGTTCGACATGTAGCGGCTCTTGGCGATCTCGTTGGCGATGTGGTCGAAGCACACCGCGAAAAAATCCGAGAACATGATTTCGGCGATCGGCTTGAGGCCCGTCATCGCCGCGCCCATGGCGGCGCCAAGAATAGCCTGCTCGGAAATCGGCGTGTCGCGCACGCGCAACGGGCCGAACTGCTCGTAGAGACCAACCGTCGCCTTGAACACGCCGCCAGCCTTGGCGACGTCCTCGCCGAGAAATACCACGTCGGGATCGCGCGTCATCTCCTGAGCGATGCCGCGCGCCACCGCATCGCGATAGGTCAGTTCCGCCACGCGAAGCCTCCATCGGCATAGACATCGGTCGTGAGAATATCGAGCGGCGGCATCGGTGCGGCCTTGCATTTCTCCGTCCCGTCATCGACGCGGCGGCGCACGTCGGCGTCAATCTCCGCGATAGAAGATTCAGCGACGCCGAACTGTTTGAGCCGCTCGCGATAGAGCTTGATCGGATCGCGCTCCTTCCACTTTTCCAGTTCGCCCTCGGGCCGGTATTTGGCCGGATCGGCACGCGAGTGACCGCTGTAGCGATAGGTCATGCATTCGATCAACGACGGCCCGCCACCATCGCGCGCCTTGGCGTAGGCGGCATTGGCGGCGCGATACACCGCATCGGCGTCATTGCCGTCGACCACGATGCGCGGCAGTCCGTAAGACGCGGCGCGATCGGCGGCCGGATGCGCCACGGCGGTGACATCGCCGATCGGCGTGTATTCCATGTAGAGATTGTTTTCGCAGACAAAGACCACCGGCAGCTTCCACACCGCGGCGAAGTTCAGCGCTTCGTGAAAGGCGCCGATGTTGGTGGTGCCGTCGCCGAAGAAGCAGACCGAAACGTCCTTCTGGCCCTTGTATTGCGCCCGCCAGGCGGCGCCGCAGGCGATCGGCAGATGCGCGCCGATGATGGCGTAGGATCCCATGACGCCGTGGTCGGTGGAGGTTAGATGCATCGAGCCGCCCTTGCCGCGCATCAGGCCATTGTCACGCTGCATCAATTCGCCCAGAACTTTTTCGATCGGCACGCCGCGGGCCAGCGTATGGGCATGGCCGCGATAGGTGCAGAACGACAGATCGCCGGGCTTCATGGCGGCAGCAAAACCGGCCGCGACCGCTTCCTGGCCGAGCGAGAGATGGCTCGTGCCCTTCACCAGATTTTGCAGAAACAGATCGAAGGCGCGCTGCTCCGCCTCGCGAATCTCGACCTGAATGCGATACAGGCGAAGGCGCGTTTCCTCGCCGATATCGTCGTTGAGGGTTGCCGCCGGGGCGAGCGCGCGGTCTTCGACCTTGGCCATGATAATCCTCTTGGGAGCCCCGCAATCGGCGCAAATTAGGGCGTGTTATGCGGCGCAACTTAGCGCCTCTTATAAAGCCGAGGCAACGGCGTCCGCGTGAGCCAAGTGGCGTCCGAGCACCGGCCATCAACTTGCGCAGCGCCTTGCCAGCACCTAATTGACCCAACCGAGAGGTGGGAGGCTTCAATGGCCGACGAATACAATCGCAGCGACCCTCGGCAATCCGTCAGCCGCTTCTTCGGCGGGCCGCCCTTGGCGGTGATCGGCCGGCTGATCCTGCTGTCGATTCTGGTCGGCGTCATCCTCGCCGCGATCGGGCTCGATCCCTGGAATATCATCCAGTCCGTGCGCCGGCTGATCGAGCACATCTGGACCATGGGCTTCGACACCGTGCGCTGGCTGTGGCGCTATTTTCTGCTCGGGGCGGTCATCGTCGTGCCGATCTGGGTCCTGGTGCGCCTTGCCAGGGCGCCGCGCGGCCGCTGAAGCATTTTCCGGTCAGAAGCGCTCCAGGCGGCGGCGAATGAACGCCGCCTGCTTCGTAGGATTGAGAGCCGATCGGTCTTAATCGTCGAGCTGGGAAGGGCCCGATGACGTCGTCGGCGAACCGTTGTCGCCCGCCGGCCCATGATCGCGCGGCCCACCGCGATGGCGGCGGCGGCGGCGGTGCAACGGAAAGCGATCGGGCTGGCCGTCATAGCCGTTGCCATTGGTGGGCGCCTGGGCCTGTTGCGGTAACTGAGGGGCCGCCTGGCCGCCGGTGATAAAGGACGGCAACCGGTCCACATCAGCGTCACTGGTCGGCGGCGCAATGTGCTGCGGGCGCGGCTGGAAATGCTGCTGCTGTGGCTGAGGTTGTTGCTGGTGCTGAGGCTGCTGCTGAGGTTGCTGCTGGTGCTGAGGTTGCTGCTGGTGCTGAGGTTGCTGATCGCGCGAATAGAATGGCTGCGGCTCGCGCGGCGCAAACGGCTCGCCGCCCATGGACGGCTGCTCGTCCTCCTCGTCATCGAATGAATCGTCCGACATGTTGCCACGCATGTCGCCGCCCTGTTGCTGCTGAAAATACGGCTGGGTCTGGCGATACTGTTCCTGGGCGGCCGCGATGAGGCGGAAATAGTGTTCGGCGTGCTGGTAATAATTTTCGGCGGCGATCGGATCACCAGAACTCTGCGCATCGCGGGCGAGTTGCAGGTATTTCTCCGCGACGTGGGACGCGGTCCCCCGAATTTTCACGTCCGGTCCATTGGACTCGTACATGCGTGACAACGGATTCTGATGGTGACCACCCTTGCGGCTGCGACCCCGCATGCGCTTGTTGTTCTGACCGTTTCTCATGGTTTGGTTTTCTGCCAACCCCCGTTATTTGCGGCGGCATGATGCCGCCGTTTCTCACCGAAAAACTCAGTCACGATAAACACGCAATGCTCCGCCCCAAGCACGTGCGTGCGGGCGCCTCATTCGCGTAACCGGCATTGATCACTGCGTTTCGCTCACAATCGTGTTTCGCTCACAATCGTTCCCGTCCGGAACAGACGCGGACCTAAACGAATCCCTCATCCGGCTCTCACCGGCACTTTTGCCAAGGTATTGAGCACCCCCGTCATGCGCGCCCGGTCGGCAACCATGCGCGCCTCACCGATGAAAACATCTCGGTCTGAATCTGGCGATCCCGTCTGCCGTCCGATTCGGCTTCCGCCATCAAGCTATCTATCTGGCCTGCGCTGCCAACCTCAAAGAGCAATGCTCCGGGCGCTTTAAGGCAACGCGGCGGCCCACATCTTGGGGCGACTCCGTGGCCGCACGCTATTCCGTTCCGCGCAACATTCCAAGAGCTTTTTTATTCACCCGAAATGCTTTTTTGCCGGGGGCCAATGCCATGGGCTCATGCCCTTTTAGCAACGAGCGCGCGCGGTATGCCGCTTAGATCGGGGCGGGCCGGGAGCGGTACAAGCCCCCCTGCAGCAAACAACGCGTCCACCGCTTGTGACTGTCCTGTGCCCAATTCCACGATCAGGGTGCCGCCGGGCGCCAGCAGCGCCGGCGCCGCGGCGGCAATCGACCGATAAAATCTAAGCCCGTCAGACCCGCCGTCGAGCGCTCGGCGCGGGTCGAAATTGCGCACGTCCGGAGCAAGTGCGGCAATTTCGTGGGAGGCGATATAGGGTGGATTTGAGACAATAATGTCGAATGGACCATGTAGCGCGGCCGCCATGTCGCACGCCAGGAACTGCGCGCGGTCCAGTCCCAGGCGGCGGGCGTTTTCGCGGGCAACGAACAGCGCGGCGACGCTCACGTCGGTACCCACGCCCGAAGCGTTCGCCAACTCGCTGAGCAACGCCAGCAGGATGGCGCCGCTGCCGGTACCGAGGTCGGCAATGCGCAGGGGCCGTGTGCGCGGGCCAGCAGCATCGATCGCCGTCAGCGCAGCCTCGACCACGGTTTCGGTCTCTGGCCGGGGCACCAGCGTACTGGCATCGACGCGCAGCGCCAGGCTCCAGAATTCCTTCCAGCCGACGATGCGCGCGACCGGCTCATGCGCCAGCCGACGCTCGGCCAGCGCGGCGATCACGGCTTCCTCGTCGCGGCCAAGCCGCCGGCCATCGGCGGCGGCAAGCGCGGCACGATCAAGACCGAGCGCGCCGCCCACAAGGATGCGCGCATCGAGTTCCGCCGAATCGATGCCGCGGGCGCGGAATTTTCTTGCCCATTCGCGACGCACGGCAGCAATCGTGCGAGCGCCAAAGTCGATCTCGGCGGTAGCCGGCATCAAACCGTCTCCTCGGCCGCGAGCTGCGCCGCCTGATGTTCGGCAACCAGCGCGTCGACGATCTCGCCGAGCGCCTCACCTTCAATCACCTGCGGCAGCTTATAGAGCGTCAGATTGATGCGATGGTCCGACACGCGGCCTTGCGGAAAATTATAAGTACGGATCCGTTCCGAGCGGTCACCGGTGCCAACCTGGCCGCGTCGCTCCGCGGCGCGCGCAGCATCCAGTTTCTGCCGTTCCAGATCGTAAAGCCTCGTGCGCAGCACGGCCATGGCCTTGGCGCGGTTGCGATGCTGCGAACGGTCCTCCTGCATCATCACGACGATGCCAGAGGGAATGTGCGTGATCCGCACCGCCGATTCGGTCTTGTTGACGTGCTGGCCGCCGGCTCCGCCGGAGCGCAACGTGTCGATGCGCAAATCCTGATCGTTGATGGCGGCATCGACCTCCTGCGCTTCGGGCAGCACCGCGACCGTCGCCGTTGAAGTGTGAATGCGGCCCGAGGCCTCGGTGTCGGGCACCCGCTGCACGCGATGCACACCTGACTCGAATTTGAGCTTGGCGAAGGCGCCGCGGCCGTAGATCTCGGCGATGATTTCCTTGAACCCGCCCATCGAGCCTTCGCTCATGCTGATAATCTCAACCTTCCAGCCCTGCTTCGCCGCGAACCGCTCGTACATGCGGAACAGATCGCCGGCAAACAAAGACGCCTCGTCGCCGCCGGTGCCGGCGCGGATTTCGAGAATAACGTTGCGCTCATCCATTGCGTCCTTGGGAATGAGCGCAAGCCGCAGCCGCTGTTCGAGCACCGCGCGGCGCGCTTCGAGATCGGGCTTTTCCTGTTCGGCGATGGCGCGCATCTCGGTATCCGTCGACGGATCGGCAATCAGGCCGGTAAGTCCGTCGAGTTCCCGCTGCGCGGCCCGGTAGGCGTTCACCGCTTCGACGACCGGCGCCAGTTCGGCGAATTCGCGCGACAGCTTCACGTAAGTCTCAGCCGGCTGCACGCCGGCAAGATCGCGTTCCAGCGTCGCGTGACGCACAACAAGCGCATTGAGTTTCTGGTCGGGAAGCATCGCAGGTGTCCATCGTCATGCCCGCACGAGCGGGCATCCGGTAATCGTCACGATTGTCGATCTACGTCTGCCCGGAGATTGCTGGATTGCCCACTTTCGCGAACGACGACATCGTCATTTTGCCGGCGTGCAGGACATAAGAAAATCACGCTAAATCTGCAAGCCTTGTTGGGTGGCGAACTCTTCGAGCTGCGCGCGAATCGGCTTGCCTTTGTTCGGCTTTTCGATCAGCGGGCACAAAAACTCGGCCGCCTTGCGGCTATCGAGATCGAGCAGCACGGCCTTAACCGGTCCCATCGCCGACGCGGTCAACGACAATCCGCGGTAGCCGATGGCAACCAGGGCGATGGCGCCGATCGGCTGCGAGGCCAGCTCGCCGCACAGCGTCACCGGCTTGTTGTGCGCACGGCCCTTGTCGGCGATCTCTTTCAGCGCGCACAGCACAGGCGCCGACAATGCATCGAACCGGGTGGCAACCCGCGGATTGCCGCGATCGACCGCGTAGAGAAACTGCACCAGATCGTTGGAGCCGACCGAGAGAAAATCCGCACGCTCCAGAAGTTCGTCGAGCTGATAAAGCAACGACGGCACTTCCACCATGCTGCCGACCTGCACTTCGTCGGGCAGCTTATGGCCGTGGCGGCGCAGATGCGTGAGCTCACGTTCGACCAGTTCGCGTGCCTGATCGAACTCAGCCACGGTCGAAACCATGGGAAACATGATGCGCAGCGCCCGGTTGCCGGCGGCGCGCAACAGCGCGCGCAACTGCGTGCGCAACAGCCCGGGACGGTCGAGGCCGAGCCGGATCGCGCGCCAGCCCAGCGCCGGGTTCTCCTCCTCGACGTTGTGCATGTAGGGCAGCACCTTGTCGCCGCCGATATCGAGCGTGCGAAAGACCACCGGCTTGTCGCCTGCCGCATCCATCACGGCGCGGTAGAGCGCGTATTGCTCGCTGGTGCGGGGGAAATTGGGCGCCACCATGAACTGCAACTCGGTGCGGAACAGTCCAATGCCGGCGGCGCCGGTGTCGGCGATATGCGGCAGGTCGACTGTCAGGCCGGCATTGAGCATCAGGCGCACTTCTTGGCCGTCTTTGGTCACGCAAGGACGATCGCGCAGCGCCTGATATTGTTGCTGGCGCCGCGCGCGCAGCCGGACGCGCTCGGCATAGGCGGCCGCCATGTCGGGCAACGGCCGGATATGCAGATCGCCGGTCGAGCCGTCGACAATGATCGCGTCGCCCGGATCGGCAATGCCGGCTGCGTTATCGATCTCGCCAACCGTCGGGATACCGAGTGCACGCGCAACGATGGCAACATGGGAGTGTGCGCCGCCTTCTTCGAGCACGAGGCCGCGCAACCGCTTGCGATCGTAGTCGAGCAACGCCGCCGGGCCCATGGAGCGGGCGACGACGATGGCGTTCTCCGGCAGGTTATCGCGCGTCGGCGCATGATCGCGGCCGGTAAGTTGCCGCATCAGGCGATTGGCAAGATCGTCGAGATCGTGCAGCCGCTCGCGCAAGAACGGATCGGTTTGGCGCAGCATGCGGGCGCGCGTGTCGGATTGCACACGCTCGACCGCCGCCTCCGCGGTCAATCCCGTCATCACCGCTTCTTCGAGCTTGTGCACCCAGCCGCGGTCATAGGCGAACATCCGATAGGCTTCGAGCACCTCGCGATGCTCGCCGCCATCGACCACGTCGCCGTGTTCAAGAAGCTGATCGAGATTGGCCTGCAACGTTTCGATCGCCGTGCGCAGGTGTTTCAATTCGCCCTGAATGTCGTCGGCGATGTAATTGGTGACGATGACGCGCGGCTCGTGCAGCACTACATGGCCGAGCGCAATCCCGTCGCTGAGCGGAGCGCCCTTGATGTGCACCGGCCGGCGCGCCGCCAGTTCGTCGCCCGGCCGGGACAGTTCGCCCGAAGCGACAATCTCGGCGAGCACCATGGCGGTGGTCTGAAGCGCCTCGACTTCTTCTTCCGAATAGGTGCGCCGCGCCCGGTTCTGCACGACCAGCACGCCGAGCGTATTGCCGGCGCGCAGCACCGGAACGCCGAGGAAGGAATGATAGATCTCTTCGCCGGTTTCCGCCCGGTAGGCGAAGGCGGGATGCGCCTGCGCGTTTGATAGATTGATGGCGCTCGCCTGGCTCGAAACCAGTCCGACCAGGCCCTCGTCCGGACGCAGCACCGTCTGGTGCACGGCTTCGCGCTTAAGGCCCTCCGTCGCGTAGAGCTCGAGCGCGGAGTCGCCGCGCAGCACATAGACGGAGCAGACCTCCGCAACCATGTTGGCGGCGATCAGCACCACGATCTTGTCAAGGCGTTCCTGCGCGCTGACCGGCTCCGCCATGACTTCGCGAAGCCGGCGCAACAGCACGCGCGGACCGCCGAGCGCACCACGCATGGCGTGAGGTCCCTCGGGCACTCAACAATGACCAGAGCGTCGCCCGCTTCGCGCCGGCCGGATCGAGTGGAATTCGCCGGGGCGTTTAGCCTACAGCGACCATCCCAAGCCTATATCGAATGCACCATGCAAACCGCAAGCCAAAGACACCACGATGACGCGCGTCGCTTATTGTGCATCGCAATGGAAAAGCCCGCCGTTCGGGCGATTTCCGATCAGCAGCCCAATACCAAATCTAGAAAATGACCGACTCGAGGGCGCCGAGCTTTGCTGCACTGCACGCGGCGGAACTAGGACGTCGCCTTATCGAGCCCGTAGAGCGAATGCAGGGTGCGCACCGCAAGCTCGGTGAATGCCGCATCGATTAGCAGCGAGAATTTGATTTCCGACGTGGTGATGGCGCGGATGTTGATTCCGCGCTCCGCGAGCGCGCGGAACGCGTGGGCGGCAACACCGGCATGGCTGCGCATGCCGATGCCAATCACCGAAACCTTGGCGACGTCGGTAGCGCCGTCGAGCCGCGAATAGCCGATCATGTCCTTCGCCTTGGCGATCGTGTCGATCGAGCGCTGATAATCCGCGGCCGGCACGGTGAAGGTCAGATCAGTGGTGTTACCGTCGGGCGAAACGTTCTGCACGATCATGTCGACATTGATGCTGGCCTCCGCGAGCGGACCGAAAATGGCCGCCGCGACGCCGGGTTTGTCCTGCACCTGCCGCACCGAGATTTGCGCCTCGTCGCGCGAGAAGGCGATGCCGGTGACGGTTTGCTGTTCCATGATCTCCCCCTCGTCGCAAATCAATGTGCCAGGCGGATTGCGGTGCGGATCGATGCTCTCGGGCTTGTCGAAGCTCGAACGCACAAAGATGCGCACATTGTGAACCATGCCGAGTTCGACCGAGCGCACCTGCATGACCTTGGCGCCGAGCGAGGCGAGTTCCAGCATTTCCTCGAACGCAATCTTGTCGAGACGCTTCGCCCGCGGCACGACGCGCGGGTCGCTGGTGTAGACGCCATCGACGTCCGTATAGATGTCGCAGCGGTCGGCACGGATTGCGGCTGCGATCGCCACCGCGGAGGTATCCGATCCGCCGCGTCCTAATGTGGTGACGCGATTGGTCTCCTTGTGCACGCCCTGGAAGCCGGCGATGACCGCGACCTCCTTGCGTTCCTTGAAGCGCCGCACAAGTTCGTCGCCGTCGATGCCGAGAATGCGCGCCGAACTATGCACGTTCGACGTCGCGATCGGAAGCTGCCAGCCTTGCCACGACCGGGCGTTGATGTCGATGTCCTGCAGCGCGATCGCCATCAGGCCGGCCGTTACCTGTTCGCCGGTGGCCACGACCGCGTCGTATTCACGGGCATCAAAGATGGCCCGCTCCTTGAGTGCCGCCCCACACCAGGCCACGAGCTGATTGGTCACGCCTGCCATGGCGGAGACCACGACGGCGACCTCATGGCCGGCGTCGACCTCGCGCTTGACGTGGCGCGCGGCGTTGCGGATGCGGTCGATATCGGCGACCGAAGTTCCGCCGAATTTCATGACGAGACGAGCCATAAGTCGATTCGTACTTTGCGGTCGATACGTGCTTTCAAAATCGGCGCACCGGCGATAGTCGCGCCAGCGCAAACGGCGCGTATAGATAACGGCGGGGTCCCGTCGCCGCAACAGGACCCGCTTTCGGCACCGCCGTTAACCTACGACGTCAGTTTTTGGCGAACTTCTTGAAGTCCATGCCGGTGGCAAAGCCGCCGAACACGTTGCCGTTCCTATCGGCCGCGACGCCTTCCGGCATCGAGATCTTCGGGTCTACAGGCGGGATGTAGGCGGTGACCTTGCCATCCTTGACGCTGCCAATGCGGATGCCCTGCCGGAACGGCGGGTTGATTTTTTCATCCGACTGCGAATCGGCGACATAGATAATGTCGTCGCGGATATAGATGCCGCTCGGCCGGCCGAACTGCTTCCAGACCGCCAACAGCTTGCCGTTGGGATCGAAGACCTGGATGCGATTGTTGGCGCGGTCAGCGACGAACAAGCGGCCCGTAGAATCCATCGCCAGCCCGTGCGGCACATCGAACTCGCCAGGGCCTGCGCCGTGGTGGCCCCAGGCTTTGAGGAATTTGCCGTCCTTGGAAAACTTGACGATGCGGTCGTTGGTGTTCTTGACCGGGAAATCGCCGTGGCCATCGGCGACGAAGATGTCGCCGTCCGGTGAGAGCACGACGTCGGACGGAGAATTGAACGTGTCGGGACCGTTGCCGGTGACGCCGGGCTTGCCGAGCGTCCGCATCACACTGCCGTCGGTCGCGAGCTGCACGACGATCTGCTTCTGACCATCGGTGACCCAGACGGTCCCGTCGGGAGCGGCGAATAGCCCGTGCGGCCAGTTGAACAAATCGGAGCCGAAGCTCTCGACGAGTCGTCCGGTCGAGTCGAACTTCTGCAACGGCGCGACGTTCGAGCCCTCGCAGGTTTTGTCACCGCAACGGTCGAACACCCACACGCTGGTGCCGTCGCGGTCGATATCGACGCCGATCGCCATGCCCCAGCGCCGCCCTTGCGGCAGCTTCGCCCAGTTGCTGACCACGTGGTACGGATTCGCTCCGCCGTTGGGATCGTCCGCGTTGGCCTGCCGGTCCGCGATCGTAAAGGCGGCGGCGACGGCAATGCCGAGAACAGCGGCCGACAGCATGGAGCCTGCGTGCTGACGCATGTGGATTCCTCCCGTTGAAATTCCGTCTGTGCCTTTGCGGCATCTGGGCGGAGACTTGAAAAGCGCGATCAGATCGTGACACACACGGCCCGAATTGCAATACAATAGCGTGCGGTGGGACAATCGAGGCCGCCGGTCGCGACGGGTGAGGGACCAAAATGCCGGCCATTGTCGATCCGGTGAGCGGGCTTGAGCTTTACGAGCTCAGCCATCGCTGGGGAATGTATACGCCGATCTTTCCAGGCTACGAGGAGATCAAGCTCGAGCGCATCACGCATCATGCCAAGCAAGGCGTGATGACGCACAAGATCACCACGATTTTTCACACTTCGACGCACGTCAACGCGCCGATTCATCTCATTCCGGGCGCACCGGCGGTCGGCGATCTGCCGCTGCAGGCGTTCTTTGGCACCGGTGTCGTGGTGTCGATCCCGAAAAAGAAATGGCAGCTCATCGAGCCGTCCGATCTGGAGCGCGCCCAGCCGGCGATCAAAAGTGGCGATATCGTTCTCATCAACACCGGCTGGCACCGGCGCTATTCCGACAGCAAGGAATATTTCGGTTATGCGCCGGGCCTGAGCAAACACGCCGCCGCGTGGCTGGCCAAGAAGCGCGTCAAAATGGTCGGCGTCGACACCGCCTGCGTCGACCATCCGCTGGCGACCTCGCTTGGCCCGCATCGCAACGGTCCGCAGATCAAATATCTGCTGCCGGAATACAAGGAAGCGACCGGCCGCGAGGCAATTCGCGATTTCCCGGAATGGAATCCGGCGCACCGCACGCTGCTCGAAGCCGGCATTCCGACCATCGAAAACGTCGGCGGCGATCTCGACGAACTCGCCGGCAAGCGCTGCACGTTCCAGGGCTTTCCATGGAAATGGCACGAGGGCGACGCCTGCGTCATCCGACTCGTCGCCATGCTCGATCCGAAGGGCGGCGTTCGCCTGGAGAACGGCGCCGCGCGCAAATCACAGGCCGCAAGCAAAACGCCGCGCGCTGCGAGCAAACACGGCGACCTGCAGTTTTTCGAGCTCAGCCATCCGTGGGGTCACGGCATGCCGCAATGGCCGTCGCGGGCCAATCTCAACGTGCGCGTCGTCGAATTCCATTCCAAGGACGGCCTCTTGGTGCAGCAGTTCGAAGGCATCATGCACCGCGGCACGCACATGGATGCGCCGATCCACGTCGCCGAAAACCAGCCGTCGATCACCGGCTATCCGCTATGGCGCTTCTTCGGCGCTGGTGTCGTGGTGTCGATCCCCAAAGGCAAGTGGGGCGTCATCATGCCAAAGGATCTGGAAAAGGCCGAGCCGAAGATCCAGAAGAACGACATCGTGATGATCAATACCGGCAGCCACCTGAACTACGGCGACAATCCGGATTATTTCGCCTACTCGCCCGGACTCTATAAGGACGCGGCCGAATGGCTGGTTGAGCGCGGCGTCAAGCTCGTCGGTATCGACGTCCAGGCACTCGACCACCCGCTCGGTACGTTCCTCGGCCCGCATGGGCCGGGACCCGCGCAGCCGCATCTCGATGCCGAATACAAAGCTGAGACCGGCCGTCACATCATCGAAGATTTTCCGTACTGGGAGCCGGCGCACAAGATCATGATGACCAACGGCATTCCGGGCATCGAGAATATAGGCGGCGAGATCGACAAGATCACCGGACAACGCTGCACATTCTTCGCGTTTCCATGGCGCTGGCCGGAAGGTGAAGGCTGTGCACTGCGGGTGGTCGCGGTGCTTGATCCGAAACAGGCGTTTCGCTTTGAGACGGGACGCTAATTCATTTCGTCGAGGACAACGACATGATTTCCGAACCGCTGCGCCATCCGCTGTCGCTGTTCGACGTCAAGGACAAGGTCGCGATCATCACCGGCGCGTCCGGTACGTTTGGGCGCGCCACCGCTCTGGCGCTCACGTCGCTCGGCGGCAAGGTCCTGCTCGCCTCCGGCAGCAAGGACGAACTCGACGAGGTGGCGAACGAGGTCCGCGAACTCGGCGGCGATCCGGCGACCGTGCTGCGCCGGCCGGACAGCCAAGCCGATGCGCAGGCGATGCTCGAGGCGGCGCTGGAAAAATTCGGTCGCGTCGATCAGCTCGTCGTCGCTTCAGGCTACAACAAGCCGGGCTTTATTCACGAACTCGCCTACGAGGACTGGCAGGCGGTCATGGACGCCAACGTTCGTGGCATCTGGTTCATGGCCAAGGCGGTTGGCGCCTACTGGATCGAGAAAAAGGTCCGCGGCAAGGTGCTGCTGATGTCGTCGGTGCGCGGCCGCCACGGCAACATTTCCGGATATACCGGCTATTGCACCTCGAAGGGCGCAACCGATTCGCTCACCCGCGTGCTGGCGACTGAATGGGCCAAATACGGCACTACGGTGAATGCAATCGCGCCTACCGTCTTCCGCTCCAAACTAACCGCATGGATGTACGGCGACAACGAGCTCGGCCAGCAGACGCGCGCACGCTCGTTGTCGCGCATTCCACTGGGCCGGCTCGGCGAAGTTGAGGACTTGGTCGGTATGGCGATTTATCTGCTGTCGCCGGCATCGGATTTCTGTACCGGCCAGGTGATGTATGTCGATGGCGGCTATACGGCTGGCTGATCTCGTTGGTCTGCCGATTGTTTGGACGAGGATCGGGATTGCTCGGGTGCCTGCGATCGAGGCGTCTCGCCCCAGCACGCCGCGCTGCCCATTAGCCAGGACCAGAACGTAACCCACATGAGAGCTGGCATAGCCGATCTCCTGAAAATCCGTCGAAGAGTTGGCGGTTATGAAATCAACGCTTGAAGTTCCCCGCAGTTCCGAAAGGCTCCCTCCGAGGCAGACATGCAAACACTCAAAATCGGCGTGATCGGCGGCGGATTGATGGGCCACGGCATTGCCTACCTACTGGCCGCGGCTGGGCACGAGGTCGGCGTATTCGAGCCGAACGCGGAGCTCCGCGCCTCGATGCCGCGGCGGCTTGCCGCGATCATCGACCTGCTCGGTGACGACGCGGCGCTGCTCACGCGCATCTCCGCGCACGAGCAAATGGCTCCAGCCGTCCAAGGCTCACGTTTTGTGTTCGAAGCAGCGCCGGAAAAGCTGCCGCTCAAGCAGAAGATCTTCGCCGAGCTAGAGAGCGCGGTCAGCCCCGAAACGATTCTGGCAAGCAACAGTTCGGCAATACCGACGACCGAGATCGGGCGCGACCTGAAACACCGCGAACGCGTCATCGGCACGCATTTTTGGAACCCGCCGCATCTGGTGCCTCTGGTCGAGGTGATCCAGAATGACAAAACCGGCGACGCCGTCGTGCGCGCCACCATGGACTTGCTGCGCGACGCCGGCAAAACGCCGGTCCACGTGCGCCGCGACGTTCCGGGGTTCGTCGGCAATCGCCTGCAGCACGCGATGAAGCGCGAAGCCTTCGCGCTGGTCGCTGCCGGCGTCTGTGACGCCGAGACCGTCGATACGGTCGTTAAGGAGGGCTTCGGCGCGCGCACCGCGGTGCTTGGGCCGATGGAGCAGTCTGACCTCGTCGGACTCGATCTCGCGCTCGATATCGCCGACGTGCTGTACGAACATCTCGACCGCACGGCGGCGGCGCCGGCGATCCTGCGCGACAAGGTCAAGGCCGGCAAACTTGGCATGAAGAGCGGAGAGGGCTTGCGCAAATGGAGACCGGGCGAGGCCGACGCCGTGCGGGCGCGACTGTCGCGCTTTTTGGCCGAGCAGGCGAAAGCCAGAAAGAAGGGGCGCGCTTAAGCCTTGCTTGCCACTGGCTGCCGCGAGAACCGCGTGCCGATGCGCAGCACCGCGCCGCCGATCAGCATGATGACGAACGGCAGGTAACTCAGCGGATATCTGTCGACGCCGCTTGCCTGCAACGGATCGACGATGAAATCGACCGCGAACACGAGCGCGATGTATTGCATCGCCGCTTCGCTCAATATGCGCCACAAGCGCGGCCCAAGCCATTCACGCAACCGCGGCAGCGAAAACAGCGCGAGGAAAAGCGTGCAGGCCACACCGGCCCAAAAGAACAGCATCAGCGTCCGCTGATCCGCCGCCACGTCCAATAGCCACAATACGAGGCCGATATGGACCGACAGCGCGACCGCAAAAGCTAATCCGAACTCGCGGCTGTGGTGCGCCAACACCACAAGGCGCGGCGCGCAGAATTTCGCCAAAGCGCCGCCCGCATAGGCCAGCCAGAACAACACGAAGCACCAGCGCGCGGTAACGCGCAAAGCCAGCGCGGTGCCGGTTTCGCCATCGCCGAAAATCGCCAGCACGGTCACCGCCAGCGCCAACGTCACGGCGAAGGACGCCGCCGTCCATGCGGGCACACTGGTGATGCGGCGGATCGCAAATCCGGGCGGTTCCGGCGAACGTGCCCTCATGTTAGTTCCGCTCACGACGCTGTTGCTCCGCCTCGAACAAATCCCGCGACGGCGGACAGTCAAGCAGGAGTGAGCGGTAACCTAAACTCGCAACCAATCGGGCGCTAATACGGCAGCCCGACATACTGCTCCGCGAGCGTACCGGCGGCGCGGTCGGATGCGTGCAGATAGTCAAACTGATTGAACCGCATCTGCCGCTCGAACGGCGTTTCGTCGGGCAGGCTGTGCAGCAACATGGTGAGCCACCACGACATGCGTGCCGCGTTCCAGACACGGCTCAGCGCGGTGCCGGAATAGGTGTCGAGGTAGTGCGTCTTGCCCGCTCGATACGCTTCGATCAACGCGCGCGACAGGTAATAGACGTCTGACACCGCGAGATTTAACCCCTTGGCGCCGGTCGGCGGCACGATGTGGGCAGCGTCGCCGGCGAGAAACAGCCGGCCGTAGCGCATCGGCTCCGCGACGAAGCTGCGCAGCGGCGCGATTGACTTCTCGATGGTCGGCCCGGTGACGATGCTGTCCGCCATATCCTTTGGGCAGCGCGCCAGAAACTCCGCCCAGTAACGGTCGTCCGGCCAGTCTTCCAGCTTGGTGTCGAGATTGCACTGGATGTAATAGCGCGACAGATTCGGGCCGCGTTGCGACGCCAGCGCGAAACCGCGGGTGCTGTAGCAATAACAGATGTCCGGATAGGGCGGCGTTTCCGACATGATGCCGAGCCAGCCGAATGGATAAGTCTTTTCATAAGTCTTGAGCACATCGGCCGGAATCGAGGTGCGGCTGACGCCATGATAGCCGTCGCAGCCCGCCACGTAGTCGCAATCGATGCGCTGCTTCGCGCCGTCCTTCTCGTAGGTCACATAGGGCCGGTCCGAAGTCAGGTCGTGCACCTGCACGTTGGCGGCCTCGTCGATGATGACGCCACCGGCCGCGTCGCGCGCGGCGAACAAATCTTCAGTGATTGCGGTTTGGCCGTACGCCATCATCTGCTTGCCGGTATATTTCCTGGTGTCGATCATAAAGCGCGGGCGGTCTTGCCAGGCGATGGCCGCGCCGTCGTGTGGATGTCCGGCGTGATCCATCCGCGCGCCGAGCCCGACCTCGCGCAATAGCGCAATCGTGCCGGCTTCAAGCACGCCGGCGCGAATCCGCTCCAGCACGTGGGCGCGGGTCTGCCGCTCCAGCACGATCGAGTCGATGCCGTTGCGGTGAAGAATATGGGACAGCAGGAGACCGGCCGGTCCGGCTCCGATGATGGCGACTTGGGTGCGCATGATGGGCTGTTATTCATTCAGTCGTTACGGTTGGCAAATGCATTTTGCTGCGTGCGGCTATGCTGGCGCGGCGCCTCGACCGCTGTTTTTTGCAAGCTCCTCCCCAAAACGTACAAGCGCTCTGTAAAACCCGGACCGTAAGTCCTTGAGATGCGCACTGACTGTTTGCGCCGCCGCTAGCTCTTCATCCCCGCCGCACGCGTCACCGCGGTCCAGCGCGCAACGTCGGTGCGAATCCGCGCGGCGAACTCCTCCGGCCCGACGTCGAGTGGCTCGTAGCCCAGCTTGTGCAGCGCGTCCACCGCCTCAGGCGCCTGCATCGCCTTGCGCGCCGCATTGGCGAGCGTTGCGACGATCGGCTGCGGCGTACCGGCCGGCGCCATCAGCCCGAGCCAAAGATTAAAGTCGAAGCCGGGAATCCCGGCCTCCGTCATGGTCGGCGCGTCGGGCAAGAGGCTGGCGCGTTTGGCGCCCGTGGTCGCCAGCACGGCAAGCTGGCCCGCCCTGATCTGTCCGATGATCGAGGAGCCGACGATGAACGACAGCGTGATGCGGCCGGCGATCAGATCGGTGACCGATTCCGGACTGCCGGGATACGGCACATGCACCAGCTTGATGCCGGCCTTCTGCTCGAACAACACGCCGCACAGATGCGGCAGGCTGCCGGCGCCGACCGAACCGAAGGTCAACGCGCCGGGCTTTGCCTTGGCAAGCGCGACAAGCTCGGCCACGCTGTGCACACCAAGCGCCGGATTGACCGTCAGGAAGAACGGACCTTCGGCAAGCTGCGCGATCGCCGCAAAGTCTTTGCTCATGTCGAGCGGCGGCGAGGTCGGATTGATAATCTCGTTGGTAAGCGTCGAGAGCGGCGGCAGGAACAGCGTGTAGCCGTCCTTCGGCGCGCGCGCGACGTAATGCGCGGCGATGCTGGAGCCGGCGCCGGGCCTGTTCTCGACAATCATCTGTTGACCGATGAACGGCCCTACCACGCGGGCAAAAATACGCGCGATCACGTCGGACGCAGCCCCTGCGGTGAAGCCGACAATGAGCCGGATCGGACGCGACGGATAGGCGTCGGCCAGCGCAACGCTGGAGGCGGCAGGGATCGCCACGGCGCTCGCCGCCAGACGCAGAAATTCCCGGCGCGGAACTGTGATTTGGTTTGTCATTGCGTTGCCTCTGCCGATCTCAAGTCGCCGTAACCCGCACGCGATCACCTACTGGCACAAGTTTCACGCCGTTCTTTTCGCTTCGCCGCGTGAGATCGGCGAGCGTTTCGGCTTCGTCGGCCAGCGAGCACAGATAGGTTTCGTTGTTGTCGTTGCTGCGAACAAAACGGAATTCGCATCCCGCGACCGCGCCGCGCTCGAACGTGAGGTCGATCAAAATGCCGACCCAGCCGGAATGCTTGCGGCCGAGATGGCCGGTCGCGAAGGTGAAATTGCATAGGCCGTAGAAGATCGGCCGGCCCTTATAGATTTCGATCGGCAACAGGTAGTGCGGCCCGTGGCCCATCACGATATCGGCGCCCGCATCGATGGCGGCGTGAGCGATATCCATCATGTATTGCAGCGGCTCGCGCCCAAGCCCCCAATGGCAGGAGGCGACGACGATGTCGGCTTGCGGCCGCAACGCCGCGATGTCCTTCTGAAATTCCGCCAGATACGCGGCGTCCGCCCATGTCACCACCAGCGGCGGCACGCCGGGCCGGTTCGGTGGCGGCATGCCGGGGACGAGGCGGCCCGTCGGCACCTGATAGGCCGTGTGGCCACGGATCACGGCGATCCCAGGTGAATCGGCCGCGGCTTCGTGGTCGGTCGGCCAATACACCGAGCTGCGCTGCACGACGCCGACGCGCAGCCCGTTGCGGGCGACGATCGCGGGCGCACGCGCCGCGGCGAGATTCGCGCCGGCGCCAGTGTGCGAAACGCCGAGTCGATCCAGCACCGCGAGCGAGGCCGCGATGTTGTCCGCGCCGTAATTGACGTTATTGGCGACACCGACGGCGTGAAAGCCGCCAAGCCGCAATGCCTCACCGCCGATCTGCGGATCGGCAAAAAAGCCTTCGGTGTCATGCGATCGCCGCGCCGACAGGTGCAGGCAGCATTCCAGGTTTCCAAACACAACGTCGGCCGTGTGCAATGCGGCCGCCACCTGCCGAAACGGAATCGTCGGATCGGCGACCTTCATCAGATTGACGTCCCCGGTCAAAATCAATTTGCCCGCCATGTCCCCCCACTGTGCGTTAGCGGCCGCGCCGCCGCCTGAACCCAAGCCAACACATACATGCTCCCCCACGCAAGTGCCGCTATCGCGGGGATGGATAAGCGCCATCGTTCTCGCGGCGCGTTTTTTGTTCGCACCCGAGTTATGCAGCACGCCAAGCTAAAAACTTCGCCGCGATCCTGACCTTTGTCAGATCAATCCGGCGGTGGATTGGCCGGATTCATCACGGTCAGGCACGGCGCACGAACGGACGGAAATAAAAGGAGGCGGAACGCCGCCAGACGCGTATCCAACGACCGCACCTGCGGGTGCGGCGCGCGCTGAAGCGCAGCGCGCTCGTCTGACGGCGTTCCACCGCGGCACTTACGGCAGCGAACCAACGCCGCCGCTCAGCTCCAGACGCACTCCCTGGGACGTGGCTAAGACGCGGGCGTTATCCGCTTCCGCCTGTCCCAGTCCAGCGACTTAGTCGCAGACCGGTCATGATGCCGGCCGGGCGTTGTCCCGAAGCCGCCCGGGAGCGGGATGTGTCGTCCCGCCCGCGGGAACCGCGCTCGCTCCGCCGGACAGAGTCACCCGCCAGCGTCCTCTAAGAGAGCGAGACAAAGTCTTTTAGTTCAGCACGCACTGCGCGATCAAGAAATTCCACAGGGGGCGAGTCATCCCCCTGATATGCCGAGCTTTTTTTCCAGCTCTTTGTTTGATGGCTAGGCGCGGCAATTGTGACACGTTGCCTTGATTCGCGCTGATTTTCGCTAAGGTACGGAGCGCACAGGCATTTTCGAATTGCAGCAGCTGTGCCCGATCGATCTCGGGGAGAGCGGCGTCAATGATCTTCGTTGAGTTTGAGCCGCTGGACCACAGGCGTCCATCGGCGCCGCTCCGCCCTAATAAAATCGACGACTTGTTCCGGCGTGTAGTCGCGCGTTGTGGTGCTGAGCTCAGCAAATTTCTGCACTACGTCCGGCTGGGCAAGAACCGCACGCAAATCGGCATTGATCTTTTTGGCGAGCGTCGCAGGCGTGCGCGGCGGCGCGACCAAAACGTACCACCCCGAAGCCGCAAATCCAGGGACGGTTTCGGCAATAGTCGGAATTCGCGGGCGGGAATGTAGGCGTTCAGGCGAGGCAATTGCCAGAAGCTTGATCTGGCGGGAGCCGAGCGGGCCGCCGAACCCCTCGATCAAAACAGGGACACGTCCGCTCATGATATCCGTCATTGCTTGGGCGCTGCCCGGATAATGGATGGGTGTGATAACAGCGCCGGAGCGCGCGCGAAAAAGCTCGGTCGTGAGGTCCGGAAGGCTGCCGCGGAACGCGGCCGCCACATTGAGTCCTCCCGGTCTTTGCTTGGACAACGCAATCAGCTCTTGCAGAGAAGTGACCGGCAGTTCGGCGGACACACCCACTGCCATCGGGACTTCGCCGACGAAGCCAACCGGGGTCAATCGTGCGATGTCGAACGGTAAGCTCTTGTGGGTTTCCGGCAGCACCAAGAATGTCGACGCCAAGGCCATGAACAAAGTGCGCCCGTCGGGCGCGGCCTCGGCAGCGGTCTTGGCCGCGAGGAGACCGCCGCCACCCGGCTGTGGCACCAGCGTCACGGGACGGCCCCAGCGTTTCTCCAGCCGATCCGCCACCAGGCGCATGGCGGTAATCGTTGCGCCGCCCGGCCCTTGCTGCGTCACGATCTTTATCGGCCCGGCTGGAATACTGTCGAGTTGCGCGCGCACGCCGGCTGCGGACAAAGTCAGAATTGCTGCTGCGGTGACGCCAATCCACCCGACCAAACGGGGCATCGCGGTCTCCCTGACGTAACGAACGGGCAGCCAGATAAAGCCGAAGGGGGCATAGAAGAACAGTTCTCATTCTTGATAAGCTCTTAACCGTTTCGCTATGGAGCAGGGCCATGAAGTGGGACGAACGGATCGGGTGCCGACTCAAGCTGCACGACTTGCACGTCTTCATTGCGGTGGCCGAACTTGGCAGCATGCGCAAGGCCGCAGAGCGGCTCGCCGTATCGCAGCCGTCGGTGTCAAAGGCGATTGCCGATATCGAGCGCGTCCTCGGCATGCGGCTACTCGAGCGCAATGCCCGGGGCGTCGAGGTGACGCCTTATGGGCGCGCGTTGCTGCGACGCGCCCTGGGCGCATTCGATGAGTTGCGGCAAGGCGTCAAAGACATCGAGGCCCTCGCCGATCCGGCCCTCGGCGAGGTGCGGATCGGCTGCCCGGAAGCAATTTCAGCGGGCCTGCTGCCCACAGTCGTCGATCGCTTCTCGCGCCGATATCCGCGTGTCGTGGTGAGCGTCAACGCTGCCGATGACCTCGCACCCGAGTTTCGCCCTCTGCGCGAGCGAACCGTCGATCTCGTCCTCGGCCGGGGTGCGGACCAGCGCCGCCGTGATCACGACCTCGACGCCGAGGTGCTCTACCATGATCGGGTCTTCGTCGTGGCTGGCGGAAAGGCGCCCTGGGCGCGCCGTCGCAATGGGGCGCTTGCGGACCTTATGGAGCACCCATGGCTGCTGTTTCCGGAAAATAGCTGGATCGACACGCGCGTGAATGAAGCGTTTCGCAGCTGCGGCGTCGCGCCGCCGCCCTCTATTGTACGGGCCTATTCGGTGCATTTTTGCATCAACATGCTGGCGACAGATCGGTTCTTGGCCGCGCTCTCAGGATCGGTGCTGCGCTTTAACGCGCCGCGCTTCGGCCTCAAGGTGCTGCCTGTAAACTTGCCTGCGCAGCCGTGGCCGGTCGCGATGGTGACCCTGAAAAAACGAACTGTCAGTCCGGTCGTGCACGAATTCATGAAAGACGTACGCGCCGTGGCGAAGCTGATGACTGGCACGACATAAACTGGCCAGGAAGACTTGAACGGTCGAGGAAGATTGAAAGGGCGAGGAGGACTTGCCGGATCGGCGATGGCTTTCCTCCCATCACGCAAGCGCGGCCCGATTGATGATCGAGGCGCACCGAGCTAGGTAGGCCAACGCACTCCACCATTAAGCTTAAGAGTGCTTGGCCCTGGCGTGGACCCTGCCCTCTCAGAGACGCATGGGAACAATGCCTAAGCCGAAACAGTTCCCGATCTGCCAATAAGCCGCGGTTTTGCGGCCTTTGATGAAGCGTTGGGGGCACATCGCGCCCGCGCCGAGAGGTGCCGCCTTGCCACGGGAGTTCCAACAGCCGGTGAGCATCTCAATCTGGTCAAATTTCAGCATACCAAGTGGCACGGTCTCGACGCTTTGCGGCGAGAGGCGAATTGGGAACCACGAGCGCGGAAGATTTTTGCGACCCCGGCAAGCCTGAAGCAGACGCAGCCGGAAGACAAATTTCGCCACGTCTTCGATTGCACGTTCCTTCATCGATAACGCACACGCGGCAAACGGCTTGAAATATTTGATTCGATATTCCGGTCGGCCCAACTGAAAAACACATCGGAAGAGCCAAGGCAGAGTAGCGCCTCTCTTCGCACAACAGTGAGGCGTACAGCATGAGATTGGGAAGTCACGTCAATTTTCTCGGCACGATAGGAACAGCAAGCATTCTTTTGTGGAGTCTTTCTCAAAGTAAGGCAAAACCCGAATTTTCTCCAGCCTATATCCAAGTCCGGACTCTTCCAACACTTGCCGAAAGAGTGAGCATTCATCTTGCGCCGAACCCGCATCGGACGCAGGTCAAAACAACTCGTCATTTGATCACGGAAGTTACCATCAAACACTCATGCAAGCTGCACAAATATGCCGAAACCGAGCCAAAAGAACCTACCTATCAATTGGCTTCTAAAGAAATTGGAGACGAGTTGGGCAGCCAAGCCGAAGCAAAAGAGATTCCCTTCATTCGAGACGCCGCCCGGTCACAACAAATCAAAGAGACTCGTCGTTCGATCAAAGACGTTACTGTCAAGAATCTATGCAAGCTGCGCAAATATGCCTCCGTCGAGCCAAAAGAACCCGTCGAGCAACTCACTTCCAAAGGGAAAGAAGATGAGCGTGACGGCCGAATTGAAATAATGGTGACCCCGTTCATTCGCGACATCATGAACAAAGTCCGACCAAAACAGATTACCGGAACAATAAAGGTCGAAGGAAAGGAATATCAATTTGGCTCCGGCGGCCGCGGTCAATCCATTCCCTATGGGGATTATCTCATAACCCCGGATGCCGTGGGCTCCTGGGGCAGCCGACACGGGGCAATCGGCGTTGCGAACGGAACGATACCCGATCCGAAATTGCACCGCGACCGGGACGGGATTGAACTGCACGCCGCCGGCAACAGCAAACTCGAAACGGATGGCTGCGTTTCCATAAGAAAAGATCAATGGCCCGAATTTAGAAAGCAGGTCCTTACACTCGCCAAAGAAAACCGGAGACTGTACCTCCACGTTTCAGAGCAAGGGGCATCTGTATCCACTAACCCGCTTGAATTCATCGGCGAGACTATTTCCGAACCGACGGTCAGCGAGGTGCTGAGCATGATTGACGCGCCAGCCCGCAAAACGCGAGAGTGACAAGTCTAATTGCCGGATTGATGGAGTGGCACGCCGCCTCGATTCGCTCTGTTTTCCGCCAAGCCGCGGAGAGCGCGAACGCCCTCGAATTGCGACCATGAAGCGCTCTTTCGTTGCGGGACAGGAGAGCGAGCATTTTGGCTGCCGATTGCGCTTCGACGCGCTACCGATGCGCCGCAAATTGTCTTGTCTCGCTATCGCATCTTCCTGTTGTTAATACCGGTTCGCAGGCTTGGCTAATTTTTGATCTAACTGTCAGCGGCGTTTTCGCCGCGCATTCTAATGAACTGCATTCTAATTACTTGAAAGCACAATCAGATCGCGGCGCGCTTTGATTAAAAGCGGAGCGACCCCATTGAACCCTTCAAAATGAATGGCCTCTACGGATGAGTTCCGGGCTAGGTAAAATCACATATTGAGGATGAGCTACTATGGGGCTGAAAGAATCGCAACCGGCGAACGCCGGTATTCTGCCGTTTCCACATGCCTCGCATGGCCGCGCGCCGACGTGGCCGACGCAGCAGGATCAGCGGCTCCTGCATACCGTGCTCGAAAACATGACGCAGGGCGTGCTCATGTTCGACGCCGACGCCCGCTTGGTATTCTGCAATCGCCGCTACATCGAAATGTACGCGTTGCCGGCCGAAGCGGCCAAACCGGGCTGCTGGCTGCTCGACCTGCTCAAGCAGCGGGTGGAGGCACGGACCTTTTCGGGTAATCCCGACGAATACATTGCCGAGCTGCTGGCGAAGATCGCCGAGGGCAACACCTTCCACAGCGTCGTCACGGCGGGCGACGGCCGCGCCATTTCGATCCTCAACAAGCCGCTTGCGGGCGGCGGCTGGCTCGCCACCCATGAAGACGTCACCGATCGCCGCCGCGCCGAAGAGCGCATCGCTCACATGGCAGGGCATGACGCGCTGACCGACCTGCCCAATCGCATGCTGCTGCGCGAGCGGCTCGACCACGAGCTCAAGCGCGTCAAGCGCGGCGAGAACCTGGCGGTGCTGTGCCTCGATCTCGATCATTTCAAGAGCGTCAACGATACGCTCGGCCATCCGATCGGCGATGAACTCTTAAAACTTGTCGCCGACCGGCTGCGCGGCTGCACCCGGGAGCCCGACACCATCGCGAGGCTCGGCGGCGACGAATTTGCGATCATCATGACGCAGATGCTGAAGCCTGGCGACGCCGCGGCATTGTCGCGGCGCATCCGCGAATCGATCATCAAGCCGTATCAGGTCGACGGCCACCAGATCATAACCGATATCAGCATCGGCATTTCGATCGCGCCAATCGACGGCGTCGAGCCGGATCAGCTTCTTAAGAACGCCGACATGGCGCTGTACGGCGCCAAAGGCGACGGACGCGGCATGTACCGGTTCTTCGAAGCCGAAATGGACAAACGCATGAAGGAACGGCGCGGACTGGAAATGGATCTGCGCCAGGCGCTCAATAACGGCGAATTCGAGCTGTATTATCAGCCGCTCGTTAATCTTCAGACCAATGAGATAAGTGCGTTCGAAGCGCTGCTGCGCTGGAACCATCCGAGCAGAGGCCTGATCTCGCCGGCCGATTTCGTTCCGATCGCCGAGGAGACCGGGCTGATCGTCTCGATCGGCGAATGGGTGCTGCGCAAGGCATGCAAGGAAACGGCGAACTGGCCGGAGAGCGTCAAGGTCGCGGTCAATCTTTCACCGGCGCAGCTCAAGAGCAAGAATCTGGTGGCAATCGTGATGAGCGCGCTCGACGATAGCGGCATGCGGGCCGCGCGGCTGCAACTCGAAATCACCGAGACGATGCTGATGCAGAATACGTTCGCGACATTGGGAATGCTGCATCAACTGCGCAAGCTTGGCGTGCAGATCGCGATGGACGATTTCGGCACCGGCTATTCGTCGCTCAGCTACCTGCGCAGCTTCCCATTCGACAAAATCAAGATCGACCGCTCGTTTATTGCGGATCTGTCGAATGGCGCGGAGCCGCGCGCCATTGTGCACGCGGTCGCCGGGCTGGCGAAGTGCCTCAACATGATCTCGACCGCGGAGGGCGTCGAAACGCAGCAGCAATTGGACACGTTGCAAGCGGTCGGCTGCACCGAAATGCAAGGTTACCTGTTCAGCCGCGCCAGGCCGGCCGGCGAGGTCTTGGCGCTGTTTGACCTGCACATGCCGAAAGCCGTGAACGCCTAAGATCGCAGCTGGCGCAATTCCGCAAATCCAATCTGGGTGCGCTCCTCTCGAGTCGATCGAAGGAGTGAGGGTGAGGGGCCTATCCGCAAATCTGAGCGGCGGATGGGCCCCTCATTCCATAGGCCGTCCTACGGCCCGCCGATTCCCATGGCCTCGACAAACTCGCGGCGCACTTGCGCCGGCTGGCCGAAATGGTGGCGGAATTCCTTCAACCGCTGTCGCAGGATCGGATCGGTGTTGTAATCGGCGAGCGCAATGCCCTCGGTGTTGAACTCGCGCGCCATGTTGGGCAGCGAGATGCAGGCGGCCTCGTTGGCGCTGCGAATGATGCCGCCCGGCTCCTTGCCGGCCGCCAGCGTCTCCAGCTCCCTGAAAAAGCGCGCGCGCATCGTCGAGATACCGATGTCGCTCGAGCGCAAGTTCTCCTTGGTGCGGTCGGCGATGCGGCCCTGGCCGACCCAGGCAACGATATCCTGATTGATGACGTGACTGGTGATCCAGCGGCCATCCTTGTCTTGAAGCGGGCTCTTCCACACCGGCACGCGCTGCTGCGTGTAGGGCTCGCGGTCCTTGGGGACGCGCATGAAGAACCACGCGACCGAAAGCGTGTTCTCGTCGTCGATCGGGACGCGCCACTCGAAATGACTGCCGAGATAAAAAGCGTTCGGCCACAGCGCGACGCGTCCGACAGTCCAATAGCGGTCCTCCTCGCTCTGGCCCTCGCGCACGCGCTTGTAGATCAGGCCGTGCTCGAACTCCTCGAACTTGAGTTTCAGATGTTTGGGTGCGGCGTTCTGGTCGCCGCCGCGCAGCCGCGCGCCCCAATTGTCGTGCATCCATTCGAAATGAATCGGATCGCAGGAGTTCTCCTGGCACTGAAACCAGTTGCACGGTATGTCCGCGAGCACGATCTCACGAAAGCCGTTGGCCCAGGTGAACGGTTCCCAGATTGGCAGTTCCGGTGCCGGCAGCGGGCCCAGATAGGCAAACAACAGCCCGGCGCATTCCTTGACCGGATAAGCCTTGGTTTCGCAGCCGGCCTTCGACGGCTTGGGATTGGTTGTATCTTCGTAGGGCTGTTCGAGACAGGTTCCGGTCTCGTTGACGAGCCAGCCATGATACGAGCAGCGGATGCCATGTTCTTCGACCCACCCATAGGCCATGTCGGCGCGGCGGTGCGCACAATGGCGGTCGATCAGGCCGTAACGGCCGGCCAGATCGCGATAGAGCACGAGGTCCTCGCCCAGGAGCCGCACCGGCTTGATCGGATTGGAGTCGTCAAGCTCGCCGGCGCCGCCGATCGGCTGCCAGTAGCGGCGCAGCAGCGCGCCCATCGGGGTGCCGGGTCCGACCCGGGTCAGCATGTCGTTGCGTGCAGCGGTGAGCACGTTCTACCTCCGTGGCGATGCGCGGCTCGGCGCACGGGCGGATCATTCCATGTCTCGCGGCCGACCGCGAGGGGGGTGGATAACCACGATCCCGGCAGGGTCGGACTATGCGCCGAATTTCGAATCAATTCGAAAGAATTTCTTTATCGCGCCTACAAGTTTTCTGGCGCTTGATCCCACCATGAGCGCCGGCAAGCATACAGCGTCGGATCGCGCCCAATGGTACGTCCAGGCGGATCACGTTCGGCGTTTCGGACACGGCCTGCACGCTACGCACTCCGGTATAGATGAAAAGCGCGCCAATTCGTTGGCGCTCATCATCACCACCTCGCTGTTGTTCGTGCTGTTAGCCTCCGCCGTCTTGGTCGGAGGCCACGCCGTCATCAGCCCGCTGCTGCGCCCTTCCGCCGTCACCGGCAATACCTCCAATAATCGCGGCGATATCGTCTACACCATGCCGGACGGGATGTTCTGCCAGCACATGACGTTCGACAACACGACCGGCCGGATCACGACTGGCGGCATGGATCGTTGCGACTCAAGCGTCGGCGATGGGGGCGACCGCCTCTCGACCGCGTTCAAGTGGGGTGCGCACTGAGCCAATCGACTTTGCGGCTCACTCATCTGACAAAGCTCGCCCATATTCTCGCCGCCGAACACAGCGGTTGCAAATCGCAGCCCGTGGAACTTGCCTGTTCGCCCTTTAATAACCTTATTCGCATGGCCCGTCGCCCGCTTGCGCCCGGCACCCCGGACTGCGAGAGTAACAGCGAGGCGACACATGCAGACGTTTTTGCGGAAGTTGCGTTTCATCTGCCGGCTAGCCGTTCCGGCGGCCATCCTTGTCGGCGGCATCAACGCAGCCAATGCGCAAAGCGAGGAAGTCAGGCAAGCCTGCACGCCGGACGCGATGCGGCTGTGCCAGCAATTCATCCCTGATCGGGCCAAGATCACCCGCTGCATGATGAGCAAACGCTCGCAGATCAGCGCACCGTGTCTTGCCGCCATGCGCTCCCAACAAGGCGGGCGGCACCGCAAACGCGTCGCCTCTCGCCGCGGCCACGTCCATCACGTGGTGCACAAGCGCCACGACTGAGCAAACTCCGCCGCCCTATTGCATCGGCTTGATGCCGAGCGTTTCGGCGAATTTGGCGACCTTGGCGCGCTGATCCTCGATCGACGTGGCAAATTGCTCGGGCCCGCCAATATTGAGAATCTGTCCGGTGAGCGCCAGCCGATCCTTGATGGTCGCATCGGCGGCTGCGGCAAAGTCGGACGTAATTCGTTTGCGCAGATCGAGCGGCATGCCGGGCGGCCCGAACAAGCCGACCAGCCCGTCGATCGTCAGCGCCGGGAAGCCTGCTTCCTGCACGGTCGGCACATTCGGCTGCGCCGGCGTGCGCTGTGTGTTGGTGACGGCGAGCAGCGTGATCTTGCCGCTGTCGAGCTGCGGCTGGACGATCGCCAGCGCCGATTCATAGACCTGCACCCGGTTCTCACCGAGATCCTTGGCGGCATCGACCGGGTTGCGGTACGGCACCTTGGTTATCTGCAAACCGCTGTCCTTGAGCCAGCCGGCAAAGATGAAGTCGAGCGCCCCGGTCACGCCTGCCCAATTGAGCTTGCCGGGCTCCGCGCGCGCGCGTTTCACCAGATCGGCGAGCGTGTCGATTTTCAATTCCTTGGGCACGGCGATGACGATGAAGGTGTTCGACACCCGCACGATCGGCAACAGGTCGCTCGGCTTGTAGGGCAGCTTGTCGTGCAGGAACGGATGCGCCGTGAAGGACGACGACGGCGCAAACAGCAGCACGTGATCGTCATGCGCCGAGACGAAGGCGTTGATGGCCACAAGGCCGTCGCCGCCGGGACGGTTTTCGACGATGACCGGCTGGCCCCATTTCCGGCTCAGCCGGTCGGCGAACAGCCGCGCGCCGATATCCGAACCGCTGCCTGCGCCAAGCGTCAAAATAAATTTCACCGGCCGCGTCGGCCAGGCCGCGGCGGCGCGCGCGCCGTCCGTAAGCACCGCAGCAGCAAACAGACCTAACACCAGAGCAAGCACGGCCTGGAGCTTGTAGCGCATCATGTCCTCCCCGATTTTGCGTTCTGTTTTCCGGCTTATTGCGCCGCTTTGAGACCGAGCCGCTTGGCGATGCCCGCCGCCATGACACGCTGCGCCTCGATTGACTTGGCGAATTCTTCGGGCCCCGCGATGTTCATGAGCTGCCCGCTCTTGGTCAGGCGATCCTCGATGATCGGATCGGCGGCGGCGCGAAAATCTGCGGCAATGCGCTCGCGCAGCGCAAGCGGCATCCCGGTCGGACCGAACAAGCCGACCAACCCGTCAAGCGTCAAGTCGGGGAAGCCGGCTTCGGCCGCGGTGGGCAGCTTCGGCTCGGTCGGCGCGCGCGTCGTGTTGGTCACGGCGATCAACTTCGCGGTGCCGGAATCGACCTCCGGGCGCACGATCGTCAGCGCCGGCAGATAGACCTGCACGCGGTTCTCGCCGAGATCCTTGGCAGCATCGACCGCATTGCGATACGGCACCTTGGTGATGTCGAGGTGTTCCTGCGCCAGGAAGCCTGAAAACAACAGGTCGTTGAGGCCGGTGACCGCGGCCCAGTTGAGCTTGCCCGGCTCGGCGCGGGCGCGCGCCACCATCTGGGCGACCGTATCGATGTGGGTCGCGGTCGGCACAACGACCACCACGATGGTATTCGACACGCGCACGATCGGCACCAGGTCGCTCGGCTTATAGGGGAGCGTGTCGTGCGCGTAGGGATGCGCGGTGAACGAGCCCGACGGCGCGAACAGCAGCACATGATCGTCATGCGCGCTGACAAAGGCATTGATGGCGACGAGGCCGTCGCCGCCGGGCCGGTTGTCGACAATGACCGGCTGGCCCCATTTCCGGCTGAGCCGGTCGGCAAACAGCCGCGCACCGATATCGGCGCCACTGCCGACGCCGAGCGTGACGATGAATTTGACCGGCCGCACCGGCCACTTCGCCTGCGCTGACGCCTCGGTCGCCGCAGTCACGACGGCGGCGAAGCTGAGCAAGACGGCCACGAGGAAACGGAATTGCGATTTCACTTTGCCCCCCTGTTTATTCTTGCTGGTTATTCTTGCCGGCGAAAAATCGCCGTAGCGATCAGGTTTCCAACCCCGTCGGCACGTTCTCGTTTTCGCTTGAAAGCTTCATGCCGGCGGCGAGCGCCATGGTCTCGGCGAGCGCGGCAAAGTCCTTCTGCAGATATTCTTCCGGATTCTTCTGCAGCATGGCGGCGCCGAAATGGCCCTGCAGCACTTCGCGGGTCGCTGCGGTTACCGGCATCGGCACGTCCATCTCGCGGGCGAGTTCGAGGCCAAGATCGAGATCCTTGCGCAAAAGCTCCGGCGTGAATGTCGTGGTCCAGTCGAGATTGACCAGCGCCGGCGATTTGTAGCGCGTGAACATCGATCCCATGACGCCGTTGTTGAGAAACGCCAGGAATGCGTGCCGCGGCACGCCCATCTTGTTGGTCAGGAGCGTGATCTCGATCAGATTCTCGATCACCACACCGAGCATGACGTTGTGGGCGATCTTACAGACGCGCGCCAGTTCGCCCTCGCCCACATAGGACACGCCCTGCGGCGCGAAAACCTCGATCAGCGGCGTCGCGGTCTTGCAGGAGGCCTGCGGACCCGACACCACCGCCGAGAGCTTGCCCGCCTTGATGACCTTGGCGTTGCCGCTCACCGGCGCGGCGACGAAATCGGAACCGAGCTGCTTGAGCTTGTCGCGGATCGCCGCGGATTCCTCGACTGCGATGGTGGAGCAGTCGACCACGATCGGCGGCATCTTGCCGCCCTGGCTGCACACGCCGTTCTTGCCGTACAGCACATCCTGCACGCTCTTGCCGGTATCGAGGATCGAGAACAGCACGTCGACGTTTTTCAGTTCGTAAAGATGATCGACGACCTTGCCGCCGATCTTGGCCAACGGCTCGGCCTTGGCGCGTGTACGATTCCAGATCGAAACGTCGTGGCCGGCCTTGATCAACCGCTCGGCCATGGGCAGACCCATGCGGCCCATGCCGATCCAGCCGATCTTCTGCGCGTTCTTAGTGGCCATCGCGAACTCCTTGCGAACTGCGTTTATGTGTCCCGATTTTCCTATCACAGGGGGCGGCCACTGCAACGCCTCCGACCGCGTGCGTCCCCGCCGACATGCCTGCCCGCTGACGATCCCTTGCCGCCCTCACAACGGATTTGTAGTTTCTCGTCATGCAGCAGGCGACAGCGCTTTCCGACATCGCCGTAAAAACCGCCGGCGGCGAAGCCGGCCCGTTGTGGCGCGCGCTGCGCAATATCTTTCCGTTCGCCGTTGTCGGCGGCCTGTGGGAGGCGGCGGCGCATCTTGGACTGTTTCCAGCGCGGTTCTTCCCACCGCTGGAGACCATCGCGGCGACATTCGTGCGGCTGACGGCAAGCGGCGTGTTGCCGCATCACGCGCTCGACACGCTGCTGCGCCTCATCGCCGGTTTTGCGCTCGCGGCCATTGTGGGCATCGGCATCGGCGTGCTGATGGGGCGCTCGCGACGCGTCGAGGATTATGTTCTGCCGCTGATCAGCATCGCGGCGCCGATCCCGGGCCTCGCCTACACGCCGCTATTTCTACTGTGGTTCGGGCCCGGCAACGTGCCGACCATTCTGCTGGTCGCTTTCGTCTCGACGTTTCCGATCATCTACAACGCGTGGACCGGCGTGAAGGCCGTCAAGGATATCTGGGTGCGCGCCGCACACGCGATGGGCGCGGACGACCGCCGGCTGTTCCGCCACGTCATTCTGCCGGGCGCGCTGCCCTACATCCTCACGGGATTGAGGCTCGGCCTGGCGCAAGCCTGGCGCATCCTAGTCGCGGTCGAAATGCTCGCGGCGGTGCCGTGGGGATTGGGCTGGATGATTTTCGGAGCGCAGGAATTTCTCAACACCGACGTGATGCTCGCCGGCATTGCGGTGATCGCGCTGATCGGTCTTGGCCTCGAGAAGCTGGTGTTCCAGCCGTTGGAGAACTTCACCGTGGTACGCTGGGGGATGCTGCTTTCATGACGCCGGAACGGTCGCGGTCGCTGCGGCGCGGTCTCACGAGCTTTGTCGTGCTCGCGGCCCTCTATGAGGCGGCCGCATATTCGGGCTTCGTCAAACCGGCGCTGATGCCGCCGCTCGGCACCATCGCGCAGACGCTATTCGGCATGCTGGCTGACGGCAGCATGTTCGGCCACGCGGCCGCAACGCTCGCCCGCGTACTGATCGGGTTCGGTCTTGCGGTTGCGGTCGGACTGCCGCTTGGCGTGCTGATGGCCCGCTTCCGGCCGGTCGAACATTTCGTGCTGCCGCTCGCCAGCGCTCTCATGCCGATCCCGTCGCTTGCCTGGGTGCCGGTGTTCATCCTGTGGTTCGGTCTCGGCGATCTGGTGACAGTGCTGATCGTGTTTTACGCCGCGCTGTTCCCGATGCTGCTCAACACCTGGTCGGGCGTGCGCGCCGTCAACCCGATCTGGCTGCGTGCCGCCGGCGCCATGGGGGCGAACGAGCGCCGCCTGTTCTGGAAGGTCATCATTCCGGGCGCGTCGCCGTTCATCATTGCCGGACTGCGGCAGTCATTCCTGCGTTCCTGGATCGCGGTAATCGGCGCCGAAATGCTGGCGGCCTCGAATTGGGGGTTGGGCTGGGTCATTTTCGACGCCCAGCAGTTTCTCAATGCCGACGTGATGATGGCTTCGATCCTGGTGATCGGCCTGATCGGATTCGCCGCCGAGCGGCTGGTATTCGGCTCGCTCGAACACGCCACCATTTACCGCTGGGGCATGGCCCGCATGGCGAAGGGGTGACGGTCGAGAACTTTGGGCGCGGGAAATTCGGATCAGCCGGTGCCCCCGGACATCGAGTTGGTCCTGAGAAACAATCGCCCGGGCTTGTTTGTTTACCGCGTTGTTTAACCACGCGATGAACAGCGGGTTGAATTCATGCCGGGATGCGAGGAGTGTTTGTGCGGTGTCCACCCCGACACCAGCACTCTAGCCCGATCCCCGATCCCCGACACCCCGAACGGGTTAGTGCGCAGCGGCCGGTTCTCCAACGAGGGCCGGCCGCACTGATTTTTGTCGGGTAGGCATTTTGTTGGGCAGGCGTTTTGTTAGGGTAGGCATTTTGTTGGGTAGGTATGGAGCATTGCGATGGAATATCTGGCCAGTGCCGGAAACCCCAGCTCGCCACCAAAGAAACGGCGACCAGGATTAACGTTTGCCGATTTGCCGTTATTTGCCACCGACGCCGAGCTTGGGGTGGCATTGCTGGGGCGAGCACGCGCGGCACTGTGGAACAGGCTCGTTCAATCGTTTGAACGGGAGGGCCTTCCAAAGAACGATCCGCTGATGGGCGGACGCTACGTCCCGGCCGTGAAGGCGTTTTTTGATCGCCAGTATGGGCTAACGTCCGGCGTACGGGCGTCGCCCGGCCATCTGGCACGATAATAGCGGGCGCCGGACTGCGAGCAGCAAGAGACCATCGGGGCCCTTATATGCAGCACAATGTCGGACGGTGTATCGAATTGATTCACTCCGGCTTCAAATTACCGTCCTTGATGATCTCGCGATACTTGGCGATATCGGCCCGCACAAACGCGGCGAATTGATCGATCGACAAGGCCTGGACGTCCGGGCCGATCGCTTTCAGCTTGGCATTGATCGCCGGCTCAAGGATGATCTTGTTGATCGTGGCGTTCAGTTTCTGCGCGACGTCCATCGGCATGCCGTGCGGACCGAAGAAGCCGACCCACAGCGGAAAATCGAAATTTGAGATGCCGGTGACTTCAGCGACGGTCGGCAAATCGGGGTTGGCGGCTGCGCGCTTGATGGTCGAGACCGCCAAGAGCTTGATCCTGCCGCCCTGCGACAGCGGCACGGCGCTCGGATAGGCCGGGAAATAAAAATCGACCTGTCCGGCGGCAACATCGTTCAAGGCCGGGCCGGCGCCCTTATACGGCACGTGCACGAGCTTGCTGTCGAGCTTGAGCTTCAACAATTCGCCGGCGAGGTGGCCGGGCGTACCGACGCCGGCCGATGCAAAATTCATCGGCTTGCTGGCGCGCAACGCCGCCGCCCATTCGGCTGCGGTCGCGTAAGGCGATTTCGCCGGCACCGCCAGCACCAGCGGCATTACGCCGGCCAACGCCACCGGCTGCATATCCTTCAGCGGATCGTAGCCGACATTTTTCATGAAATACGGATTGATGGCGATCTCCGGCGTCTGCCCGACCGCCAGCGTGTAACCATCCGGCGGGGCGTTGACGACATCGCGTGCGCCGATGGTGCCGCCAGCGCCTGCCCTGTTCTCGACGATCACCGATTGGTGCAGTTCGACACCGAGCTGATTGCCGATGATGCGGCCCAGAATGTCGCCGGCGCCGCCCGGCGCGAAATTAACGATCAGATGGATCGGACGGCTCGGGTAGGCCTGCGCCCACACCGGCTGCGTCGCCGCGGCAAGTGCTGCGGCGATTGTCCCGGCCGCGATAACGCTGCTAATGATCCGCACGGCGCTCTCCCGCTTTTTCCGTCGGCTATCGGCACCGACTGAGCGGGCAATTTATTTGAGAGGAAGCGTTACAGGAAGCGGCCATGCCCCATATCGAGGCGCGCGACATTACGCTCAATTACGACACGCCTGCAGGCGCGGTTGCGGGCGTTCGCGGCGTCAGTTTCGCGATGGAGACCTCCGAGTTCGTCTGCATCGTCGGCCCAAGCGGCTGCGGCAAATCAACGCTGCTCAACATCATCGCCGGGTTCCTTGAGCCAAGTGCCGGTGAAATCCGCGTCGCCGGACAGAAGGTGCAGGGCTACGGCATGGATCGCGGCGTGGTGTTTCAGGACTTCGCCCAGCTGTTTCCGTGGCGCACCGCGCTTGGCAACGTGGCGTTCGGCCTGGAAATGAAGGGATTGCCCAAGGCCGAGCGCGAGAGGATCGCGCTCGAGCAGTTGCGCCTCGTCAAGCTCGAAAACTTCGCCAAGTCGTTTCCGCACCACCTGTCGGGCGGAATGCAGCAGCGGGTCGCGATCGCGCGTGCGCTTGCCTACAATCCGGCGGTGCTGTTGATGGATGAACCGTTCGCGGCACTCGATGCGCTGACGCGCGACGACATGCAGCGGCTGCTCGCCGATGTGTGGCGGGAAACGCGAAAGACCGTGATCTACGTGACCCACAACGTCGCCGAAGCCGTGTATCTCGCCGATCGCGTCGTGGTGATGACGCCGCATCCGGGCACGGTGAAGACCGAGGTGCCGATCCGGCTGCCGCGCCCGCGCGATTCGCTGAGCATCGAGTTTCTCGATTATCAGAAAGAACTGCTGCGCCTGCTCGGACAAAAGGCCGGGCAAGAAGCCGGGCAAGAAGCCGGCAGCGGCGTCTGACGGCCGCAACAACGGAGAACCACCATGCGCGCGGTTCGATCGAAGAGTGTGCGGATGGTCCGCGGCGCGATCGCGGTGCTCGTCGCCGCGGCCTGCATGCGCGCCTTGCCGGCAGCCGCGGCCGATACCTATCCGAGCCGGCCGGTCCGGCTTGTTGTCGGCTTCGGCGCCGGCGGACCGACGGATATTCCGGCGCGCTTCATCGCCGACAAACTCGGTGCGGTGCTCAAGCAATCCGTCGTGGTGGAGAACAAGCCGGCGGCCGGCGGCATCGTGGCGACGCGCGATGTGCTGGCGCAGCCGCACGACGGTTACACGCTTTTGCTCTGCACGCATTTCGATGCCACCAACGTCGCGGTCTATCGCGACGCCGGCTACACGCTCCCGGACATTGCACCGGTCTCGCTGATCGCCAAATACTACTACGGACTGGCGCTGGCCAATGCGGTTCCCGCGACGGATTTCAAATCGCTTGTCGCTTACGCCAAGGCGCATCCCGGCGAACTGACCTACGCCACCGTCGGCGCCGCCTCCGCGCAGGAGATCATGGCGCGCCAGCTCGGCAAGCTGACCGGCGTCACCATGACGCGCGTGCCGTTCCGCGGCGGACTTGGTGTGGTTCAGGAGCTGATCGCCGGTCGTGTCGATCTCTACCCGTCGCCGACGCTGGCGGTCATGCAATACTACAAGGCCAAGCAGCTGAAGATATTGGCGACGACCAGCCCGGAACGGCTCGCAACGCTGCCGGAAGTGCCGACGCTTAAGGAGGCCGGATTCGATTTCGTCCGCTTCGGCTGGCTCGGCGTCTGCGCGCGCGCCGGCACGCCGGCGCCGATCGTCGAAACGCTCAACAAGAATATCGTTGCCATCGTTGCATCGCCGGCCTACCGGGCGCTGATCGAGAACGCCGGCTCGATTGCCGCGACGTCGACGCCCGAGGGCCTCGGCGCCATCATGCAGAAGACTTTTGCCGACGTCGTGCCGACGGTGAAGGAATTCGACCTGCAACAGCAATAAGCAAATGAATAACGCGCTCATCCGGAGGACCCTACGATGAAACGACGACCGACATTGACCCGGCGGCAATATCTTGGCGCGGCCAGCGCCGGCGCTCTGGTGCTAGGGCTTGGCGGGGTCCGCCAAGCCGGCGCAGCCGAGTCGATCCGCCAGGGCTACCAGACCAACATCTGGGGCATGCCGACTTATTATTTGATGAAGTCGGGCTACCTGGAGAAGCGCGGCATTGCGGCGCAGGATTTCGCCGTACCGTCCGGCAACATCACCATGCAGCAGATGGTGGCCGGCCAGGTGGACCTCGGCACCTATGCGGGGCCGTCCTTCATCATCGGCAACGTCAAGGGCGGCATCGTCGCCATCGCCGTGATCGAAAATGTCGGCAAGACCGCGCGCGTTACCACGCGCAAGGATCTCAACATCACCAAGCCGGAGCAGCTGCGCGGCAAGCGCATCGCCAACCTGGTCGGTTCGTCGGTCGGCAACGATTTCGACGACATCGTCATGCCGCACTACGGCATCCACAAGGGCGATTTTCAGGAAATCCGCATGGACGTGAACAACATGGTGGCGGCGCTCGCGGCCAAGACCGTCGACGCCATGGTCAATGTCGAGCCCTACAACGTGATTGCGGTTTCCGACGGCATCGGCAACGATCTGTTGGATTTCTCGCAGCTCGATCCGATGCCGGTATTCATGGCCGCCACCGCCGAGATGGTCGAGAAGCGTCCCGATGTCATCGTCACGTATCTCAAGGCGTGGCTCGACGCCGCCAAGGACTTCAAGAACGAGCAGAAGAAAGTCAACGACACAATCTATGCGTTTTACGCGAGCAAGGGTTACAAAATGTCGGCGGATACGTTTGCGACAGCGCTGGCGCGCGTCCAGGTCGACCCCGGCTTCCCGGACCTCAAGTCCTACATGCAGCAGCAGGCCGAAATCCTGGTCAAGAACAAGACCATCAAGACCATCCCGGATTGGAGCAAGGCCTTGCGGCCGGATTTCATGGAAAAGGCCAAGGCCGGCGCATGAAGTTCCGGGGCGTGATGTTCAAATCCTGCGGGATGGGCTAAAGTTCACTTCATCGTCATGGCCGGGCTCGTCCCGGCCATCCACGTCTTGAATGAGCAAGCGATAGACGTGCGCGGCCGAAGCGCCGGGCATGGCATGAGTTTATTGCGAAAGAGGAGATGCCTGAATGGCCGCTACTGAATCTAGCCCGGTGATGACGAGCTATCAGCCCGTCGTCTGGAATTTCAAGCTATTAGCGCATGACATGCTCGCGGGCTTCGGCGGCATGGGCGAAGGCATGTCGGTGCAGATCGCGCCCGACGGCCGGCGCATCATCTGGCTGGCGCACGAGAGCGCGCCGAAGAATTTCACCGCGGTCGACGTGACCGATCCGCGCAAGCCAAAGGTGGTGTGCCAGACCGACCTGCCGCATGCCAACATGCGCTCGAACTCGCTCGAGACCTGCGGCAACATGATGGCGGTGGCCTACCAGACCTCGAAGAAGGACCTGCAGCCTGCGGGCTTCGAACTGTTCGACATTTCCAAGCCGGAGAATCCAAAATCGATCGGCTTCTTCGACTGCTCCGGCCCGCATTCGCGCGGCGTGCACCAGCTTTGGTTCTGCGACGGCGAGTATGTGCATTGCGCGTCTGGCTCGCGCGACTTCACGCCGACGCACCCGCAGGACGACCAGTTCTATCGCTGCGTCGACGTGCGCAACCCGTCGAAGCCGGTCGAGGTTGGCCGCTGGTGGATGCCGGGCACGCGCCAGGGCGACAACGTCATGCCGCCGACGCGCCACCAGCTCGACAAGGGCTATCGCGCCCACAACACCAACGTCTATCCGCAGCGCCCCGACCGCTGCTACCTCGCCTATATCGACGGCGGCATGTTCGTGCTCGATATTTCCGACAAGGCGAACCCGAAGAAAATCTCGTCGTGGACCAACTCGCCCCCCTACACCGGCTTCATGCACACCATCGTGCCGCTGTTCGATCGCGGCCTGATGCTGGTGACCGACGAATCGACCGAGAACAACGCCAAGGACTGGCCGAAGCTGATCTGGGTGCTGGACGCACGCGATGAGACCAACCTGGTCCCGATCTCGACCTGCCCGCTGCCCGACCACACAATCTACGCCAAGGCTGGCCGGTTCGGCGCGCACAACATCCACGAGAATGTGCCATTGCCGACGGCTTGGCAGAACGATCAGATCGTGCTCGGCACGTTCTTCAATGGCGGACTTCGCGCCTACGACATTTCCAATCCGTATCAGCCGAAGGAGGTCGGCGTGTTCATGCCGCCGGCGCCTGCCGGCGCACCGACCGGCACGATTCAGATGAACGACGTGTTCGTCGACGAACGCGGCATCGTCTACACGGTCGATCGGCACCTCGGCGGACTGTACATTTTGGAGATGGATTTTTAGATTTCGTGAGGCCCAAGCTTTCGTAGGGCCAAGCGTAGGGGCGCCCCGTGTGGGCGCCCGCAACAGCACGGCCACAAAGGCCTCAACAGGGCGGCCACAAGGGCCGCCCCTACGGTTACATCATGCTCGATCTGTTTCCCTCGCGTAACGCGAGTCCGTTCGGGCGCCGGCTGAAGCGCGAGCGCGGCGCGCGCATTCCGGTGACCGTCGTCACCGGCTTCCTCGGCGCCGGCAAGACAACGCTGCTGCGCCGCTTTCTGTCGTCGCCGGAGGGCGCCGGCACCGCCGTGATTGTCAACGAGTTTGGCGCGGTCGGCATCGACGATGCGCTGCTGCGCTCAAGCGCCGACGAGATCGTGCTGCTCGGCAACGGCTGCATCTGCTGCATCACGCGCAACGACCTGCAGCTTGCGCTGCGCCGGCTCGTGTTCGACCGCGAGCACGGCACGGTGCCGCCATTCGGCAGGGTTGTCATCGAAACCTCAGGGCTCGCCGATCCGGCGCCAATCCTGCAGACGTTCTCGACCGACCGCGCGCTCGGCGGCGAATTTCACGTCGACGTGGTGCTGGCGGTAGTCGACGCCGTCGGCGGCGAAGCCAACCTCGATGCCGCCGCCGAAGCGCGCAAGCAGGTCATCCTCGCTGACCGCCTGGTTATCTCGAAAACCGATCTCGCCGACGCGACAGCGGTCGAGCGCTTGACGCGCCGGCTGCAACTGCTCAATCCGCGCGCCGCCATCGATATCGCGGTCGCGGGCGCGCTCGATCCGGATCGGGTGATTGCGCCGGTCAATGCCGAACGCTCCGGCTTCGTCGCCGAGGCCGAACATTCCGATGGCATCGAGAGTTTCGTCATCGAAATGGCCGAGCCGATCGAATGGCCGACGTTTTCGCGCGCCATGGAAACCTTGACCGCGCTGCGCGGCGCCGACCTGTTGCGCGTCAAAGGCCTGCTCAACATCGCGGGCTGCCGCGGACCGGTCGTCATTCAATATGTGCAGCACCTCGCCCATCCGCCGGTCGAGCTTGAGTCCTGGCCGGATGCCAACCGCACAAGCCGCGTCGTATTCATCACGCGCGGCGTGCCGGAACGCCAAGTGCGCGATCTGTTTGCCGCCGTGCAGGCGCTGGCGAGCCCGCCGGAAACGCCGCCAGCATGATCGATCCTGCCGCGTAACAATCAACGCTCATTTTCGAAAAATCCGCGCAGCCGCCGCAACACTCTGCGAACTGTCAGAATCGGACCGCTAGCGCCTTACGGCGGACACACGAATGTGATGATTGGTTGCCCTTATTAAGGCCGTGGCGCCGCGGCAGTATGACGGCAAGACGCCGCAATGACGCGACGAGACTGTAAGGAGGGCGATATGGGACTGATGGATGTACTCAATGGCATGCAGAACGGACCGCGCGGACAAACCGCGCCAGGCCAAGGCGGCATGTCGCCATTGACGATGGCGCTTCTGGGCTTGCTTGCCTACAAGGCCATCAAGAGCGTGACTGGCAGCCAGCAGGACGCGCCGGCGGGCGGCGGCACGGCGCCCGTTGGCGGCGCCGGCGGACTTGGTGGACTTGCAGGCGGACTTGCAGGTGGGCTCGGAGGCCTTTTGCAGGGCGGGCTGGGCAACCTGCTTGGCAGCGGCAACTCGGCCGGAAGTGTGCTGAGCGGCGGGCTCAACGATGTGCTCAAACAGCTCGAACAAAACGGCCAAGGCGACGTCGCCAAGTCGTGGGTCGGCACCGGACCGAACAAGACTATCGCGCCGGATGATCTCGCCAACGCGCTCGGCACCGATCGCATCAATCAGCTCATGCAGGTATCCGGGCTGTCGCGCGGCGACCTGCTCAACGGTCTCAGCCAGCATCTGCCTGGCGTCGTCGATCAGCTGACTCCGGCCGGCCGCGTGCCGACCGAGCAGGAAGCGTCGCAACTGGCTGCCGGTTAATCGGAGCGCGCCGCTCCCGCGAAAGCGGTCTTCCGCAATCGCCGCCGACAAAAAGTGAAGCGTCGCGAAATTTCGCGACGCATGGATCATGAAATAATGGGGTGACGGAACATGGGATTCATCTGGATCGTCATTGTCGGATTTGTCGCCGGCATTCTCGCCCGCCTGTTAGCTCCGGGCCCGAACAAACCGTCCGGCTTTCTCCTCACCACCGTGCTTGGCATCGTCGGCGCCTTCGTCGCCACGTTCATCGGGCAGGCGATCGGCTGGTACCGGCCGGGTCAGGGCGCCGGCATCTTCGCCGCCACCATCGGCGCGGTGATCGTGCTGTTCATCTGGAACAGACTCGTCGCCTCCGGCGTCATTCACGATCCGGCCGGCAAGTAGTCCCCAGCGCGCTTTATTCTTTGGCCGCGGTCTGCGCTGCCAGCATCCGCTGCGCGGCTTGGGCGTCGATCAGCGGATAGGTGTCGAAATGGGCGGGGACGATATCCGCCCACTCATTGAGAATTTTGTGAAGCTGGTCGTTGCCCTCGACGTCCAGCACCGCGACGGCGCCGCGCCCGGCGCGCGCGTAAATATGGCGGCAGATACCGCGCGCTTCGTATCCCGCCATCCACGGCCAGAACGATTGCCGGGTCTTGGCCATGTCGGAAGGCCGCTCCGGCCGCGGCGTCGACACGACGAGAAACAGCATCACCGCAATCCTTCTACTGCGCCTATGACGCAGCTGCGGCTGGCGCTATGGAAAATCCCGACTCGGTGCTGTCCGGCATCTCCGCCTTGAGCCTTGGATAAACGTGACGCGCGAAATTGCGGATGCTGCGCACCGTTTCGTCGTGCTCGAGAAAGCCCGCCTGACCCATGATGAGCAGGTGGCCGAAGCCGCCGACGTGATCGTACATTTTCCGGACCTGCGCATAGACCTGATCCGGTGTGCCGGCCATCATCAGACCTGCATTGATGGTGCTCTCGACCGTGGCCTGCGCAGAAAAATTCCGGTGCTGATCGCCGGTGTCGCCGCGCATGATTTGGGCAAAGGCCGCCGGCGGCGCATAGCCGGGCGGGAAAGCGAAGTGCGGCGGTACCTTGTTGGCGCGGATGTACCAAAGGATTTTCTCGGCCCCCGCGCGCGCATCCGCCTCGTTGTCGCCGACATAGACCAGCGCCGCATAGGCGAGCCGGTCGATTGGCACTGCCTCCCCGCGTCCGGCCTCGCGCCAGCCGCGCCGGTAGGCGTCATAGACGCGCCGCGTGCCGTCATAGCCGGTCAGGAATGTCGCCTGCACAAAACCCTGCGCACCGACGCGCTGTGAGCCGGCCGGCGTCGTCGTCGAAATCCAGACCGGCGGATGCGGCGACTGAAACGGCGGCGGCCAGATGTTGATCTGGCGATGATGAAAGAACCGCCCCTCATGGCTGAACGGCCCGTCATGGCTGGTCCAGGCCTTGATAATGAGATCGAGCGCCTCGGCGAAGCGCTCGTTGGTGCGGACCGGATTGCTATTGCCGGCGGAAATCTCGTAGGGCACGCCGCGCACGAAACCCGCCTCAAGCCGGCCGTGCGACAGCATGTCGACCAGCGCCATTTCCTCGGCGACGCGCACCGGCTGCCGCCGGTTGGCGATCGGATTGCCCAGAATCAGAAGCCGCGCCTTTTTGGTGACCCGCGCCAGCGCCGCGAGCAGGAGCGGCGCCGCTGGATCCACACAGGTCGCCGTCTGATGATGCTCGTTGAGCATGATCTCGACGCCTTCCTCTTCGGCGATCTGCCATTCTTCGATGTAGCGGTCATAGAGCGCCGCGCCCTTCTTCGGATCGTAGATGCGATTCGGCAGGCTGACGCGGATCGATTCATATTCCTCTACCGGCGGCAGATAGGGGTAGGCCGTCTCGCTGAAATGCCACGCTCTCATCGCGTCCCTCCCGCTTGTGCTGCGCCGTCCAGGAAGCCGAGCAGCACGCGTGCGAATTCTGCCGGCTGCTCCAGCTGCGGGGCATGTCCCGCCGCCGCGATTGTCGTCACCCGCGCATTCGGGATGAGCTTGGCGTAGCCGTCGACATAATCCGCGCTGACCAGACCGTCGCTCGCGCCGCGAATGAACAAGGTCGGCGATGCGATCCGATGCAAGCGATGGCGCAGCTTCGGATTGTGCATCCACGGCTCCCAGGTCAGCAGCGCCGTGGTCTCGCGATTGCGCGCGATCACCGTGAGCTGCTCGTCGGTCATGTTTGCGGTGTCGAGCTTGCCTTTCTCGACGTCGTGAAACACGAGCCGCATCACCTTGTCCTGCGCCATGGCGAAGATGTCGGGGATATCGAGCTTGTCGGCGGGGCCGAGCTTGACGCCGACGGGACCGACCAGCACGAGCCTGCCGATGCGCTCGGGCACCTTGGTGGCGATTTCGGCTGCGAGCCAGCCGCCGAGCGAGGTGCCGACGACATCGACGCGACCGAGACCGCGGCGATCCATGAGTTCGAGATAGAGATGGGCAATGTCGTCGACGGTATCGAGCCAGAGCGGCAGGCCCGATGCGCCGAAGCCCGGATGCGACGGCGCGATCAGGCGGCGGCGCTGCGCCAAGAGCCCGACATAGGGCGGATCAGGCGTAAAACCCGACGCGCCGTGTAGAAATAACAGCGGCGGCCCTTCGCCGCCCTCGTGCAGTTCGAGATCAATGCCGGCGAGCGTGATCGTCTCGCGCGCCATGACGGATGCATCGGGCATTCACCCTCCCCTGGCCGGCTTTGGCCTTCATCGCAGAAACGATGCGGCACCGGCACGCGCAGCTTAACGTCCGAGCGCTACTCGAAACAACCGATGAGAATCGACGATCTGCCGTGCGTCGACGGACCAGCCTCTCAATCATCACACCTAGGTACTTGGCGAAGCCGTAACGTACCTGTGCTTACGCGCCGCGAATCGCCGGAATCCAGCTTGGACATTTGATTGCCATTTTTGAGTTGATAATTTTAGATTTACGCCTTTTAGTAGTAGAGCCGCGCTGCACTGAGAGTGCGATGCCTAAAGAAAAAACAGAAAGACCATCTTTGCTCGGGTCGGGGGTTGGTGAAGCTCTGATGGCGCAGGGCGAGGATCGCGAAAAGAAACTCGAAGAAGCGGTTGGAAAATTACAGGCCGAGCTGGGAGCGGCGGGCGGCCACATTCGCGACCTCGTGCTGGCACAGCCGCCTACAACATTGCTCGGGTATCTCTGGTCTCAATATGCGCTCGGCACCCTAAACCACCATAAGAAAACTGGGGGTGACAAAGGTCCTGATAGCGACCTTCTCCGGCGATTCCAGTTCGTTCTTGAGTATATCCACGCGGTTTGGAGTAGCCACAAGGGGGGCCTTCGGCGAAGGCGAACTAGACGAGACAAAAGCGAACGAGCTCATCACTGCATGCGATAATCTGAGTGGGAATGCGATGGCTTATGCAATGGCCAGCAGCCAACTCGGTTCTACTCGGGAATTTGGCGAAGCCACTCCCGACCTAGAGTTCCAAGCTAAGACGTCATGGGTACTGATCCGCGGGCATCGCTTCCAGGTACTGGAGCGTGAGTTTTTTGAATTCGCGTTGAAACCACACGATGAAGCTCTCATGACAGCATATGCCGTTGGGGCAGCAGAGATTGCAGCCGGAATGCAGTCGGTCGCTGACACTATTCGTGTTGGTTATAGTGATGCCGTCGTCACGCTTTTCAAACGCTTCGAGCAAACCTGTAACCTTGCAGAAGCAGAAGGGCTTCCCCTCGAGGAGGCAATTGAAAAGCTCCGAGAACAGGATGCGGGCGTTGCACCTGAGCTTGGTGGTGCCTTGCGGGACATGTTCTTCGGCGGAATTTGCAACTTATCTCGACATACCACCTTGCCCGAGCCGCTGCTAGCAGACTTGAGTTACCGACCCGGTCAGGAAGAGGCGTTCTATGCAGAAGGCCCGGAGCTATCGCCGAATCTTGGTGACGGACGGGGTCAGGCGGCAGCGGTTTGAGCGTGCAATCTGACGATCTCGATTCCGTCCTTGAACTTTACACCCATGATGATCTTGGACAACTGGTTGTA
>JBAQJL010000058.1:0-53943 GCA_049300295.1 Xanthobacteraceae bacterium
GCTCGTAGGCGATATCGAAGCCAAAGCCCGTGGTCTGTTGGCAACTCGTGCCGCCGCCGCCGGGAGCAGCGGTGCCGCCGTAGACGCAATCGGAGAATATGCCGAAGCCTTCGGTCGCCCCGCGCACGCCCTGCTCGTCGGAGGGGTTGGCGTCCCACAGATACTTGAGGGCGCCTTGGGTGTAGTTAGCCTCGGTGATGAAGTAGTCGCCAGGCGAGATGAACGGCGTGTTGATCTTGATGCCGCCGCCGACGACCCAGCCCCAGTTATTATCGCTAGGACCACCAGTAGACGGAGTAGCACCGTAGTAGGTAGCATTATCTTGGTGCAGGGCGCCCATGACCTGCGCGCTGCCCCAAGCCTGATCGACGCGCAGATTGCCGATGATGTCGGGCGACTGCCAGCCGCCGAAACCAGCGTAAGTGGCGCCGCCGTTGCCGGTGAGGACGCCAGCGCTCAGAGCGCCGGCGGCTCCGCTTGCGCCAACGATCTGGGACGCGCGACGCCCATCCGCCGACAGCGTGCCGGAGAAACCACCGCCGAACTGCGCGGTATAACCCCAGACCCACTGGCCGCCGTCGCCGGTGTCTTCGTTCGGAATGTTGCCGGCCCGATACAGTAGTGCGGCTGCCGGGTAGAAGTCGAAGAACGACACCGACAGGCCGGCCGTGAAGCCTGCCCATTGTACGAAGGCGCGGTTCGAACTGAACGAGCTCGCGGTATCGCCCGTGTTGTTCGAACTAACGCCGACATCGATGTAGCCGCGGGCCACGCCGTAGGCGGTCTGCTCGCGAGCATCGGCCGTGATGTAGCCGCGTTCCCGCGTCCACAGGTTGTTGGTGCTGCGGGCGTTGTAGTTGGTGCCGAAGACACCCGTGGTCGAACTACCATTGGTACCGTCGGTCAGTTCCGCCCGCACCCAGCCACCGATCTTGATGCACATATCGGTGCCGGGCATGTAATAGAATCCCGCCCCGTAGAGGCTGCAAACCTTCACGTATTGGACCGGTCTGGCCTTTACGGGAAGATCAGCTGCCTGCCCCGCCGTTACCGCAACCAAGCCGGCCGCGGAGCCGAGGAGGAGGCTTTTCACCATCTTCATAAGAACCTCCGTTTGTTGCCGTGGGAGGGTTCCGAATCCGCCGGGTGGCTTCGCCCCCCTGCTAAGGTCCCCTGGTCCCCAATCCCCGCCCGGTTTTTCCGTCCCGAAATCACCGGCCGAGTCGACTTGGGGTTCCCCCCTCCGTCGCATCGGCACCTTAGCCCGCCGGTTCCACCACGCAATGAATAACAGCCTGAATCACAGGCTCGGACCGCCGTTTTCCGGAAGGTGTTGCGTAAAAAACACGCAATTGCGGGAGGGCGGGGTTTCACGACTGATCAGCGCGACGATGGCGCAGAATTATGAAATATCTTCTTATATCAATGGCTTATGCCGACACAAACTGACGCTAATCGGCGCCAGCTTACCGCAAGCGTGAAGTCTGCGCCACCACAGCCGGCAGTCGCGGAGGGACAGGTTTGTGCTGCGTCCGCGGAAAAACCCGTGTCGAATCGCCCGCGTTTGAACACGCTTCCGCAGTTTTCGTTTTGCAAATGCGGATATCGATGGCGGAGAGGAAGGGATTCGAACCCTTGATACGGCTTTAGACCGTATAACGGTTTAGCAAACCGCCGCCTTCAGCCACTCGGCCACCTCTCCATTCCAAAACGCTTATTTGACCGCCCCTCCCCAGTGTCAAGCATTAAGCAGAGACGGCACGCGACAGATTGCGAACTGCGGCAGGTGCATTGTTAGCGCGATTGTATCGCCGGTGCGATTCTCCCCGCCCCGTGAGCAGGCCTCGCGGTTTTGGATGATCGCGAAATCTCGGCGCTACGTTAAGAAGCGCCGCGTGGTGCTTGCGAATGCGCTTGGCTTTCGCCCATCGATCCAAGCCACGATTGAGACGAAGTGTTCGTTTCCGCGAGCGGGTGAGCGTCGCCGCGAGGCGACCCCAAAGTTGACCGTTACGGGACCGTTCGCTAGCAAACCCCGAGCCCTCCCAGACCGTGGCAGCCGATGAATCGCAAGCAACGCAGAGCCGCCAGGACCCAAGGTGGCGACCAAGCGGCACGCCCACCAGCCGGCCCGTCGCAAGCCGCAATGCGTGCCGAACTGTTTAACCAGGCAGTCATGCATCACCACGCCGGTGCGCTTGGCGACGCGGAGCGCTGCTACCGGCAATTGCTCGCGGCATTGCCGTCCAATGCCGAAGCCCACGGCCGGCTTGGCGCCGTGCTGATGCGGCAGGGCAAGATGGCGGACGCCATTTCCCACATCGAGCACGCGTTGTCGCTTCGGCCCGACATGTTCGAGGCATACGGCAATCTTTGTCAGGCCTATATGTGGAGCGGACAGCGCGATCGCGCGATCGAGGCGGCCTGCCGCGCTCTGGAACTGAGAGAGACGCCGCAAAGCAAGGCGATGTTCGCGCAGTGTGTCGGCTTCGCGCGGTTCGCGGCGGATGCGGATAATGGCCGGTACCGCAAATTCGTACTGCGCGCGCTGGTGGAAGGCTGGGTCCGCCCGCGCGAGCTTGCGGGCGTCAGCATTAGCCTCATCAAGCTCAACGGCGCCGTAAAGGACGCCATCGCCCGGGCCGACGCGGCATGGCCGACGCGCCCCCCGCTAAACGAATCGTTTGGCGGAGCGGATACGACCGCACTGGCGCAGGACGAGCTGCTCTGCCGGCTCCTCGAATGCGATCCGATCACAGACGTTGGCCTTGAGCGGGTTCTGACGGACGTGCGATACGCGCTGCTGAAAGCGGCCAGTTCCGACGTTATGCCGGAGGACGCAATTCTCGACTTTTATTGCGCTCTCGCGAGACAGTGCTTCATCAATGAGTATGTTTTCGCGTCAACCGAGGATGAGGCCAAAGAAGCGCACCGTCTGCGAACGTCACTCGAACAGAAACTGAGTTCCGGAGAGCCCTACCCGCCCCTTTGGCCGGTCGCCGTCGGCGCATATTGCGCGCTCCATATTTTACAGAATGCATCGGCACTGCTCGCCCACGCCGCGCCGCCGAGTATCGCGGCTCTACTCGCCCAACAATTCGCCGAACCGGCGGAAGAAAAACGCCTCGCCGCCGTCATCCCCGCCCTCACCGAGATCAGCGGCGAAGTATCGAGCGCGGTACGCCAGCAATACGAAGAGAATCCGTACCCGCGCTGGACCAAGCTCGGACCGGCAGCGCAACCCGCAGCGCTCTTCGCTCTGCCTGAACAGCAGAGCGGCGATGCGCTTATTGCCGGCTGCGGAACGGGGCTGTCGACGGTTGAGTTTGCAAGGCACGCGCGTAACACCCGCATCCTCGCTGTCGATCTCAGTGTTTCGAGCCTCAGCTACGCCAAGCGCATGGCGGACCAGGTCGGCCTTGCCAATGTCGAATTCGCGCAGGCCGACATCACGAAACTTGGCGCGTTTGACCGTCAGTTCGACTTCATCGACGCGTCTGGCGTGCTGCATCATCTCGCCGATCCTTGGGAAGGCTGGCGGATTCTGCTCTCGCTGCTGCGGCCGGGTGGAGCTATGCAGGTCGGGCTCTACAGCGAACTGGGACGCCGCGGAATCGTCGCGGCACGCGCGCTGATCGCCGAGCGCGGCTACCGACCCGTCGCAGAAGACATCCGGCGCTGCCGGGCCGACATCGTCGCCGCCGCGGATCCGCTTTTGAAATCAGTGAGCCGGCTGGACGATTTCTTCACGATCGGTGAGTGCCGCGACCTGTTATTTCACGTCCAGGAACATCGCGTCGCGCTGCCGGCGATCAAGTCGTTCCTTGCGGAAAACGTCCTGGAATTTCGCGGCTTTTTTCTCGACTCGCTCACCCGTCACCGCTTTGCGTCGCGATTTCCGCAAGCTGGCGCGTCGCTCGACCTCGACCGCTGGCATGCGTACGAAACCGACGCGCCCGACACGTTTGCCGGCATGTATCAGTTTTCGGTCCGCAAGCCCGGCGCGCCTCGGCAATAATGACAAAGCGCGTTCGGCCGAACGAAGCGGATTAGTTCAGGCCGCCAGCTGTGGCGTCGGAGCCGCAATGGCAATAGACGCCCAATGTTGACCAACCGCACGGCGTTGCGCTAGCAAACAAGCCCCTCTTCGGCCCCGGCAAACGGCCATGAACCGCAAGCAACGCAGAGCCGGCAGGACCCAAGGAGGCAGTAGCTCAGCAACCCGCTTGCCTGCGGGGCCCTCGCCAGCCTCGATGCAAATCGATCTATTTAATCAAGCGGTCATGCATCATCATGCAGGCGCGTTTGGCGCGGCGGAGCGATGCTACCGTCAGTTGCTTGCAGGCTCGCCCCGCCATGCCGAAGCGCACGGCCGGCTCGGCGCTGTGCTGATGCGCCAGGGCAAGTTGACGGAAGCCATTTTCCACATCGAACATGCGCTGTCGCTTCGACCCGAGATGTTCGAGGCGTGCGGCAATCTCGCACAGGCCTATTTGTGGAGCGGACAAGGCGAACGTGCGATCGATGCCGCCTCCCGCGCACTGGAACTAAAGGAGACCCCGCAGAGCCAAGCGATGTTTACCCAATGCATCGCGTTTGCTCGTTTCTCCGAGGATAACGGCCGCTTTCGTGGACTCGTGTTGCGCGCGCTCGTGGGCAGGTGGATACGCCCACGAGAACTAGCAGCTGTCAGCATCAGCCTCATCAAGCTCAACAGCGCCGTAACGAACGCCATCGCACTTTCCAACGCCGCATGGCCGCGGCGCTTACCGCCGGGCGAACTATTTGGTGCCTCAGGTATATTGGCCCTTGCTCAGGATGAACTGCTCTGCCGCCTGATCGAGTGCGATTCGGTCACCGACGTCGGCCTCGAGCGCTTGTTGACTAATGTGCGTTGCGCGATGCTCGAAATCGCCACGGCGGGCAGCTCATGCAACGAGCGCCTGCTCGGTTTTTATTGCAGCGTAGCGCGGCAATGCTTCATCAACGAATACGTATTCTCTGCTACCGAGACGGAGATTGCCCTTGCTCAGGGATTGCACGCCTCGCTTGAGCGAACGCTGGCGGCCGGAGAAGTTCCTCCAGCCCACTGGCTTGCAGCGGTGGGGGCTTATTTTCCGTTGCACTTGGAAGCGCGAGCCGAGGAGATTGTGCGGGCGCGATCGTGGCCGCAACCCGTTGACGCCGTTATTGCTCAGCAGATCAACGAAGTTGCGCGAGAAAGCCGGACAACACCCAACATTCCCGTCCTCACCAGCATCGACGATTGTATCTCGAGCATGGTGCGCCAACAATACGAGGAAAATCCGTATCCGCGCTGGACCCAGCTGGATTCCGAGGCACAACAGGCTGTCCCTTTCGGTCAGCAGCCGGAAAAAGCCATTGATGCCTTGATTGCTGGCTGCGGAACGGGGTTATTCACTGTTCAATTCGCCCGCCAAACACCCTCTTCGCGCATCCTCGCCATCGATCTCAGCGTCGCCAGTTTGCGTTATGCCAAGCGCATGGCGGAAAAGCTCGGGTTGACCAATGTCGAATTCGGGCAAGCGGACATTCTCAAGCTCGATTCGCTTGGGCGGCAGTTCGATTTCATCGATACGTCCGGCGTCTTGCACCACCTCGCCGATCCCTGGTCGGGCTGGCGGATCCTGCTGTCGCTGTTGCGGCCCGGGGGCACCATGCAGGTCGGCCTCTATAGTGAATTGGCGCGCTGCAATGTCGTCGCAGCGCACGCGCTGATCGCCGAACGAGGCTATCGGCCCAATGCTAAGGATATCCGACGCTGTCGGGAAGACATCATGGCTGCCAAGGACGAATGCTTGAGATCGGTGGCCACGCGGGATGATTTTTTTACCATGAGTGAGTGTCGCGATTTGCTCTTTCACGTGCAGGAGCACCGAACCACATTGCCCGAAATTAAGTCCTTTATCGCGGCGAACGGTATTCAGTTTGGCGGATTTTTGCTCGACTCGCTGACCCACCATCGCTTCGCTGCGCGCTTTCCGCGTGCGTCAGCCAGCGTTGACCTTGACTGTTGGCACGCTTTCGAAACCGAGGCTCCGGACACGTTTGTTGGCATGTACCAATTCTCGGTCCGCAAGCCCGACGCACCTCGGCAATAATGACGAGCGATCGGTCGGACGAAGCCGATTATTTCAGGCCGCCAGCGCCGGCGCATCAGCCGCGACCGGAACGTCGTTCTTGTTGAGGCGGAGCCAGTCGCGTGCCGCGCGCTGCGCGATTGCGATCTCGCCGTCCGTCATCTGCGCGGCAATCTCGCGCCGCAGTCGCACCGCCTCGCCGTTGCCTTTGGCGGCCGCAAGGTTGAACCATTTGTGCGCGGAGACGAGATCGACCGGCACATCGCGGCCGACCGAATACATCATCCCCAGTTCGAACAGCATATCGCCGACGGCGGCCCCCTTGCCGAGCGGCCCAACATTGGCATCGAGAATTTCAAACCGAGCCATGATGCACTCCCCTATTGTGCTTGCGGACCGAGCGCATTCGCGCTTCCGTCCGGCTCATTTCACCCCATTCGACGCACCGATCATGCGCAGAAGATTTGAATGGTGGTTTAAGTAATGCGATGAATCGAATCTGAACCGCGGAGCGGTAAACGGTCCTTTACGGCAACGCAGCGTTAAGCAATGTCCGCGCGATCGTTGCGCTTTCCGCGAAAACCCGGAGGTTTGCAAATCTCGGCGGCTCGACTATCCTTTCCCCTTCGCAAAAACGGGGAGCTCGTTTCGATGAGAATGAACCGCATGGCCACGGCGGCTTTTTGGCTCTCAACCGTCGCGCTCACCGCGTTCGGGCCCAATATGATCGCGCGTGCCTTTGCCGCCGATCCGTTGGGAACCTGGTACACCGAAGACCGGGACAGCCAAGTCCGCATCAGCAAATGCGGGAGTGCGCTGTGCGGGGCGCTGGTCTGGCTGAAGAATCCCAACGACGAGAACGGACGCCCGAAGACCGACCATGAAAATGCCGATGCGTCGAAGCGCAACCGCCCGCTGCTTGGCGTGCAAATCGTTCTCGGCATGAAACCGAGCAGCACGCCCGACGAATGGGACGGCAAAGTTTATAACGCCAAAGATGGCAAGACTTATACCGGCTCTTTCATCGTGACCGGCTCCAATACCGCGCAGCTCAAGGGTTGCGTCATGGTGTTCTGCAAATCGCAGACTTGGACCCGCGCGAAGTAGCGTCGCTTATCGCGCGCGCTGACCGAACAGGACTGCACGGACCTTCGGGTGGCGCGGATCGACCGCCGATGCCGCCGGAATGCGAATAGCGAACGCGCGCTCGACCGCTGGGCGAGCGCGAACTGTTTCGTACCAGCGCTTGAGATGCGGAAACTCCGCGAGATCCTGCCCTTGACGCTCCGCGAGACGGACCCAGCCGACGCAGGCGATGTCGGCGATCGAGTAGCGGTCGGCGAGAAAATCGCGCTGCGCCAGCCGTGCGTTCATGATGCCGTAGAGCCGGTTGACCTCGTCGGTGTAACGCGCAATCGCGTAGTAAAGCGGATCCGGCGCGTAGCGGCGAAAATGTACCGCTTGTCCGGCCATGGGACCGAGGCCGCCCATCTGCCAGAACAGCCACTCGTCCACCGCCGTGCGTGCACGCTCGTCTCGCGGATAGAATTTACCGGCTTTGCGTCCGAGATATTGCAGGATGGCGCCCGACTCAAACACCGCGATGCTCCGGCCGCCCGGCCCGTCGGGATCGACGATGGCCGGAATGCGGTTGTTGGGTGAGATCGCCAGAAAATCAGGCTCGAACTGTTGACCCTTGGAAATATTCACCGGCCGCACCACGTAGGGCAGCCGGCATTCTTCCAGCATGATTGAGATCTTCCAGCCGTTCGGCGTCGGCCAGTAATAAAGCTCGATCGGCTTTGCGCCGCCTGAAGGCGTCGTGGCTGCTGCGGACTTGGGCGCCCCAGCGGACTTAGGCGCCCCAGCGGACTTAGGCGTTCCAGCAGACTTGGGCGCCGTGCGATGTTTGGCTTTTGCGGTAGACCGTAAACGTGTCATTTGGCTGCAACGGAATCGCGGCAAAGAAAAAGGCGCCGTGAATTTCTCCCCGACGCCAATGAAAATTTTGACTTAGCGACAGCGCCGCCGACACACCGAGGGCGTCGGCGAGGCCCGAGGATCAAGTCCACTGGTTTCTTTTGCCAGGGCGAGGCCGGGATGCTCCGACCGTCGTCTTCGTCTTCGTTCACCGCACCCTGCGGTACATTGCGAACAAAGCTGAAGCTTGAGCCTCCGTCCCGCCGACGCCCTCCGTCATTCACCTGAGCCGGCGCGTCTCGGTAGATCATTTTGGTAGATATTGATCCCACCGCGACAGCGGCCGGCCCGTGTGACGCAGTCTTCAACTTAGCTGATGTCGAAGACTGTTAGCGGCGTCGACTACTTCTTCTTCCGGCGCTTCGTCTTTTTTGCCGTCTTCTTTGCCGCTGCTTTCATCTTTCGCTTCTTCGCCATTGCTGCCCTCCTAGCATGAGTGGATGGTGGCGAGATCGGTACAGTGCAGTCGCGAATCGATCTGCACTGGTATTCCGATTACACCAGCGGAAAAAAAATAACAGTGTATCCACTTAATATTGTGTATAGCCGCCGCTTCACCGCCAGCTATTGCGCTCGATCGCGCGATTGCATCGCGAATGTCGCGATGAAATATTTTTGCGACGCGACCCAATCGTGCAAAATCCGATCCAAGCGAGAAGTGCCGATAAACCGCGCACTTCTTGAATGCGCGGCGCGACGACGCCGCGCTTGTGTCGCATCGTCGCGCTTCAATATGCGTGCGCCTGAGCGCACTTGACCGCGTGCGCCGAGTGAAAGTTTGCGGCGCAAAAAAATTTTTGTCGCAAGGGCCGCTGAAAGCGTCTCGAACGGCTCGCAACGATAAAAAATGAGCGAATCAGTGCCAAGCGATTCGCTTTTCGCGACCGTGCGAGCGGCATGTGCGTCACCCGCGCGCGTCTCTGGCGACACGATTGCGGTCTTCTCGTACCGAGATTCGCTCTTTCGATTCAGCCATTGTCCGGAAACGGAGCGGCGATTTTTCCGCGCGCGTAATGCCGCCGCGCGGATGCTCAGGCGCCGATTTTCTTTTTCAGCAGGTCGTTGACGGCTTGGGGGTTGGCTTTGCCGCCCGACGCCTTCATCACCTGCCCAACGAACCAGCCGACCGCCTTCGGATTCTTCTTCGCGTCGGCAAGCTTGTCGGGATTCTTGCCGACGATGTCGCCGACCAGCGCCTCGATCGCCGAAACATCGGTGACCTGCTGCAACCCGCGCTGCTCGACGATCACACGTGGATCGCCGCCCTCGTTCCAGACGATCTCGAACACGTCCTTGGCGATTTTGCCGGAAATGGTTCCCCCGGCGAGCAGGTCGAGGATGGTGCCGAGTTGCTCGGGGCTAATTGGCACATCGCTGTGCGCAAACCACATCCTCCCACTTTCCATTCGCGCCAAGAGTTCATTGATGACCCAGTTTGCCGCAACCTTCGCATTACGGCGTGTCGCGACAGCTTCGAAATAGTCTGCTCTTGCGGGCAAGGCGACAAGGACGGAAGCGTCATAAGCCGAGAGCCCATAGTCCTTTACGAACCGCGCTTTCTTCTTGTCGGGCAGTTCCGGCAGCTCTTTAAGCAACTCGGCAACGAGCGACGGCGCCAGTTCTAGAGGCAGCAAATCCGGATCGGGGAAATAGCGGTAATCGTGCGCCTCCTCCTTGGAGCGCATCGAGCGCGTCTCACCCTTGTCGGGATCGAACAGCCGCGTCTCCTGCTCGATCGTGCCGCCGTCTTCAACGATGCCGATCTGCCGCCACGCCTCGTGCTCGATGGCATGACCGATGAATCGGATCGAGTTGAGGTTCTTGATTTCGCAGCGCGTACCAAGCTCGGCTCCCGGGCGCCGCACCGAAACGTTGACGTCGGCGCGCAGATGCCCCTTCTCCATATCGCCGTCGCAGGTGCCGAGGTAACGCAGGATGGTGCGCAGCTTCGTCAAAAACGCCTTGGCGTCCTCGGATGAGCGCAGATCGGGCCTTGTCACGATCTCCATCAGCGCCACGCCCGAACGGTTGAGATCGACGAGCGTGGCCGCCGGATGCTGTTCATGCAGCGATTTGCCGGCATCCTGCTCGAGATGCAGCCGTTCGATGCCGACACGCACCGTCTCGCCATCCGGCATGTCGACCAAAACTTCGCCCTCGCCGACGATCGGCGATTTGTATTGGCTGATCTGGTAGCCCTGCGGCAGATCGGGATAGAAGTAATTCTTCCGATCGAACACCGATTTGAGATTGATGAGCGCGCTGAGCCCCAGTCCGGTGCGTACCGCCTGGCGGACGCACTCCTCGTTGATCACCGGCAGCATGCCCGGCATCGCAGCGTCGACCAGCGACACATGCTCGTTCGGTCCGCCGCCGAAGGCAGTCGAAGCGCCGGAGAACAGCTTGGCTTTCGCGGTTACCTGGGCATGCACCTCCATGCCGATGACGACCTCCCAGTCGCCGCTCGCGCCCTTGATCAACTTCGATTTTTTCGCCGGTGCATCCATGGCTCGGTGCCGCGTAAGGTCAGTGACGAGTTAACGCCTCGGGGTGCTTGCGGCAACCCCGTGCGCAGGCGCTCAGGCGGGCCGGACCACGACCGCTCACCCGCTTGCGCAAGACCGCGATGCTGCCGGATACTACGCACCGAACAGCGCTCACCGCATCGCCGCCAAGAAAAAAGATAGCAGTCAAGGGAGGAACCGATGTTCCGAATTCTCGTCGCCTCGTTCATGGCGCTCAGCGCGCCAGCGCTAGCGCAGCAATCGGCGCCTGAGATTCCCTACGACTCCGTCCCCGACGCGCTCAAACTCCCAGCCGACCTCAACATGGGCGAAGCCGCAGGCGTCGCCGTTAATTCCAAGGGCCACATCTTCGTGTTTCATCGCGGCGGTTCGAGCCGTGGGCCGGCCTTTGCCAATACGGCCGCGCAATTGTGGGAGTTCGATGTCGACGGCAAATACGTTCGCGAAATCGGCAAGAATCTTTATGCGTGGTCGTTCGCCCACGCCGTGCGCGTCGACAAGGACGACAATATCTGGGCGATCGACAAAGGCTCGGACATGATCATCAGGTTCAACCCACAAGGGCGGGTGACGATGGTGATCGGACGCAAGCAGGAAGCTTCCGACGCGGAAACCAAGCCCTGGACGCACGTCAAACCTCCGCTGCCGGCCGAACCCGGCCGCTTTCGGCAGCCGACCGACGTCACCTGGGATCCGGCGGGCGATATCTTCATCAGCGATGGCTACATCAATTCACGCGTCGCAAAACTCAATAAGGACGGCGACTGGATCAAGTCGTGGGGCGAGCCCGGCAACGGCGAAGGTCAGTTCAGCACCCCGCATAGCATCGCCGCCGACGCCGGCGGCACACTCTATGTCGCCGATCGCAACAACCGCCGTATCCAGGTGTTCGACGGCGACGGCAAATATCTGCGCACGATCCGCATCGACATTCCGCCACCGCCAGACGCCCAGCCGGCTATCGGCAACAAGCCCAATCTGACCAACTATCTGCAAACCGGCGGCACCCAGACGCCGGGCGCCCCGTGGGCGCTGTGCATCACCCCACCGCCGAACCAGGTACTTTATGTTTCGGATGCGTTTCCAGGCCGCATCTACAAGCTCACGCTCGGCGGCAAGGTCCTCGGCATGTTCGGCCGCTCCGGCAAGCAGCTCAAGGAATTCGGCTGGGTACACGCCATCGCCTGCCCGAACGAGAACACGCTCTACGTCGCCGAAATCCTTAACTGGCGTGTACAGAAGCTGATCTTGCATCCCGACCAAGCGCATTAAGAACGCCAGCAGCAGCGCGTCGAGCAATCGAATTGACCAGCACGGGACAAGGCGCCATCGCGCAGCTGGCCGAACGTGTCGCTGCTGTGCGCTTGGACGATTTTTCTCAAAAGGCCGTCGAGCCGGCCAAGCTCATTCTGCTCGACACGCTCGGCTGTGGCTTCGCCGCCCGCGGAGACGAGTGCGCCGGCGCCGTCTTGGCAACCGTTGAGGCGTTCGGCGAAGCGCCGCACTGCACGCTGATCGGCCACACGCAACGAACGAGCGCACCGAGTGCAGTGCTCGCCAACGGCACCCTTATTCGCGTGCTCGATCTCAACGACTACGTGGTCGGCGCCGACGCGGCGAGCGGCGCACGCGGCGGTCACCCGAGCGACAACATTCCGGTCGCGCTGGCCGCCGCAGAGCTGTCCGGCGCCAGCGGCCGCGAGCTACTCGCCGCAATCCTACTCGGCTACGAGATCTATGGCCGTGGCAAGACGCTGATGGACGCGCACTCGCCCTGGGACGGCATCAGCATTTCGGGCTTGGCCGCACCGGCGATGGCGGGCCGGCTGCTGCGGCTCGATCACGAAAGGCTCGCGCATGCGATTGCGCTCAGCGCCGCGCGCGCGCCGACGCCGGTCGGCGTGCGCGAGGGCGCGATCTCGGCGGCAAAATCGCTTGCCAACGCGCTGATTGCTCAGAACGGCATGCAGGCGGCGCTGCTCGCAGCGCGGGGCGTCACCGGCCCGCTCGACCTATTCGAGGCCGAGCGCGGCTTGCGCACAGTATTTGCACATCGGCCCGATACTGCGGCCGAGATTTTGGGCGCGCCGCTGCCGGCCGACAGCTTCATCAACAAAGTCGCGGTCAAAGCCTACCCATGCTTTGCCGGTGCGCAGAGCGCAGTAGCAGCCGCGCTGGCGCTGCATCGCCTGATCGAGGGCGACCTCTCCCGCCTCGCCGGCACAATTCGCGTGACGCTGGCCGATCTGCCGATCGTGCGGCGGCAAATGTCCGACCCCGGCCGCATCAAGCCGCAATCGCGCGAAGCCGCCGACCATTCGCTGCAGTATCTTATCGCCATTGCCCTGATTGACGGCAGCTTCGGACTTGCGCAATTCGAGGGCGAGCGCTGGAACGATCCGGCAGTCCTCGCGCTGATAGACCGCCTCGACATGAGGACGGATACCGAACTGGCGCGTCGCGGGGGTGAATTTTATCCGTGCGCGTTGCAGGCGGCAGATCGAAGCGGAGAACCCCATCGGGTCGAGGTCTTGCGGCCCCCGGGGGTGTCGCCAGACGGCCTTGACGCCACTGGGATCACAGAAAAGTTCACGCGTCTCGCTGAAGAATCGCTCACGCCAGGGCAGCGCGATCGCATCATCGACGCCGTCATGGCTCTCGACACCGCGCCTCGGTGCGATCAACTCATGCGGACCCTGGCCGGAGACGCGCATGCCAGCCGCGCCAAGCGCTCGCATTACGCCGGGGGGCTTACTCAGCTACCGTCGGCGAAAAGGGAGGACAAAAAATGAATCGACGCCAAACATTCGTGGCCGTTCTGGCCGGCGCCACGCTTCTGGCAATCGCCCCGCTCACGTCCGCCGCGGCACAAGACTGGCCGTCCCATCCAGTGAAAATCATCGTCGGGTTCGCGCCTGGCAGCAGCGCCGATCAACTCGCGCGCCTTGTTGCGGAGGGTTTGACTGCATCGCTCAAGCAGAGTTTCGTCGTCGAATATCGTCAGGGCAACAGCGGTAGCATCGCAGCGAACTTCACGTCGCGCGCCGCGCCCGACGGCTACACCCTGATGCTCGCCGGCTCTGGCCCGCATATCACCATCCCGACGCTGCATCCGGATATCGGCTACGACCCAATGAAGGATTTTACGCACATCGCTATGATTGCGGGCGACAGCTACGTGCTCGCCGCCAATCCAACGCTTGGCGTCCATGACATTGCCGGCCTGATCAAGCTCGCCAAGGCGCGCAGCGCGCCGCTGACCTCCTCGTCCCCCGGACCCGGATCGCTCGGCCAGATGCTGCTGGAAGAATTCAAGCGCAAAGCCGGCATCGACATCACGCATGTTCCAGCGCCGGATTCCGGGCTCATGGAGGTGCTTGGCAACCACATCAACATGACGCTCACCGTGCCGCTTACCGCGGGCGAGCAGATCAAGGGCGGCAAGGTCGTCGGCCTCGCCATGTCGTCGCGCATGCGTAATCCGGCCTATCCTGCGATTGCGACATTTACCGAGCAGGGCTTTCCGGAAATCACCGGCGCCACGTGGTTCTGGCTTACCGCACCGAAAAACCTGCCGCCTGCGATTGCCGATAAGCTCAATCGCGAAGTCCGCAGCAGCTTGCAGCTGCCAAAATCCCGCGCCTATTTTGCGCAACAGGCGCTATTGTCTGAGAACTTGGACCTTGCCGGCACAACCAAATTCGTCAGCAATGAACTGGCGCACTGGAGCGCGCTTGCCAAACGCATCGGCATGACGGCGCAATAAGCCGCCCGACGGCTATACGCGGCATGCGGAAGCCGCGCGCTGGACCGCCTTCCTGCAGGACAATCGGATCGACCTACGCTAAGCTTGTCGGCGAGGTCGAATGCGCGCTGAACTGGAACGATCAGGGAGTCCAAACCATGGATGCCGTAGCAGAGAAAAACGATGTGCAGGGTCAGCTCGCGGAGCCGCGTGCGCGCATCGGTCTGATCATTCCCTCGGTCAACCGAATGACCGAGCCACAGTTCAACCACTACGCCCCGGACAGCCTCGGCATCCATGTGGCGCGCGGCCGGGTCGCTGGCCAGCCCAATCGCACAGTTGCGGAATTGACCGACGAGATCGCGCATGCAGCAGGAACGCTCGCCGACGCCAGTCCCGACCTCATCGTGTTTCACTGCACCCACACGTCGATGAAGGAAGGCGCCGACGGCGAGGCGCGCATCATCAATCTCATTCGCAAGACCACCGGTATTGAGGCGCTGTCGACGTCGAGCCTCGTGAAAGACGCCTTGGGTGCGCTCGGGCTCAAAAAGCTCGTCGTTCTCAGTCCCTATCAGTCGAATGCCGACATCATCGCCTATTTGGGCGCGGCCGGCTTCACCGTCGTCAAAGACGTCGCTCTCAAGTGCAAGACCGCCGCCGATTTCGAAGCGATCACGCCGCAGCGCTGGCTGGAGCTCGCCCGCGAAAACGACACGCCGGAGGCCGACGGCACCTTCTTGAGTTGCACGAACACGACGCAGATCGAGGCGGTCGAGGCAATCGAGCGCGAACTCGGCAAGCCGGTGGTCAACAGCAATCAAGCCGTGCTCTGGGGCTGCCTCAAGCGTCTCAAGAGCCGCCTGGGCGAACCCTTTACGCCGCCAAACGATCTTGGCCGCCTGATGAACGACCTCGAGGGTTAAGCTCGCGCTGCACCACCGCAGGCCGCCGGATTAAAGACTCGCAGCGTAGAGGGCGGATTGGCGGCGAGTTTCGCTGCAGACCGGACCGGCCGCGGCGCGAAATTCCCGCCGCAGTTTGGGCAGACGCCCTTGAGCCTGGCGTCAACACAATCGCGGCAGAACGTGCATTCGAACGTGCAGATCATCGCCTCGGGCGCGGCAGGCGGCAGATCCTTGCCGCAGCACTCGCAATTGGGACGAAGTTCCAGCATCGCTATCTCCTCTCCACCGCGCCCGATGAGCGCGCCAATCGTGGTGTTTGACGGGGCCACAGCGCCAGCAAAGCGAATGCGAGTAGCGGCAGGCACGCGACGTTCACGACCGGCCAGCCGTAGGACGCCATCAGCGCGCCGGCCGAAAACGACGCTAAAAGATTGGCGCTGTAGACGAACAGCGAGTTCAAGCCCTGCGCCCTCGTTTTACGCCCCACCGGATAAGTGCTGGCGAGCAGCAGCGTGCCGCCGTTGAACAAGAAATTCCAGCCGATACCCGAGAGTCCGAGTTCGACGATGTAGAGCGGCAGCGTCTGTTCGGTCAGCACCGTGAGCACGCAGCCAAAGCCGCTCGCCACCGCGCCGAGCGCCACCAATCCACGCAGACCGATCCTCGACACGAGCGCTGGATTGAACAGCGACGGCAGATACATCAGTGCAAAATGGACTTGCAGAACGGTCGAGGAGACCGGCAGGGAATAGCCGCACATCTGCAGCGACAGCGGCGCGGCATTCATGGTCAGCGTCATCACGGCGAAGCCGATGGCGCAGATGGCGCTGGCCTTCAGGAAACCAGCATTGAGCGCGAAGCTCGCGTCAGCCGGACGCGCGGCATCGCCGCCGGTATCGCGGCCGAGATCGGCGGAGAGCAGAGCCTGAGACGCCGCCAGGCCGGCGCACACCAAGCTGAGCGCCACGAACGCTCCGACGTAAGGCACCGCGGTAACGCCGGCGAAATGACCACCGAGAAACGGTCCGGCCACACCGCCGACCACCCCTCCCCCGGTCACGATAGCGACCGCCGATGTTCGTTCCTCCGGGCTGCGCGACGCATCGATCGCGGCAAAGCGGTAGTACTGGCCGAACGCGCTGAACAGACCGAGCAGGAACGTGCCGGCAATGAGCAGCAAAAAACTCGCCGCGATGAGCGCCAGCGCACACACCGCACCACCCAGGATGCCGATGCCGGCCTTGAACATGAAGCCGCCGCGCCGGCCCAGCCGCCCCATCAGCGTCGACGCCGGATAGATCATCAGCACCGTGCCGAGCACCGAGGCGGTCACCGGCACCGTGCTGAGCGCCGGCGACGGCGCCAGATAAGCGCCGGACAGGCTCGAGACCGAGGTGAGGAGCGACACCACCGTGCTGGTCAGCGCCTGGCCGGCAGCCAGCACGAGAATGTCGCGATTGGGCATTGGCATTGCGCCACCTGGATCGGGTCTGGATGCAGCCCTTGTCACCTCACGGCGGTTGTGGCAGCAATGTCAATATGCCTGCTATTTACTGCCAAATGGCGGAGGCTCGATTGATGCGCACCGCGGAGCCAAGGCAGCGACTGATCGTCGTGCTGGCGTTCGAACGCGCCCAGCTCCTCGACCTGTCCGGACCGGTGCAGACTTTCGCCAGCGCCAATGAGATCGTCACGGAGTCTGGCGGCGAGCCGCCCTACCGCATCGCTGTCGTGTCCCGGCGCGGCGGCCCGGTTTGCACTTCGTCGGGGCTGCCGCTTATGACGCAACCTGCCGGTCGAACCATTGGCGCGGCACGGATAGACACGCTGATCATTCCAGGAGGGCCTGGCGTGCACGAGACGCTCAAGGACAAGCGTAACATCGCCTGGGTGCAGCATCAGTCCGCAAACGCGCGCCGCGTCGCATCGGTCTGCACTGGCGCGTTTCTGTTGGCGGAAACCGGCCTGCTGGACGGACGCCGGGCCACGACGCACTGGAAATTGTGCGGACGGCTACAGGAGCGCTATCCAGACGTTCGCGTCGAACACGATCCAATCTACGTAAACGACGGGAAAATTTGGAGTTCCGCAGGTGTCACCGCGGGCATCGACCTTGCGTTGGCGCTGGTCGAAGCCGACCTCGGGCGCAGCATCGCCATGCGGGTGGCCCGCCAGCTCGTTGTGTTCCTCAATCGGCCCGGCGGCCAGTCGCAGTTTTCCGCACCGCTTGAGGCGCAGGCCGCAGCCGCCGACGGCAATGCCCCCAATCATTTTGCCCCACTTCACGGCTGGATCGCCGGGCATCTCACCGGCGACCTGCGCGTCGAACGGCTCGCCGAGGAGGCCGGCATGAGCGCGCGCACCTTCGCACGGATTTATGCTAGCACGATGGGCGTCACACCGGCACGCATGGTTGAGAAAATCCGTGTTGAGGCAGTCCGCCGCATCCTCGAAGAGACCGACATGCCGATCAAAAGGATCGCGGCGGAATGCGGGTTCCACCAGGAGGAACGGCTGCGCCGCGCCTTCGCCCGGCAGGTTGGCACGACGCCGGCCGAATACCGCGCGCGGTTTTAGCGGCGACTAGCGAACGACCTGAAAGACCCGGTCCCAGCGCACGCCGCTCTGGCTCGAAAACACGATAAGCTCGGCGCGGCCGATCATGTTCTCGACCGGAACGTAACCGACCTGATCGAGCATACGGCTGTCGACCGAATTGTCGCGGTTGTCGCCGAGCACGAAATAATGGCCGGGCGGCACAGTGTATTCGGGCGTGGTGGCGTAAGTGCCGTTGTTGTTGAGTGAGAGCGTTATGTAGCTCACGCCGCTGGGCAGCGTTTCTCGATAGCGCGTCCCGTGCTGATTGCTCCCGTCAACCGTGGTGTCGCCGATGCGCTGGCGCGGAACGGCAACGCCGTTGATGCTGAGCACGCCTTTCGTCATCTGCACGCGGTCGCCGGGACGCCCCACCACGCGTTTGATGAAATCGACCGGGTTTTTGCCCGGCGCGCGAAACACCACAACATCGCCGCGTTGCGGCAACCAGCTGGTTGGAATTCGATGCGACAGGCCGGCCGTCGCGAGCGGCAGCGAGTAAGGACCATAGCCGTAGGAGATTTTGGAAACCAAAACGTAGTCGCCGGGAATAAGCGTCGGCACCATCGACCCGGATGGAATGCTAAATGGCTGGAATACAAACAGCCTCAGGCAGACAATAATGGCTCCCCCCGCAACAAGGAGCGCAATCAGAAAAGCGTCACCGGACGCACGCCGTTTCTTTGAATTTGTTTTGACGTCGGGAATAGCCACGGTTTGCCCCCGGGTTGTCTGCGTTCCTTTTAATCGACAAGAACTTCTTTCAGTCAACAAGAACTGGCTGATTAAATCAAAACGCCGCCTGAAGAAGCTCGCGCACATCGCCGGCCGACACCGGCCGCGGCGATATGATCGCCTGTGCGGCAATTTCGCTGGCGGCAAAGTCAATTTTGCCGGCCTCGAAGCCGATGTCGCGCAACCGCTGCGGAATAGAAAATCGCTTCAGCATGTCCGCCAGCCCGGCCGCCGGATCGCCGCTGCCGAGCGCTTCTTCCAGCCGCGCCTTCGCCTCCGGCGCAGCCGCAAGATTAAAGCGCGCGACGTGCGGCAGGATGATCGCGTGCGCCTCGGCGTGCGGCAGCCCGAGGCCGCCGAGCACGTGCGCAAGCTTATGCTGCAGCCCGTTGCTGACGCTGAGCACCGTGCCGGATAGCCACCCGGCTACGAGACATTCCGCGCTGGCGTCTCGATCAGCGCCATCGATGACGACCGCGGGCAGATTCTTGCTGAACCGCCGCATCGCCTCGCTCGCCAGCGCCAGCGTCACCGGCGTGCGGCCGTCGGCCCAAAAGCTTTCGACGCAATGGGCGATGGCATTCATGCCGCTTGCCGCACTCACTGCTGCGGGCAGGCCAAGCGTCAACGCGGGATCGTAGATGATCGTGCGCGGCATAACCTTTACGTCGCGACCGGTGACCTTGCGCGCACCGTCGGTGATGCCGAAGATCGAGGTCGCCTCCGAGCCCGAATAGGTTGTCGGGATGGCGACAATCGGCAGGCCCGTCTCTCGCGCGATCGCCTTGGCAAGCCCGATCGCCGAACCACCACCGGCGACGACCAAGCCGTCAGCCTTCGCCGCCCGTGCCGCGGCGAGACCGGCCTCCGCGACCGCTTTCGGGACGTGAATCACGGCTTGGGCATGAAGCCCGGCGGCCCGTGCGCCGAGAATTTCAACGACTTTCTGCCCAAGCCGGGCGCCGCTGCCCGGCGTCGCCACCACCAGCGCCCGCGACAAGCCGAGGCGTTCCGCCTCCTCGCCGACCCGCGCCAGCGCGCCGACGGCAAACACCACGCGTTGCGGCGGAACGTCGTGCGTGAAGGAGACGGTCAAAAAAACGTTTCCCAGATGCGGTGCAGCGCTTAGCGGTGCACCGCATCCGGGACCGTCGCGAACACCGAGTTTGAAACGATCCCGGGTCTGCAGCGCATCACTTCGTGCTGCGCCGCGCCCGGGAAACGAAGGCTATGTGGCTGCTCTCAGTTCCCTTCCCGCCAGATCCCGAGCGCCTTCTGCGCTGGGCGGTCGGAGATCGAGAACAACACGGTCTCTTTGGCGACGTTATGCGAATAACGCTTCCATGGCGGCACAACGAACACGTCGTTGGGGCCCCACTCCAGCACCGAGCCGTCAACGTTGGTCGAGCCCTGTCCCTCGACGCAAACGAAAATTGTGCCGTCGGTAGCGCGGTACGGCTCTCCCTTAAACCCTTTTGGGAACATCGCGAGCCAAGCGCCCATCGTTGGCAGAACCGGGCCGCCGGTGACCGGGTTCGCGTAGTGCACGCGTGCGCCGTGACGCTTGTCGACATCGCCCGACGCCAGCATGCGCTCGACGATCGGCCGGGTGCGCGCGTAGGTGTAATTGATGACCGGCGTATAGTTCTTGGTCCAGCTGCCATCGGGCAGGACGCCCGAGGCATAAAAGCTCAGCGAGTCGCCGTCCTCGCGCGTCGTCGACTGGGTCGGCGCGTCGAAATGCTCCGCGAACGACGCCTCGTAGAAATTAACCGCAGGGAAATCGAGCACGTCGAGCCACAGCATCGGTACATCGGAGGTATTGCCGTGATCGTGCGGCGCCCAATTGGCGGTGATGACGAAATCGCCCGGCGACATGTGCGACTTCTCGCCATCAACGGAGGTGTAGGCGCCCTTGCCGTCAAGCACGAAGCGGATTGCCGAAGACGCGTGGCGATGCGCCGGCGCGACTTCGCCAGGCATGATCATCTGCACACCGGCAAACAGCGTGTTCGTGGCCTTCGATTCGCCGTGCATCGCCGGATTTTCGAGGATCAGCACGCGCCGCTCGGCTTCTTCCGCCGTGATCAGGCCGCCGGATTCCATGACCAGCGTCTTCACGTCGTCGAAATGCCAGACGTGCGGTGCGACACGGGTCACCGGTTCCTTGGTCACCACCGACTTCATCACCTTCCACAGCGGCGCCAAGTCCTTCTTGGCGATCCGATCGTAGAAGGCCTGCCGCACCGCCTCGACGTTGTGCTTCGGGCCTGGTTTGCCGTTACTTGCTTGCTTTGCGGTGGCGACCGCCATGGCATCCTCCATAAAAGCGCGGAATCCGGTTGCTTTCATTCAATATAGTCAAAGCATCGCCCGGCCGAAATAGTCCATTTTGCAACCAATGACCGGCTGCCATGCGGCACCTGCTCGGCCGCAAAAGTCGAGATTTCGAGGTAATTTGCGGCGCAATCGGCGACTATGATAGCTCTCGCACAATGGAAAACACGGCTTACGACGTGCGCGCCGTTCTGGCCGGACAGGCGCCGGCGGATACGCTTGTCACTGTCAAAGGCTGGGTGCGCACCCGGCGCGACTCCAAGGCCGGCATTTCGTTCGTGCACCTCTCCGACGGCTCAGCGTTTCATCCGCTGCAGGTAGTCGCGCCCAACACGCTGCCCAATTACACCGACGAAGTCTTGAAAATCACCTCCGGCTGCGCGGTCGAGGCCACCGGCACGATCGTACCCTCGCCTGCCAAGGGCCAGCCGTTCGAAATGCAAGCGAGCGCCATCAAGGTGATCGGCTGGGTCGACGACCCGGATACCTATCCGATCCAGCCCAAGCCGCACACCATGGAGTATCTGCGCGAGGTCGCGCATCTGCGGCCGCGCACCAATGTGATCGGCGCGGCGACGCGGGTGCGGCATACGCTGGCGCAGGCAATCCATCGCTATTTCGACAGCAACGGTTTCTTCTGGGTCAATACGCCGATCATCACCTCATCCGATGCCGAAGGCGCAGGCGCGCTGTTCCGCGTCTCGACACTCGATCTCGCCAATCTGCCGCGCACCCCCGCCGGCAAGATCGATTTCGGCAAGGATTTCTTCGCCCGCGAGGCATTCCTTACCGTATCGGGGCAGCTCAACGTCGAGGCCTACTGCCTCGCGCTCACCAAGGTCTACACGTTCGGTCCGACGTTCCGTGCCGAGAACTCCAACACCAGCCGCCATCTTGCCGAATTCTGGATGATCGAGCCGGAGATCGCATTCGCCGATCTGTCCGATGACGCGACGCTGGCGGAACGTCTGCTCAAGTTCATCTTCGAAGCGTTGCTGAAAGAGCGCGCTGAAGACCTCGCGTTTTTCGATGAGCGCATCGAGAAGGGCCTCGTCGCGAAACTACAAAACATCGTTACATCCGAGTTTGTCCGGATGGATTACGGTGAGGCCGTCGCGGTGCTGGAACGGGCACAGGAGAAAAAGGAGAAATTCGAATTCCCGGTGCGCTGGGGCATCGACCTGCAATCCGAGCACGAACGCTATTTGACGGAAAAACACGCCAAAAAGCCCGTAATCGTCGTGAACTACCCGAAGGACATCAAGGCGTTCTACATGCGATGCAACGATGACGGCAAAACCGTCGCCGCCATGGACGTACTTGCGCCCGGCATCGGCGAGATCATCGGCGGCAGCCAGCGCGAGGAGCGGCTCGACGTCCTCGACTCGCGTATGACCGAGCGCGGCATCGATAAGGAGCATTACGGCTGGTATCGCGATCTGCGCCGCTACGGCACCGTGCCTCACGCCGGCTTCGGTCTCGGCTTCGAACGCACCCTCGCCTATGTCACCGGCCTATCAAACGTGCGCGACGCCATCCCGTTTCCACGCACGCCGGGGCACGCGAAGTATTGACCGCGCGCCGTTGCAAACGGCCTTGAACCCGCATTGACCGCGCCCGCTGCAACCGGCAACATCGTCGGCCTTAAGCTCAACAACGTGCATATTTTCAAAGCGGGGAGACGACACCATGAAGCGGATTTTGACATTGCTTGCAGCCGGCGCCTGCGCTGCTGCGCTTACCGGACTGAACAGCGCGGCGCAGGCGGCGCCTGACATGTCGCTGACGCGTCTGGATTGCGGCACGCCGCCGCCGCCGACCGCCGTCAATGAGCGTTTCTCCGACACATTCTCCTACGGCGATCTGAAAATCCAATTCGTATTCAGCTGCTACCTGATCAAGCACGGCGACCAGTATTTGCTCTGGGACACCGGGCACGCCATGACCATGCCGAAAGTGGCGCCCAAGGTGAGTTTGGTCGATCTGCTGGCCAAGATTAACGTCAAGCCCGAGCAAATCACGTACGTGGGCATCAGCCACTACCATGCCGATCACACCGGCCAGGTCGGCTCTTTCGCCAAGTCAACGCTCTTGATCGGCAAGGGCGACTGGGACGCGATCTCGAGCCCCAAGCCAGGCCCAGGCGTGAACTTCGCGCCGTTTGCGCCCTGGACCAAGGGCGGCGCCAAGGTCGAGCCGCAGCCGAACGACAAGGACGTATTCGGCGACGGCAGCGTGATCATGCTCTACACGCCCGGACACACGCCCGGGCATCACAGTCTGCTGGTCAAGCTAGCGTCAGGCAACTTCGTGATCAGCGGCGACGCCGTGCATTTCCGGGAAAATTGGGACAATAACGGGGTTCCGTGGTTCAACTATGATCGTGCCGAGACGCTGGCGTCGATCGCCCGCCTCAAAGGGATCGTGGCGACTTTCAAAGCGACGCTGATCATCCAGCACGATGCACGCGACATTGGCAAACTGCCGGCATTTCCGGCCGCCGCAAAGTAGCAACCATCGCAAAGAAGGACGATGCAATGGCAAAATATCTTCTCGTGAGCTTCAAGACCTGCCCGTGGGTGCAGCGCGCGGCGATCGCGCTGCGCGAGAAAAACGCGGCGTTCGATTTCCGCCACATCGAGCCTGACAACCGGCCCGACTGGTTTCTCGCCATTTCGCCGCACAAGAAGGTGCCGGTGCTGCGCATCGACGATAACGTGTCGCTTTTCGAATCCGGCGCCATCGCCGAATATCTCGACGAGACGATCGCACCGCGCCTGCATCCCGAGGACCCCATTCAGCGCGCCATCAACCGCGCCTGGACCGACTATGTGCCCACGTTCTCAAGCTCCGTAACCGGCATTGCCTATGCGGCCGACGAAGCGGCTTACAAGACGGCGGCGGACAAGATCGGGCCGGCATTCGCACAACTCGAGCGCGCACTGGAAAAGCAAAGCCCGGCGGGCCCATTTTTCAACGGTGCCAAATATTCGCTGGTCGACGCCGGCTACGCGCCGTTCCTGCAGCGCTATTTCTTCCTCGACCGCATCAAGCCGCTCGGCGTGATCGAAAAATATCCGCGGGTGAAAGCGTGGGCGGACGCGCTCATGAAGCGGCCATCGACGCACTCGTTCCCCGAAGGCGAATTCGAGGCCATGTATCGGGCCAACGTGAAGCGCCGCAACGCGTGGGTTTCCCAATTCATCGCCGACGTGGCGGTGGCGGCGGAGTAGCAGCTTCGTACGGTCAAACCCATCGTTCACATACCGCTCGTTCCCGCGCAAACCGGGACCCAATTTGGATTCCGGCTTTTGCGGGAATAAGCGGAGCTGATCGCAAATAACAGGCATCGTAAATGTCAGGCGTCAAACACTACGAAACTGATGTTGCTATCGTTGGTGGCGGGGGCGCCGGTATCGCAGCCGGTATTGAAGCGCGCGACGCGGGGGCGCGTGCGATCGCGTTTGAAAAAGACAGCGAGCCGGGCGGCGCCGCCATCATCTCGGGCGGCGGCTGCCTGATCGTCGGCTCGCCGTTGCAGAAACAGCACGGCATCGAAGACACGCCGGACCTGGCGTTCAACGATTGGATGAGTTGGGGCGGTCCGTCGGCCGACGAAGTGTGGGCGCGCTATTACATCGAGCACAGTCTGCACGATCTCTATCACTGGGCCGAGAGCCTCGGTGCCCAATGGTCCGACCTGAAGGAGCAGGAAGGCAACTCGGTGGTGCGCTGGACGCGAAGCGACCGCAACGGCCTTGGCCTGATGACGCACTTGATCGATGGGTTCCGCCAAAAAGGCGGCGAGGTCGTCGCCGACACCGAGGTCACGGCGCTCACGCGCGCAAACGGCAGCGTCACTGGCTTTGAAGGGCGCAATACCAAGACTGGCGAGCCGGTGTCGGTGAAAAGCAAGACGGTCGTGATGACGACCGGCGGCTTCAACTCTAACCGCGACATGGTGATGGAATTCAATCCAGCGCTGGGGAACGACATGGTCCTGGAAGGTTCGGGGCGTAATTCCACCGGCACCGGCCATAAGATGGTGCAGAAGGCCGGCGGCTATCTCACCCACATGGACCATATCTGGTTCTACGTGTACGCCACCCCCGACTACCGCGATCCCGCGCAGCGGCGGGGCTTGCCCTTCCGCCTCGTGCCCGGAAACATCTGGGTCAACCAGCAGGGCCGCCGCTTCCACAACGAGGCACGCTCCGGCGGCAACTCGGCCTCGCCGGCGCTAATGGCGCAAAGCCCGCGGCACGCCTGGGCGATCATGGATACGCCGATGACCACCACCATGGAGATCGCCGATCCGTACTACCGTGACGGCGATAAGGTCGCGCGAAACAAAGTCCTTGAGCTGCTCAACTCCTCGCCCTTCATTCGTAAAGCCGACACGCTCGCCGATCTCGCCAACAAGATGCGCGTCGATCAAGCGGCGTTTCTGAGCACCGTCGATTGCTACAACAAGGCCTGTGCACAGAAACTCGAAACCGAACCCGAGTTCGGCAAGCCGCTGCAATCGTCCAAGGCGTTCGACACCCCGCCCTACTACGCCGTGCAGATATTCCCGCTGGCGCGCAAGAATTTCGGCGGCGTGAAGACCGACCTGCAATGCCGCGTGCTCGACAAGCATTTCGAGCCTATCGCAGGTCTTTATGCGGCGGGCGAGCTTTGCGGCATGGCCGGGGGCCACATCAACGGCCGCGCCGGCTTGGAAGGCACCATGCTGGGTCCGTCAGTGTTCAGCGGCCGCGTCGCCGGCGGCTGGGCTGCCCACGAGGCCGGCCATGGCAGCGGCTTCATCGGCAAGCCGAACCGAAACTAATCGCTGATGACCAAGCCAACCCTCGACCAGATCAATCTTGTCTGCGGCGATCCGGACGCGTCGATTGCGTTCTACCGCAGGCTTGGCGTCGAGATTCCCGACGCCGCGATCTGGCGCACGTCTACCGGCGCCCATCATATCAGCGCCGGCGATCGGTCGGGGAATCAAGCCGTCGATTTCGATCTCGACTCCACCGCGTTCGCTCAATGTTGGAACAGCGGCTGGAAGGGCCAAACTGACCTGAGAGGCCGGGTCGTCGTCGGATTTAGCGTGCCCACCCGCGCGGCCGTCGATGACGTTTTCCGCGACATGATCAGCGCCGGATACCGCGGCTTACAAGAACCGCACGACGCATTCTGGGGCGCACGTTATGCGATCCTCGAAGACCCCGACGGGATTGCCGTAGGCGTGATGAGTCCAATTTCGCCGGATCGGAAGTCGCCCCCCCCGAACGTGTGATCGCGCCGAGATCTAATCGAGCTTGATACCGAGCGATTTGATGACGACGCTCCAGCGCGCGATATCGGCCTTGAGCCGTTGCTCCAGCTCCTCGGGCGTCGAGCCGCCGGCCACGTAACCCGCGTCCACGAGTTTCTTCTGGATCGCCGGATCGGCCAGCGCCGTATTGGTATCGGCGCTCATCTTGCGCACGATCTCGGGCGACGTCTTCGCCGGAACAAATAGCGCCTGCGATCCGGTCACCGCGTAGCCCGGCACGGTCTCGCCAATGGTGGGCACGTCAGGCGCAGCCGGATTGCGCTTCGCGCCCGTCACCGCGATGACGCGCACCTGACCGGAATGCGAATACGACAGCAGCGTGCCGCTGCCAAAATAACAATCCACGCGGCCCGGAATCAGATCGGTGAAGGCCGGCGCCGCACCGCGATACGGCACGTGCGTCATGTTCAGGCCGGCCATCTGCAGGAAACTCATTTCGGCCAAATACGGCGCGCTGCCGGTGCCGGGCGACGCCATCGTCAGTTTGCCGGGGTGGGCTTTCACGTAATCGATGAATTCCTTGAGCGAATGTGCTGGCGAGGAGTTCGGCACGAACATGAAATAATCGACCAGCGCCACCATAGAGACCGGCGCGAAATCCTTCACCGCATCGTAGGTAAGCTTGCCGTACAAGCTTGTGTTCGACGCCATTGCGCCGGGATCGAATAGCACGGTGTAGCCGTCGGGATCCGAGCGCGCGACATATTCGCAGCCGAGATTGTTGCCGGCGCCCGGCTTGTTCTCGATGAACACCTGCTGCTTCCACATCGCCGACAGCTTGTCGCCGAGCGTGCGCGCGACGATATCGGTCGGGCCGCCGGCGGCGACCGGCACGATGATGCGCACCGCTTTGGTTGGATAGGCAATTTCCGCCCTGCTCTCGCCGATGCCAAAACCCGGCACGACGGCCTGGGCAGCAGAGAGCACAATCAAGTCGCGACGGCTGAGCATGGCACTCCCCCCGCTATCTCGATAGCGGGGCATCTTATCGCGCGGCCGGCGCCCCCGCCACAGCCGAAATGGCCACGTTTCAGTAGCGGAAATAGTCCTGCCGCTCGTTCCGCCAGGCTTCCTCGTCCGGCAGCGCCAGCGCATCGAGATCAGCCGGCGTTGCGGCCGGGTCGTCGACCCACTCGCGCAGCAATGGCCCGCCGTTGATGACGTCGATCGCGAGTTTGCCATGCTCGTACTCGTAGGCAAAATCGCGCCACAGCGGATAGCCCGGCTGAAGACGGCGGATGGCCTTTAACGCCAGCGCCACGATGCGCCAGGGCCGAAACGCGGCGTGGTCGTAGCCGGGACCTTCGGTGTGGATTTGAATGCCGTTGCACAGTGCGCCGGCATGTTTGTGGAAGGTCGGCTCAAACCAGCATTCGCGCAGACGGCAGCCCTCAAGCCAGTGCGGCGCCAGACGGCGCATCTCGGACAGGATGCGGCCTGCCTGCAGATCAGGCGCACCAAACAATTCGAGCGGCCGGGTGGTGCCGCGCCCCTCCGACAGCGTCGTGCCCTCAACCATGACAGTCCCGGCGTAGGCGCGCGCCATCCAAAGGTTAGGCGCGTTCGGGCTTGGGTTGATCCAAGTGCGTTCGCCCAACGGCCAGCCGAAACCCGGTGCCGCTTCAGGCTGCCAGCCCTGCATGGTGACGATGCGATACTCCACATCCAGCTTCCGCGTTTTCACGAACCAGACGCCCAATTCACCGAGCGTCAGCCCATGCCGCATCGGCAACGGGCCGGCGCCAACAAAGCTTTCCCAGCCCTCGCGCAGTCTCAATCCCTCGGCAGGACGGCCGACCGGATTGGGCCGGTCCAATACCCACACCGCTTTGCCGCGCTGGGCGGCGGCTTCCAGGACGTACCGGAGCGTTGTGATGAATGTGTAGATGCGGCAGCCCAAGTCCTGCAGATCGACCAGGATGACGTCGAATGTATCGAGCATGGCCTCGGTCGGCCGACGCACTTCGCCGTAAAGACTGAACACCGGGATGCCGTGCACCGGATCGAGAAAATCCGGCGACTCGATCATGTTGTCCTGCTTGTCACCGCGCAGACCGTGCTGCGGACCAAATGCGGCATTGACGCCGCCGCTCGCGGCGAGTGCATCGAGCGAATGCGTCAGGTCCGCGGTGACCGACGCCGGATGCGCCAGCAAAGCAATGCGCTTGCCCGCGAGCGGCGCGCGCAGCGCGGGATCGGCGATGAGGCGGTCGATGCCGAATTGCATGACCCGTACGCTCGTCAAATTTCGCACGCAAAGCAATCGGCATGGTGGAAATCCGGCTTGCCGGACGGATGCGCCAGCGCCCAATAAGACAAGCGGCCGCTGCTTTCCTCGATCACAGCCGATAGCCCTAACCGCCATGGGTCGAGCGGGAAAGACTCCAGTTCAAGAGCGGCCCGCAGCGTGAAAAAACCAGGGGAAGATTTTATCTCGACGCGCGGCGCGCCGATCTCGGCTGTGCGCATAATGCTGCGATAATCGTCGAAGCGGTAGGCCGCCCACTGGGTCGATGGCGCGAAGTTGAATTCGAAATAGGTCGCTGCCACCGCGGGACGGATGAACACCTCGAAACAGGTGTGGCGCCACAGATCGTCGGTGCGCGTTGGGGTGGTGACCAGCGGCAAGTGCAGGCCGTCGATATTGCCAATCGCTTCGTAGGACAAAACCAGCGCGCCCGTCCGCCGCCGCGCCACGTCCACGCCGATCGCAGTTACCGCGTCGCAGCGTGTGTCTGGATGCCTTTTAAGGGCTAGGCGCATGCCGGAGTGTACCGCGCCAACGAATCGTCTCAGGTGTTATTCGCCCCGCCGTCGACCGCGATGGTCTGTCCAGTGATGAAATCACTCTCAGAGGAGGCGAGAAACGCCAGCGCGCCCAACAGGTCCTCCGGATATTCGTCGCGCTTGATGGCGCGGCGCACGAGCGACGGCGCCTGTGAATGGGCGAGATGGTTGGGGTTCTCGCTGATCACGCTCTCGGAGAGGGTGAAGCCCGGCGCCAGCGAGTTGACGCAGATATTGTGCTCGCCGAGTTCGCGGGAAATCGAGCGGGTGAATGCCGTCACCGCGCCCTTTGACGTCACATAGTGCGAAAAATTTGGAATGCCGCGAGCGACGGTGCCCGAGGTGATATTGATGATTTTGCCGTATTTCTGCGCGATCATGTGCGGGGCGACGTGCTTCGTCATAAGAAACACGCCGCGAATATTGATCGCCATGACGCGATCCCACAGCTCGACGTCGATATCGAGGACTTTCTGCTCCCGCAACGGCGCGAACAAAGCAGCATTGTTGACCAGGATGTCGATCTTGCCGAAGCGGTCGACCGTGTCGGCGACGAGCTTCTTCACCGCACCCTCGTCGCTCACGTCTGCGATGGCGCTGGCGACCGAATTGGCGCCGTGCTCACGCGCGATCTCGCCGGCCAAATCCTGGCCATCGGCAATGTCGGCGATCATCAGGCGCGCACCCTCGGCGGCCAGCTTCTTGGCGTAATGCCGGCCAATGCCCTTCGCGCCGCCGGTGAGCAGCGCCACGCGCTTGTCGAGCCGTGCCATCTATTTTCTCCCGTTCATCCGCCGGATGAATTTTTCGAAGCTGGCAAGCTGCTGCTTGACGATGTCGACCGTCGGCTGATCGGTCAGTTCAAGCGTCTTCTCGTCGAATTTCTTCGCCGAAAATGAAACGAAAATCTCCGGCTTGCCGAAGATGAGTGCGTCGATCGCCGTCAGGCTTTGCCGCAGATGATACTGCATGCGCGCGCCGCCGAGCGCCCCGCCGGCGCACGACTGCAGCGCCACCGGCTTTTCTTTGAACGGCACCTCTTTGAAGCGGGAGACCCAATCGATGGCGTTCTTCAACCCGCCCGGAATACTCCAGTTGTATTCCGGCGAGACGATGATCACGCCGTCGGCTGAGCGGATCGCATCTCCCCAGGCGGTCACCTCGGCTGGGAATTTTCCGTCGGCGTGCAGATCGTGATTATAGACGGCCATTTTGTCCCAGCCGGGCGCGGCTTTGACCGCCATGCCGGGCGGCGCCAGCGCCGGCAGCGTGCGCGCCAGCGCCGCGTTATACGATGCCTTGCGCAGGCTGCCGCAGATGACAATGACGTCGAGTTGATTGTCGGACACTGACTTTTCCCCTCCGATTCGGATTAACCTTTGCCGCCGTAGCTGGCGATAAATTTGGCGAACGCAGCAAGCTGCTGCTTGATGAAGCCGATGGTCTGCTCGTCGGTAATTTTCCCGGTTTTTTCGTCGATACGCTGCGCGCAATTGCCAATGAAGATTTCCGGCTTGTTGAGCGTGAGCCCGTCGAGAAACACCATCGCCCTGCGCAGATCGTATTGCACACGGGCGCCGCCGAGCGGGCCCGGCGAAGCCGATTGGATTGCGATCGGCTTGCCGACAAACGGTTGGTTAGGCACCCGCGACACCCAGTCGAGCGCGTTCTTCAGCGGCGCCGGAATGCCGAAATTATATTCCGGCGTGTTGAAGATCACCCCGTCGGCGGCGCGGATCGCGTCGACCAACGTTTGCACCGGAGCCGGAAATCCAGTCGAGTTCTGGATATCAGCATTGTAGAGCGGAAATTCGGAGATCGGCGGCGCCTCCTTGATCTGCATGCCCTCGGGCGCGAGGCCCGGCAGCGCATTCATGACGATGCGGTTGAACGAGCCTTTACGCAGGCTGCCGCAAATCGTGATAACGTCGGTCACATCGTCCTCCCGCGATTACGTTGGTCCCGGCACCGGGTACCGGGCCTCAAGATAGGTGAGCACAACCGCGCCGCATAGGTCATCGGCGGGCCGCCGTCGTCGCGGGAGTTTCGCGATTTTCAGGAAAATCGAATCGCCTTAATTGTTCAGGATGGGAAAATTCTTCGGCGAACTTGGGCCGGGTAGCCCGTGCACGAAGACGTAGATGTCGGCAATCTCCTTATCCGACAGCACGGCGCTCGAATAGGCCGGCATGTCGTTTATCGGGTTGCGGACCTGACCTTTGAAGGCGTCGAACGGCAGCGCCGTATGGGCGAGGATCGGCGCCGGGCCGTTGTAGGCCCCGCCCTGGCCAACGCGGCCGTGGCAGGTGAAGCAAGCCTCTTTGAGAAAGATGCGCTTGCCGTTGGCCGCATCGCCCTGCGGCGCGTCCTGGGCTCGCACCGACTGGCATGCCCCAAGGCCGAGCACGACCGCGGCAACCATCGCGACGGCAACATTATTGAGTTTATGCATGACGCTACTCCTCAACGCGGATCGGTCACGACATCGACGACGGCTGGCCCGCCTGCCTTGACCACCGCGATAGCGCGCTTGAGCGCCGGCGCGAGATCGTTCGGATCGGTGATCGGACCTTCGCCGTGGGCGCCCATGCCGCGCGCGACCGTGGCGTAGTCGATGTTGGGGTCCTTGAGCGTGGTGCCGATATCCATGCGGTCGACGCCGCGGCCGTGACGCGCCGCCATGGCCGTCAGGTACATGTATTCCTGATGGTAGGCGCGGTTGTTGTGGACGATGTAGAGGATCGGGATCTCATGGTGCGCGGCCGTCCACAGCGCACCGGGATTGAACATGAAATCGCCGTCGCCACCGAAGGCGACTGTAAAGCGGCCATGTTTCTTGTTGGCGAGCGCCGCACCGATCGAGGCCGGCAGATTGTAGCCGACACCGGCGCCCCCGGACCCGCCGTTCCACTGGTACGGTTTCTTGATGTCCCACAGCCGGTGCATCCACGACAGTCGGATCGCGGTGCCGACAACCGACCAGTCCTCGTCCTTGATCTGGTTATAGACTTCGGCGCACATCCGCGCCGTGGTGATCGGGCTCGCGTCCCAGCCGATGGTCGCGTCGACTTTCGAGCGCTCGACCATCGCCTGATGCGCAGCCGCGAGTTTTTTGCCGCGCTCGTCGAACGCCGCCTTTTGCGCCGGGTCGGTCAGGCGCCGCACTGCCTCGGTCAGTTCCGGCAGCGATGACTCGCCATCGCCCGCGATGTCGAGATCGACATCCTGCCAGCGGCCGAAATCCTGATAGTTCGATTTCAGATAGAGGTCGCGCATGCCGAGCGTGATGATCTTGGCGCCGGGCTTGGTCGCGGGATGCGAAGTCCGGTCGATGCGGTCGCGGAAATGCGTCAGCGTGCCCCACAGATCGTTCATCTCGATGGCGAGAATGACATCGGCCTGCCCGATCAGCGCCCGGCGGAAGCTCTGATTGAGCGGATGCCGCGACGGGAAGTTCATGCGGCCGTAATTGTCGATCACCGGACATTGCAGCGCCTCGGCGAATTCGACGAGGTTTTTCATGCCAGCGGGCGTGCGTGCAACGCGATCGCAGACGATCAGCGGATTCTTGGCCGCAACCAGCATCTTGGCGGCTTCGACGATCGCCGCCGAATCGCCCACTGGCGGAATCACGGGTTCATACTTGGGGATGCGCAGGCTGCCGCGGTCGCGGATCGGATTCTCTTGCAGCTCGCCGTCAAGGGCGAGGAACACCGGCCCCATCGGCGGCGTGGTCGCGATCTTGTAGGCGCGCACCATGGACTCGCCGAAATGCTGCAGCGAGGCGGGCTGGTCGTCCCACTTGGTGAACTCGCGTACCAATTGACCGATGTCGACGCCGGCATGCAGCCATTCGGCGCCCGGTGCACGCTTGTCGGCTTCCATGATATTGCCGCCGAACACGATGACCGGCACGCGATCGCACCACGCGTTGTACATCGCCATGGTGGCGTGCTGCAGACCGACCACGCCGTGGCACGCCATGGCAATCGGCTTGCCTGCCATCTTGGCATAGCCCTGCGAAATGTGGACAGCGATGTCCTCGTGCACGCAGGTGATGATCTCGGGCTTGGTGTTGCCGCCGTGGTTGACGACCGCTTCGTGCAGGCCGCGGTAACTCGACGCGCAGTTGATCGCCATGTAATCGATGTCGAGCGTCTTGATGACGTCGACCATATAGTCGCCGCCGCTCGACGTCTGATTCACCGGATCGGACGCTGGCGGCATGGTTTCGGCCGCGATCTGCCGCGGGCCCGGCAGCGCCGCCTTGGCTTTGCTCAACGGCGCAGCCGGCATCGCGCCGGCGGCGACGGGAGGCGCGACCGCTGCGGCAGCGCCAACGAGGCCGGCGCCCTTCAGGAAATTACGACGGCTAGAATCGGCCTCTTGGCGGCGCTTCGGCATGGACACCCTCCCACGAACGGCCGGCGGATTTCGGCTCGATTATGATTTGCAGCGGATTGTCGCGTTCGGCTGCGCGAGCGTCAAGCTAATGCCGGCTCCGGCCTGCCATGCGCAGGCTGAGTTACCATCAACGTGGTTACTACGTGCTCGGAGAATTCAACAGCGCTGGGGCAACGATATCCTTCCAGCTCTTCGGCGGCGTTTTCAGTGCTCCGCGCCACGACAGAAAGTCGGCGAAAGCCTGGATACCCTCGACCGCGCTGCCGAATTCGTCCTTGTTGTCGCGGAGCACGGCATCGACCTCGGCGGCGTCGAGCGCCTTCGAGGGCTCGTGCGCCAGATAGATTTGTGCCGCGCGGCGCGGATCGTCGCGGATAATGCGCGCCGCCTCATCCATGGCCTTGTCGATGACCTCGGGGATTTTCGGGTGCACGGTCACATAGGCGGACATCGCACCCATGAGAAGAAATGACGCCTTCCCACCTATCACGTCCTCCGAGCGCAAAATGGGATGAATGGCTTCATCCTTCAGCGCTATTTCCGTGTACGGCGGCGACGCGAAAGCCGCTGTCACTTGTCCCGTGCCGGAAAGCAGCGCCGCGACCGCATCCGCCAGCGACAACATGACTACCTGACGCCGCAGTTTATCGTATTTGCCAAATGTCTTTTGCGACTGCATGTCGAGAAAATACATCTGCGGCGCGGTAAGCGTCGGCATGGCAATCCGATCCGCAGCGCGCAGGTCGGCAATCGAGTGCACCTCTGCCCGATCGCTGAGCAAAACCACGGGCAAGGTGGAAATTCCCGACACGACAACGATCTGCCGCGGCGTATTTTTTGTTTTCTCCCACGCGAGCAGCAGCGGCGCCGCGCCAAACGGCGCCATGTCGATGCTGCCAGATGCAAGCGCATCTTGCATTGGTCCCGCACCCTGAAAACGCTCATAGCTCGCCTTGACGTCGAGATGCAGCGTCCTGGCATATTTCTCGACCAGTTTCAGATCCTGGCAGATGTAGTCCGGCAGGAAGGCAAGCCCATAACCGATGCCGATTTTAACCTGCTCCTGAGCCGACGCCGGCGCGGCCGTGAGAGCAAAGAGTGCCACAGCAGCACACAGCGCCTTGCACAGGTATGCGGTTGACCCGCCCCTGCAAGCGCCCCACGTGTTCGCGTTACGCGCGTTCATCAAATGAACGATCCCCGATGCGGGACTATAACGGACGCATGGCGGCGGTTCTACCGGCGTCCGCTGTCGCTCGCGCGCAAACCGATATCAGCACGCCGCGACGCCGAAATATTCCCGAAGCCGCTCCCGCGCGGCGAGCGTTCGGTCGAGATCGTAACCATTGACGACGGCCAGCCGAAAACCGCCGGGCGGCATGGCGTGGCGTTCCGGCGCGCGATCCTCGTGGAAGGTGATCTGCACGCTGGTAACGCCCGGCATGCGCCTTATTTCTTGCAACAGCGCCGGCGGCGGATGCTGCCAGGCGCGACCGGGCGGCCCGAACAGCACCACGCTGTAGCCTTCGCTGCGGTCCTCATCGTAAAAATCCCATGTGCGGCTCTCGTAGAGTCCTACAAGGGCATCAACCCAGCCCGGGCCATAAAGGTCGGGCCATTGATCGGCGAAGCGTAGGTGCGCCTCGATGATCGCGCCGCCGATCGTTTCAAGGTTGAGCATGCCGTTATAGCCGGCAAGATTGTTTTCGATCCAAGCGCCGCAACGCTGCTCGATCTCTGCATCGGGCTCGGCGTGCACAATCCAGTAATCGAACGTACCCTCGCCTGCTGGCTTTCCGGTGACGTGACGCCACCAGCATGGCGCGCCCTCGACCACGGCGACGTCGGTCGAAACGTGACGGCCGTCAAGCAGCGTCATCCAGAAGTGGCCGGGCGCGTAATGCCGGTCGTAGTCTTCGGCCGTTTGCAGAACGCGGCTGCCGACCCCCATGCCCTTGAGGTTCACGATCGGCTTGGAAAACACCGGAAAATGCGGCGGCGTCGTGCCGTGCGGGCCGGCATCAAGACGCTGCGACAAGGCGATCGCGAGCTTGTCATAGACCCAACGATGAGCCGGATTCCATTGCCAGGCATCGGAGTCTTCGGTCGGAATATTGGCCGCAGTTTTAACGTGCGCAAAATATTGCAGGCGCCAGGGATCGGCTTCGCAGATGGGCATGATCGAACGACAAAGCACAAATGACGAAGCACAGATAGCACAGACGCTATGCTGTTGTCCGTCCGGAGTTATCGGTCATCCGCAGGGCGTGCACACAGAATAGACCATCCGTGAACACCCTGATCGGCGACCAGCCACTGTCCCTCGCCATGGCTCGAAATGACTCCACCGTGTATTTGTAGCTGCTTTCGGTGTGAATGGTTTCGCCGGCCGCAAAGTCGATGGCGGCGCCGTCGATATGCACCGTCTGCCGCCGCGTGCTCACAAGATGCATCTCGATGCGATGCAGATCTCGATTAAAGAACGCTTTGTGCTCAAACGCCGCAAGATCGAAATCGCCGTTAAGCTCGCGGTTCATGCGCACCAGGAGATTGAGATTGAATTTTGCGGTCACGCCTTCGGCGTCGTTATAAGCGCGATTGAGGGCCGCCTCGTCCTTGATCAGGTCGATACCGACAATAAGCAGCGCACCGACGCCAAGTACCGTGCCGATATGGCGGAGGAAGCGCTTTGCGTCCTGCGGCTCGAAATTGCCGATGGTCGAGCCGGGAAAGAAGCCGACACGGGGCAACGCGGCGAGGCGAGCCGGAATCTGGAACGGCTGGGTGAAATCCTCGACCAGCGGATACACCAGAAGATGGGGCAGGTCGCGATGCAGTTCCCGCAAGTCCTGCTGCAGAAAATCGCCGGAAATATCGACCGGCACATAGGCTCCGATTGTCGCCGCCGCGCTGAGCAAGATGCGCGCCTTGCGGCTCGACCCGCTGCCGAATTCGATCAGCGCCGAACCCGGCGGAAACATCGAAGCAATCGCCGGCGCGTTGTCCTGGAGAATACCGATCTCGGCGCGCGTCGGATAATATTCCGGCAAACGCGTGATCTGCTCGAACAGCGCCGAGCCGGCGAGATCATAAAAGTATTTCGGCGACAGGCTCTTCGGCGAGGCTGTCAAACCGGCGATCGCGTCGGCGAGAAAGGCATCGCGCGCCGGTGTGGAGTGAAATGCGCGAAAAACGCTTCTGACATTCATGGCAACGACTCTAACTCTGGTATTCGGCGAGACGCAGGCCGGTAAACTGCCAGCGCGCCGGCGGGTAGAAGAAATTGCGATAGCTGTGGCGGGAATGGTTCTGCGGTGTCGCCAGTGAGGAGCCGCGCAGTACCATCTGATTGATCATGAACTTGCCGTTATATTCGCCAAGCGCGCCCGGCGCGGCACGGTAACCGGGATAGGGTGAATAGGCGCTCCGGGTCCACTGCCAGACGACGCCGGAGGCGTCATCGAGCGCGCCACGCTGCTGCGCCGCGACCTCCCATTCTGCTTCCGTTGGCAGATCCTTGCCGGCCCAGCGCGCAAACGCGTCGGCCTCGTAGTAGCTCACATGGCAGACCGGTCTTTCCGCCTCAACCTTGCGCAAACCGCCGAGCGTCATCGAACACCAGTCTCCATCGATGTGCTGCCAATAGCCGGGCGCGTTCCAGCCCTGTGTCTCCACGGTGGCGATACCTTCCGACAGCCAGAGAGTTGGCGTCGTGTAGCCGCCATCGGCCATGAATTCGAGCCATTCGCCGTTGGTGACGAGCCCAGCCGACACTTTCACGGGCTGCAGCAATACCTGGTGCGCGGGCCGTTCGTTGTCGAAACAGAAGCCGCCGCCGTCATGGCCAATGCGATGAATGCCGGCAATCGTTGCACCGCCTGCGGCACTTTTCGTATTGCGCTCCGGCCATTGCCAATGCGGATCGTAAGCCGGATGGGTCGTGTTGAGCGAGAACGCATGCAGGATGTCGGTGAGCAAAAGCTCCTGGTGCTGCTGCTCGTGGTGCAGGCCGATTTCAATGACAGGCGCAATGGCGGCCAAGTCGTTGGTCGATTCGATCAACGCGGCCACGGCGCGATCGACGTGCTCCCGATATTCCGCCACTTCCGCCGCGTCAGGACGCGTGATCATACCGCGTTGCGGCCGCGCATAGCGCGGGCCGGCCGAGACGTAATACGAATTGAACAGGTAGGCGAAGCGCTCGTCGAAGCGTTCGTAGTTTGGCGCATACTTGCGCAGCAAGAACTCCTCAAAGAACCACGTTACATGCGCGCGATGCCATTTGGTCGGGCTGGCATCCGGCATGGATTGGACGACCTGGTCCTCGGCTGACAGAAAGGCTGCGCGCCGCTCGGTTTCGGCGCGAACCGTGCGATAGGCGTTAAGCCAATATTGGCCCGGGTCGTCGCTCGGCGCCTGTTCTTGTGCCGCCATTGACGGAGCTTGGTGGGATGACGCGGCTACGCGAACACGCTTGGAAGCGGCGGCTGGCATCGCAAAATCCGTAAGTGTGCGCGATCAACGGCGAATATGGACGGCCGGGAAGGTAATCTCGCTCGTCCCCTTAGGTTCCATAGATGCTCTATTCGCCGTGGACTGCAATGCGGTTGGAGGCAGGCTAACGGGGTTGTGATCGGGTCGAATAACCCGACCGAAACCGGATAGAAGTTGTCGATGCGCGGTGGCCAAAGTATGGTCGCGCGCCTTGGGAAGGGATGGGCGGCATGAAGAAACGCACGATCGGCAAGAATGCTGCGGCCAAGTTGATGCTGCCGCGCGAACGGGCCGACTTTTCAGCCATCGTCGACCGGCCGCCGCTCAAGCTGCCCGACGGAGCGCGTCTCGTATTCTGGACCATCGTCAATCTCGAAGTCTGGGACATCGGCAAGCCGATGGCGCGCCAAGTGCTGGCCCCGCCCACCGGCCAGACGCTGCTGCCCGACGTGCCCAACTGGAGCTGGCACGAATACGGCATGCGGGTCGGCGTATGGCGCTTCTTCGAGCTGTTCAAGCGCCTCAACATTCGGCCGACGCTCGCGATCAATGCGCGCGTCTGCGAGGATTATACGCGCGTCGCCGAACAGGCCCGCACCGACCGCTGGGAGTTCATGGGGCATGCCTACGAGCAAGGACCCATTCACCTCGAGCCGAACCAGAAAAAAATGATCACGCACGCGCTCGACGTGATCGAGCGCTTTTGCGGCAAACGCCCGGTCGGCTGGCTCGGTCCGGGGCTGACGCAGACGCTGCAGACGCCCGAGATTCTGGCCGAAGCCGGCGTCAAATATATCGGCGATTGGGTCTATGACGACGAGCCGACCACGATCCGCACCGCCAAGGGGCCGCTGGTGACGCTGCCCTACACAATGGAGCTCAACGACATCCCGATGATGATCGTGCAGCACCACCAGAGCGATTACCTTCTGCAGCGGGCCATCGATCAGTTCGACCGGCTCTATGCCGAGGGTGAACGGCGCGCCAAAATTTTTCCGCTCGCTATCCACGCCTATATCAGCGGCCAGCCGCATCGCATCAAATATCTTGAAGCGATCTACGACTACGCCCGCCGTCACGAAGGCGTCGTGTTCTGGAACGGCGAGGAAATTTTAGACTGGTACTTGAAATCCGCCTCATGACGCGCCCCTTTGTCCTCGTCCGCGCAGGCGGATGATCAACTATTCACGGAGATCGACGGTGGCCCTACAGCTCATTCGAGGGATACTCGCCCGCAACAGTTTCGCCATCACAGCAATGGCGCTGGCAGCCCTGTCCGCGGTTCCCGCTCACGCCCAGACGGTGCCTTGCCGCACTTCAGGCTCATATGAAGCATGGCTCACCGCGCTTGAGCACGAAGCGGCGTCGCAGGGCGTTTCGCAGCACGCCATCGCCGAGGCCGCACCGTACCTGAAATATGACCAGCGCATCATCAACATCGATCACGGCCAGCGCGTCTTTACACAGACTTTTCTGGAATTCTCGAGCCGCATGGCCGCCGCTTATCGCATCAGCGGTGCCCAGACGCGGATCAAAAAATACGCGCCGGTGTTCGAGCGCATCGACAAGCAATACGGCGTACCAGCGGCGGTCATTAGCTCGTTCTGGGGGCTGGAAAGCGATTTCGGCGCCAACCAAGGCAAATATCCCTCGCTAAGCTCGATTGCGTCGCTCGCCTACGACTGCCGCCGCGCCGACAAGTTTCGCCCGCAGCTCATCGACGCGCTGCGCCTGATCCAGCGCGGCGATCTCACACCCGCCGAAATGCAAGGCTCCTGGGCCGGCGAACTCGGGCAGACACAGATGATGCCGTCCGAATACAACAAATACGCCGTGGACTTTGACAGCCACGGCAAGCGCGATCTCATTCACGACGTGCCCGACGTGCTCGGCTCCACCGCCAGCTACCTGGTCGGGCTTGGCTGGAAGCGCGGCCAGCCATGGATGACGGAGGTGCACGTACCGGCACAACTGCCGTGGGACCAGGCCGACCTCGACATCCAATTGCCGCGATCCAAATGGGCGTCCTGGGGCGTCACGCTCGCCGACGGCCGGCCGCTGCCCGATGACAGTCTGCCGGCATCGCTGCTGCTACCGATGGGGCGTCTCGGGCCGGCATTTCTGGTCTATCCGAACTTTCAGGTCTATCTGCAGTGGAATAACTCGCTGGTCTATTCCACCACCGCCGCGTATTTGGCGACACGCATCACCGGCGCACCACCGTTGCATCGCGGCAACCCGCCTCCCGCCCTGCCGTTCGAACAGGTCAAGGAATTGCAGACGCTGCTTGCTCGCGCCGGCAACGATGTCGGCAAGATCGACGGTTTCCTGGGGCTGAAAAGCCGGCAAGCCGTCAAGAAGACGCAAATGAAATACGGCTTGCCGGCAGACTCGTATCCGACTGCAGAGTTGCTCGCACGGATGCGGTCGGGACGGTAAAGAGAGCGACAATGCCCAAACAAATTCGCCGGGTCGTAACAGGCCATAACGCTGCCGGCAAATCGATCTTCATCGCTGACGCTCCGACCCCACACGTGTTTCAGCGCACCAAGGGCAGCGCCATTGTGCATGAACTGTGGGAGACCGCCTCGACGCCCGCCGACAATAGCGGCAACGCAGATGCGATAGCCCGCGGCCATCGGCTAGCTCCGCCGAAGCACGGCTCGGTAATGCGCGTCATCGAATATCCGCCGGACTCCGAGCGCCTTGCCGCCATCGCCCATGAAAGCGCCCTCCCCGACGACAGCTCCGGGCGCGCCGCAGCGACCGATCGCAACAATCCGCGTCATGCCGGTTTTCATAAGACTGCGACGATCGATTACGCCATCGTCTTATCCGGCGAAATCTACGCGATGATGGACGATGGCGAAGTGCTACTCAAAGCCGGCGACGTGTTGATCCAACGCGGCACCAATCACGCCTGGAGCAACCGCACGAACGAGACGGCAGTGGTGGCGTTCGTGCTGATCGACGCGGCGCCGGTGTAGAGCATTTTCCGGAAAAGTGGACGCCGGTTTTCCGCAGAAAATGCGACCAAATCTATAAAGCTAAAGCGCTTCCCGATTTTCAACGTAATCGGGAAGCGCTCTAAGCCCGTCACTCATCCAGTTCCGGCACCTTGTACTCCTCCCAGCCCGGCACATCGGCGACGTCATAAAACTTCTCGCCGAACGGGCGTGTCGCGTCGATGCCGATCATGGACGCAGTGCGCATCGTGCGCTCGCGGGTGAGGTCGACCGACGGATCGGACGGGCCGGCCGGCACATTGTCGACCGTGATGACGTCACGCGCCGGCTGGACGCGAAACGCCATTGCCCATTCCACCTCGGTCGAGGAATGCACGTTGATGTCAGGATCGACAATGACTGTCCATTTCGGCCGGATGTTGCTCGACATCATGGAGAGAATCACCTGCCGCGCCTCGCCGGCAAAGCGCGGCTCCATGGCGATGACGACATAGAACGATACGCCCGCGGAGGCGCGCACCGACACCGCCTTGATGGTTGGGAACTGACGCTGCAGCATGCGCAGAACCGAGGCCTCGAACGGCACCTGCTTGAGGATATGGTTTTCGGTCACCGGCTTGCCGGTAAGCAGGCCCTGAAAAATCGGCTTCCTACGGTGGGTGATCGCGGTGATGCGCGCCACCGGCTTCTGCGATGGCCGCGTGTAATAGCCGGTATATTCGCCGAGCGGCCCTTCAAGCACGGTGGTGTTGAGGTCGACCTCGAATTCGATCACCACTTCGGCGGTCGCCGGCACCTTCACGTCGCAGGTCTTGCATTTGACGAGTTCGATCGGTGCACCGCGCAAGCCACCGGCGAGCGCCCAGTCATCGGTCGTATCGGGCACCTGCACCTGGCAGGTATAAGCAATGATCGGATCGACGCCGATCACCAGCGCCGCCTTCGGCACGATGCCGAGCTTTTTGCATTTGGCAAGGTTCTTGCCAAAGCGGTGAAACGGCTGCGCCGAGTACGACATCGTGTCCTTGCCGAGAATAAGGAAACGGTAATGGCCGACGTCGGGAACGCCGGTTTCCGGATCCTCCGACACCACGATGCCGGGCGTGATATAGGGCCCGCCGTCCTTCGGACTGTATTGCGGCACCGGGAAGTCGCGGATGTCGATGGCATCGCCGGTGATGATTTCTTCTTGGCAGACGGCACCGTTGGCTACCGTCACGGGCGCAATCGGGTGATCGAGCCCATGCAGGACTTTGTCGAGAATGGTGTCCTCGTCCGCCTCGAACGCGAGCAGCGCCTTTTCGCGGTTCGAATAGACACCGGCAACGAGCGGATGATCGGTGCCGTTGTTGTTGAACATGATCGCCGGCCCATTGCGCGCGTAGCTCTGCTTCAGCGCTTTACCTACGTCGTTGAGCGCGACCGGGCGGTTGATGTCGATCAGCTCGCCGTGCTGACGCAACACATCGAGAAACTGGCGGAAATCCTGAAAGGGCATTTGCTGTTTTCCACGTCATTCCGGGGCGGCCCGAAGGCCGAACCCGGAATCCATAACCACGAAACAGGAAGGTTGTCGAAGGCAGCGGGACACTTGAGCGGCGGTGAATATGGATTCCGGGCTCGCCGCTACGCAGCGCGCCGGAATGACGCCTACATCACGTCGCCCATCACCACGTCACCTTCGGCCGGCGGGCGCTCGTAGTATTCGGGCTTCATGCGGCTCTCCAACCCTTCGCGCTTGAGTGTGGCGTCGAACTCGGCGCGGATCGCCGGATCTTCCTGGTGATAGCCGATGGCGCTGCCGCCCTTACTCAGCTCGATGGCGCCGTAGTCCATCAGCTGTTCGCCGGGCACACCAGGCTTGCGTGCGCGCTGATTGTTGGGTCCGTGCCACGCGGAGATGCGCAGGCCCTCTTTGCCGATGCCGAAATGCTGATGGTACCAATCGCCGGCCATCGGCGCGGCCGAGACGAGCCCGACCGGCTCGTAATCCTGGCGCTTGATGAACTCGGCCTTGCCGTTCTGCCATGGCGTGGTGCCAAGCGCTTCCGGCCACGTATAGGTGTAGCCTTTGCCTTTGACGCAAACGAGCACCGCGGCCGACGCGTGCTTGTGCGCTTTGGAATAACGGCCGGTCTCGTGCTGGCCGATCCAAAGATAGAAGCGGTTGCGCGCCATCGCCGGCTCGACGCGGCGGTAGCCAGGCGAGCGGCGGTTATCGAGCGGCAGGTCACAATTGACGATATCGGGGATGAGATTGGTGCGCCGCATCGCAAGCCCGCGGATCGGATCAGGCTCGACATCGTCGTTCGGCTTGAAGAAATCTTCGGCGCCGGAAAAGCGTTCGCTGAATGTGTAAGGGCAGTCGAATACGAAATCGAGATTGTCGAGCACGTTCATGACATTCGGCGCCGTGGTGCCGCACAACAGCAGCGCCGGGGCGCTGCCGGCATTGATGATACGGTGCAACGCGTTGAGCGGAATGGCGAACAGCGAGCCCTTCTGCCATTCGAACACGTGGCGCTTGTCCTGCCCCTCCTGCCAGACTTCGGTGGTGCCGCGGCCTTCGACCACAAGCACGACCTTTTCATAGAGGTGCCGATCGACGTTAAGCGCGCCGGCACCGGGCACCTCGACAACATACATGCCCCATAGACCCTCGGTGCCAAACAACTGGATGAACGAGCCGCGGCCGCCGAGCCGCTTCCACGGCACCAGTGGCAAATCCTGCACCTTGCGCACGCCGATGCCGCGGTAACACGGCACGCCTTCGGCTTCCATGAATCGGTCGTAAGGCAACGGCTGGCGCTTGAATTTGCCAAAGCCCGCGTTCTCCCCCGCTTTCGGCTCATGCCAATGGACCTGATCTGGGGTGTCATGCATGGGTCGACCTCCACTTGTTGTCGTGCGGGCGGAATCTACTTTTCTAAAGCCCTTGGCAAAATCGCGGCATCGCAGTTCCAAATGAACCTCGCGCGCGAGCAGGCACGACATAACAGCGAATAGGTAGTGCTGTCACCTTGTGATGCCGCGTTTCAGCGCCACCGCGCGCGGAACGTTGCCGGAGGAGATCGCCCATGCTCGCCACGCTCTTGCTCATTGCTGCCACTGTCGCCGCGACGCCCTCCGCCACGACGCAAACCTTTGTGCAGGCGCCCGGCCCGCTCGGCCCCCTGAAAGGGACAATGCTCGCGCCCGCCGCAGGGGGCGCCCCGATGGTGCTGATCATCCCTGGCTCGGGCCCGACGGACCGCAACGGCAACAATCCGCTTGGCGTGCGCGCTGCGACCTACCGACTGCTGGCCGAGGGACTTGCACAGCGCGGCATCGGTACGGTGCGTATCGACAAGCGCGGCATGTTTGGCAGCCGCACCGCGGTCGCCGACGGCAACGCCGTCACCATCGGCGATTACGCCACCGACACCGAATCCTGGATTGCAGCGATCCGCAAACAGACCGGCGTGCCTTGCGTGTGGGTGCTTGGACACAGCGAGGGCGGACTGGTCGCCCTCGCGTCCGCGCAAAAGGCTCCCGACATTTGCGGGCTGGTGCTGGTCTCCGCAGCCGGACGGCCGCTCGGCGAAGTGCTGCGCGAGCAGATACGATCCAACCCGGCAAACGCCCCGATCATCGATCAGGCCATGGCGGCAATCGACAACCTCGAAGCCGGCAAGCATGTCGACGTCAGCACCATGAACCCCGCGCTGATGCCGCTGTTCGCGCCCCAGGTGCAGGGCTTTCTGATCAGCGTGTTCTCGTACGATCCAGCGAAACTCATTGCCGCGGTCAACAAACCAGTGCTGATCCTACAGGGCAAACGCGACATGCAGGTCAGCGTCGCCGATGCCGAACGACTCAAGCAGGCCGCGCCGGCCGCCAAGCTCGTGCTGCTCGACGACACGAATCATGTGCTGAAAACCGTCACGTCTGATGACCGGCGCGCGAATGGGGCAACGTATGCCAATCCACGACTGCCTCTGGCGCCGGGTGTGGTCGACGCGGTCGCCGGTTTTGTCGACAGCGCGACGAAGAAACCTTAGCTCAAGCTATTGCTTCTTTGCCAAAAGCTTCTTCAGCGCGTCGCGCAATGCGGGCGGCGTTGCCGCCAAACGATCGATCGCCGCACGCGCCGCATCGCCACCGACGGGGCTGACATCGACGTTGAGCTTCGCGGCGTCGGCCAGATACGCCGGGTCTTTGTGCACGGCGAGAAAGGCCGCCTCCAGCGCCTTGGCGCGCGCCATCGGCAGGCCGGGCGGCGCCGCGAATGGCCGCGACAGCAGATAAGGCAGTTCCGCAAGCGCGATCAGCGCCCGCGAGCGCGCATCGGGAGCAAGTTCGCGCGCTGTCGGCACGTCGGGAAAATCGGGCAACCGGGTCGCGCGCCCGAATTGCAGCAGAACGCGCATATCACTGTTCGGCGCCAGCCATTGCGCATGCGCCGAGCGCACCGACGAAAGGCCGACGGTGCGGCCTTCGACTTCGTTCTGGTCGATGGCGAGAAACAACACGCCGCTGTCGCGGTACCCGGCAATCAGCTTGATGTGCAGACCCAGCAGTTCCCGCAGCAGAACCGGGATATCGTCGCTGGTCGAGCCTTCGGCGGTGCCGCCCAGAACCATCGGCGGGCCGCCAGGTCGGCGCGCATCGGCGATCGATTTCACCGGCGCGTCTTTGCGCAGCATCAGCACATACGCGTCGTTGGCGTAGCTCGATGACGAGCCCAGCCAAGTGAATTTTTTCGGATCGAACTGCACATTTCGATCGCCACCGAGAAGCGCCACCAGCGCCATGTCGCGGGCGAACAGTCCGAAGGTCGATCCGTCCTTCGGCGCAACGGTGTAGATGTAATTCGCCGCACGCAGACTGCCGGCGCCGGGCATGTTCTGCACCACCACGTTCGGATTGCCAGGAATGTATTTACCGATGTGACGGGCCAGCAGCCGGGCATAGATGTCATAGCCGCCGCCGGGGCCGAATCCGACCACGAGGTCCACCTGTTTGCCGCGATAGAAATCGGCAACCTCATCGGCACGCGCGGCCGGCAGCGCCATGACGAACGCAAACAAGAGTGCGAACGTGCAAAAACCACCCGCAACACGCGCCCGTAAGGCCATGGGCATCCCTCCGCAGGTGCCCCTCGCCTCGGCCACGCCCAGGGCACAGCCGCATCATACAACAGGATGAAACGCGGATTGCCAGCGCGGCCGCACCGGGGCGGCCGACCGCGGCTTATTTCAGTAATGCCAGCTTGCCTTGGCGTAATAGGTGCGCGGCTCGCCAACGTAACCGCCTGCGCTTTCCGCAATGGTGAAATACTCGACGTTGGTGATGTTCTTGATCCCGACCTGCGCGTCCCAGTGCGTGCCGTAATAGCCGAACATGGCATTGACCACGGTCGAGTCCGGAATCCACGCCGTGTTGCCGGTGTTCGCGTAAGTCTTGCTATTGTAGGACAGCCCGGCGCCAGCCCGGAAACCGTGTACACCGGCGATCGAGAAGTCGTAGGTCGACCACAGATTGAAGATATAGGCCGGGACTCCGACCGGCCAGTTGCCGACCTGCGAGGGCGTGAGCGGTACCCCCGTCAACACAGCCTTCTGCGCAATCGCATTGGCCAGGATCTTCCATTCTGGCGTGACCGTGACTTGCAGATCGGCGTCGACGCCGCGCGAAGTCTGCGCGTTGAAGGCGATCGTGTTCGTCGTCGTGTTTTCAGTGAAAACGTTATTGCGGAAAATCTCGAACGCCGCCGGCGTGAACACGAAGCGGCCGTCCGGCGTTGAGAACTTGACGCCGGCTTCGTATTCGAGACCCGATTCCGGCGCGAAGACGCCGCTCTGCGTCGATTCCGAATTGAAATTGGTCAGGTAGCTTTTCGACGCGCCGACAAATGGCGCCACCCCTGGGAGTATCTTGTAGAGCGTGCCGACGCTCCAACTGGTCGGGGTGTCAATCTCGGTGTCGGTGGTGCCGGGCTCGAGCGGGCTGCCGTTCGGCTCAATGCGGCCTGGAACGAAGGCAATTGGGTTCAATTGCTCATACCAATGATCCTGGCGCGCCCCGAGACGTATCTTCCACTGATCGGTGACGTCGATCTGGTCGGTCGCGTAGGCACTCAGATACAGCGCGCGCAGCTGATCCTGCATGCCGCTGAGCGCCGCGGTGCGCATGAAAGCGAGGCCGCTGGTTGAAGTCTCCGGAATCACCGGGGCGAAAATGTTGGCGATGTTCGGCAGCGCTGCGGTGGCGCGGTTATCGTCAATGCTCTGCCATTCGATCTGCGCGCCGGTCAGCAGCGTATGGCCGATGCCGCCGGTGCGGAATTTCCACACCGGTTCGAACTGGTACGTGGCGTCGTAGTCGTTGTCGGTCTGCTCGCGGAGCTGGCGGTTGGTCATGGCGAATTCGCCATTGACGAGCGTAATGGCGCCGCCGGAATTGCGCATAATATCGACGTTGCGGTGCATGAACGAAAAGCGGTTATTGACGGTGAGGTAGTCGGCGATCCACCAGGAATCGGACACCGTCGTCCGCTCGAAATCCTGGTTACCTTCGCTGAACGGCGTCGAATATTTCGCGCTGTTCGGCACATTGGTCAGCGGCGTGCCCGCGAGGCTCGCGCCGTTGAAATAAAGGATGCCGTAGCTGTCGGGCGTGCGCTCGATGTGACGCAGATCGACCGCAACCGTCGTGACGTGATTGTCGTGCTTCCAGCTGAACTCTGGACGGAGTTCGTAGTCCGCGTTCTTGAGATCGCGGAAGCCGTCGGAATGCTGGAACAGGCCGTCGACCCGATAGGTCAGGCCCGGAACATTGGTCGGACCGGTGGCATAGACGCTTGTCGTCCAAGAGCCGAACGAGCCGATCTGCTGGCTGATCCCGTAACCCGGCACGGCCGACGGCATGAAGTGAATGAGATCGATGGTGCCGCCCGGCGTGCTGCTGCCGAACAGGGCGGAGCCCGGCCCCTTCAAGACTTCGATGTATTGGACGCCGTTCATCGAATGCGGAAAACCATTGAACTGGTCGCCGTCGGGGAACTGGTCGCTATAGATGCGCGCGTCCATACCACGGATGGTGAAGCGATCGAAAAAGCCGTAGCTCGACGAACCGCCAAGGTTGATGCCGCTGACATTGTGGACGGCGTCATTCAGATTGGTACCGCCCTGTTCGGTGACCACGGCGCGCGGCACGACCACCACGCTTTGCGGCAGGTCAGCGAGCTTGGTGCCGGTCTTATCAGACGCCGGAGCCTGTTCGAGCGGTGCCGTTGAATTGGCGTTGCCGCCGGGGCCGGCAGCTTGCGCCGCTACGCCCGCGGCAGGCTGCGCAGCCGTGACGGTCGCCCGCGGGCCGGCACGGCGGCGGGTATTTACGGCGCGTTTCGGCTTCGGCGCGGAGACGACAATCTCGGGCATTGGTGTCCCGGCGCGCGGCGCGGGAGTCGGTGGCACAGGCGCAGCGGATGGCGTGCTCGGTCCGGCGGGTGGCGTGGCTTGCGGCGCGGCCGGCGCGGTTTGAGGGGTAGTCTGCGGCACGGGCGGCGCGCTCTGCTGGCCCGGCGAATTCTGCTGAGCGTGCAACGACGCTGTGGTCGATAGCCCAAGCACGAGAGCGATCGCCGTAGCCGCCATATTGCGGCCGAGACGGTTTCGGCAACGAGTTTCGAAACTAATGCTTGGCATTGCCGCGCCCCGATCACTTTAGAACAATATAAAAGTACAGTTCTATCAATAGCTTATACGGCAGTAAGTATTGCTCCGCAAGAATTGAAAGTCGCTATTCAGTATAACCGAATTAGAACAATTCGAATGTATGCGACTACACTACTTTATACCTATTCTAAACACTGGAATATTTCGTTGCTTGCTTTGTAGTTGGCGTGTTCGCGCCCTTCTCTCAGCGCGACGGTAAGGCCGTATTTTCTCGCGCGCCTTTGCTCGTCCAGCGACAGCCGCGCAGCACCGAAATGGATCCGCGTCGTATTTTCAAACTTTCGCTTCGGCCAGTGAGACGCTCTCATCCTCACGCCATCAGAAATAGCGGCGCCATCGCACCAATGCTCCGCGCAGTGAAGCGACGCTGACCGTCTCATCTGGATCAAATAAACAGCAGATGATCGCGGTAACGCGGTAAAATGGGTGACGAAATAATGAGCACTTTCACTCAGCGTCGCGAACGCTTCACTCTTGACGACCCGTTGTCTGCGAGCGCATTGTAGAGAGTTAGGACACTCCGGATTCCGTGATGGGCTTGTTTCGAGCATACAGGAAGTTCGGCGGTCGATTGGCGCTGTTCGCGCTGGCATTGCAATTTTACCTGTCCTTCGCGCACATCCATCCCGACGACATCTACGGACCTGTCGGCCAATCGTTGTCTGTTGCCGAGACGGTCAATCTACCTGCGGCGGAGTCATTCAGGTCGATTCCTGCGGGTCAGCCCTGGTACAGCGGCGACGCGTTGTGCCCGATCTGCGAGACGATTTATTTCCTCAGCACTTCCTTCACTCCCGCCGCGCCGACCATCCCGCCGCTGACATTCACACCGCGGCCGGCCGAGCACTTGGCCGTCTATGCGGCGCTTTTTATCGCGTCGCGGCGCGCCCCCTTCCAATCCCGCGCTCCACCCATCGCCTGATCCTCCGCGGTCGTTGCTGAGTCCGCGGCGTTGTCGAGCGTTCGTGTGCGCGGCCGCCACCGGAGCGCGTGCGGTTTCCTGCAAATAAGTTCTTCCGCGCGCGACAGCACGGCCGCGATCTGCACGGCGCCATGGCGATTCCGTTCAAGATCGAGGGTGGGACCATGTTCAGTGTTGCGTGTCTTTCAAGTCGGGGCTGCCGAGCGATGCTGCTCGGTGGGTCCGCGTTATTGGCAGTGACAGGTCATGCGGGGACGGTGCGGGCGCAGGTGGCGCTGCCCGAGCTTAAGGTCACCGGCGCGAAGCCCAAACCGAAACCGCGCGTCGTACGGCGGCGCACACCGGCGGCGGCGGCGGTCGCTGCGCGGCCCACACCGTCAACTACGCCCACGCCGGTCAACACCGCGACCGTCAAGAATAATGCCTTCGACACCGCCCGCAGCGATCTTTTCACCACGGCCGGCACCACGTCGGACACGCTTACGCACGACGGCATCCAGGCGCTGCCGCAAGGCACCAACGCGCCGGTCGAGAAGGTGCTGTTGCAGGCCCCGGGCGTGTCGCAGGATTCCGCCGCGAGCGGATTACTGCACGTGCGCAACGATCATGCCAACGTGCAATTCCGCATCAATGGTGTCATGCTCCCCGATGGCGTCACCGGCTTCGGCAGTGTTCTGGATCCGAGCCTGATCGGCAGCATATCGCTGATCACCGGCGCGTTGCCGGCTGAATTCGGCATGCGCACGGTCGGCCTCATCGACATCACCACGCGCAACGACATTTTCAACAATTCCGGCAGCATCAGCTACTATGGCGGCAGCCGCGGGACCATCCAACCAAGTTTTGAATATGGGGGCACCTTCGGTAGCACCTGCCCTTCCGGCGCGCCGGCGGCAGCCGATTCCTCCACGTCACCGATCACGACCAGAGCGACGCAGTCGTCCTTCATCGACTGCTTCCCGGGCGTGCAGTACCTTTTTACCGGCCGCTACCTGCAAACCACTGAGGGTATCGAAAATCCACTGTCCTCGCTGAATGCAATTCACGATCTTTCGAACCAATACAAAGGCTTCGCCTACATGTCGGCGTTCGTCGACCCGGCGACGCGTGTGAGCCTGATCGCCGGAACTGCCACCAACTGGTTCCAGATTCCAGACGTTCCCGGTCAGCCGGTCGGATTGAACGGAAATCCACCGGTCAACAGCGCCTTCGGCATCACCAATTTCAACTCGGCGGCGCTCAACGAAAACCAATACGAGGACACCCAGTTCGGCGTGCTGGCGCTGCAGCGATCGATTAACGGCTTCGATGGGCAAGTGTCGTATTTCACTCGCTACAACTTCTTGCACTTCATGCCGGACCCGGTCGGCGATCTTTTGATCAACGGGATCGCTTCCGACATCACCCGGGAATCTTATAGCAACGGCATCCAGGGCGACGCCTCATACATCATCAACTCAGCCCATACGCTGCGCACCGGTTTCACCGTCAGCGGCGAGCAGACCGCCGTCGGCAATCAGTCACTTGTCGAGCCGTGCATGGTCTGCGACGGCACCGATAACGGCGCGCCTGAGACGATCTCCGACGACGTCTCGAAAACCGGCTGGCTCGCCGGCATCTATGCGCAGGACGAGTGGAAGCTCACCAACAACCTTATGGTCAATTACGGCGCGCGCTTCGACCAGATGTGGCAATACGTCGACGCCAATCAGCTCAGCCCGCGCATCAGCTTCACCTACAAACCGTTCGAATTCACCACGTTCCATGCCGGCTATGCGCGCTACTTCACCCCGCCCGTTATGGTAGAGGCGGCGCCAGCCAACATCGCATTGTTCACCAGCACGACCGGGGCACCGGCGAGCGGCGGCACCGATCCGGTGCTGCCGGAACGGTCCAATTATTTCGATGCCGGTGTTGATCAGAAAATACCGTTCGGGTGCGCTACATTGACCGCACCCGACTGCAGTGTTCTCGAGCTCGGTGTGGATACCTACTACAAACAGGCACGCGACCTCATCGACAACGGCAATTTCGGCCAGGCGCTGGTGCTCAGCGCCTTCAATTATGCCAGAGGCGAGGTCAAAGGCATCGAGTTCAGCGGCAAATATCACAGCGGCAATTTCCAGGCCTACGCAAACCTCGCCGTAGGCTATGAGAAAGCGACCGACGTGGTGTCGAACGAATATCTGTTCGACAATGTCACCCCACTCGCCGATCTCGGCGGCATGACCGAGCTGCAATATATCGACTCGCACTGGATCTACACCGACCACACCCAGATCGTGACCGGCTCGGCCGGCGTGTCCTACTTGTGGAATGGCACGCGCTACTCGGCCGACATGATCTACGGCAGCGGATTGCGCGACGGTGACGCCAATATCGGCACGGTGCCGCCTTATACCCAATTCAACGTCGGCGCCTCGCACGAATTCGCAATGCCGGACGGTAAGCCGCTCACCGTGCGCTTCGATGTCGTCAATCTGTTCGATAGCATCTATCTCATCCGCGACGGCAGCGGCATCGGGGTGTTCGCCCCGCAATACGGACCGCGCCGCGGCTACTTCGTCGGCGTGAGCAAAAAGATCTGAGCCAAGGTGGACATATGCAGGGAGGTTCCTTTCATGCGTGGATTGCTGCTCATCGTGGCCGTGGTGGCTGTTATCTACTGCGTAATGAACCCCGATCATCTCACCTTAATTGCAGGCTGGGCTATGACAGCGTTCCATAGATGAAGCCGATCGATGAAAAGCTGCGCGGCCAAAGCGTGACGCACAGTCGTCGCGTGAGCGAAACAGATTTGACCAATGCGCGGCAGCAGCAACCAGCAAAAGCAGTCGTTGCTCTACGCACCACGGAAGATGAAATGTCACAAACACGTCAAATACAAACTCTGACTGCCGGCGCGCGGGCGGGATCGAAACACTTGACGATTCCCCGCGATGCGGCACAACATACTGAAAAGGCGTTAGTTTTTCATTATTCCAAAGTAAAACAAGCCGCCTTTTTGCGATCATTGTCAGGTGGCAGCAGGATTGGCCGCAAAATCCACGGTCACGTTATGCGGTCACATTCGCCGCGCAGTGACAGTGCGGCGGATGCGGGCACCAGCAACGGAAAGGTTAGTGGGAATTCGGAAATGCGAACTGATCGCGAGACGCGAACGTCCAACAGCATCGGCGTGAATTCGCGTCGTCATCGGCCCGTCGTCGCGGCGCTTGGCGCGCTGTTCATCGCGCTATTCATCGCCATGTCGTTTGCGCAGGCAGCCAACGCACAGGCCCCTGCCGCGCCGGTTCCGTCACAGCCTTCGGCGCCGGCCGCTGCTGCCCCTGGTCCGCAGCCCGCTGGGTCCGCACCCGACGTGCAATCGGCAGTTCCGACCGCTCAACCTGGAACGCCGCCGCCCGCGCAGGCGCAAGTCCCTTCCGTGCCGCCCGCGACCGCGCCTGCAGCACCCGCCGCCGCGCCGAGCACGCCGCCCGCTCCGGCGGGCGTGACCGAGCCCATCGCGGCGCCAACTTCGCCCGTCAGCGGTCCGTCAATCAGCGGCGACCTGTTGCCGCGGCAGTTGTCCTACACCCGCATGTTTTTAGACGCCGACTGGGTCGTTAAGGCGGTGATGATCGGACTCGCCTTTGCCTCGCTCGTGACGTGGACGGTATGGCTCGCCAAGACCTGGGAATTGGCAAAAGCGCGCCTGCAAGTGCGCCGCGACGTGCGAATGCTGCTCGATGCGCCAACGCTGGCCTACGCCCATGAGCAGCTGCGCAAGAGCGGCACGGCGGCGGGACAGTTGATGCAGTCCGCCGCGCAGGAAATCCGGCTGTCGGCCAATGTGCGCGGCGACGGCCTGAAGGAGCGCATCGCCTTGCAGCTCGAGCGGCTCGAAATGGCGTTCAGCCGCAGGATGTCGCGCGGCACCGGTGTATTGGCTACCATCGGCTCGACAGCGCCGTTTGTCGGGTTGTTCGGCACGGTGTGGGGCATCATGAACAGCTTCATCGGCATTTCGAACGCGCACACCACCAATCTTGCGGTCGTGGCGCCGGGCATCGCGCAGGCGCTGATGGCAACCGCGATGGGATTGATCGCCGCCATTCCTGCGGTGATGATCTACAACGTGCTGGCACGCCAGACCGCGCAATACCGCGCGCTGCTTGGCGACGCCTCGGCGCAGGTCATGCGGCTCGTCAGTCGTGATCTAGACCGCTCCAGACTGCCGCTGGCCCAGGCCGCGGAGTAGGTAGGCGACGTAGCCATGGCCATTCGCCTCGATCACGGTGAGGACGAACTCACCGAAGTCCACGACATCAACGTCACGCCGTTCATCGACGTGATACTGGTGCTGCTGATCATCTTCATGGTCGCGGCGCCGCTCGCCACCGTGGATACGCCGG
>JBAQJL010000059.1:0-6924 GCA_049300295.1 Xanthobacteraceae bacterium
GTGTCCCAGCGCTTGCCGCCCATCTTCTGCACTTCCGAATAAAACTGATCGACCAGCGCCGACACCGGCAGATGCGCGCCGTTGCGGCGGGCTTCATCAAGGCAAATGCTGAGGTCCTTGCGCATCCAGTCGACGGCAAAGCCGAAATCGAATTTTCCCGCCACCATGGTCTTGTAGCGGTTCTCCATCTGCCAGGACTGCGCCGCACCCTTGGAAATGGTGGCGATCAGCTTCTCGACGTCGAGGCCGGCCATTTGCGCAAAGTGCAGACCCTCAGCCAGGCCCTGCACAATGCCGGCAATGCAGATCTGGTTGACCATCTTGGCGAGCTGGCCGGAGCCGGAGCTGCCGAGCAGATTGCACGCGCGCGCGTAAGCCGCGATCACCTTCTCGGCCTTGGCGAACGGCGCCGCGTCACCGCCGCACATGACGGTGAGCGCGCCGTTTTCGGCGCCGGACTGGCCGCCCGACACCGGCGCATCGACAAAATCGAAGCCGTGCTTTTTTGCTTCCGCGTGCAGTTCGCGCGCAATCGCGGCCGAGGCGGTAGTGTGATCGACAACGATCGAGCCTTTGCCGGCGCCAGCAAAAATTCCGTTTTCGCCGAGCATCACCTCGCGTAAATCGCTGTCGTTGCCGACGCAGGCCATGACGAAGTCCTGGCCCTGTGCGGCGGCCTTCGGCGTCGGTGCGCTCTTGCCGCCGTATTGGGCAACCCATTTTTCAGCCTTGGCGCCGGTGCGGTTGTAGACCGTGACGTCGTGGCCACCCTTGTTTTTCAGATGTCCCGCCATCGGGTAACCCATCACCCCCAAGCCAACAAACGCCACCTTCGCCATGGTTTTCTCCTAAGGGCTCGTAGCCCGGATTGAGCGAAGCGAAATCCGGGGACGGGACACTGGCGTGTGCGATGTTTCCCGGGTTTCGCTACGCTCAACCCGGGCTACTTGGGCGGTGGCGGCGCGTCAACTATCCGGCCAGGCGTTCGCGCCGCACCCGGCGCGCTTGCCAGCCCGATGGCACTGCGATCTCGGTGTCGCCGGGGACGGAAATGCCGAACTCGCTGGCCGGCCCCAACACCATCTGCCGCCGCCAGATATTCGCGGCCGGACACTCGGCGCGAACCGGTTCGAGCGCCGTCTTCCAATCGATGCCGCGCGGGCGTGTCAGCCAATAAACGCTCGACTGCGCGGGTGGCCGCATTTCGCCGCCCGCATGGGCATAGATGCCGCCCTGGCCTTGCTCCATCTGCGCGGCGACACGGTCGTGCGGTGCCTGCACCGCACCCGCCACCGCAAAGGCGTTGAGCGGGTCCATGGCCCATGAGCCTTCCAGGACACACCAATCCTCATATCCCGGCTGGTCGCCAAGCCATGGCACCGCCTCGGTCCGGAACGAAACCGCGGCAATGAATCCGGGTGGCTTCTCCCGCGCCAGCGCGGCTTGGAAGCGCAGCATCGACTCTTCGTAGCGTCCGCGTTCGATGTGCGCGAACGGGCGGTGCCAGAATATGTAAGCCAACATGGTCGTAATCCCGGTTGGGTGCCCGACTATACGGCAGATCCGCCCCCGATTGGTTCGATCCCGGCCGAACGTTGCGGCGCCACTACGTTGACCGTCGCCGCAACGCGCTTATGTAGGACGCGCAGAAGACGCAGGGTCGATGGCGGTTTCAAAAATGGCACTTTCAAAGGACGATGTCCGCGCCGCGCTTGCCAAGGTTTCGGGGCCCGACGGCAAACCGTTGCCCGAAACCGGCACGCTGTCCGACATCGTCGTTACCGACGGCAAGGTGTTTTTCTCCATCACGGTCGACGCCGCCGCGGTGCCGCAATGGGAGCCGGTACGCGCGCGCGCCGAGCAAGCCGTCCGCGCGATCGCGGGTGTGACCTCGGCGCTGGTCGCATTGACCGGCGAGCGTAGCCCCGGGGCAGGGGGCGCCACGCCGCAGCGCCACCCGCGAGCCCAAACCCAAGCCCAGACCCAAGGGCAACCTGCACCGGCCCGCCCGCAGCAGCCCGGTGGCCGTGCGCCGCAGGCTCCCGCCGGCATTCCCGGCGTCGGCGCCATTATCGCGGTGGCTTCCGGCAAGGGCGGCGTCGGCAAATCGACCACGGCCGTCAATCTTGCGCTTGGGTTGCGCGATCTCGGGCTCAAAGTCGGCATCCTCGATGCCGATATTTACGGGCCGTCGCTGCCGAAACTCCTCGGTATCCGCGAGCGCCCCGAGACGATCGGTGGCACGCGGCTCAAACCGATCGTCCGCCACGGCATGCCGGTGATGTCGATCGGCTTCCTGATCGAGGAAGAAACGCCGATGATCTGGCGCGGGCCGATGGTGATGTCGGCGCTTACGCAGATGCTGCGCGAAGTCGAGTGGGGTGTGCTCGATGTGATGGTGGTGGACATGCCGCCGGGCACCGGCGACGCCCAGCTCACCATGGCGCAGCAGGTGCCGCTCAAAGGCGCCGTCATTGTCTCGACGCCGCAGGATCTGGCGCTGATCGACGCGCGGCGGGGCATCGCCATGTTCCGCAGGGTCAATGTGCCGGTGCTCGGCATCGTCGAGAACATGAGCTACTTCCTCTGCCCGCATTGCGGTGGGCGCTCCGATATCTTCGGTCATGGCGGCGCGCGGGCGGAGGCCGAGCGGCTCGGCGTGCCGTTTCTCGGCGAAGTGCCGCTCGATATCGAAATTCGGGAAAAGTCGGACCAAGGCCTGCCGGTTGTCGCCACAAGTCCGGACGGCCCACACGCGCAAATTTACCGCGACATTGCGGCGCGGGTGCGCGATGGCCTCGCCGGCGCAGGTCGCTTGGCGCCGAAAATCGTGATCGAGGCTTAATGCAGGACAGGCTTTTCGCGCGAATGAGCGGGGAATTCAGCCTACCGCACCGCCCGGATCGCGGCGCAGCACTTTGCCGGGCAGCGCGCCGGTATGGCGTGCGTTGTCGACGACCACCGTACCGTTGACCATGACCGTGGTGCGCGCGCCGCTCGGGAACTGGTGCGGCTCCGCATAGGTGGCGCGGTCGGCGAAATCATCTGGATCGAACAGGACGATGTCGGCGCAAAAGCCCGCGCGCAAAAGCCCCCGGTCCTTGAGTTTGAGGGCACGCCCGGTCGCGCCCGTCATCTTATGGATAGCGAGCTCGAGCGGGAGCGCCTTCTGGTCGCGTACGTAACGCGACAGGACGCGGGGGAACGTGCCGTAGAAGCGCGGATGCGGCAGTCCCTGGCCGACGGTGCCGTAAGGCGCGACGCAATTGCCGTCGGAGCCGACCAACGCGTGAGGCGAGGCGACCAATGTGCGGATGTCGTCTTCGGAGATCGAGGCGACCAGTACCCGCGTCGTGCCGCGGTCTTCGATCAGATAATCGGCAAGCGTATCGACCGGATCGGCGCCGCGCTCGGCGGCAATCGCCGCGATCGTCTTGCCGGCGTGCTGCGGCAGGTGCGGGGAGATCGAGATGGTCACGCAATCCCAGGATGGAATGCGGCCCCAATTGTTGAGCCCGTCGCGCGCAATATCGACGCGAATTTTTTCCCGCACGTCGCGTTCGTTAAGTCGCGCCAGCATCGCTTCGACGCCGCCGGCCTGGACCCACGGCGGCAACAGATTTTTTAGCGGATTGGAGCCGGCGTCATAGGGATACGCATCGCAATCGACATCGAGGCCGCGCGCCTTCGCCTGCTCGATCATGCCGAGCACTACCGCCGCGTTGCCCCAATTGTCGGTACCCGAACATTTGAAATGCACGATTTCGACATGCACGCCGCAGTCCTCCGCGATCGCGATGGCTTCCGCGACCGCCTCGATCACTTTGTTCGATTCATCGCGCAAATGCGTGAAATATCCGGCGTTGTGGCGCTTGAGCACATGGCCGAGCGCGATCATCTCCGGCGCCGCGGCGTAGCAGCCGGGCGGCGTGAACAGGCCCGATGACAGGCCGAGCGCACCGGCGTTGAGCGCCTCTTCGGCGAGCGCGATCATCGACGTGAGTTCGGCCGCGCTCGGCGCGCGTTCCGCCATGCCCATCACCATCAGGCGCAGCGTGTTGTGGCCGACTAGCATGCCGGCATTCACGGCGGTGGCTGGAAAACTGTCGAGGTAATCGGGAAAGCTCGTCTCGCGAAACGGCAGCCACGGCGCGCTTGGGCTCAGATAGTCCTTGAGCAGTTCGACCTTGCCAGGTAGCGCGGGCGCGACGGAGAAGCCGCAATGGCCGACGATCTCGGTGGTGACGCCTTGGCGCACCTTGCTCTCGGCCTTGGGATTGATCGGCAAGGTGAAATCGGAATGCGTCTTGATGTCGATAAAGCCCGGCGCCACGGCGAGCCCGGTCGCATCGATCACGCATTGCGCGGCGCCATCGACGCGGCCGATTGCCGTAATCCGTCCGCCCGCAATCGCAACGTCGCCCGCCACGCCGGGATTGCCGGCGCCGTCATACACAGTGCCGCCGCGGATCAGGATATCGTGCATGGCGAGTCATGCGATAGCACGATGGTCCGACTCTCTCTATTCACATGCGAGTCCGCTCGCTTGCAAGTTGCGCTTCGGCTGAGCTGCGTGGAACCGCGCGCGTAGCGCCTCATTGTCTCGTCGGGTTGCGCGCAAGACGGCTTGCCCCGATGGCGACGCTCACTACACTACCAAAGTATCACTTGGTGTTTAGGGGACGACATGTGGTTTGTGGATTTTCCCACGCTGGCTTTGCTGATACTCGCCGGTCTTAATGTCGGCGTGCTCGCAGTGTGGGGTTATAATCCAGCCCAGGCGATGTTCGGCACCTATGTTCACATTGTTTACGCGCTCGTCGGTGCCAGTGCGGTGTGGCAATTACTGCGCCAGCGGTTTTTTTGACTGCGGGATCGGCGCGGCGGCAGCGCCCGTTGATCGGTTCGCTCGAGTGACGGCGACCCAATCGCGCCACAAAAAGCGACAGGCCGCAGGCTGAGGCGGCCTGTGCAAGAGCGGCAAGTGGCCCTACGGCCAGTCGCTGCATGGCAGTCGCTGCGGACCACCCGCAAATTTCAAAAATCGCCATCGCGCAATCCTGCTGTCGCGGCCGCGGTGATGCCGTCAGGGCTGATGCAGAAACCGTCGCGTCCCGCGCGCCGCCAGTCGAATTTCACGATCCGGTCGAGCCGGGTCCAGGCGCCCTCGGTTGCCGCTGGCGTCGCAGCCGCATGCCGCAGCGACTTCCAACGCATGACATGCAGATAGAGAAACTCGCGCTCGCCGTCGGCTGTGTTGGTGAGCCGGCCATTTTTCCACGACCAGAGCAGCGGATAGGTCATCGTGCCGTCATGCCAGCCGCGCGGACTTAAGATCGTCGAATATTCTTCGACGAAGCGCGTGCGCAGATGTGCGAGCGCGCCGCCCGGCTCGAACAGGCGCGCGAACTCGCGATCGTCGACGCGGAAATAATCCGGCTTATGCATCCAATGATCGAATGCCGGCATCAGCTCATACGCACGGCGCAGCGCATCGGTATTGCGCAACACTGCGAAATGGCCGGACACGATCTCCGGGTGGGTCGACAGCACATCATGCGCATCGAGCAGTGCGTCGGTAAAAATGCCCCGGATATGGCCATAGAAGACGTCGAGATCGCCGAACCCGAAAAAGTCGTAGCCGGCGATGTCGTCGGCGTGGATGTGGCCTTGTGCCGGGCGCAAATCGCACAGTTTGTACGGATTGTCGGGATCGGCGGTGATGCCGGTCCGCCGTCGCGCCAGCGCCTTATAGTCGGCAAAAGAGATATGGCGAATGAGGACATTATCGGCGCGGTTCTCCGGCGGACCGCGATCGGTATAAATGAACCAGTGGATGTCCGGATTCCACTTGCACGTTTCGATAAAGAACTCGATCCACTCCGGCCATTGGCCGAAGTAAAATCCGATGATTGCAAGCGACGGTGACATGACGGGAAGGTCGCTGATCGCGCGGCAGCGGGCAAGCGGCCGGTCCGTCGGGCAAACACCCGGTACCGGCAAAACACCTGGTGCCGGCAAGGCGGGAGGCGGGCAGGCCTATCGCTCCTCTTCGCTCAAGAGTTTGCCGGTTCTGGGATTGACCAAGTGAATGCGGCCGCAAGCCGTGCAGGTCACCGGCTCACAAACGTGGCCGGTTTTCTCGATTGGATCGTTCCTGGAACTTCGCCGTTTTCATATGGAACCGGCGCCAATTTCGCACGGACTAGCCGACGCAGGGAGGCGCCCGTACACGCTTGGCAGCGTAAGCTGGCCCTCGTAGCCGGTCTTTCGTTAGGTCCTTAAAGTGGAGCCGGGAAGAATCGCGGACTTGTAGGAACGCAAGGTAACCCAGTGTCCAATGATCTAGACGATCCAGACGATGATGGCCCCGATCTGCCTTGGCGGCGGATGGCTTTTTTCGCCGTGCTCGGATTGGGGCTCGTGGCAGTGATCGTCTATCTGTACGTTCTGGCGACAGGGCATTAGCCAGTGAGGCCGCAGCAATGAGGCCGCCAAACTGAGGCGGCCTTTTCGAGCTTGCGCCGCGCGCCCCCGCCGGCGAATAGGACTATAGTACGTTTTCGTAGGCGGGGCTTGCAAAGCAAAGGGGACAGACCTTGCGGCCCGTCCCCTCAGGGCGACCACCAGCGGGGGCGACAATTGCCAGTGAATCGCTGATCGTTTCTGAGCCGTCAACGCCGGTCTGACAAATTAAATCGCGGTAATAAAAGCCGAAAAAAATCGCCTGGGCTGAGGTTGGCACATGCCGAGGCCAAGGCAGTCGTGACGGAACTGCTCTCTCACACAGCTACATCCGTCGACCGTGAAATATGCTGAAGCGGCTGATTGGTGGGGGAAATCGAGCGGTTTTTGGCGATAGGATTTGCCGGAAATTGGGGCTTTGGGACCGATTTTCTTGCGAATTCGAATTGGGGATTCCCA
>JBAQJL010000060.1:0-57983 GCA_049300295.1 Xanthobacteraceae bacterium
AGCGCCAGCGTCCCGCCGATCTGACCCGCACCGATCAGTGCAATCTTGTTTCGCGCCATGCGACAATTTTCCTCGATGGACAAAGCAGGAAAGGACTGCGGCGGTGCTTAAACCTTTCGGCAAGGCCGTTCAAGCACACCTGTGGCCCCCGCTCGCGAGCCGCGAAAGGCGGCCCGCGCGGTCAGGTCTCGGCAATACCGGCCGACGAGCCAGTCCCCAGCGAATGGGCGGCGCCATGGGGCTGCGCCAGATAGGATTGCGACTGCATCTCAATCAGGCGGGAGGCGGTGCGTTTGAATTCCTGGGCCTCAAAGCCCTGCTCCGCGGAATAGAGCGCATCCGGTTCGGCGGCCGCCGAGGCGATCAGCTTCACGTTCATGTCGTAGAGCGTGTCGATCAGGATGATGAAGCGCTTGGCCGCGTTGCGCGTATCGAAACTCATCACCGGAATGTGGTCGAGAATGACGGTGTGATACTCGTGCGCGATGCGCAGATAATCGGCAGCGCCGAGCGGCTGCTCGCACAGATCGTGAAATGAAAAACGCGCCACGCCGCGCGCCGCACGAGGCACATGGACGAACCGTCCCTTCAGCGGCAGGTCTTGCGACGCGCCGTTTCGTCCGCCGGTCAGCCGCCGCCACACGCCATCGAGCGCGGCTTCGGCTTTGGCATCGGCCGGCACGTACCACACCGGCATACCGGCGAGCTTTTCCAGGCGGAAATCCACTCGGGCATCGAGCCGCACCACGTCCAAGTGCTGTTCGAGCATGCGGATGAACGGCACGAACAGGGCGCGGTTGAGCCCGTCCTTGTACAAATCTTCCGGCGGCACGTTCGAAGTGGCGACCACGACCAGGCCGCGCTCGAACATGACCGTAAACAGGCGGCCGAGAATCATTGCGTCAGCAATGTCGGTGACGTGAAATTCGTCGAAGCACAGCAGCCAGGCTTCCTGCATGAGCTGCATCGCCACGAGCCGGATCGGATCCTCGCCCGCATGTTCGCCGAGTTTCATTTGTTGACGCAGTACGTATATGCGCTCATGCACGTCGAGCATGAATTCGTGAAAATGAGTGCGTCGCTTGCGCACCACCGGGCTCGCCTGAAAGAACAAATCCATCAGCATGGTCTTGCCGCGGCCGACCGCGCCGTAAATGTAGAGGCCCTTGATCGGCGGCAGCGTGCCTGTGCTCTTTCCAAACAGCCAACCGAGCGACGAGGACTTGCGCGCCAGACGATGCTCGACGATACGCGCTTCGAGGCGCTTCAGCCGAGCGACGATGTCGAGTTGTGCGGCATCGCGCTCAAGCAGCTGCGCGGCGACACCCGCCTCATATTGCGCCGTGATGGAGCTCGCCATGTGCTGACAGAATTATTGCGGTTAACGGTTGTGGACCAAAGATGGCAGGAGATAAACGCATAGCGGCGTTGTCACACAATGCGCAAGCCTATGTGCAAGTCTACGTGCAAAGTCTATGTGCAAGCTTGCGTTGCCGAACCGTGTTCAAAGTGTGTGAGCCATGCGGATGAGGAATGCGCGTATACCGCCTAAAAATTCAGCTTGCCATACTTTAACGCCACCCCAACATTAATAGTTCGATTCGATGCGCCGGCTATTGCCGGCGCTTTCGTCTGGGAGGACGCGACGAGGAGGTCTCACGCGACGACAACGTCAGGAGACCTTGAATGCTGGAAGTTCTTCCGGAAGGCGCCGTGATCCGCAAATTGTGGATTGGCGAAACCGACCAATACCGCGAGCATCTGCTCCGTCTCGATCCGCCAAGCCGGCGCAGCCGGTTCGGCGGCGCGGTTTCCGATACTTACGTCGCCAATTACGCCGACCGGTCGCTGACGCTCGATGCCATCATGCACGGCTGTTTCATCGGCGGTGTGCTGCGCGCGGCCGCCGAGCTCCGGCCGTTCGGCGCGCGCGCGCCGCGCCAGGCCGAAGCCGCATTAAGCGTGGAAAGGCCCTGGCAGAGCCACGGCGTCGGCTCGTCACTGCTGTCACGCACCTTGTTGACGGCGCGCAACCGCGGCTTTCGGCTGTTGCACATGGCGTGCCTCGCCGAGAACGTCCGCATGCAGCAGCTCGCACGCAAGTTCGACGCCGAATTGTCGTTCGATTTCGGCAGCGTTATCGGCGAAGTGGAATCGTCGCGGCCGACGGCGCTGTCTTTGATGCAGGAATGGGTGACCGACGGTCACAGCCTGGCAACGGCGATGTTCGACATGCAATCACGGATGCTGCGAGCGTGATCGTGATTATTGATGCAGCGTCTCGCGACGCCGATACTTGATCAAGCAACATTCAATCGAACAACGAGAGCGGAATCCCGCGCTGAACTGAAACATTCCGCTCTCGTCCAGGCTGCTCAGCGCCAGCCCGATTCGGCTTCGTGCGCCCATTCCTCGTCGATCTCCGCATCAGCGCGCTCGAACGGATAATCGGCCTCGATCACATAAGGACCGCCGCCGACCGAAGCGCGCGAGGAGAACAGCACGAAGCGCGACACGCGGAACGACGTCGAGCGGTAATGGCCGCGCGCCGCCAGATATTCGGCGACCTGAAGGCTCGATGTGTCGCGCAGCCGCGCCAGCGTCACATGCGGCGTGTATTTGCGACCCTCCGGCTCAAGCCCCATTCGTCGCAACAGCCGCTCCTGCTCGGCCTGCAACTCCATCAGTTGCGGCACCGGCTTGACGGGCGCGACCAGCGCGCGCGGCTTGCGGCCACCGAACGACAAAAGCCCGTCAACCTGAAGTTCGAAGGCGTCGCGCTGCAACCGATCGAGCAGGCCAGCGATTTCGCGCGCCAGCGCATCGTCGATATCGCCGATGAAGCGCAGGGTGATGTGATAATTTTCCGGATCAATCCAGCGCGCCCCGGGCAGGCCGCCGCGCATGATCGCCAGCGATTCGGTTACGATTGAGGGAATCTCAAGACCAGTGAACAAGCGGGGCATGACAATTGACTACATGAGCGCCAACTTGGACGAGCCAGAATCGCAATGACTGACAATGGGGTCATCACGCGCACCACACAACCCTCACGATGGAGGAAGCGCACGGGCGCGCGCGACCAGTTCCTCCACTTTGGGTAAAATACGCGCGACAATAATTCCAACACCGGTGGGATTGGGATGCATGCCGTCGGGTTGTGTCAGTTTCAGATTGCCGGCGACACCGTCGAGAAAGAACGGATAGAGCAGCGCGCCATACTTTGCGGCGAGGTCGGGATAAATGGCGTCGAACGCCTTGCCATAATCGGCGCCGAGATTGGGCGCCGCGCGCATCCCGCATAATAAGACAGCGATGTGACGCGCGCTGAGCTGTTTCAGAATCGCATCAAGCGCATCGTGCGTGATCTGCGGCTTGATGCCACGCAACATGTCGTTGGCGCCAAGTTCGACGATGACCGCAGCGGTGCCCTGTGGCACCGACCAGTCGAGCCGGGCAAGCCCATCCGATGAGGTATCTCCGGAGACGCCGGCATTGGCCAGTTCGGCGGCGATGCCCTTGGCGGTGAGCGCAGCCTGCAGCTGCGGCACGAAGCCGTTCTTGTCGGCGAGGCCGTATCCGGCCGTGAGCGAATCGCCGAGCGCAACGATCTTCACGGACACTGCTGTCGTCGCCGGCTGCGCGCGCGCCCCCGCGCGTGCGCCCATGGCGAGGCTGACACCCAACCCCGCCATAATTGCGATCTGGCAGGCTACGCCCTGCCACCCATATGATTGGAGGCGCCTAGATGGTGAGATGATTGACCGTGGATTCTTTGGACCGCGCCGCAGGATGAACGACATTTCCGGGCCTTCCGTTGCGGGCGACGCAGTCGCGTTGCGCGGCGTCAATCTTGCGCTCGGCCGCGGCGCCGCCCGCGTGCATATCCTGCACGATATTGGGCTCCATATAGCAAACGGCGAGGCCGTGGCTCTGCTTGGACCGTCCGGGTCGGGCAAATCGACGCTGCTGATGGTGATGACCGGACTGGAGCGGCCGGATGCCGGCTCCGTCATGGTCGCCGGCCAGGACCTGGGCAAGCTCGACGAGGACGGCTTGGCGCGCTTTCGCGGCAGCCATGTCGGCATCGTGTTCCAGGCGTTTCATCTGATCCCGACCATGACGGCACTGGAGAACGTCGCCATACCGCTTGAACTCGCCGGGGTTCGCGACGCCCACGCGCGGGCCGGGCGCGAGCTTGCCGCGGTCGGGCTCGCCGCGCGGGTCACCCACTATCCGGCCGAGCTATCGGGCGGCGAGCAGCAGCGCGTTGCCATCGCGCGCGCGCTGGCGCCAAATCCGACGATCGTCGTTGCCGACGAGCCGACCGGAAACCTCGACGAGCCGACCGGGCGCGAAATCATCGAGCTTCTGTTTCGCGGCCATCGCGAGCGCGGCACGACACTCGTGCTGGTCACTCACGATACCGACCTCGCGGCGCGCTGCGATCGGGTGCTGCACATGCATTCGGGGCAGATCGCGAGCCGCGTCGGCGCCGCCGGTGGATCATGACGCAGCCCGCCTCGCACATTCCGCTGGCACTCAAGGTGATCTTCACCGCCTACATGGCGGTCCATGTGCCGGCCTACTGGTACAATTACGGGCCGACTAATTTTTTATATTTCTGCGATGTCGCGCTCTTTCTCACGTTCATTGGCGTGTGGCTCGAGAGCCCGCTGCTGATCTCGATGAGCTGCGTCGGCATATTGGTGCCGCAGGCCGTGTGGCTTGCGGATTTCTCGGCACGCCTTGCGGGTTTTAACCTCATCGGCATGACCGGCTACATGTTCGACCCGGCGTTTCCGCAGTGGCTGCGCTTGTTGTCATTGTTTCACGGCTGGCTGCCGCTGCTGCTGCTCTTTCTGGTCTGGCGAGTGGGCTACGATCGGCGCGCCTTCTGGTTATGGACCGCGCTGGCCACGGTGCTGCTGCTGATCTGTTTCCTTTTTATGCCGCCGCCAACGCCAAATCCCGGCCTCACACCGGTCAACATCAACTACGTGTGGGGACCGAATGATCACGCCGCGCAGACGTGGGTACCGGCCTATGTTTGGCTCGCCGGATTGATCGTGGGTTTGCCGCTGCTCGCGTTTGCGCCGGTGCACTTTCTGCTCGCGCGTTTTGCCCCTAAGCCCGTTTTTGCACCCAAGGCCCTCTGATGCTGGCTCCAACGCCTGCACCACGGCCGAGCCGCTTCACGGCGCTGCGTTTTGCGTGGCGGGATTTGCGCGGTGGCGTGCGCGGTTTTGCCGTATTCGTCGCCTGCATTGCGCTCGGCGTTGCGGCGATCTCGGGCGTCGGCTCGGTCGCCGCGAACCTCACCGACGGCATTGCCAATGCCGGACAGATGACGCTCGGTGGCGACCTCGCGTTTTCGCTCATTCAGCGGCAGGCGAGCGGTGCCGAGCGCGCTTTCCTCGACACGCACGGCACGGTGTCGGCGGCCGCCACGCTCCGCGCCATGGCACGCACGGCAAATGGACAGATGACGCTGGTGGAATTGAAGGCGGTCGATGGCGCCTATCCGCTATTTGGCTCGGTGGTGACCAGCCCTAATCTGGCGCTGCCGGCGCTGTTTGCTGAAAAAGACGGCGCGTTCGGCGCCGCCGCCGACCCGGCTCTGCTCGCGCGCCCCAATCTGAAAACCGGCGACCGCATCACCATCGGCAGTGCGACGATCGAACTGCGCGCCGCGCTGATCACCGAGCCGGATAAACTCTCGGGCGGCATCGGCTTTGGGCCGCGCGTGCTGGTGAGTGACGCCGCTTTGCGCGCCAGCGGGCTTGTCCAGCCGGGCAGCTTGGTGCGCTGGCAATACCGGCTGCGGCTGCCGGCCAGCACAAGTGATCGCGCGGTGGCGGCGCTCGACAAACAGGCGCAGACCCAATTCCCCGACGCCGGTTGGGAAATCCGCACGCGCGACAAGGCTACGCCGCAGCTCGAACGCAACGTCGAGCGCGTCACCGAATTTCTCACGCTGGTCGCCCTGGCAACCTTGCTGGTCGGCGGCGTCGGCGTCGCTAACGCGGTCAGCGCGCATCTTAATCGCAAGCGCGACGCCATCGGCACGATGAAGGCGCTCGGCGCCAGCGGGGCCAACGTATTCGCAATCTACTGCACCGAGATCGTGCTGGTGGCGGCATTCGCCGCCGCTATCGGGGCGGCTGTTGGCGCGGCTTTGCCATTCGGTGTTGCCTCCTGGCTGAAGACGATTATCCCGCTGCCCGTCGAGCCGTCACTGCATCCGGCGGTGCTGGCGCTGTCGTTCGGCTACGGGCTTTTAACGGCGCTTGCCTTTGCGTTGTGGCCGTTGGGCCGCGCCCACGACATTTCAGTCTCGATGCTGTTTCGCGACCAGATCGCCACCGAGCGGTCCTGGCCGCGTCTGCGTTACGCCATCGCTACGGCCGCGGTCATTGCCGCCTTCGCGGGACTTGCCGTCCTCACCACCTCACAGCACCGCATCGCCGCGATCTTCATGGCGTCCGCGGCGGCCATTCTGCTGGTGCTGCGGGCGGCCGCACTGCTGGCGATGACCATCGCCCGCCGCCTGCCGCGGCCGCGCTCGACCACGTTGCGGCTCGCGATCGCCAACATCCACCGGCCGGGCGCGCTGACACCGACCGTCATGCTCTCATTCGGGCTTGGCCTCGCACTGCTCACCACCGTGATCGAGATCGACGGCAATCTGCATCGCGAGTTCACCGCCGCGCTGCCTGCCAAGGCGCCGTCATTCTTCTTTCTCGACATCCCGGCAACCGCCGCCGAGCCGTTCGACGCGTTCGTGCGCTCGCACGCACCAAACGCCACGCTCGAACGCGTGCCGATGCTGCGCGGCCGCATCGTATCGGCGAACGGCGTCAAGGCCGACGATCTTAAGCCGGGAGCGGGCTCACGCTGGGTGCTGCGCGGCGATCGCGGCATCACCTACGCGACCGCGGTTCCGGCCGGTTCGCGCGTGGTTGCCGGTCAATGGTGGAGCGCGAATTACTCTGGCGAGACGCTGGTCTCGCTGGAGAGCAAAACGGCGCACGACCTCGACCTGAAAATCGGCGAGACGATCACCGTCAACGTGCTCGGCCGCAATATCACGGCGCGCATCGCTAATCTGCGCACGGTCGACTGGGAAAATCTCGGCATCAATTTCGTCCTGGTGTTTTCGCCAGGCGCATTTGCTGGCGCGCCGCACACCGACATCGCGACGCTGACCTTCGCGGACGGCGGCACCGCGGCTGAGGAGGCGGCATTGGTCAAGGCGCTCGCCAGCGCCTTCCCGACAGTGACCGCCATCGGCGTCAAGGACGCGCTCGATACGCTCGATGCGCTGATCGGCAATCTCGTCCTGGCGCTGCGGGCCGCGAGCGCGGTGACGCTGTTGGCCGCAGCACTGGTGCTGGGCGGCGGGCTAGCCGCCAGCCAGCGTTTGCGCATCTACGACGCGGTCGTGCTGAAAACGTTCGGCGCCACCCGCGGGCAGCTGCTTGCGGCCTATGCGGTCGAATATTGCCTCGTGGGCCTCGCCGCGGTCGTGGTCGGCGTCGGCATCGGCACGCTCGCCGCGGGCCTGATTGTGACCTGGCTGATGGACTTTCCGTTCGCCTTCGTGGCGGCGCCGGCGGGCGAGGCGGCGGCCTTTGCGCTATTCGTCACACTCGTTCTCGGCCTGGCCGGCACTTTTGCGGCGCTCGGCCGCAAGCCCGCGGAGGTGTTAAGGAATCTTTAGGCGCTGGGCGCGGCCCCAGGCCGCATGAAGAGTTCGTAACGCTGCCAATTTCGGCGGCTAAGCATCTGGCGCAGACGAGGCTTTCGCACTAGATTCCAGTCCGCGTATACGGCGCATAGCCGCCGGACGCCAAAGCCCGGCCATGCCGGGCCAACCTAGGGGTATTCATATGTCCGATTTCGATCGGAATCTCGCCGCCCGGTCCGGCTTCGGCACGGATCAGGTCGCGATCGATGCGGGTCTGCGCGCCTACATGATCCGCGTCTACAATTACATGGCGAGCGGCGTCGCGCTCACTGGCGTCGTGTCGTGGCTGACCTATCAGGCGGCCGGGGGCGACGCCATTCAAGTCGCCGGCAGGCAAGTCACCGGCCTGACCAGTTTTGGCCAAGCCATCTTCAGCGGGCCGCTGGCCATCATCCTGCTGCTCGGCACGCTCGGGCTGGTGTTTTTCATGAGCTTCCGCATCAACCGGCTGCAGCCCAGCACCGCGCTGTTGCTGTTCATGGTCTATGCCGGCCTGCTCGGGCTGATGCTGTCGTCGATATTCCTGCAATACACGATGTCGTCGATTTCCCGTACTTTCTTCATCTCGGCCGCCTCGTTCGGCGCGCTGAGCCTGTACGGTTACACGACGCAGCGCGATCTTTCGCCGATCGGCTCGTTCCTGATCATGGGACTGTTCGGCTTGATCCTGGCGATGTTGGTCAACGTGTTCCTCGGCAGCCACGGTCTGGCCTTCGCGATCTCGGCGATCGGCGTGCTGATCTTCGCCGGATTGACCGCGTGGGACACGCAGCGGATCAAGGAGATGTATAGCGCGATGGACGACGGCACCGTCGCCGGCCGCAAGGCGGTGATGGGCGCCCTGTCGCTCTATCTCGACTTCATCAACCTATTCCTGTTCCTGCTGCGCTTCATGGGAAATCGCCGCTAAGCGCGCCGACCAGGTTAAAACGTTTCGCACCCCGGGCTTCGCGGCCCGGGGTGTTTTTGTTTGCCGGCACGTGTTGCTCGCTCAGACGCGGTTCTGCCCCGGCCGCGCGCGCAAACACAGCAACGCCGCAAGCGCCGCAAGACACAGCGCCGCCGAAACATAAACCACCGAAACCCCCATGGCGCCGAGCAGAAGGCCGAACAAGAGCGGCGCGAACGCCTGTGCGGCTCGCGCCGGCGCGCCAAGGAGCCCTGTGCGCTCGCCGTAGCCGTCCGGGCCGAATACGGCGAGCGGCACCGTGCCGCGCGCAATCGTCAACAGGCCGTTGCCGGCGCCATAAAGCACGGCAAACGCGGTCGCCCCTGGTGGTCCGACCAGTATCAGCACGGCAGCGCCCAGCGGATGCAGCGCCGCGGCGAAACGGGCAGAGACCAGCGGATGACTGCGGCGCAGGAGCAGAAACTCGACAAGCCGCGCCGCAACCTGCGCCGGCCCGACCAACGCCGCAGCCGCAATCGCCGCGAACGGCGTCGCGCCTGCGCGCTCGAGCAGTTCGGGTAGATGCGCCGCCATCGCGCCGGTAACGAACCAGGCCGCCGCAAACACGAACGCAAGCAGAAACATCTCCCGATAGGGCTTCCAGCCGATCTTTTGTCGTGTGCTGCGAGCCGCCGGATGCGCCACATGGGCCGGAACCGGCAGCAGCAGATTGAGCGGTAGGCCGATGACGATGTTGAGAGCGGCCCAGACCAGCACGGTTTCGCGCCAGCCGAGCGTATCGTTCAGGAACGTCGACAGCGGCCAGCTCACGGTCGAGGCGAAACCCGCCAAGAGCGTGATTCCGGTGATGGGGCCGCGCGCACCGCTACCGTAAAGCGCCGTCAGGGCCGCAAAGCCGGCGTCATAGAGCCCAAGCGCCATACCGACGCCGAGCACGGCCCAGGCGACGCACAGCATCACCACGCCATGCGTCACCGCGAGCACGACCAGGCCGCATGCCAGCACAATATTCGAGAACGCCAGCACGCCGCGTCCGCCGTGTCGGTCGATGAAACGCCCAACCGCGGGGCCGGCGAACGCAGCAATCAACAGCGCACCGGAAAATGCCCCGAACACCCAGGTGGACGGCACTCCGATGCCCGCAGCAATCGGGCCGGCGAGAATGGCGGGCAAATAATAGCTCGACGCCCAAGCCAAAGTCTGCGCGGTGCCGAGCATGGCGATGACCAGGGCGTGTGATCGCTGCGGCGAACTATCCTTCTGCTCGGGATTCAAAAGAACGGCCTTTCCGGCTCACGACACCGGCGCGCGGCCGAAGTCAATTGCAGGGCTGTACCTTTGCAGAATTTCGTGAGCCGCAGTAGTAGCCAGCATCATGAACGAGACGACGGCAGCGCGTCACAGCATCCTGATCCGGCCGGCAGCAGCGGCCGACATGGCGACGATCACTCGCATCTATGCTTTCGCCGTCGAGCACGGCACCGCGACGTTCGAGATCGAGCCGCCCGACGAGGCCGAGATGGTGCGCCGGCATGCAGCGCTGGCGAACAACGGCTACCCCTATCTGGTCGCCGAACGCGGCGGGAACATTGCGGGCTACGCCTACGCGGGCATTTATCGCGCGCGGCCGGCTTATCACTGGAGCGTCGAGGATTCGATCTACGTGGCGCCGGAATTCTACCGTCAGGGCATCGGCTCGGCGTTGCTGATGCGGCTCATCGCCGAAGCGGAACGGGGCGGCTTTCGGCAGATGATCGCGGTGATTGGCGATTCGGCACAGGCGCCCTCGATCGCGGTGCACGCTAGAGCCGGCTTTGCCCATATCGGCACGCTACGCGCGGTCGGCTTCAAGCACGGCCGCTGGCTCGATACCGTGCTGATGCAGCGCCCGCTAGGCAGCAGCGATACGGCGCCGCCGTAGCGGTCAGACCGCGACCAACCGCACCGAACGGTCGAGCGCGCCGAGCACGCGGTCGAGTTCCTGGCCGCGCCGCAAAATTAGGCCCGTCGCGGTGATGACGCTGTAGGCGCCCTGGCGGCGTTCAAGCCGCGGATTTTTTTCGATGCGGTAGATCGGAACCTCGCAGGCGTGGCGAAATACGGAAAAGACCGCCCGGTCCCTCAGAAAATCGATTGCGTAATCGCGCCACTCGCCGGCCGCGACTTTGCGGCCATAGAGGCTGAGAATTCGGTCTAGCTCGCGCCGGCTGAAAGTGACCTTGGTGGCGGGGACGGGTGCGCGGAATTCACCCCCGCGCCGGGGCGCCCCATCGCGCTCGGCGCGATGGGGGCCCCCTATCGCGCTCGGGTCGGTTTCGCCGATGTTCATGCGGCGCCTCCTGTTTGAGTTGACCATCGTGACAGTGTCTCGGAACCGTCATGATCGCGCCTTGCTGGCGCGGCCGCAAGAGGCCGGGATGCGGCAAACTCCGGATCCAATCTGGAAGGCTATGCGAGGAGCGCCAGACCAGAATACCGCAGCCTGCGGGAACTTGGCCGGCCTGAAATCACGGCTTCGTTAGGCGAATCATAATGGCGCCCTAATTCGGCCAAGCACACGCCGCGCTGGCTTGCGAAACAGAGGACCGTTGCCTCACGGCCCGGCCCGCTTCGTGTTTCGGATTCCTCAGCCCCCCAGCCCCCCGAAATGCGGACGGACCGGGCCAGAGTTTAGTCTACGCGTACGGTTCAATCCCCCAATCTCGGCCGGCGTCACGCCGGCCTTTTTTTATGACGGAAAGCTGAGGGGGGAGCGACGTCGAAGCGGCGCGCGGTCAGTGGCGACTGCTGGTTTGCGCGCTGTCGGTCGACGCCTGATGAGTAAGCGTCGTGTAGGCGGCGCCCAACACCATACCTGGCTTTTGGCGCGTGCCCTCTTGCACGATGACAGCGGCAGCATCAATCTTGCCATTCTCGATCTTGTCGAGCGGCACACTCCAGTTCGCATCGGCGCCGGCAAAATCGCCGAGCTTGCGCCAAGCGCGCACGACGTTGTGATAGACCAGCGTGTGACCCCGGTTCTCGCCGTGGCCGACCACAACCGAGATGGCGCGGGCGAGCGGGCACAGCCACACCTCGCCTTGGGTCTGCTTGCCCGGCGCACCCTTTACGGTGATGGACAATTCGTTGCCCGCGATCGCCGCCAGCACGGCGAGCGACATGACTTTCGGATTACGATCGGTCTCGGCGATGGCATGCTCGATGGCGGCGCGATCACTGCCCACCACGTGCACGCCGCCGTTGACGACAAGTTGCGGCGTGTAGACCTGCCGGTCGCCACGGATCTCCGCGTAGGCGCGCTGCCGCGCCGTATGTCCGGGAAGCGCCAGCGTGTCCTTCCAGCCGAGATAATCCCAGATATCGATCGGCAGGCTGAGCGCGATGAGCGACGGATCCTTGGCCAATTCGCCCAGTAGCTTATCGGCGGGCGGACAAGACGAGCAGCCTTGGCTGGTGAACAGTTCGAGCAACGCCCGCGGCGCCGCGCAGGCAAAGCCTGAGCTTGCGATCAAGATACCGGCAACGAGGGATGCCGACGCGAGGCGGCGACGCAGCATTCCGAACTCCACCCCGCAAGCCCCAGAACCAAAACCAAGGCCTGCGACCTGGACGCAGGCCAAACTCAAGGCCCCAGCCCAAATCCAGACCCGCATGACGGTATCGTGACGCGACGTCGGATTGATACAGCCTGCCGGCCTCACCTGCCACTCAATTCGCGGTGAGGCAGGCCCAAACTAGAGGCTGCCGCGCCGCAAAAAACCGGCCCGCCGATCAAGCCGCGAGCTGACGCAGCACGTACTGCAGAATACCGCCATTCTTGTAGTAGTCGAGTTCGTCCACCGTATCGATCCGGCAGATCAGCGGGACGCGCTTGAGGCCGCCGTCGGCGGCCACGATCTCGGCGTAAAGCTTCTGATGCGGCTTGAGATCGCCGTGCAGGCCACGGATCGTGACCTGCTCGTCACCCTTGAGCCCGAGCGTCTGCCACGAGGTGCCCTCCTCGAATACCAAAGGCACTACGCCCATGCCGACAAGATTTGAGCGATGGATGCGCTCGAACGATTGCGCGACCACGGCGCGCACGCCGAGCAGGATCGCGCCCTTGGCGGCCCAGTCGCGCGACGAGCCGGTGCCGTATTCCTTGCCGGCAAACACAACCAGCGGCACGTTCTCGGACTTGTAGCGCATCGCCGCGTCGTACATCGTCATCCGCTCTTTCGACGGATAGTGAATCGTATAGCCGCCTTCGACGCCGGGCAGCATCTGATTTTTGATGCGAATGTTGGCGAAAGTACCGCGCATCATCACCTGGTGATTGCCGCGTCGCGTGCCGTATTGGTTGAAGTCGCGAGGCCGCACCTGATGGTCGCGCAGGTACTCGCCCGCAGGGCTGTCTTCCTTGATCGAACCGGCCGGCGAAATGTGGTCGGTGGTGATCGAGTCGAGGAACAGGCCGATGATACGCCCGTCGACGATGTCCTCGATCGGCTGGCTGCGCTTCGGCATGTCTTCGAAATACGGCGGGTTCTGCACGTAGGTGGACCGGTCGTCCCACTTGAAGGTCAGTCCGCCCTTGACGGAGATCTTGCGCCAATTGGCCTCGCCCTTGAACACATCACCGTATTTCTTGGTGAACATCTGCTTGTTGATGCTCTTGCGGATCACGGCAGCGATCTCTTTGCTCGTCGGCCAGATATCACGCAGATAGACCTTACGGCCCTTCTGGTCGGTGCCGAGCGGAGTCTTGGCGATGTCGACCTGCATCGAGCCGGCGATCGCGTAGGCGACGACGAGCGGCGGCGACGCCAGGTAATTGGCGCGCACGTCGGCATTGACCCGGCCTTCAAAGTTGCGATTGCCGGACAGCACCGCGGCCGCCACCAAGTCGTTTTTGTTGACGGCTTCGGAGATTTCCTCGGGCAGCGGCCCCGAATTGCCGATGCAGGTGGTGCAGCCGAAGCCGACCAGATTGAAACCGAGCTGATCGAGATATTTCTGTAGTCCCGATTTCTCGTAATATTCCTCAACCACCTTCGAGCCCGGCGCGAGCGAGGTCTTCACCCACGGCTTGACCGTGAGGCCCTTCTCGACCGCCTTTTTGGCGAGCAGGCCGGCGGCCATCATCACGCTCGGATTCGAGGTGTTGGTGCAGGAGGTGATCGCCGCGATGACGACATCGCCGTGACCGAGCGTGAAATCGCGGCCTTCGACCGAAACGCGCTTGCTCATCTCGGCCGACTTGCTGAATTCCTTGTCCATCGATTGCGCGAAGCCGCTTTTGACTTCCTTAAGCGCAATGCGGTCCTGCGGACGCTTCGGCCCGGCGACCGACGGCTCGATCGAGCCCAGTTCAAGCTTGAGCACCTCGGTGAACACCGGGTCGGGCGTATTCTTGGTGCGATACATGCCCTGCGCCTTGGCGTAGGCCTGAACCAGAGCGAGCAGGTCGGCCGGGCGTCCGGTGTCGCGCAGATAGTGCAGCGTGTCGTCGTCGATCGGGAAGAAGCCGCAGGTCGCGCCGTATTCGGGCGACATGTTGCCGATCGTCGCACGGTCGGCGATCGACAGCGACGCCAGCCCTGGCCCGAAATATTCGACGAATTTTCCAACGACGCCGCGCTTGCGCAGCATCTGCGTCACGGTAAGGACCAGATCGGTCGCCGTGATGCCTTCCTTGAGTTTGCCGTTCAGTCGCACGCCGATCACTTCCGGCAGCACCATCGAATAGGGCTGGCCGAGCATGGCGGCTTCGGCCTCGATGCCGCCGACGCCCCAGCCGAGCACCGACAGGCCGTTGACCATCGTGGTGTGCGAATCGGTGCCGACGAGCGTGTCCGGATAGGCAAGCTCGGTCGCCACGGTCTTTTCCTTGTCGGCGAACTCGATCTTGGCCTTCGCACTCCACACCGTGCGCGACAGATATTCGAGATTGACCTGATGGCAGATGCCGGTGCCGGGCGGCACCACGCGGAAATCCTCGAACGAGCTCTGCGCCCATTTCAGGAAGCGGTAGCGCTCCTGGTTCTGCTTGTATTCCTCTTCGACGTTTTTCTTAAACGAGTCCCGATGACCGAAGAAGTTCACCGCCACCGAGTGGTCGATCACGAGATCGACCGGCACCAGCGGATTGATCTTCTTTGGATCGCCGCCGAGATGCTCCATGGCGTCGCGCATGGCGGCGAGGTCGACCACGGCCGGGACGCCGGTAAAATCCTGCATCAGCACGCGCGCTGGCCGGAATGCGATCTCGCGGTCCGATGTCTTGGTCTTGAGCCAGTGCGCGACCGCCTGGATGTCCTCCTTGGCGACGGAGCGGCCGTCCTCGTTACGCAGCAGGTTTTCCAGCAGAACCTTGAGCGAAAACGGCAGCCTTGAAATGCCTTTAAGGCCGTTCCGCTCCGCAGCGGGCAGGCTGTAATACGCGTAGGTCTTGGAGCCGACTTTGAGGGGCCGCAAACATTTGAAGCTATCGAGCGAAGTCATGATTTATTTCCTATCCTCGCCGGCAGGGCACCGGGGCAAGTCGGGAAGCATATTTGCCGGAACGGACGCCAACGGACAGACGGCGACTGGGACGCGGCGGGCGAAGTGGCAGCCCGCGATCCGCGACCGGCTTATAAGGTCTTTTCCAGATTTGTGCCAGATCGGCAACGAATAGCCGCTATATCCACACCGTTGCGGCCGACCGGCCGCGCCAAGGACGCCTTCATGCGGCTTTCCGCTGCGAATCTCGCCTGCCACCGCGGCGGCCGCGATGTCTTCGCCGGCATCAGCTTCACCGTGTCCACTGGTGAACTTTTAGCCATTACGGGCCGTAACGGCGCCGGCAAATCGTCCCTGTTGCGGACCGTTGCGGGGCTGGTGCGACTGGCCGACGGCAAACTCACGCTGGACGGCGGCGATGCCGAACTGACCATCGCCGAACAGGCCCATTATCTCGGCCACCAGGATGCGCTGAAGCCATCGCTCTCGGTGGGCGAAAACCTGCGCTTCTGGGCCGGCTTTTTCGGGCAAAAACCCATCACACTCGATGCCCCGCTGGAGGCCGTCGGTCTCGATGCCCTGGCCGACCTGCCGGCCGCCTACCTTTCGGCCGGCCAGCGCCGGCGGCTCTCGATCGCCCGGCTCTTGGCGGTGAAGCGGCCGATCTGGCTGCTCGACGAACCGATGAGTACGCTCGATGCCGCTGCGCAGCAGCGCCTCATCGACTTCATGCGCGCGCATCTTGCCGAGGGCGGCCTCATTCTTGCGGCAACCCACGGGCCGCTCGGCATGGGCGCGACCGAGGAATTGCGGCTCGGCCAACCTGTTGCCTCGCCCGTTGCGGCGGACGGCCAGGGAGTGCTGCTGTGAGCGAGCTTGCCGCACTCCTCATCCGCGATGTGCGAATCGCCATACGGGTCGGCGGCGGCGCGCTGATGGGCGTGATGTTTTTCCTGGTCGTGGTCGTCATCGTGCCCTTTGCGGTCGGACCCGATCTGGCATTGCTCAAGCGCATCGGACCGGCCATCCTGTGGCTCGCCGCATTGCTGGCAAGCTTGCTGGCGCTCGACCGGCTGTTCGCCGCCGACCACGAGGACGGCTCGCTCGATCTCCTGCTCATGAGCCGGGCGCCGCTCGAACTGATCGTTCTGGTCAAGGGACTGGCGCATTGGCTCACCACCGGCCTGCCGCTGATCATCGCCGCACCGCTCATCGGGCTCATGCTCAATCTGGACGCCCGGGCGCAGGGCGCGCTGGTGTTGACGCTGTTGGCCGGCACGCCGGCCCTGACCTTCATCGGGCTGATCGGCGCCGCCATTGCGGTGGCCCTGCGCCGCGGCGGGCTGCTGCTCCCCGTGCTCGTCCTGCCGCTCACGGTCCCGGTCCTGATCTTCGGCGTGGGCGCCGCCAACGCGGGATCGGCCGGGGCGGGCCTGTTCGGCACGCCGTTCACGTTCTTGTGCGCACTATCGCTGGCAAGCCTTGTCATCGGCCCGTTCGCCGCAGCGGCCGCGCTGCGGCAAGAAATCGAATAGGCGGCGGAACGACAATGTCCCATTTCTCTCTTACGTCATGCAAATTTGAAATCGCCCAAGCCGCGGATCATTGTATTGCCACGGGCGGCTGAATTAGGTAGCGGCCAGCCCAAAAGCTTGAGCTCATGAACCCACTCGACCTCGCCAATCCGTCGCGCTTCCTCGCCGTCGCCAATCGGGCCATTCCGTGGCTCGCCGGCGCGACGGTGATCGTACTGGCGTTCGGGCTTAATCAGGCGATGAACGCGCCGAACGATTATCAGCAGGGCGACACCGTCAAAATTATGTACCTCCACGTCCCCTCGGCCTGGCTCGGAATGCTGGGCTGGGGCGTGATGACGGTCGCGGCGCTTGGCACGCTGGTCTGGCGCCATCCGCTCGCCGATGTCGCCGCCAAAGCCGCGGCACCGATCGGCGCTGGCTTTACGCTGCTCTGCCTTGTGACCGGTTCGCTGTGGGGCAGGCCGGAATGGGGCACCTATTGGGTCTGGGATGCGCGACTCACCTCCGAGCTGGTCCTGCTTCTGCTCTATCTCGGCGTTATCGCGCTGTGGCGCACGGTCGAAGACCCCTCGCGTGCCGCGCGCGCGGTCGCGATCCTCACGCTGGTTGGCGCCATCGATCTGCCGATCATCAAATTCTCCGTCGATTGGTGGAACACGCTGCATCAAGGCGCGTCCGTATTTCGCCTCGGCGGCTCGACCATCTACCCGACGATGCTGGTGCCACTCCTGATCACGGCGGTCGGTTTCACGCTGTTGTTCTTGACGCTGCATCTCGCCGCGATGCGCAACGAAATTCTGCGCCGCCGCGTGCGCACGTTGCGGCTGATGCAGGCGAGCGCCGCGAGCTGACGATGGAGCACATGGACCATATGCCGTTCATCGTCGGCTCCTATGCGGCGGCGGCCGCAGTGATCGCCGTCTTGATCGGCTGGGTGATGCTCGATTTCCGCGCGCAGCGCCGCGCGTTGGCTGAACTTGAAATGCGCGGCGTCACACGCCGTTCCGCCGGCGCTGCGAGCCGGCACGAAGAACAGGCCAAGGAACAGACCATGGAGCAGGCGGGAGGGCAGGCGTGACCGCAGCCCCTAACGACACCGCCAAAGCCGGCTGGCGGCGAGTCGCCGTGCTGGCGCCGCTTGCGGTGTTTCTGACAATAGCGGTGTTGTTCTTCGTCGGGCTGCGCTCGGGCGATCCGTCGGTCCTGCCCTCGGCGCTGATCGGCCATCCGGCGCCCGATATGGCGCTGCCGCCGATCGCCGGACTTGAGCATGACGGGCAAGCCGTGCCGGGGCTCGATCCGGCGAGCTTCAAGGGCGCCGTCACGGTGATCAACGTATGGGCATCGTGGTGCATCCCCTGCCACGACGAAGCGCCGATGCTCATGCAACTGGCGCAGGACAAGCGCTTCCGGCTGGTCGGCATCAACTACAAGGATGACGCCGGCAACGCGCGGCGCTTTCTCGGCCGCTATGGCGATCCATTCGCCGCGGCTGGCGCCGACGTCAGCGGTCGCTCCGCGATCGACTGGGGCGTCTATGGCGTGCCGGAGACGTTCGTCGTCGGCCGCGACGCACGCATCGCCTACAAGCTGGTCGGCCCGATCACGCTGGATAATTTCGCAACGATGCTTAAGCCGCAGATCGAAAAGGCGCTAGTGGTCCGATTCTAACATTCGCATCCCATTTCGGCATCCTCGCGTACAAATGTTAGAATTAAAAGGACCACTAGCAACTATAAGTGCTAGTGGAGCTTTTGGATTTGACATTCGCTCCCGGAGTTTGCGGCTGGGTGGATAGCGAATGTCGAATCCGCTCCACTAGCGGCAAATCGTAGCCGTCACTCGCCGGCCGCGGCCGGTTCCACCGTGTAGCGCTTGAGCAGTGGCGTCTGCAGCGCGGCGAACACGAAGGTAAGCGGCGTCACGCCGAAAACCTTGAAATCGACCCAAACGTTGGTCGAGAAATTGCGCCACACGATCTCGTTGAGCACGGCGAGCACGAAGAAATAAATCGCCCAGCGCCAGGTGAGTTTGCGCCAGCCTTCCTCGGTTAGCTGGAACAGCGAATCAAACACCACGCCAAGCAGCGGCTTGTTGAAAAACAGACCGCCGAGCAGCACGGCGCCAAACAGGGCGTAGATGATGGTCGGCTTGACCTTGATGAAGGTGGCGTCGTGCAGAATGAGAGTGAGGCCGCCGAACACAACCACAACGATGGCGGTCACCACCGGCATGATCGGCAGATGCCGCGTCATCGCGTAGGAAACGGCGAGCGCCGCCAGTACCGCCACCATGAAGGTCGCGGTGGCAGCAAAGATGCCGTAACGCGAATTAGCGAAAAAGAACAGCACAAGCGGCCCAAGATCGAGCAAGATCTTGAGCAACGGATTGAGCTGTGGGTTTGACGTCGATTCCATTCCGACTCACATAGCGTCAGCGTTGGCTTTTGTCATGCGTCGTTCGATGACTCGAGGCCGGCGATGGCGCGGGCGAAATCGCGCGCGGAAAATGGCGCCAGATCCTCGACATTCTCGCCGACCCCAATGAAATGCACCGGCAGTCTGAACTTTTCGGCCAGCGCCACCAGAATGCCGCCGCGCGCGGTGCCGTCAAGCTTGGTCATCACCAGACCGTTGACGCCTGCCGTCTTCTGAAAGATATCGACCTGCGACAGCGCGTTCTGCCCGACCGTGGCGTCGAGCACAAGCAATACGGCGTGCGGCGCCGATGGTTCGGCCTTCTTGATGACGCGCAGCACCTTTTCCAGTTCGTTCATCAGCTCGCTACGGTTCTGCAGCCGGCCGGCGGTGTCGACCAGCAGGACGTCGCTGCCTTGCTGTTTAGCCGCCACGATCGCGTCGAACACCAAACCGGCGGCATCGGCGCCGGCCTGGCGCGCAACGAACGCAGCATTGGTTCGCGTCGCCCAGATTTTCAGTTGATCGATCGCGGCAGCGCGGAACGTATCGCCTGCGGCCATCATGACGGTTCGCCCCTCGGCACGGAATTTTTCGGCAAGCTTGCCGATGGTCGTGGTCTTGCCGGAACCGTTGACGCCGACCACCAGGATGACGAACGGCTTGTGCTCCGGATCGATGACGAGCGGCAGTGCTACCGGCGCCAGCACCGTCTCGACCTCAGCCGCCACGACCGCCTTGACCTCATCGGCCGAAATTCCTGCTTCGTAGCGGCCGTCGGCCAGCGCCGCGGCGATGCGGTCAGCGGTCGGCAGTCCGAGATCGGCGCGAATCAGCACGTCCTCGATCTCCGCAATGGTCGCCGCATCGAGCTTGCGCTTGGTGACAAGATCGGCAATGGCGCCGCCGAGCGCAGACGAACTGCGCTGGAGCCCGCCGGTCAGCCGTTGCCACCAGCTTTGCTTCTTCGTCTGTGTGGTCGTGTCATCCATTCCGGTAACACTGTTGGTATCGCGGGGCCCGTGATAGCGGTTTCCCCCATGCAGGCAAACCAGTCAGGCCAACCATGACCTCCGAAGAGATGGTGTCGCGGCTGCTCTATCGCGACGGGCTGATGCTGGTGATCGACAAGCCGGCAGGTTTAGCCGTGCATCAGGGCCCGCCCAACAGCAAGGACCGTAGCCGGGAATGCCTGCAGGACCACTTTGACGCGCTCCGTTTCGGTCTGCCCCGACCGCCATCGCTGGGCCACCGGCTCGACCGCGACACCTCGGGCTGCCTCGTGCTCGGCCGTCACCGCAAGGCGCTGGCGCACCTTGGCAAACTGTTCAGGAACGGAGCGATCGACAAAACCTACTGGGCGGTGGTCGAAGGTTCGCCGGAAACCGATGAGGGCACGATCGAACTGCCGCTCGGCCGTCTCGACGCCACGCGCGGCTGGTGGATGAAACACGATCCGCAGGGCCAGCCGGCGGTCACGAAGTGGAAAGTGATGGGCCGCTATTCCCCTCCCCCTTGTGGGGAGGGGTCAGGGGTGGGGGTCGCGAGGTCAGCCACAACCGTCGACGCGACGCACGACCTCACGACCCCTACCCCTTCCCTCCCCCACAAGGGGGGAGGGAACATAACTTGGCTAGCGCTCGAACCGTTGACCGGGCGCACGCATCAGCTTCGCGTACATTGTGCTGAAATGGGCTGGCCGATCGTCGGTGATGCGATTTACGGCAACGCGCCACGATCTGGCGGGCCGATCATGCACCTGCATGCCCGCGAAATCGTGGTGCCGCTTTACAAAAACCGCGACCCGGTCCGCGTCGCCGCACCGGTGCCCGTGCATATGCGCGAGCCACTCGCCGCGTGCGGGTGGGATGGCGAACGCGACGTCCTGGTTCCCAACTAGTAAATCGTTTCTTTGATCCTTGCCGGCGCAGCGCGGTCGTGCTCCGGACCGCCCATTTTACCGTCCGTCAGTTCAGCCAGAATCGACCCGGGTGTCGGCAAGGTCTTGCGATCGACTTTGCTCGCGGGATCCCACAGCTTCGAACGGATGATCGCCTTGGTGCACTGGAAATAGGCGCGCTCGACCGTGACCAGCAACACGCATTTTGGCGCCTTGCCGTTCATGGCAAAGCTTTCAGTCAGCTTGGGATCGGTCGAAATGGTGGCGCGGCCGTTGACCCGCATCGTCTCCCCGACCCCGGGGATCAGAAACAACACCGAGATGCGCGGGTCGCGCACCAAGTTGCGCAAGGAATCGATGCGATTGTTGCCGCGGCGGTCCGGGATCGCGAGCGTATGTTCGTCAAGCACGCGTACGAAACCGGGCGGGTCGCCGCGCGGCGAGCAGTCGAGACCTTCGGGACCGCACGTCGCTACGACGCAGAATGGCGCGGCTTCGATCAGCTTGCGGTATTGCGGCGAGATATGGTCGATTTCTTTGAATACCGCCGGACCGTAGGGCGCATCCGAATAGAGCTTTTCAAGCTCCGCGGCCGTCGTAATCGTGTGGTCATGCCCGTTGTGATCCATCGGCGCTCTCCATAGCGGTGCGAATTTACCTCACGCAGCCAGTAATTGTCTGCCGTCATGCGCGGCGATTTTCACGTCGACAATTTCTCCCGGGCTGCCAGGCTGAGCCAGTTTGACCTTGGTGAATTGCGCGGTGCGGCCCAAGTCTTGCGACTCGATGAGCACGCGTCGCATCGCGCCGATCTCGGCATCGAGATGACGCTCCAGCGCCAGCGCACCGCGCTCGCGTAGTCGCCGAGCGCGTTCCTTGACCACGTCGCGGGCGACCTGCGGCATGCGCGCCGCCGGCGTGCCGGGCCGCGGCGAGAACGGAAACACATGCAGGTGCGTCAGCCCGCATTCACCGATCAGATCGAGCGAGTTTTGAAACATCGCTTCGGTCTCAGTGGGGAAGCCGGCAATCAGGTCCGCGCCGAACACGGTGTCGGGCCGCAGCTGCCGCACCGCGTGGCAGAACGCGATGGCATCGGCCCGCAAATGCCGCCGCTTCATGCGCTTGAGGATGAGGTCGTCGCCCGATTGCAGCGACAGATGCAGGTGCGGCATCAGCCTTTCGTCGCTGGCGAACGCATCGAGCAGATCGCGATCGGCCTCTACCGAGTCGATCGAAGACAGCCGCAGCCGCTTCAGCTCCGGCACCCTTCTAAGGATGCGCTTGACCAGCGTGCCCAAGGCGGGCGCGCCGGAAAGCTCAGCACCATAGCTCGTGATATCGACGCCGGTCAGCACGACTTCCAGATACCCGTGCGCGACGAGCCGGCGCACGTCCTCAACGACGGCATCCATCGGCACCGAGCGCGAATTGCCGCGGCCGAACGGAATGATGCAGAAGGTGCAGCGGTGATCGCAGCCATTCTGCACCTGCACGAAGGCGCGGCTGCGGGCACCCCCCACCCTACCCTCCCCCGGTTGCGGGGGAGGGGAGGGTGGGGGGTGCACGGCGCTTTGTTTGATCGCCATGATGTCGCCGACGACCGCCTTCAGCGCATTTGTTTTTATGCTCGCGGTGCCCACACCGGCCCAGGCACTTGGAGTAAGCTTTTCCGCATTGCCGAAGACGCGGTCGGCCTCAGGCATCGCAGCGAAGGTCTGCGGTTCGATCTGCGCCGCGCAGCCGGTGACGACGATGGTGGCGGCCGGCCGCTCGCGACGCAGCGCGCGGATCGACTGGCGCGCCTGGCGCACGGCCTCCGCCGTCACCGCGCACGTATTGACCACTACGATGTCGCTGAGCCCGGCCTGTTCCGCGTTGCGGCGAATCACTTCGGACTCGGCGGCATTGAGCCGGCAGCCGAAAGTGACGACTTCCACGCTCATCACGCGGCTCCCGCGCCGGCCAGCAAGGCCGCATCGAAGCGGCCTTTGTGTTCGTATTCGACGGGGCCGGTCATCAGCACATGATCGTCGCCGGCGCACCATTCGATCACGAGATCGCCGCCGGGCAACGTCACCATGACCTTGCGCTCGGTGCGCCGCAGCCGCGCGGCAGCGACAGCAGCGGCGCAAGCCGCCGAACCGCACGCCTTGGTCAGACCCGCGCCGCGCTCCCAGGTGCGGATCACCAGATGATCGCGCGCCGGCACGGCAGCGAGTGTGATGTTGGCGCGCTCGGGAAACATCGGATGGTTTTCAAGCAGCGGGCCGAGTTTCCGCAGATCGAAGGCGTTAGGATCGTCGACCCAGAAGATGGCGTGCGGGTTGCCCATGCTGACAACCGACGGCGAATGCAGGACCGGCGCACCGCGCGGGCCGATCTCAAGTTCGATCGCCCGCGTATCTGGAAATTCCTCGGCCAGCGGGATTTCATTCCAGCGAAAGCGCGGCCGGCCCATATCGACCGTGAAGCGCCCCTCGCCGGCTTGCCAGCACGGAATGAGACCGGCCGTGGTTTCGAAGGTGAGCGCGGCCTTGCCGGTCGCGGCGCTCACCAGAGAGGCGACGCAGCGCATGCCGTTGCCGCAAGCGCCCGCCTCCGAGCCGTCGTTGTTGTAGATGCGGACCAGCGCATCCAAGCCGGCGCGCGACGGATAGAGCGCCATGAGCTGATCGTAGGGTTCCTGGCCGGCAGCTGCGCGCGCCTCGGCCGCCTCGACGGGGCGCGGCGAATCACGCAAATCGACAATCACGATCTCGTTGCCGAGACCGTTCATTTTGACGAAATCGCGATTGGCCAGCGCGCTCATGATAATGCCCGATTATGAGGGACTTATATGAGGACTTGGGCTGCCTGCGCCAGTAGGATCGCATTGGTTGAGACTGGCCGAGGGCAACGAAACCCTACACGCGGCGCCCGCCGGACGCGCCGGTTCGCCATGCAAGGAGAGCCTGATGTTCCTGCGCATTGCGCGCTTTAGGGTGACCGCCGCGGCGTTCGCCATGACGGTCGCGCTCGCCGCCGCGCTGACGCTGCCGTCGCACGCACAGACAGCGCCACCCGCAGCCGCGCCAACGACGACGCCGGCCGCCGCGCCACCTGCACCTGCGCCCGCTGCCAAACCCGAGAGCAAGCCCGCGGAGCCGACGCCCGTCGCCCCCGAAGGCATCACCACCAAGCCGACCGATGCGTTCGGCGAGGACGTGACGCTGACCGCAAAGCCGATCGTTTACATCAAGGGCTCAGGCACCTGGGATAAAGCCTACGTCACCATCAGCGGGGCGTTAAAGAAAGTCGAAGCCTACGTCGCCAAGGCGGGGCTGAAGACCGATGGCCAGCCGATGACGATCTTTCTCGCCACCGACGATCTCGGCTTCGATTACGAAGCCGCAGTGCCGCTCGCGGAGGCGCCAAAGGACCCGCCGCACGGCGAAATTTCAGGCGGCGAATCGCCCGCCGGCCGCGCGCTCAAATTCGTCCATCGCGGCTCGTATGACTCGCTCGACGATACCTACGAGGCGATCACCAATTATCTCGACGACAAGCGCCTGGAATCGAAGAACGTGCTGATCGAGCAATACGTGACCGACCCGGTGACCGCAGATCCGAAAAATCTCGTCATCAATATTTTTGTACTGGTGAATTAGACTCCGTCATTGCGAGGAGCGAAGCGAAGCAATCCAACTTCGCGCGCTGAAGGCTGGATTGCTTCGCTTCGCTCGCAATGACGCGAGCAAATCACAGCTCCCAGACTTGTCCGGGTCGCAGCGTGCGAAAGCGCTCGGCCGAAATTCCTGTCGAGTGCAGCGCCTCGGCAAGCGCGACGAGCGGCGCGTCGATGGCCTCGTCGGTAAGCTGAAACGTGCCGTAGTGATGACCGAGGGCGAACTCGGCGCCGCTATCGATGAAGGCCTGCACCGACTCGGCCGGGTTCATATGGGCGCTGCGCATGAACCAGCGCGGCTCGTAGGCGCCGATTTGGCAGAAGCGCGAGGCGGATCGGACCGTGGCGCTCGCGGACGAGGCGGAAATTGAGCCCCTCGCCGTACCCGGAATCGGCAACGCAATAGAGACGCCCGCCCGGCGTCTCGATTACGAACGAGGCCCATAGCGACATGTTGCGGTCAGATAGGCTGCGCGCCGACCAGTGCTGCGTCGGAACGAGGGTGAGCGAAACGCCCGCGCCAAGATCAACGCGATCGCCCCAATCGTAAGCCTCGGCCGCAATCGCCGAATCGCGCACGCGCATGATCGCGTCGTTGCCGAGCGGCGTGATCACGCGCGGCCGGTGCGCGGCGGCAAGCCGAGACAGCGACGCAATGTCGAGATGATCGTAATGGCCGTGCGACACCAGCACGATGTCGATCGGCGGCAGGTCGGCAAAGGCGATGCCGGGATCGTTAACGCGCTTCGGTCCGATCCAACGGAATGGCGACGCGCGCCGCGACCAGACCGGGTCGAGCAGGATGCTGCGGCCCGCGGTCTGGATCAGGAAGCTTGCGTGGCCCACATAGGACACGCGCACGGCTCGCCCTTCGACGCGCGCCGGGGGACGATCAGCGTAGGGCGAGGGCGCCCAGTCGGGCCATTTGGCCCGCTTTCCGCCGGCGCCGGTCGAAGTTCCAGCGCAACAGGTCCCAACGGCCATGCGCCGGACTGCGCAGCGGGTTAAAGAACAGTTCGCCATCGAAATGATCGGAAACCAGGCCCTGATAGTAGCGCGACATAGGCGCAATATAGGCGTGGTGTCGGCCGTGCCGAGCGGTTGACGTAGCAGGCATTCGCACCTATTTTCCCGCCGCTTTCGTAAGTGACTGACGTCAGACCCTGCCCGACCGGCCCGAGAGACCGGAGGCAACCGCCCGACAGCGCAATGCGCCCTCGGGCGCCTTTGTGTTTTCTCTCGCTGCATCGTTCCGGACCCGCCGCTTCCGCGGCGATCCGGAATGACGAGGAAGATACATGTTCGACTCGCTGTCCGATCGGCTGAACGGCATCCTCGACCGCCTGACCCGGCGCGGCGCGCTGTCTGAGGCCGACGTCGAGGCCGCTTTGCGCGAAGTGCGCCGCGCGCTGATCGAGGCCGACGTAGCGCTCGACGTCGCGCGAGCCTTCACCGACGAGGTTAAGAAACGCGCCGTCGGCGTCGATGTCATCAAATCAGTCACGCCCGGCCAGATGGTCGTGAAGATCGTGCACGACCAGTTGATCGAGACGCTCGGTTCGAGCGCGGAACCGATTGATCTCAACGCGGCGCCGCCGGTCGTGATCATGATGGTCGGCCTGCAAGGCTCGGGCAAAACCACCACCACGGCGAAAATCGCCAAGCGGCTGACCGAGGTCGGCAAGCGCAAGGTGCTGATGGCCTCGCTCGACACGCGCCGTCCGGCCGCCATGGAGCAGCTCGCGGTGCTCGGCCAGCAGGTCAGCGTCGAGACGCTGCCGATCGTCGCCGGCCAGACGCCGGTGCAGATCGCCGGCCGCGCACAGCAAGCGGCTCGGCTCGGCGGCTACGACGTGGTGATGCTCGACACGGCCGGCCGGCTGACGCTCGACGAGGCGCTGATGAGCGAGGCGGCCGACGTCCGCCGCGCCGCCAATCCCCATGAAATTCTGCTGGTTGCCGACGCGCTGACCGGCCAGGACGCGGTTAATCTGGCGCGCGCCTTCAACGAACGGCTCGACATTACCGGCATCGTGCTGACTCGCATCGACGGCGACGGCCGCGGCGGCGCCGCGCTGTCGATGCGCGCCGTCACCGGCAAGCCGATCAAGCTCATCGGCACCGGCGAAAAACTCGACGCCATCGAAGATTTTTATCCGCAGCGCATTGCCGACCGCATTCTCGGCATGGGCGACATCATCTCGCTGGTCGAAAAAGCCGCGGCCACAATCGACGCCGAGAAAGCGGCGCGCGCCGCGGAAAAAATGCGCCGCGGCGCATTCGATCTCGCCGATCTGCGCGAACAGTTGGCGCAGATGAAGACCATGGGCGGCATGAGCGGGCTTATGGCGATGATGCCGGGCATTGCCAAGATGAAAAATCAGCTCGCCGAGCGCAATCTCGACGAGACGCTGCTCAAGCGGCAGATGGCAATTATCGATTCGATGACGCCGGCCGAGCGGCGACACCCCGATGTTCTCAAAGCAAGCCGCAAGCGGCGCATCGCCGCCGGCTCCGGCACCAAGCCCGAAGACATCAACCGACTGCTGAAGATGCATCGCACCATGGCAGACGTGATGAAAGCGATGGGCGGCGCCAAGCGCGGGCCGATGGCCGGCCTCGCCAGCATGCTCGGCATGGGCGGCGGCATGCCGGACCCGGCGCAGATGGCAAAACTCGCGGCCAAAATGCCGGCCGGGCTGCCGGCCGGAATGCCCGGCGCGCCGGGCTTGCCGCCGAACATGCCGGGCCTGCCGCCGAATTTCCCCGGCCTGGGTGCAATGCCGAAACTTCCTGGCGGGCTTCCCGGCCTTCCGGGGTTCCCGGGAAAGAAAAAGTGAACGCAATCTCCAACACCGTCATTCCGGGGCGCCGCCTAGCGGCGAGCCCGGAATGACAAATTAGGAAGGACCAAAATGTCTCTCGTTATTCGTATGGCACGTGCCGGCACCAAGAAGCGGCCGTTCTATCACATCGTCGTTGCCGACAGCCGTTCGCCGCGCGACGGCCGTTTCATCGAGCGCCTCGGTCATTTCAATCCGCTATTGCCCAAGGAAAAAACCGAGCGGCTGAAATTCGATCTAGAAAAAGCCAAGGCCTGGATGGCCAAGGGGGCGCAGCCGTCGGATCGCGTGATGCGTTTTCTCGACGCCGCCGGCGTGTTGAAGCGCGAGAAGCGCAACAATCCCGAGAAGGCGGTACCGCGCAAAGAGCGCAAGGCCAAGGAAGAAGCCGCCAAGGCCGCGGCCGCTGCGGCTCCCAAGCCCGCCGCAGCGCCGGCCGCCGCTTCGTAAGCGCGCGCGATGGCGGCCGGCGCACGGATTTGTGTCGGGCAGATCGGCGCGGCGCATGGCGTGCGCGGCCAAGTGCGGCTGCGCTCGTTCACGGCCGATCCGCAGGCGGTTGCAAGCTACGGACCGTTTGAAACCGAGGACGGCCAGGTGGTCGCGATCGAAGCGTTGCGGCCCGTCAAGGATCATTTCGTGGCGACGCTTGCCGGCATCCGCGATCGCGACGCTGCCGCGCGACTGGTCAACGTGAAGCTCCTTGTGCCACGCGAGCGGCTGCCGGAGATCAGTGAGGCGGACGAGTTCTATCACGCCGACCTGATCGGACTTTTGGCCGTCAATCCGGCGGGAGAAAGACTCGGCACCGTCGTTGCGGTCCACAATTTCGGCGCGGGCGATCTGATCGAGGTGCGGCTGGACGCCAAGGACAAGACTGAATTGATCGCGTTCAACGAGATCGACGTGCCGAGTATCAATCTCGGCGCCGGGCGGATCGTGATCCAACCCTCGCCCGTTGCGGAAGAAGACGGCGGTGCCGAGCCGGCGCTCCCCCACAAACGAAGAGGGTGAGATGTGGCGCGCCGGCGTGCTTTCCATTTTTCCCGACATGTTTCCGGGACCGCTCGGCCAAAGCCTCGCCGGCAAGGCGTTGGCCGCCGGCGCGTGGGCGCTTGACGTCGCCGATATCCGCGGCTTCGCCACCGACAAGCACCGCACCATCGACGACACGCCGGCCGGCGGCGGCCCCGGCATGGTGATGAAGGCCGATGTGCTGGCGCGCGCCCTCGATGCCATCGTGCGGGAGAGCCGGCCGCGGCTCCTGATGTCGCCGCGCGGAGTGCCGCTGACCCAGACCCGGGTCGAAGCGCTCGCCGCGGGGCCCGGCGTCATCCTCGTCTGCGGCCGGTTCGAGGGAGTCGACGAGCGGGTCATCGCCGCGCGCAGTCTCGAAGAGGTGTCGATCGGCGACTACGTCCTGTCGGGCGGCGAGATCGCCGCCATGGCGCTGATCGACGCCTGCGTACGGCTCCTGCCCGGCGTGATGGGGGCTGCAAAATCCATCTCGGAAGAGAGTTTTGCCGGCGGCTTACTCGAATACCCGCACTACACCCGGCCACAGCTGTTCGAGGACCGGCCGATCCCCGACGTGCTGCTTTCGGGCGACCACGCCAAGATCGCCGCCTGGCGCCGCGCCGAGGCGGAACGGCTCACCCGGGACCGGCGGCCGGATCTCTGGGCAGGCCGTGACGAGAAGGTGACAAAGCCTGCGCGGTAGCGTAGAAGCTCGCCCCAACCCGTAGCAACTCAAGCCCGCAACGGCGCGACGCCAGCGCAGCCGATGGAGAATTCGCCATGAACCTGCTCAAACAACTCGAAGCCGAACAAATGGCGAAGCTGACTGCCGGCAAGGAGATTCCCGAGTTCCAGCCAGGCGATACGGTACTGGTCAACGTCAAGATCATCGAAGGCGAGCGCAGCCGCGTACAAGCCTACGAGGGTGTCTGCATCGGCCGCGCCGGGGCCGGTATCAACGAGAACTTCACGGTGCGGAAAATCTCGTATGGCGAAGGTGTCGAGCGCGTGTTTCCGCTCTACTCGCCGATGATCGACTCGATCAAGGTGGTACGCAAAGGCAAAGTGCGCCGCGCCAAGCTCTATTACCTGCGCGGTCTGCGCGGTAAGTCCGCACGCATTGTCGAGCGTGTGGACCACGTCGCGGCAGCGGAAGCCCGCGGCGGGAAGGACAAGGCTGCGGAGTAATTCGCGCTTTCGTCGCTTCGCTGCTCGAAAAGACGGCGGCTATTCCAGCTCCACCGTCTTGAAATCCGCCGGCAGCACGATCTCCAGCACTTCGCAGTCGTCCGAATAGTCGAGCACCTTGTGTTTGATGCGCGGCGGCTGAATCCAGGCGCTGCCTGTCTGCATCGTGACGGCCCCCTGCCCGTCGAGCTCGGTCTTGATCCAGCCCTTGAGCACGTAGATCATCTGAAACTCGACGTCGTGGAAATGCAGTTTTGAGACCTCTTCCGGCAGGCACGGCGGCACGAAGCGGATGACGTGTGCCTGCACCATGCCGCCGGTCGCTTTACTCATGCCGAGGTCGCGATATTTGGCATAGCGGCGCAGGCCGCCGTCGAAATCCCCCTCGCGCAGGTGATTGGCGACGAAGCTGTGTTTGCGCCGCGGCTTGGCCTTTGCGCTTGCAGCCGGCCGCGCGCGTTTGACGGTCCGCGCGGTCCGCGAGGAGAATTTCGCTTTTGCTTTGGACTTCGCCTTGGCCATGAGTGTCTCCCTTTGGTTTGGTCCGATTAGTTTTTGCCCCACAGTTCTTTCGACGCCAGCCGCGCGCCTTCCGCCAGCGCCGATAACTTCGCCCACACCAGATCGTCGTGCAGCCGCCCACCGAGCCCGCAATCGGTGCCCGCTACCACATTCTCTCGCCCGACGATGTCGGCGAAGGTTTTGATGCGTTGCGCGACCAGTTCGGGATGCTCGACGATATTGGTGGCGTGGCTGACCACACCCGGAATGATGAATTTGCCGGCCGGCAGCTTGACGTCTCTCCACACCGTCCATTCATGCTGGTGACGCACGTTGCCGGCCTCGAAACTGTATGCCTGCGCGCGCACTTCAAGCACCAGATCGATGATCTCCTTGAGCGGCAGGTCGTGCGTATGCGCGCCATGCCAGGAGCCCCAGCAGAAATGGTGGCGCACGCGATCCTCCGGAATGCCGGCAAGCGCGTGGTTGAGCGCGTCAACGCGGATTTTCATACGCCGCCGGTATTCGGCGATGCTCGGCTCAGGCTTGATCATGTCCCATGCATCCGCCAGACCCGGATCATCGATCTGCAGGATGAAGCCGGCATCGACCACCGCGCGGTACTCATCGCGCAGCGCGTCCGCTACCGCGAACATGAATTCCTCCTCAGTCGCGTAGTGCTCGTTGAAGATGTGATGATCGAGCCAGCCTGCCGCGAACACGCAGATGAACGCCTCCTCGGCGCCGTCAGCGGCCTTGAGCGCGTCGCTGAAAATCTTGACCTCGCGTTTGATGGCATCGGTCGCGCGGCCCTGGATGGGACCGTTCACCACCATCTTGGTCGTGGGAAAGAACCGCGGCTCTTCTCCGGGCACGCAGAACATCGTGCCGGCGCGGTCCATGGCGGCGTAGAGCCCCGGGAAAGCGTCGCGTTCGCGGGTTTGCTGCCGGGCCGTGGCGAGTTCGCCGGGCCGCAGCGCCCGCGTCGTCACGCCGGTGAATTGCTGCCCGTAATACGCGAAGTTCCGGTCGTTCCAGAATTCGCCGTCGCCGACGCAACTGATGCCGATCTGCACCTGTTTGCGGATAACCTCGGCCACCTGTGTGGTGATATCGGCGCTTGCCGATGCGACCGCCGGCAGCCGCCCCGCATGTGTGGTTCGGATCGCGCCTTCGCTTCGCCGCATGTGTTTCCATCCCTTGTGCCAGGGTGCCTTGTGCCGGCGTGCCTTGTGCAGGCATGAGCCTAGCGCATCGGCGGCAGCCACAGAATGGCCGGTCTTTTCCTCGGCCGCCTGAGGCGCTAAATGACGCGCAGACAAGCGTCATTGCGCCGACGGTGAGGAGTATTCCGGAATGGCCAAAGCCCGCACTTTCTACGATAAAATCTGGCAAGACCATCTGGTCGACGAACAGCCGGACGGCACGTGCCTGATCTACATCGATCGCCATCTCGTGCACGAGGTGACAAGTCCGCAGGCATTCGAGGGGCTGCGCCTCGCCAAGCGCAAGGTGCGCGCGCCCGACAAGACGTTGCTCGTGGTCGATCACAACGTACCGACCACCGACCGGCGGCAGAAGAATCCCGATCCGGAAAGCGAGGCGCAGATCGCGTACTTGGCGGAGAACGCCAAGCTGTTCGGGCTCGAATACTACGACGAGTTCGATAAGCGTCAGGGCATCGTCCACATCATCGGCCCGGAGCAGGGCTTCACGCTGCCGGGCGTCACGCTGGTGTGCGGCGACAGCCATACCGCGACCCATGGCGCGTTCGGCGCGCTCGCCTACGGCATCGGCACCTCCGAGGTCGAGCACGTCCTGGCGACGCAGACGCTGATCCAGACCAAGTCAAAGAACATGCGCGCCATCGTCGACGGCAAGCTGCCCGAGGGCGTTACCGCCAAGGACATCATTCTCGCCATCATCGGCGAGATCGGCACCGCGGGCGGCACCGGCTTTGCGCTCGAATATGCCGGCGAGGCGATTCGAGCGCTGTCGATGGAAGGCCGCATGACGGTGTGCAACATGTCGGTCGAAGCCGGCGCCAAGGCGGGCTTCATCGCGCCCGACGAAAAGGCTTACGCGTATCTGAAGGACCGGCCGAAGTCCCCGAAGGGCAAAGCCTGGGACGACGCTGTGCGTTATTGGAACACACTGCGTTCCGAGGACGGCGCGCATTTCGATCGCGAGATCAGACTCGATGCCGGCAAGCTCCCGCCGCTGGTGACCTGGGGCACCAGCCCCGAGCAGGTCATCTCGGTTACCGGCCGCGTGCCGCGGCTCGAAGACATCACCGACGCCAACAAGCGCCAAGCCGCCGAACGCTCGCTCGACTATATCGGGTTGAAGGGCGGCGAGAAGATCACCGACATCGCGATCAACCGCGTGTTCATCGGCTCATGCACCAACGGACGCATCGAGGATTTGCGTGCCGCCGCCAAAGTGGCCGACGGCAAGGCGGTCAACGCCAACGTCAAGGCGATGATCGTGCCGGGGTCGGGTCTCGTCAAAGAGCAGGCCGAAGCCGAAGGGCTCGACAAAATTTTCGTCAAAGCGGGCTTCGAGTGGCGCGAGCCCGGCTGCTCGATGTGCCTGGCGATGAATCCCGACAAGCTCGCTCCCGGCGAGCGCTGCGCCTCGACCTCGAACCGCAATTTCGAAGGCCGCCAGGGCTACAAGGGCCGCACGCACCTCGTTTCGCCGGCCATGGCGGCAGCCGCCGCCATCGCGGGGCATTTCGTCGACGTGCGGGAGTGGAAGTAAGGGTCATTCCGGGCTCGCGGGCGAATACCCGCGCCCCGGAATGACCTTAGCCCCTCACCCACCAGCAATACGTCAGCGGATAAAGCACCGGCCCGCTCGGCCGATATTGCAACTGCAGCCGCTCGACGCAGCGGCGATATACGCGCGGATACGGATAAAGCCGCGGAGTGATCTCGATGCGCGGGCGCGCGTGCCGGATGCGCGACGGATAGACTTCCCTCGGTGCGCTTTGCGCCATCGATGGCGTCGAGATCGCTGCGCCAAGAAGCGCGACACCCAAGATCAGAACGACAGATTTCACTGACATCGACGCCTCACCACTCGGCCCACATCGCACTATACCACCTTCACTTGACGGAGAGGCCATCCGCGTCGCGGCGCAATCTAACTCCCTACTCCCACCCTCGCTTTCTGGGCTACATTTCGACCATGTCCGATCGCGCCATCGATCCGCTAGCCTGGCGGCCAGTGAAGGCTCCTTCGCTCGCCGCATTTGAGGTTCTGGCTGGCGACGTCTTCCGCCATCTGCCCAAAGGATTCCGCGACCTGTGCAGCAACGTGGTGATCCAGGTCGACGACTTTCCGTCGCGCGACGTGATGCGCCGCATGGGCATCAAAAGTCCGTACGATCTGCTTGGCCTGTTCCACGGCGTCGGCCTGCCGTTCCGTTCCGAAAGCGCGCCGATGCAGATGCCCAATATGATCTGGCTGTATCGCCGGCCCATTCTCGACTACTGGGCCGACCATGACGAAACCCTCGGCGCCATCGTCAAGCACGTGCTGGTGCACGAAATCGGCCATCATTTCGGCCTGTCCGATGACGACATGCACTCCATCGAGCGCGCTGCGGACGGGACGTAGGGGCGGCCCTTGTGGCCGCCGATGCGACGTTTAACGGGCGCCCACGAGGGGTGCCCTACGGATCGCGGCGGTACATCCGCAGCGAACCAAAAGGAGCAAGACAATGCGAATCGACGGCGGCTGTCATTGCGGCTTCATCACCATCGAGGGCGAAGCCGATCCGGAGAAGACGCAGATCTGTCACTGCACCGATTGCCAGACCGGCACCGGCTCGGCGTTCCGCATTTCCATCCCGGTGCCCGGCACATCGTTCAAGATGACCGGGCAGCCGACGGCGTATCTGAAAACCACCTCTGACAGCGGCCGGCCGCGCGTACAGGCGTTCTGCCCGAAATGCGGCTCACCGATCTATTCGACGACGGCAGGCGACGGCGTGCAGCCGTCCTACACAGTGAGGGTTGGCCTCCTGCGCCAGCGCGACCAGCTTGCGCCGCGGCGGCAGCAATGGTTCCGCTCCGCACGCCCTTGGGTGACGGAGCTTGCATCGGTGCCGAAGAGCGAGAAACAGAGTTAAGTTCGAATCTCCGCTCGGATACCGTGTTTCAGCTCTTCATGCCGGCCGCGCGCGCCACCGCGGTCCAGCGCGTGTTCTCCTTGCGCAGGAATTCCGCAAACGCGTCGGGACCCGCTTCAAGCGGATCGTAGCCCTGCTTGCGCAGTGACTCCACGGTTTGCGGCGTGTGCATCGCCTTGCTGGCCACAGCGGCGATTTTTTCGATGGCGGACCGTGGCGCGCCGGCGGGCGCCGCCAAACCCAGCCACAGGCCGGTATCGAAGTCGGGCATGCCGGCTTCCGCCATGGTCGGCACGTTGGGCAGCGCAGCCGGACGTTTGGTCGCCGCTGTCGCCAGCGCGATGATCTGGCCCGCCGCGATTTGGCCGATCACCGACGAGGCGATAGTAAACGACATGGTGATGCGGCCGGCGAGCAGGTCCTGGGCGATCTGCGGACTGCCCGGATAGGGCACATGCGTGAGCTTGACACCGGCGCGCTGCGCAAACATTTCCGCCGCCAGCTGCGGCAGGCTGCCCAAGCCGGTCGAGCCGTAGAGCACTTGCCCCGGCTTCGCCTTGGCCAAGGCAACAAGCTCGGCAACGCTGTGCACGTTGCTGGCCGGATTGACGACCAGAACGACCGTGCCGACGGCCAACAGCGCGATCGGCGCAAAATCTCGACCGATATCGACGGTCGCTGACGGATTGATGATCACATTGGTCAGCGTCGACAGCGCCGGCAGAAACAGGGTGTAGCCGTCCTTGACGGCATGGGCGACGTACTGGGCGGCGATGAGCGAGCCGGCGCCCGGCTTGTTCTCGACCACGATCTCCTGGCCGACGAGCGGTGCGGCGCCCTGCGCGAATAGCCGCCCGATGATGTCGGACGCCGCACCGGGCGTGAAGCCGACAACGAGGTGGATCGGCCGCGACGGAAAGGTGTCGGCAAATGCGCTCCGCGGCCCCGCAGCCGCACCTGCCAACAGCGATAGAACCGTTCTGCGGCGGAGTGTCATGGCCGTTACACCTGTAGCCCGCATGAGCGCAACGACATGCGGGATTCTCGTCTTAATGGCCGCTCCCGGATATCGCTTCGCACATCCGGACTACAAAATATGCGCGCTCAGTACAGCGGCTCACCCTCGACGGTGCAGCGGCGCAGTTCGCGGCGCTGTTGCGGCGGCCAGTCGGTGCGCGCGTGCAGGCACGCGAGGTTGTCCCACATCACGAGATCGTCTGGCCGCCAGACGTGCTCGTAGATGATCGCCGGATCCTCGGCGATGGCGAATAGCTTTTCCAGCACCACCTCGCTCTCGTTCCGATCCATGCCCTCGATCCACATCGAGTTCTGACCGGCGACGTAAAGCGCCTTCTTACCCGAACCTGGGTTGGTGACGATGATCGGTTGCAGACAATGATGTGTGCTTTCCAGCGGCAAAGTAATGTCGATGCGGCGGCCGACGCCGTATTGCTGGCCCTGCATCACCCAGGCACCATCGAGCCGCCGCTTCAGATCGGCCGGCAGGTTTTCGTAGGCCGCATACATGCTGGAAAACTGCGTGTGCCCGCCCTCGGACGGGATGTCGATGCCATACAGGAACGTCGCGCGATGCGGGCGGCGGTGATAGCACTTGTCGGTGTGGAACCACATTTCGCCGTGACCGAGCGAGCCGAGCGCCTTGCCGCTATCATCGACCTTGTCGCTGATCATCATCATGTCGTCCCATTCGGGCGAGCCGGACGCGCCGGGTGCGCCGGGCTTCGGCGGCACGCGCTTGGCGACCGGGCCGAAATAGGAGGCGAAGCGGCGCTGATCGTCTTCGCTGAGCTTTTGGTCGCGGAACAGCAGCACCGTGTGGGCGTGCCAAGCGTCCATGACCTGCCGCAGGGTGTCCTTGTCGAGCGGGCGGCTGAGATCGACGCCGCCGATTTCCGCCCCGATCATCGGATGCAGCTTGGTGACCGTGACAGCCTGAGTTCGTTCCGCCAGCATCGTCATGTTTCGCTCCCGTCAATTCCACCGCCGGGTTACCCGGCGCAGTTGGCGCAATATATCAGGCAAGCGGCCCCGCCAGAAGCACGCAACGGATGCAGGCGGCGCAGGGTTGACCCGCGCCCGCTAACGCGCCATTGAACCCTCCCATCAACCGGAATGCGCGGGACAGGACGATGGAAAAATTCACGACCCTCGAAGGCGTCGCGGCGCCGCTGAAGATGATCAATGTCGACACCGATATGATCATCCCCAAGCAATATTTGAAAACGATCAAGCGCACCGGGCTCGGCAAAGGCCTGTTCGCGGAGCGGCGGTTTCGCGACGACGGCAGCGAAGACCCGGATTTCGTGCTCAACAAACCGGCCTATCGCAAGTCGAAGATTCTGGTGGCGGGCGACAATTTCGGCTGCGGCTCGTCGCGCGAGCACGCGCCGTGGGCGCTTTTGGATTTCGGTATCACCTGCGTGATCTCGACCTCGTTCGGCGACATTTTCTACAACAACTGTTTCAAGAATGGCGTGTTGCCGATCAAAGTGTCGCCCGAGGACTTGAACAAATTGTTCGATGACGCCGACCGCGGCGCCAACGCGACGCTGACCGTCGACCTCGAAAAGCAGGAAATCCGCGGCCCCGACGGCGGCGTGGTCAAATTCGAGATCGACGCCCACCGCAAGAAATGCCTGCTCGAAGGCCTCGACGACATCGGTCTCACGATGGTCAAGGGCGGCAAGATCGACAACTTCGAAGAAAAGACCAAGGCGGCGCGACCCTGGGCGTAGGCGCGGCCGCGTTTGGTTCCTCCAGATTGCCTCACCGCCTGACCGGATCGTTGGTATCCGGGTTGGCGAATGAGAACGCCTCGACGAAGCCGGGCCGCGCCTGGATGCGCTGCCACCAATCGGCGACGCGTGGCCGCCGCGCCGCGCCGATCATTTCCGGCCGGGCCAGCACCTCGATGCGGTTGATCATCGGCGCCATGGCAATGTCGGCAATCGTAAACGCGCGGCCCGAAAGCCATGGCCCGCCGCGAAGCTGCTTCTCCATCTGATCGAGCATGTAGTCGAGATTGGCGTAGGCGGTCTCTTCCTCCGCAACGGAGACGCCCTGCTCCAGCCGGTGACGCAGGCGTTTGCCGATCATCGGATTAGGACACATGTCGGCAGCTTTCAGCATCTGCTCGACCGATGTGCCCTTCTGCGCCAGGCGCCTGGCATGCCGCAGATTGTGCGAGCACGTATTGACGTTCCAGTGTGCCAGTTCTTCCGAATTGTAGACCCACAGCCGCATTTGCGAACGCGCATAAAGATCGTCCGGCCGCAGCGGCGTTTCGGGAAAATTGTCTTCGAGGTATTCGAGAATGACGTTCGATTCGATCAGGATGCGGCCGTCATGATCGAGCGTCGGCACCACCGCCTTGGGATTGAGCGCAGTATACCACGGCTGGTAGTTCTCGAAGTTGAACAGATCGACGTGCTGACTCTGCCATTGCAATTTTTTCTCGGCGAGGCACATGCGCGCCTTCTGCGAGCACACCGAGCTCCAGTAGTGATAGAGTTTGAGCATCTCCCATCCCCTTATTGTTGTCGCAATGAACGTTATCGCATGATCGCGAAAAGCCGAACCATTCTGGCCTAGCGCAAGCCACCGAAAGCGACTATCTCCCGCCGATCGAACTGCAGTTGATCATTCTGTCCCCCACGTAGCCATGCCCCCAGCCATCTCGATTTCGCACCTGTCCAAAACCTACGCGTCCGGATTCCAGGCGCTCAAGGATGTGAGCCTCGACATTCGCCACGGCGAGATTTTCGCGCTGCTCGGGCCGAACGGCGCCGGCAAGACGACGCTGATTAACATCGTGTGCGGTATCGTGCGGCCGAGCGCGGGCTCGGTGAAAGTCGACGATCACGACATTCTGTCCGACTACCGCGCCGCCCGCACGCTGATCGGGCTGGTGCCGCAGGAACTGACCACGGACGCCTTCGAGACGCCGCCGGCGACGATGCGGCTGTCGCGCGGCCTGTTCGGCAAGCCGCCGAACCCCGCGCACATCGAAAAAGTGCTCAAGGATCTGTCGCTGTGGGACAAGCGGGATTCGCGGATCATCACCCTGTCGGGCGGGATGAAGCGGCGGGTGCTGATCGCCAAGGCGCTGGCGCACGAACCGCGGATTCTGTTTCTCGACGAGCCGACCGCGGGCGTCGATGTCGAGCTGCGCCAGGACATGTGGCAGCTTGTTCGCGCGCTGCGCGCTTCCGGCGTAACCATCATCCTCACCACCCACTACATCGAAGAAGCCGAGGACATGGCCGATCGTGTCGGCGTCATCAATAAAGGCGAGCTCATCGTGGTCGAGGATAAAGCCGAGCTGATGCGCAAGCTCGGCCGCAAGCAACTAACGCTGGAACTGCGCGAAAAGCTTGACGCCATCCCGCCCACGCTCGCCGTCCACAAGCTCACCCTCGCGAACGGCGGCAAGGAGCTGGTCTACACCTACGACACCAGGGCCGAACACACCGGCATCACGGCGCTGCTCGACGAACTCAGCGAGGCCGGCATCCAATTCAAGGATTTACAGACGACGCAAAGCTCGCTGGAAGACATCTTCGTCGGCCTGGTGAGACAGGGACAATGAAATTGTCATTCAATTTTTACGCCGTCCGCGCCATCTACGCATACGAAATGTCGCGCACGCGGCGCACGATCTTGCAAAGCATCGTTTCGCCGGTGATCTCGACCTCGCTCTATTTCGTCGTGTTCGGCTCGGCGATCGGCTCGCGTATGACCCAGATCGAGGGTGTCAATTACGGCGCCTTCATTGTACCCGGGCTCATCATGCTGATGCTGCTGACGCAGAGCACCATGAACGCCTCGTTCGGCATCTACTTTCCGCGCTTCGTCGGCACAATCTACGAGGTGCTGTCCGCGCCGGTGTCGGCGCTCGAAATCGTGCTCGGCTATGTGGGCGCCGCGGCCGTCAAATCCATCATCCTTGGCTTCATCATCCTGGCGACGTCGTGGCTGTTCGTGCCGATCCACGTCGACCATCCGTTTTGGATGGTGGCGTTCCTGGTCCTCACATCGCTCGCCTTCAGCCTGTTCGGCTTTATTCTCGGGCTGTGGGCCGACAGTTTCGAGAAGCTGCAGGCGGTGCCACTGCTGATTCTCACGCCGCTAACGTTTCTCGGCGGCACATTCTACGCCACCAGCGTGCTGCCGCCGCCGTGGCGGACCATCGTGCTGTTCAACCCGCTGGTTTATCTGATTTCCGGCTTTCGCTGGAGCTTCTTCAATATCGCCGACGTCAATGTCGGCATCAGCTTAGCGGCAACGCTGTTGTTTCTCGCAGTCTGCATGGCAGTCGTCTGGTGGTTCTTCAAGACCGGCTACCGGCTTAAGAACTAAACCTAGAGGCTAGCCACCGCCTGCCTTCGCAGCCGCAAAGCTTACCGCAGTCACGATCGGCGGCCCGGCTTGCGAAATGAGGCGGCTAGCGGGAGGCGTCGACGCAGTCGAAAGCGACGCCAGCGCAAGCGCGTTGAGCAGAAACATGGTTCCCACTATGCCTCCGATGCCCCAGCCCAAGAGCGCGAGGGTGCGCTGTTCATCCATCGTCCATCTCCCGATCAAATCCAGAACGCCCGTTATTCGAAAAGGTTCGGTTGCCAAGGTGACAAAAGGGTTTTCGTTCCGCAGCTGCTCGGAACTGGAACATAAGCATGACGGCGGGTTTGTTTTGTCGCTTGGCGTGAAGGGGCACACTCACGTCCCGGAGGAACCATGGACAAGAAGATTGCCGGCCTGCTCGGCGCCGCCGTTGCACTGACTACCGTAACTGCCGCCCAGGCGGCGGCCCCTGCCGCCCCCAGCGCAACCCCGACGAGTTACAGGAATCTACTCGATCCCATTCCGAACGCTCTGCCGCAGTTGAAAGCCGAAGACGCACGGCGTGTACAGACTAATACGATCGTGGCGGATGAAACGGTGATCATCAAAAAGAAAGGCCATCACCACCATCATCACCATCACCACCACCATCATCACGATTGATGTAGTTGGATTGCGCGCGGGGGACGTTCAGTCCGCGTCCCTTGTTGCGTTCCTGTGTCAAACGACCGATGGGCGGAGACGCCGGCCGGTTGGGGCATGAGCCGGTATGAAAGAGCGCTCGCCTGTCAGACTGCGGCTTTGACCGCCGGCGCTGCCGCGCTCCGCTGTTGCCGCTGCGTGATGGCGTCAGCAATCTCCACGGTACGCCGCGCCATATCGGCGTGCAGGCGCTCGACCATGCGGCCTTCGATCTGAATGACGCCCTTGCCCTGGTTCTCCGGCAGGTCGAACGCGGCGATGGTCTTGCGCGCAGCGTCCACTTCCTCCGGCGCCGGCGAAAAAGCGTCGTTGCACGCCTCGATCTGCCGCGGATGAATGAGCGTCTTGCCGTCAAAACCGAAGTCGCGCGCCTGCCGGCATTCGTCCGCAAAACCTTCGGCATTACCGAGATCGTTATAAACGCCATCAAGGATGTCGATGCCGAACGCTCGTGCGGCAGCGATGCAATTCGTCAGCCATGGCAGCATCGGCGCGCGGCCCGGCACGATGCGGGCGCGCGTATCCTTGGCGAGATCGTTGGTGCCCAGGACAAAGCCGGACAACCGCGTCTCTGAATCCAGCGCCGCCGCCGCGATGGCGCCGACATTGATCATAGCGAGCGGCGTCTCCATCATCGCCCAAACGCGAATATGCGGGTCGGTTCCCATGTCGACGATGCGGGCGGCAAGATCCTGCAACTGATGCGGGTCAGAAATCTTCGGCACCAGCACTGCGTCAGGTCGGGCATCGGCGATGGCATGAAGGTCGTCGACCCACCAGCGGGTATCTAGGCCGTTGATGCGCACAAAAACTTCGCGGTCGCCGAAGCCGCCTTTTTGCAGTGCGTTCTTGATCTGCTCCCGCGCCATCGCCTTGGCCTCGGGCGCCACCGCATCCTCGAGGTCAAGAATGATGCCGTCGGCCGGCAATTCGCGCGCTTTTTCGATTGCCCGCGCATTCGATCCGGGCATGTACAAAACGCTGCGCCGCGGGCGGACACTCATCAGCTATTCCCCACTCCCCCTCGGCATCAAACTAGCGGCTTTGCACGGTTCGTGCCAAGAGCGCGGGATGACAGAGGGCGCGGCATGGCAGAGAGCGCTGCTTGCTTCGCACGCGGCATTCCGGCGCGAGGCAACCGCTACGCCGCCTTTTGCTTGGCGGTGATCAGCTTGCGGTTGATCAGACATTCGGCAATCTGAATGGCGTTAAGCGCCGCGCCCTTGCGCAGATTGTCGGAGACGATCCACATGGCGAGGCCGTTCTCTACGGTCGCGTCCTCGCGGATGCGGCTGATGTAGGTGGCATCCTCGCCGGCCGCCTCGTAGGGCGTCACGTAGCCGCCCGGCTCATGCGAATCGATCACTAGGCAGCCGGGCGCAGAGCGCAGAATGTCGCGCGCCTCTTCGGGCGTGATGGGATTCTCAAACTCGACGTGGACCGCCTCGGAATGGCTGATGAAGACCGGCACGCGCACGCAGGTGGCGCTTAATCTGATCTTGGGGTCGAGGATTTTCTTTGTCTCGACCAGCATCTTCCATTCTTCTTTGGTGTAGCCGTCCTCCATCACCTCGTCGATGTGCGGAATGACGTTAAACGCGATGCGTTTCGGAAACTGTTTGGTCTCAACCTCGCCGAGCGTAAATACCGCCTTGCTCTGCGAAAACAGTTCGTCCATCGCATCTTTGCCGGCGCCGGACACGGACTGATAGGTGGCGACGACGACGCGCTTGATTTTGGCGTGATCATGCAGCGGCTTGAGCGCAACAACGAGCTGAGCTGTCGAGCAATTCGGATTGGCGATGATGCCGCGGTTACGGAAGCCCACAATGGCGTCGGCGTTGACCTCGGGCACGATCAGCGGAACGTCGATGTCATAGCGCCAGCACGACGAATTATCGATCACCACTGCGCCGGCGGCGGCGATCTTCGGCGACCATTGCCTCGACACCGTGGAACCGGCCGACATCAGACAGATGTCGGTGTGCGAGAAATCGTAATGCTCGAGCGCTTTGACCTTCAAGGTTCGATCGCCGTAGGACACTTCAGTGCCCTGGCTCCGGCGCGAGGCCAGCGCCACGACCTCATCGGCCGGGAACGACCGCTCGGCCAGAATGGAGAGCATCTCTCGCCCGACATTGCCGGTCGCGCCGACAACGGCGACGCTGTAACCCATCGTTAACTCTCCATCGAAAATTCGCGCCCGTTCCGGCGCCGCGGGAACCGGAGCGGAAGCGCTTCTAAGCGAGAAACGTCCCTAATACAACGTTGAAGGGGCGTTGTCGTGCCGCCGGCCGCGTATTCGCTGTCACGGGATATTCGCGCCACCTTCGTGCGCGCTCTCGCCTATATGGGCGGTCTTGGATCGGTTGCCATTGCGGCCGCAAGCTTTTTCCATGTGCCGGCCCTGATTGCCGCGACCGGTCCCTCGCCGAACCCACAGTGGATTGAGGTCAACCGGCCGTACCCGGCCTTCGAACTGGCGATGTCGGATCGGTCGGCCAAACCGGTCAACTATGCGATTTGGCGGCGCGCCATCGATGGTGCCCGCAAGGACGTATTGACCTGGGGCACCGCGGCCGAGCCCAGCCCCTTCATCAGCATCGAAATCTACCGGTCGGGCGATCGGACCGAGCCGTTTATCGATCCGGACAGTGAAATCGCGGCTCGTATCATCCCCTATACGGTCACCGACGACGTCAAACCGGCAGGCCGCATCGACACCAAATTCGGCAAGGTCCCGCTGGTCGATTTCAGTATCGCGACCCGTGGCCTGCAACGGCGCTGCCTCGGCTTTGCCCGTGCCTTTACGCGACCCCCGATGCAGATCGCCGGCTGGTATTGCAGTCCGGGCGAAGAGATCGTCGATCGAGCCGCGCTGGCTTGTGTGCTCGACCGGCTCACAATCCTAACGGCCGGCGGCGATCCCGGGCTCGATGCTCTGTTTGCTCGCGCCGAGGTCAAGCGAACATTCTGCGGCCGCCGCGACCCTATCTTTGCAGCCACCACAGAGCGTACCGGATCGATATCGAGGCGGCACGGACGCCTCTCCCGCCATATCGGACTGCGGGAAACCATCCAGTTGCGCTGATGACAAGAGCTACCGCCTGTCGGTTGACGGCAGTGTCGTCCAATCCGGGGGGCACCTGCTAAACTCCGCATCGTGCACCGCTTCATTCTATCGACTGCGAGATTCCCCCAATGTCAGACTCCGAGAATGCGTCCGGCTCGCCGGGCGCGGCTGCGGACAACGCCTTCGATCCCGTCGCCGCAGGCTGGGAGCCTTATGGCGACGACGGCTTCATTGGGCTGGTCGGCCCGTTGTGGGCACGGCCATTCGGCGACAGCTACCTCTATGCCTTCAAGGCCGAGCACAAGCATCACAATCGCCGCGGCATCGTCCAGGGCGGCATGCTGATGACGTTCGCGGACCGCGCCATGGGAATGACCTGCTGGTACGCCAATAATCGCCAGCCGCAGGCAACCGTGCAACTCGATCTGCATTTCGTCGATGCCGTTCAGATCGGCGAATTTGTCGAAGCCAAGTGCAGGATCGTGCGCCGGACGCGTTCACTGGTCTTTATGGCCGCCGACCTCGTCGTCGGCACGCGCGTCGTCGCAACCGCCGTCGGCGTTTGGAAGACGCTCGGGACGGCGAGCACTGCCACTCGCGCCAGCGAAATCCACATTTTGTCCGCGGCCGCGCTGCGCGAAATTGTTGTTGAACTCGGCGAGCAATACGCGAGACAAACGGGCGTCAAGCTCATGCCCGAATTTACCCGCTCCCCGCTCGTCCGCAACCGCATCCGTGCCGGCGAAGCTTTTGACATCGCCATGACCACGCGATCGCGCATCGATGAACTGGCGGAGGAGAGCAAGGTCGCAGCCGACTCCGCCTTCGCTCTGGCGCGCTCAGGCATCGGCGTTGCGGTGAAAGCAGGCCGACCGAAACCCGGCATCGGCTCGGTAGAGGCGTTTGCCCGCGCGCTACGGGCAGCCGACTCGATTGCCTGCGCCGATCCTGCCTTCGGCACCGCGAGCGGTCTTTACCTGGCGGAGCTCTTTGTACGGCTCGACCTGGCAACCGAATTGAAAGCTAAGATTCGACTGGTCGGCGCCGAAGGCGGCGAGGCTGTCGTGGTGTGCGCGGCCGTCGCCAGCGGCGAAGCTGAACTGGGCCTGCAGCAGATTGCCGAGATCGTCGCGGTCCCGGGAGTCGATCTCGTCGGCCCGCTGCCCGACGAAATTCAGCACACAACGATTTTCTCCGCCGCACTCGCCGCGGCTGCACCGCAACCGGATCTGGCGCGCAACTTCCTTACGTTTCTCAGGTCTCCGGCGGCGAAAGCTGTCGTCGCCGCACACGGGATGGAACCGAACTGAAGGACCAGCTCAGGTCCCGTAATTTTTCGCCAGATAGTCGGCGATCGCCTTGGCGTCGGCATCGCCGATCGGTGCACCCATGGCCTTGATCATCTTGGTAACCTCGGCGTTCCAGCCGGCAGCGTTGAAAACCGGCGAGTTCATCGGAATATACGCCAGGCTGTGACAGGTTCCGCAGTTGCGTTCGACCGCGTCGACGCCGGGACCGGGCTTGAGCTTGATCTGCTGCAATTGGCTCTGGGCCCACGCCGAAGCGGCAATCATCGTTGCCAGCAGCGCAATGACAAGCGTTCGCATGATCTGCTCTCCTTCAGCTTGCGTTCAGCGTGAGACGCTGCATCACGTTGTTGTGGTAGCCGGCGGGATTGAAGATCAATGTGGCGGTTTGAGTCTGACCGATAGTGTTGACCGCATTGGCCATCACGGTAACTTTGCCGCGCTGGGCGTTGAGGTCGAAACTCCACGGCCGGAACGCGAAGCGGCCGAGGTCCTCACCCAGCTTGGCCTCTGACCACGTCTTGCCATCGTCGGTCGAAACTTCGAGCGCGCGGATGCCATAGCCGGCGTCCCACGCTAGTCCGCTCACTGTGACACTACCGGCTTTCACCTTGGCGCCGTCGCGGTGGCTGGTGATCAGCGAATTGATCACCATTTCGGTGATCGGGGTGCTGGTCGCGTTTTCCTGGCTGGCGAATCGCGCCACGATCGGAAATTTTCCGACCGGAATGCGATAGGCCGGATTCATCCAGAACCCGCCCAGCGGCTTGGTCAGCGCGGTCACCGAAGTGAGATGTTTCATCCAATAGGTGCCGGTCCAGCCCGGCACGATCAGCCGCGCCGGAAAGCCGTTGAAATGCGGCAGCGGAGCGCCATTCATCTCATAGGCGATCAGCGTCGACTCATCGATCGCCTTCCAGACCGGCAGGCTCTTAATGAAGTCGGGTGTCTTGTCGACGACCGGACCGTCGGCGCCATTGAATGCGATCTCAATCGCCTCGGGTTTGAGGCCGACCATCGCCAGCACATCTTTGAGCCGCGCGCCTTTCCAGCGCGCGCAGCCCATGGCGCCATATCCCCATTCGACGCCGGCGACATGCGGCCGCGACAGACCGCGCCTGTTGCCCGAGCATTGATTGACCGCAACGACTTCGTAGGCCGGCATCTTCTTGAGAGCATCGAGAGTGATTTCGGTGTGCCCGTTCGCACCTTCGCCGCCGACATCGATCTTGTAAGACTTGGCATCCACTTCGGGGATGTACGACAGGTGGTAACGAACAAAGAACTCATCGTTGGGCGTGATCGGCGTGCGAAAGTATTCGAGCGGCGCCTCGTAATTCGGCCCGCGGTCCGCCAATCGGATGAGCGGCTTTTTGCCCGGCAGCGTCGCCATCGTGGCGTAGCTCGCAACACCGGATGGCACCCCCGGTGTGAGCTCCGCGGTTGCGGATTGCGCACGCAGTGGACTGGCCAGGCCCAGTCCACTGCCGGCGAGCGCTATGCCGGCGCCGGCTTGACGCAATAAGGTACGGCGGCTCAAAGCCGCCGCGATAAGGCTGCCCATGGGACTCCTCCCTGTGGTTGGCGCGCGCTCTGTTCTCAGCCGCGTCGCCCGCATTGGCCTTCATCAAGGCCATGCGCGGGAATAATGCGGCACAAATCTCGGGACGGAAAGCATGTTTTTCTGCCGCATCGGCAGCGCACGGAACCGGGAGCTTTGGCCAACAGTTGGCAAAGCGCTGTTGCGGCGGGCAGAACCGGGTTAAAGTGGCGTCGCAATAAAGTGAGGCCCCATGCGCGTCATTGTGGTTGCTGCGACAGTGCTCACGGTTTCCACCGCGCTTGCGTGCGCGGCCCACGCCGCACCGAGGAAGCGGTATCCTGTGGCGGAGCGATCCGCCGCCGGTACTGTGATTCAGCCGACCCGAACGATCATCCACCATCGCGACGGCACCACGACCATCATCGTGACGCCGCGTCATCGCTCCTATCTCGATCCTGGAACGGAAGTGGCGGTGGGCGAAGGCAGCACGCACGACTACATGCTGCCGCCGGGCGGCGATCCGGGCCGGCCCAATTGGTTTTATGGCCCCGGCGATGCGACGGGCGGCGCGTTCATGATTTCGCGTCCCTATTATCTGCCAGGCATCAATACCAACACGCCGTACTGACGCGCGGCCCTCAGCCGGACGGTTCACCTGCGGGCGGTGCCGTCCGCTCGTAAATGTCTAATCGTCGTCACCACGAAATCGAAGCGTCAGTCCACCAGATTTAGGATGCGAGCTTTTCCATTTCGCCGACGATCGCCGTGCCCATTTCGGAGGTGCTGACAACATTTTCCCCCTCGGACTTGATGTCCGCTGTGCGCAGTCCCTTGGCGAGAGCGGCAGAAATCGCCGCATCGACCATGTCGGCCTCTTTGCCCATGTTGAACGAGTAGCGCAGCGCCATGCCGAACGAGGCGATCATGGCGATCGGGTTGGCCATGCCCTTGCCGGCGATGTCGGGCGCGGAGCCGTGCACCGGTTCGTATAGCGCCTTGCGCCGCCTGGTCTTGGCGTCGAGTTCGCCGAGCGAGGCCGACGGTAGCATTCCGAGCGAGCCGGTGAGCATCGCGGCCACGTCGGACAACATGTCGCCGAACAGATTGTCGGTGACGATGACATCGAACTGTTTCGGCGAGCGCACGAGCTGCATGCCGCCGGCATCCGCCAGCATGTGCTCGAGCTGCACATCCTTGTATTCACGCGCATGCACCTCTTCGACCACATCGTGCCAGAGCACGCCGGTCTTCATCACGTTGCGTTTCTCCATCGAGGTGACTTTGTTGCGTCGCTTGCGCGCCAGCTCAAAACCGACACGCGCGATGCGTTCGACCTCATAGGTGTCATAGACCTGGGTATCGACGGCGCGCTTCTGGCCATTACCGAGGTCGGTGATGGTCTTCGGCTCGCCGAAATAGACGCCGCCGGTCAGTTCGCGCAGGATGATGATATCGAGCCCCTCGACCGCTTCACGCTTGAGGCTCGAAGCATCGGCAAGCGCCGGATACACGATCGCCGGGCGGATATTGGCGAACAGCCCAAGATCTTTGCGCAGGCGCAGCAGCCCCGCCTCCGGCCGCACGTCAAACGGCACCTTGTCCCATTTCGGCCCACCGACGGCGCCGAAGATCACGGCGTCGGCGGCATGCGCTTTGGCCATCGTCTCGTCGGTCACCGCGACCTGGTGGGCATCGTAGCAGCAGCCGCCGACCAGGCCTTCCTCGGTCTCGAAAGTGGCGATTCCGGACTTGGCAAAGAATCCGAGCAGCCGTTTTAGCTCGGCCATGACTTCGGGGCCGATGCCGTCGCCGGGGAGCAGGAGAAGCTTGTAGCTGGGCATGAAAGCGCCTTGAAAATTGTGGAATGCGCGCCAAGTGCTAATCGGAGCGCCGACGGATGGCAACTAGCCGGGCCGCCAGCGCAAGCGAGGCCCCCAATTGAGGCCCCCATGCCGACACAGCGACCGCGCGTCGTTATCCTGGGTGCCGGATTTGGCGGGCTCGCCTGCGCCGAGACGCTGAGGCGTGCGGGCGTCGACATCACGATCATCGATCGCCAGAACTATCACTGCTTTCAGCCGCTTTTGTATCAAGTGGCGACCGCCGCATTATCGCCCGCCGATGTCGCGTGGCCGATCCGCCACATTGTGCGCCGGCAGGAAAATGCCACCGTCTTCATGACGGAAGTAACAGGGATCGACGCCGCGGCGCAGACCGTCACGACAAAAACCGGCCCGTTCCCGTTCGACTTTCTGGTGGTCGCAACCGGAGCCATGCATTCGTATTTTGGTCACGACACCTGGGCCGGTTTCGCACCTGGATTAAAACGCATCGAGGACGCAACCCGCATCCGGCGCAGCATCCTGTCGGCTTTCGAGCAGGCCGAACTCACCGATGACGACGAACAGCGGCGCAAGCTTCTGACCTTTGTCATCATCGGCGGAGGACCCACCGGCGTTGAGATGGCGGGCGCTATCGCCGAGGTGGCGCGGCAAACGCTCAAGCGCGACTTTCGGCGCATCGATCCGCGCACGGCCCGCATCATGTTGATCGAGGCTGGTCCGCGGCTGCTGCCGGCGTTCTCCGAGCGGCACTCTCGCTATGCGCACGATGCACTCACCGCCATGGGCGTTGAGGTGCTGACCGCGACGGTCGTGACAGGATGTGACGCGCACGGCGTCGATCTCCAGCATGGCCGCATCGATGCCGGCTCTGTGATTTGGGCGGCCGGAGTCATGGCGTCACCCGCCGCCGGCTGGCTGGCGGCGGATCGCGATCGCTCCGGCCGGGTCATCGTCGGGCCGGACCTGTCGCTGCCGGGACACGCAAACATTTTTGTCATCGGCGACACCGCCGCGGTGAATGATGCCGCAGGCCGCCCCGTCCCCGGCCTTGCGGCTGCGGCGAAGCAGATGGGCATATCCGTCGGCAGGCTCATCGTGGCGCGGCTCGCCGGTCGGAACTTGCCGCCGTTCCGCTACAAAAACCTAGGCGTGTTGGCGACGATCGGACGGCGGTCCGCCGTGGTCGAGCTTGGGCCCATTCAGCTCCACGGCTTCATCGGCTGGCTGTTCTGGAGCGTGGTGCACATTTACTTCTTGATCGGACTGCGCAACCGCTTCGTCGTCGCGGTGACCTGGCTGTGGAGCTACATCACCTTTCAGCGCGGCGCTCGGCTGATTACCGAAGTGCCGCCGCCGCGCCCGCAGGGTTGATCGACCGTCGCTTTGATCGGCTATGGATTTGATCGCATTTTCTTTGGAAAACCGGGGACCACTTTTCCGGAAAATGCTCTACAGCCCGCTGAACCAGTTGTAGCCTTGGTTTTCCCAGTAGCCGCCCGCATCGTTGTTCTGCACCCACATGGCGGTGACGTATTTCGGGTTCTTGAAGCCGAGCTTGGTCGGGATGCGGATTTTGATCGGAAAGCCATAAGCGCGCGGCAGAGTCTTGTTATCGAATTTGAGCGTCAATTGCGTCTGCGGGTGCAGCGCCGTCGGCATATCGATGGTGTTGGAATAGCCTTCGGCGCACTGGAACCAGACGTATTTCGCCGTCGTGTCGGCGCCAATCATTTTCAGGAAATCCGAAAGCCGCACACCCTGCCATGAACCAATGGCGCTCCAGCCTTCGACACAGACCTGCCGGGTGATCTGCGAGACTTCCGGCAGCTTGTTGAGCTCGGGCAGCGTCCACGGCTTCTTGTTTTCGACCAGTCCGCCGATCTCGAGCTTCCATTTGTCGCCGTCGACGTCGGGGGCCTCGTCCAGCGAGTAATAGGCGTTGAACGGGAACGGACGGGTGATTGCACTTTCCGGATATTCGGGCGCCAGCTTGTTGGGATTGAAGATTCGCGCCTGCACCCAATCGTTGAAATGCGAGATAACGCGCAGCGCGTTCTCGGAGGTCTGGCCGTCGATGATGTCGCAGCCTGTCAGCGTGGCAAGCGCGCCAAGACTGGCGACGCCGCGGAGAAACGACCGCCGCGACCGCTCCGGCATGATCTTTGCGGCGTCCTTGATCAGGAGCTTTGGGTCGACGCCGGGCGGCGATTTGCGCACACGAGCCATTGTCACGATCCTCAGTGATTAGCGTCCGACGATCATCGCCCGGAGGCTTTTGGGCACAAGGAGCGCGAGTACAACGTGGACGGTCAGGAAAGCCACGATTGACGTCATGGCGGCGAAGTGCACATAGCGCGCCGTGTCGTAGCCCCCGAAGAATGCCGTCAGCCAGGAGAACTGCACCGGCTTCCAGATCGAGACGCCCGAAAACACGATCAAGACTCCTGCGAGCAGCACGCCGGTATACAGTAGTTTCTGCACCGCGTTGTAGACGGATAGATCGTCGTGCGAGAGCTTGCCGCGGAGCGCCGCAAGGAAATCGTGGACGACGTCGCGCGGGCGGATCGGAAACAGCTTGCGCCGGAAACGCCCGGTCAGGATGCCGAGACTGACATAGACGATGCCGTTGATCACCAGGAGCCACATGGCGGCGAAATGCCACAACAGCGCGCCCGCCAACCATTCGCCGAGCGCAATCTGGTGCGGGAAGGTAAATCCGAATAGCGGCGAGGCGTCATAGATCTGCCAGCCGGACCCGATCATCATCAGAATAGCCAACGCGTTGATCCAATGTGTCACGCGCACCCACGCCGGGTGAATGAGCGGCGCTTTTGACGCCGCGGCATCCGGCACCTCAGTTGAACTCGTTGCCGCTTCGATCGACATGCCATCCATCCCGTTATGGCGACTTTATAACAAGACGACGCATCGCGTGCGCTCACATTCCTGTCACAACGTTTTCAACATTGCTCCCGCTTTCGCGAATGCGGGGCCAGCAAAGGTGAAGGGGTACATCCATCGCACCCCTTCACCCGATCACAATGCGGATTCGGCCGCACGCAGGCAAAAGTTACATCGTCACATCGGCAGCAGCACTGTGTCGATGACGTGGATAACGCCGTTCGACTGCATCACGTTGGCGATGGTCACATGGGCCACATCGCCCTTGGCGTCGGTGACGGTGAGTTTGCCGGGGCCGGCTTCCTTGACGATGAGGTCCTCGCCCGCGACGGTCTTGAGCTTGGCCGTGCCTTCGCCGGCCTTGATGGCCTTCATCAAGCCAGCGGCGGTCATACGGCCGGGAACGACGTGGTAGGTGAGGATTTTCACCAGCGTCGGCTTGTTCTCCGGCTTGAGCAGGCTTTCGACTGTGCCGGGCGGCAGCTTGGCGAAGGCTTCGTTGGTCGGCGCGAATACGGTGAACGGGCCTGCGCCTTCCAGGGTCTCGACCAGGCCTGCGGCCTTCACCGCGGCGACCAGTGTGGTGTGATCTTTGGAATTGACCGCGTTCTGGATGATGTTTTTCGACGGATACATCGGCGCGCCGCCGACGGTCACGGTCTTTTCCGACATCTGCGCGGCGACCGGCATGGACGCCATTGCGCCGAGGGCGATGGCCGCCACTGTGGCAAACAAAGCAATACGCTTGGACATGATCGTCTCCATTTGAGCCAAAATATCGCCGTTACGATTGGGGCGGCGAGGCCGCCGGCGACACGCGACGGGGATCGTCGTCGCTTTGAGATACGGGGGCTCCAGACACGGGTTTCAGACCGCCGCTCACGGCAGCGTGAATTCCGGGAAGCGCGGCTTTGCGGGACCGCAACGCTACGCTATGAAGCGCGGCTTCGCGCGCCGCTTACGGCAGAAGGAACGAGCAATGGGTAAGACCAGTCCGGGCAATTTTTTTGAAGATTTCCGCATCGGCCAGGTGATCCGGCACGCGACGCCGCGCACAGTCACGGTCGGCGACGCAGCGCTCTATACCGCCCTGTTCGGCGGCCGTTTTGCGGTCCAGTCATCGGACGAATTCGCCAAGGCGATCGGCTATCCGCGCGCACCGATCGATGATTTCCTGGTGTTTCACATCATCTTTGGCAAGACCGTGCCGGATGTGTCGCTCAATGCGGTCGCCAACCTTGGTTATGCCGGCTGCTATTTCCGCAAACCCGTTTATCCGGGCGACACGCTGACCGCGCTGTCCGAGGTGATCGGACTGAAGGAAAATTCGAGCCGCAAAACCGGCATCGTCTACGTGCGCACCACGGGCTACAAACAGGACGGATCTCCGGTACTCGAATACGTGCGCTGGGTCATGGTGCGCAAAGGCGACGAAGCCGCACCGGCGCCCGGCGATCACGTGCCGCGACTGCCAACCGCGGTCGATCCCAAGGTTCTCGGCGAGGCGTGTCCGCCGATCGACGTCGCGGATTACGATTTTGCGCTCGCCGGCAGTCCTTATCGCTTCGGTGACTACGAGGTTGGCGAAAAGATCGATCACGTCGACGGCATTACGGTCGAAGAAGCCGAGCACATGATGGCGACGCGGCTTTATCAAAACACCGCGCGCATCCATTTCGATCTGTACAGCGCCAAGAAAGGCCGGTTCGGCAATCGGCTGATCTACGGCGGGCACGTGATTTCGCTGGCGCGCGGCCTCACATTTAACGGCCTCGCCAATGCTTTTCACGTCGCCGCTATCAATGGCGGCCGCCACGTGGCGCCGCTGTTTGCCGGCGGCACCGTGTTTGCCTGGTCGGAAGTTTTGGCGAAAGCCGAATTGCCGGGACGCGATGACGTCGGCGCGCTGCGGCTGCGCACGATCGCCAGCAAGGACCGCCCGTGCGCCGATTTTCCGCGCAAAGCCGGCGAGGAGGACGACCCGGCGGTGCTGCTTGACCTCGATTATTGGGCGCTTATTCCGCGCTGATTGAACCCACCTGTCTGCGAGTTGACCGGATGTAGTTTATAAACTACGTTATGGCATGATCGAACTGAAACAGACGGAACTGTTTCGGAAATGGCGAACGGGGCTCAAAGACGAGCGCGCACGAGCCTTGATCGCCTCACGCCTCGATCGTCTCGCGTATGGGCATACGGGTGACACCGTATCTCTAGGAGAAGGCGTCAGCGAGCTGCGCATCCACTATGGCCCGGGTTACCGAATCTACTTTCAGCAACAAGGTAAAACCACGATCATCCTACTTTGCGGCGGCGACAAGGGCACCCAAGTCAGGGACATAAAAAAAGCGAAGCGGCTGGCAAGCCATGGAGAGGAGTCAAATGGCTGAAAAACTGACGACCTACGATCCCGCTGAAGACCTGACAACCAGCAAGGCCATTGCGACTTTTATGGCGGAAGCGTTCGCTACGGAAGACGTCGGTTATATCGCGCATGCACTTGGAGTGGTGGCCCGCGCCAAGGGCATGAGTCAGATCGCCGACGAGACCGGTCTCTCGCGCGAACAGCTCTATCGTTCATTCAGCGAAGACGGCAATCCGACGCTGAAAACCACGATAGCGGTCATGAAAGCGCTTGGGATCGAACTGACGGCGAAAGCCCATGCGTAGGGCTGAAAGCGCGCAAGCGGGGCAATTTTTCTACAAACAATCGCCCCGCTTCGCCGTCCCGACAGCTCTTGTAACGAAACCGGCGAGCGGTTTTGAGCAAGTCGCCTACTTCGACATCCCGCCGGGGTGGCTGCCCTGGTTGCCCATATTGCCGCCGCTCCCGTTGCCCATCCCCGAGCCGCTACCCATGCCCGAGCCGCCGCCCATGCCCGAGCCGGAGGGTTGCGACATGCCGCCCGAGCTCGATGGACCGCTCATGGGCGAACCGGAACCTTGCGACATGCCACCTTGGCCGCTGCCCTGACCCGTTCCATTGCCCATTCCCTTACCCATGTCATCGGCGAGTGCGGGGGCGGCAAAAACGAATGCGAGTGCCAGGGCGGCAAGCGGCAACAGCAGTTTGCTACGAACGATCATATGAAATCTCCCTAGGGCTACGATGGGGTTCGATATCCATCGTCGCTTATTCGAGCCGGCCAGGGCGGCGGTTACGGATCAGGCGGAAAAATTCTGCAGAGCGCGCGAGCCAACCGCGCGAAGCGCAATCACGACGAAGCCGACAGCTGCCAAGTGCACGGCAAGGTCCGTCGCCGCGGCGTCGTAGGGATGGAAGAAATTCAACAGCGTAGCCGCGGCAGCGGCCGAGGCGAGACCCGCCATCGTCGCCGTCAACGCCGGCGCCAACGAGCAGGCGCGCCGCAGCATGAGGATCAGCGCCGCGGACAAAGGCATTGAAAGCCCAACAATGAAAACGAGGCAGTCGCGCGTTTCGCCCATCGTGGCGACATGCGTATCGGACAACACATAAGCGCGCAGACAGCCAAGGCCGCTGGCGCTGAGCCATAACGCGAAAGCCGGCAGCGGCAGCAGCGCCCAGGCGCGCGACCGGTCAGGCAGACTCAACTCAAATGCCGCAAGCGCCGCAGTGGCCGCGGTCGCGATCGAACCAATAACGGCGAACGCCATGTCGGGTGTTGCGGTGAGCCGATGCCGCATCGCAGGGAGGTTGGCGAACATCGCCAGCGCCGCGGCGATTGCGGCAACCAGCGCCAGCCAGACAAGCGCACGCAAAGGCGGAGAGAGCAGCGGGCGCACCGGCTGCAAATTTGCCGCCAATGCGCCAATCAGCCGTTCATGCGGGCGATCTCGAGCATCAGCCATTATCAGCTCCACGATCGACCTTGAGGCGCAGCGCCTTGAGCGCACGGTGCAGATTGACCTTGAGCGAGCCTTTGCTGCGGCCGGTCAATGCCGCGGCATCGTCGAGCGATTGTTCCTCCAGCATGAGATGGCGCACGGCTTCTCGCTGGCGTTCCGGCAGCTCAGCAACCGCACTCTGAACCCATCCGGCATTTTCGTCGCGTTCGATTCCGGCCGCGAGATTCACACTTCCCTCCGCGTGGCCCTCGTAGGCCAGCGGCGCATGCACTTCGCGCGCACCGTGCCGGTACGCTTGCCGCAGCACATCAACGGAGCGCCGTTCGACGATCACGCGCAGCCAGGCGTCGAAGGAGCGCCGCGGATCGTAGGTTGCCCGCGCCCGGTGGATCGTCAGCAGCGTTTCCTGAACCACGTCGTCGACGCGATCGGGCGGCACGCCACGGCGCCGCGCAATACCCGTGACGAACGGGACGCAGTCACGCAACAATTTCTCATAAGCCGCACGGTCGCCACGCTGCGCCGCCGCCATCAGGGCGGACCGGCCGACATCGGCTTCGTTTCGTGTCTGAACGCTGTCCATTGCGTTAGCGGATACCCGCTGCCACGCCGGCAGCATCGCGACCGCCAGCCGCGGTATCGAGCATGGGAAGCCGATGGACTGCAACGCACCATGCCTTGGCGCGGAAATCACATTTGCTTGTGCCACGTCTGCTTGTGCCACGTCCTCCTCGGAATGCGAACAAACGTATTTCGGTCCGAGACCAGCGAAGGTTACGCGTCATGGGCCCGGTTTCTGCGCCCGCAAATGCTCCACCAGCTGCCGCGCGAACAGCGGCAGGTCGCCCATCTTGCGGATGCAGATGGTCAACTCGCGCGCCGCCCAAGGATCGGTGAGCGGCACCAACACGATCGCCATCGTCTTCTGCACGCGGCGCGCCGTGGTTTCCGGAACGATACCGATGCCGACCTTGCATTCGACCATGCGGCATACGGCGTCGAACGAGCGCAATTGCACGCGCAGCCGCAGCGGCCGACCGATGCGCACCGCCTTGCCGGCGAGGAAGCGTTGCAGCGCGCTGGCACGATCGAGGCCGACGAAATCGTAATCGAGCACCTCTTGGAACCCAATTTTCTCGCGTCCCGCAAGCTGATGGCCATTCGCCACAACCAGCACGAAGCGGTCGCGCCGAAACGGGTAGGTTTCGAGCCCGCCGGCGTCGACGGTCGCGGCGACAATACCGACATCGGCGACGCCTTCGGCGATCAGGCCAACGATCTCGTCGCTCAGGCGCTCCTCCAGATCGACGCTGACATTCGGGTGCGACGACAGAAACGAGCTGAGCGCCTCCGGCAGAAATTCGGTCAGCGCATTGGTGTTGGACAGCACCCGGATCTGGCCGGCCAGTCCGCTGCCGTACGCGCCGAGATCTTCGTGCAGGCGTTCGGCTTGGCGCAGAATGGTGCGCGCATGTTGCAGCAGGGTCCGCCCGGCCTGGGTCGGCGTCACACCGGCGCGCCCGCGCGTCAGCAGCGCGACGCCGAGTGCATCCTCCATATTGCGAATCCGCGTCGAAGCGGCGGCGAGCGCAAGGTGCGCTCGCTCGGCGCCGTGGGTGATGCTGCCCGCCTCGACCACGTGCCGAAAAAGACTGAGATCGGGAAGGTCAAAGCGCATCAGCAAACTCCATCCTTCGCATTTTGCGAAGTAAGGCTTTGCCAAAACCTTATTGTAACAGGATACATTACTGCTAATCTTTCGTATAGGACGAAGTTGCGACGCTGACCGATAAAGTTCACAGCCGCGGTTGTGCCGATTGCGGCGCTGGCGCGGATTGGTTAGGAACGGTCTTCAAGCTCGGCCGCGCGTCCGAGCGGCTTTGAAAGAACGCGATGTCAGACACCCGCATGGTTCAAGCGCGGCCTCCCGCCGAACGGCCGCTATCTCCGCATCTGCAAATCTACCGGCCGATGCTGACAATGATGATGTCGATCATGCATCGCATGACCGGCTTTGCGCTCTATTTCGGCACGCTGCTGCTGGCCTGGTGGCTGAACTCCGCGCAGGGGCCGAATGGCTACGGCAAGTTCCAGGCCTTCGCGGGCTCGTGGATCGGCCGGCTGATTTTATTCGGCTATACCTGGGCGCTCATTCACCACGCGCTCGGCGGCATCCGCCACCTGATCTGGGATACCGGCCGCGGTCTCGGGCCAAACGAGCGCGAGTGGCTTGTTGCCGCCAACCTGATTGGCTCGATCGCCATCACGATAATCTTGTGGATCGTCGGCTTGTTGTTCGTCGGAGGCCCGCAATGACCGCGCCCAAACATATCCGGACACCGCTGGCGCGCGTGCGCGGGTTCGGCGCGGCAAAATCCGGCACCGGTCACTTCTGGCTGCAGCGCGTGACGGCGATCGCCAATATCCCGCTCACCATCGCGGCGGTAATCGTGATGATCATACTGCTCGGCCGCAATCAGCCGGCCGCGGCGCAGATACTCGGCTCGCCCACGGTTGCCATCATCATGCTCTTGTTCATTGCGTCGACCATGATCCATATGAGGATCGGCATGCAGGCGATCATCGAGGACTACGTTCACGGCGACACCGCCAAGATGAGCCTCATCCTCGCTAATAATTTCTTCGTCGTCATCGTCGGCCTGACAGCGGCATTCGGCGTTCTCAAGCTTTCTTTCGGAGTGTGAGCATGGCAGCGAGCGGATCCAACGGTGGCGCCGCGGCTCCCGCTATCAACGGCGGAGCCTATCCGATCGAAGACCATGCGTATGATGTGGTCGTTATCGGTGCCGGCGGCTCGGGGTTGCGCGCCGTGGTCGGCTGCAGTGAGGCCGGATTGCGCACCGCCTGCATCACCAAGGTGTTTCCGACCCGCTCGCATACCGTCGCGGCGCAGGGCGGCATCGCCGCAGCGCTCGGCAATATGGGCCAGGACGACTGGCGCTGGCACATGTACGACACCGTCAAGGGCTCCGACTGGCTCGGCGACCAGGACTCCATCGAATATCTGTGCCGCAACGCGCCCGAGGCGGTCTACGAATTGGAGCATTGGGG
>JBAQJL010000061.1:0-12183 GCA_049300295.1 Xanthobacteraceae bacterium
AGATCGTGCCGACGCAGCGTGACGCGGAACAGAAAGCGCACGCCGGTCATGATCCGATTGCGGTTACAGATGCTCGCACCGCTCTCGATGAGATACAGCTGAAATCGCCGTACCTCGTCGGGCGTTGCCGTATCGGGCGAGCGTTTGAGCCACGCGGCGAAACGCTTGCAGCTGTAGACGTGGCTGCGCTGCGTATGGGGGTTGAGTTTGCGCGCAGCCATATCTTCGATCATACGCTGACGCAGCGGACTGACAGAGTTGGTTTCGTTCATGGGGGAGCTCCATCCTGAGTGAGGTTGACGACACCTCGATTCTCAGGACGGGGCTCTCCACCTGCTATTGGCGTTCTCTCGGCCGGCTACCGGCCTATCGGCTCCTGACCCCGCGCAGCGGGCTGGAGCGCAGCGACTTTGTGCCTTGGCGCTAAGCTGCCGAGCTTGAATATCCGCTATTCGGTCGCTGTCTGGAGAATAGTGGACCTCGCGCAGAAAACGCCCAAAACGCGCGTGATGACCCAAGCCGCCCGACGAGCAAAAGCCGCAACGGCAATGTGCGGCTTGGAATTACACTTCTTTGTCGGCCCATGATCGGGCAATTTGACATCTTGTAGAGGTGGCACTCGTTCAACAGTGGCCGGACGGTCCAATTCGGCATCGGAAGCACGCGGCTTCGGCAACAAAGGGAATACCCATGGGTCACCTTGGAAGTATTGATCACTTTGTCGTCCTCATGCTGGAGAACCGTTCGTTCGATAATTTGCTCGGTGCGAGCGGCGCGTTTTTTTTGACCTGCAATATGCCAAAGCCTGCAATGCGGACGCGCTCTCCTTTTTATCCTGCGTTATTTGTTGCACACACACACACACACACACACACGCGCGCGGGATGAGCGGTGCGATAGCGGGCGGCGGTGGCGAATTTTCTTTGGCGCGATGATCAGGTCGTGCTGGCGCAGCTACGAGGTCGAGGCTGACCGATCCCTGCGCGTTCCAGACGATCGTGATCACCAATTCCAGGTCATCGTGATCACTGTTTCCAGCGGATCGTGATCGCCATTTCCGGCGATCGTGACCGGGGATATCTTCACGCGCCCCGATCAGATCGCAGCGTGGCTTACCTTACCCGTGGCCGACGTGTTGCAAACGCTGAAGCCTTTGCCGGATGGCGCGCTCAAAATTGTTGCGCAAGGCGAGAAGGAAGACGGGCTCGTTGCGTGAAATCCCATAACGGATCGCGCCACTTAAATGTTCGGTCCGTAGGCTTGAAAGGACGCCAAGTCGTTCTCTTTTTCTGACTGGTCAACTGCTGCAATTTTGTCGGCCAATTCCGCTTGCGTAAATGGTTTGGCGAGCCGCGGGCCACAAGGGACGTTTCGCGGCATCTCCGCGTAGCCTGATGCGATAACAATGGGGAGCTTCGGCCACTCGGCCTTAATAACAGTTGCCAATTCACGCCCCGTCTTTTTGGGCATGATTTGGTCCGTTATCACCAGATCGACCCTTTCTTCGCCGCGCAAGAGGTCGAGTGCCAGATGACCCGAGGAGGCGACGATCGCCGTGTGACCAAGGTCTTCCAGCATGGCGATCATGTTCCTCATAGGCCGCCCTTCTGCATGATTATAAGGGCTGAAATACACTCCGATGCTGATCGCGATGATGATCGCTGCGCCAAGGATGATCGCTGCTTTTATTTGATTATTCATCACATGGCCGCCGTGGGTGCTTCTGGGCGGGATCAAGGGGATGCTTCGATCGCTTCCAGCGTTCGACCTTGACGACGCCGCGCAATATGCAAAATGGCGAGCCAAGGCCGCAGCCTGCTCATAGTTGCCGCAGTTCGCGCGGCAGATGCGTCAGGCATTCGTTGCCGCCCGGCCGGACGACGATCATGTCCTCGACCATCATGCCGCCCCAGCCGATCTGGTAGTACGGTGTCTCGACACACAGCACCATGCCGTCCTCAAGCACGACATCCCGATTCGCTGCGTTGAGCGTCGGGAATTCATGCACATCGATGCCGATGCCATGACCACAATGACTGCGCTTATAGTCGGACAGCGCACCTTGGCGCACCCGCTCGACGGCGACCTTAAACAGCTCGCTGGCGCTTACGCCTGCCCGGGCGACCGCACGCTGGACTTCTTCGCCCTCGCGCAACGCGTCGTAACGCTGCTGCTGATCGCGCGCCGCTGGCCCGACCACTGCCGTTCGCGCCATGTCGGCCCAATAGCCGTCGACAGTACAGCCGAGATCGAAGCGCACCAGATCACCCATCTTCAGGTTGGCCGGCGTGGCATAGGCGTCAGCCAGCGCGCTACGCTCCCCGCATGTCACGACGACGAAGCGCGGCACGCCGCCGCCGGCGCGCATTTCGCCGGCAATCATCGTGCTCAATTCCAGTTCGCTCATTCCCGGACGCGCCTCGGCAAATGCCTTAGCCAGACCACGCTCGGTGATCGCGGCGGCATGAGCCATCTTCTCGACCTCCTCAGCAAGCTTAGTGCGACGCGCTTTCAAAATTACCGGCCGCACATCAAATCCGGACGAGCCGGCGAGATTCCTCAGCTCCGTCATTTCCAAGGGATTGGCGCAATCGAGACCAACGTCGTGCTGTGGTTTGACAGTTGCCGCAATCGCCGCGCGCAGCGCGTCGGCGAAAGTGCTTTCGACCTTCGGCGAAGCCATGAGGTCGACGTCGGCTCCATCGCTCGATTCGAAGAAAAACACGCCATAGCGGTAGACGCGGGAAGGATCACGCAGCACTTCGAGAGCTGCGGCGATGTCGCTGGCGCCTGTGACGAGTATGGCTTTTTCTCGGGTGACGATCGCGGCACTGCGATAGTCGCGCATCAGATCGAACAGCAGGCTGCGATAGCCGCAGAGATAGCCGACATGGGTCGGATCGGTGGAGATGATAACATCCACCGGACGATCGCACGCAGCGAAGACCTTGTGGCGCACTTTGTCGGCGATCGTCCTCAGATCAGACCTGACGAACATGGTATTATCTCCGTGTCGGCGCGGCCTGCGGCCCAATCATGGCCAGCGCCTGTTGTAACTGCGCGTCCTCATGGACGCCATAGAGCACGATCTCGTCAAGGCCTGCAGAACGATAGGTCTCCAGCATCGCCCTGGCCTGTTCCGGCGTGCCGCTGGCGCTGTGCCGCATGACAATGTCGTCGGTCATCAGTTCATCGGCGCGCACCCAATCTTCGGCAGCAAAAGCCGCCGCCAAGGCATTCTGGTCGAGCCGACTTCCGGCCAATTCCAGATTACGGGCGTGATGGGCGCCCCGTAAAACGTAGGCGAGCGACCGCCGCACGCGGTCGTGAGCGCGACGAGCCTCGGTATCCACGGAACACACTACCAACGCGGCCTTCCTGATCAATCGATGTTCCTTTCCCTCGCCGCGCCTCACCGTGTCCAGGCATGAGCGGATGAAGGCCGGCGAAGTGGCGGCGCTGATTACCACGCCGTCCGCTCGCTCGCCTGCCAACTCGAGCATTTGCGGACCGGAAGCCGCAAGCCACAGCGGCAGTGGATGCGCGCTTGTCGCTAGCCGGCCTGAAATGCGATAGCGGCGGCCGTTATACTTGACTGCTTCGCCAGACAGCAGCTCCCGCGTCACGTCGAGCGTTTCGCGCAGTGTCTCGATCGGACGCTCAGCCGCTATTCCCGCGGCCTTCAGTCCGCCCGGCGCACCGACGCCGAAACAAAGCTGCACGCGGCCGTGGAAAAACTCGTCCAGCGTCGCCGCCGCCATCGCGGCGTGAACCGGATGCATCGTGTAGGGGCTGATCGCCATCAACACAATGCCGAGATTGCTGGTTTCCGAAAGCGCGACAGTCGCCAAAGTGATCGGATCACGGTTAAACAGATGCGCCGCCACCCATAGATTTGCCGCGCCTGCGACGTCGGCCGCGGCCACCAGCGCCCGCATTGTCTGCGGCGTCTCGCTGCCGTCGATTGAAACGGCGATATGGAGCGGCGACCCCATTCCTGATCACGCTCGCTTCAACGAGGCAATGACGCTGTCGAGCGATGGCGGCGGCCTATCGGATGACACGATCGATGTCGCCGGTATCTCTTTGAGGCCGGTCGAGGTCAGCACCGTCACCACCGGCTCGGCAAAAGCTTCGCCGCGCCGGACCGCTTCGCGCAGTGCTGCAAGACCGGCGACGCCAGAAAATTCCTGCCACAGTCCGTCGTGGGCGAGCTCTCGCGTGGCTTCGGTCAACACCTTGTCGTGGAACGTCAGCGCCCGGCCGCGGCTGGCGCGCAGGCCGACGACCGCACGGTACGAACTCACGGCACAGGCAATGCCGGCGGCAATCGACGCCGGTCCGCTGACTTCCGCGGCAGCCTCGTTGCGCGACATGGCGCGCGCCAGCGGCGCCCGCCCAGCCGGCTCCGCGGAGAAAATCTGAGGAACGGTATCCGCGACGCCAAGATCCTTCAGCTCGCGGAACCCTTTCGAGACGCCGAACAGCAGTTCGCCGTAACCGGTCGGAAGCACCACCGTGCCAGGCACCCGGCCGCCAAGCTGGCTAAAAATCTCATATGCGATTGTCTTGTAACCCTCGGGACCGAACGCGTTTCCGGTGTGGAAGCGTGTTAGGTTGCTGGCTGGCATGAAGCCAGTCTCATCGACGATGCGGTTGAGAGTGGGCCAGCGCTCTTCTCGCGGCACCAGCAGAAATTCGCTGCCGAGAGCGCTCTGAAAATGCTCGAACGCGCGCTGGGCCTCGGGCGTCGAGATGACGACGCAACGTAACCCGGCACGGTGGGCATAAGCCGCCGCCGCAGCACCGTGATTTCCCGTCGAGGCTACCGCAATGCCGCGTGCGCCGTTCGCTACCGCAGTTGAGACAATGCAGTAATTCAGCCGGTCCTTGTGGCTCCAGGTCGGATTGCGGCTTTCGTCCTTGAGCCAGATCGGTCCATCGAGGCCGATCCAACGCGCCATGCGTTGGCTCGCGATCAGCGCAGTTCCACCTTCGCCAAGCGACAGCTCGGGAAACAGCGGCGGCAATAGCGGCGCCCAGCGCTGCAAGCCCGGGAGCGGCGGTTGGCGAAAGATTTCCTTGGAGACTTTGGAGTAGTCGAAATCTATCTCGAGCGGAAATTGCATGTCTGCCGTGCTGGTGCGCGGACAGCCGCGCAAGAGCGGCGGAGCAAGCGGAAACAACAGACTAGGATCGCCCAGGGAGCGCTGTCCGATGGCCGCGGACCTTTCGATTGCCACTGCCGGATTCCTTCGTCGTCAACCCGATTCGCCGATGCGCATGGCCGACACGCGACTGCGATGCGCCGTCACGGGATTTTGGGTCTGACTTCTTCGGCGAAAAACTGCATTTGGTCGAGCAGTTCGGACACGCTGTTGACGGCGAAGAACAAGCCCAGAAAGTGCGTAACCCCTGCTTCACGCAATGCCGCGCCACGCGAAATCACAGCGTCGATGCCGCCAACTAGGTTGATGTCCTCAAAATTGAGCGAGGCCTGTCCCTTGAGCGTGGACTTCTTCAGCGATTCAAGGTGTTTGAACATTTGGCTTTGGCGGAAACGGGCGATCGCCTTGTCGTGATCGCGCCCGACATGAACGATGTACTGCGGCGCAATTTGCAGATCCGAGAATTTTCTTCCCGCCTCTTCCGTCATTTCCTTCAGCTCGGCCACCATGCGACGTAGGGTCTCGTGCGGCAAAGCCGCCGGAATCCAGCCGTCTCCGGATTCGGCGGTTCGTTGGAGGTGGGCCTTGTTGTTGCCGCCGAAATAGATCGGCAAGCGGGTCTGCTTCGGCTTGGGAAACAGCTCAACGTCCTTGAACTTGTAGTATTTGCCGTCGAACGAGGCCTCGCGCTGCGAGAACAAAAGCCGCAGCGCCTCGACTCCTTCCTGGACCATGTCGCCGCGGTGGACCTTGCCGTCAGGATTGAGCGCCTCAAACTCTTCGCGATAGGCCCCAATGCCAACTCCGATCTCGGCCCGCCCGTTACTGAGATGATCGAGCGTGATGATCTGCTTGGCCGTCACCACGATGTCGCGTCGCATCGGCAGGACAAGAACCCCGGTGCCAAACCGTAGTTTGGTGGTGTGTGCGGCGAGAAAGGCGTAGGTAACAAGCGGTTCCCAGAAGCGCGGAGGCACGGGAAATTCGGCCCGCACATAGTGCTGGGTCGTCATGTGATCGTTGCCCCACACGGAATGATACCCGAGCGTCTCGGCACGCTGGGCTATGCTAACCAGATCCTCGGGATTGGAAAACGGAATCGGGTAGGTCAGGCCTTCCATCCCCGTCGGGAATCCAACGCTGAATAATGCTGTCATTGAAGCGCGCTTCTCACTGTTGTGCTCGCAAGTGCTTACTTTATCCGCAGCCAAGCCGCGGCGCGTTGAAACTTACTAGGCGGCCATAATGGCGACAAGGTATGCTCCTTTTTCCAACCCGCAATTCCGATCATTGCCGCGCGCCATTGTCGTGGCGATACTCGCCGAAGAATACCCGTTCGGCTTCGTTCCTCTCCATTGCTTCCTGCATCGAGCCGGTCCAAGCCAGCCGGCCGGCGGCCAAAAGGCAGCAGCGGCCGCCGACCGCGCGCGCAATCTCCATGTTTTGCTCGACCAGGACGATGGCGACGCCAGATTGCCGAATACGGCCGATGGCGCCAACCAGGGTGCGCGTGATGCCCGAGGAGAGTCCGGCCGACGGCTCGTCGAGCAGCAACAGCTTCGGATTGGTCACAAGCGCGCGGGCGATCGCCAGCATCTGCTGCTCGCCGCCAGACAACGAACCGGCCACCTGGCGCCGCCTCTCTCGCAGCATCGGAAACAAATCGTAGATCGCGGTGAATGGCATCGGCGGCCTGTCGACGGCGGCTGTGACGGCCGCCAACAGCGTCTCCTCCACCGTGAACGTGCGAAACAGTTCGCGCCATTGCGGGACCAGCGCCAAACCACGGCGTACGACAGCGCTGGCGCTCAGGCACGAAATGTTCTCGCCGAAAAACTCGACGGTGCCGCGGCACTTGGGGAGAAGACCTGCGACTGCCTCTACGGCCGAAGTCTTGCCGGCGCCATTCGGGCCGAGCAGCACCATTGACTCGCCACTCTCGACCGAAAAACTCAGGCCGCTCACCGCGACCACCGGTCCGTAGGCAACAGTCAGATCGGTGACGCGCAGCGCAGTCATGCGGCGATGTCCTCGCCGAAATAGAGTTGCCGCACCAGCGGCAGCGATATCACTTCGGCAGGCTTGCCCTCCGCGACTATGCGGCCGGCGCCCATGACCGAGAGGCTTTGACATAGCCTGGCGACGAACGGAATATTGTGCTCCACCACGAGCATGGCGATACTACGCTCTTTGTTAATGCGCAGCAGCAGCTCGCGCAATTCCTCGACTTCCGATTCGGCCACGCCGGATACCGGCTCGTCAAGAAGGATCAACCGCGGCTCCGAAACGATCGCGCGGGCGATCTCAAGCCGGCGCTGGTCGCCGAGTGAAAGCGAGCCGGCGCGGGCGTTCGTCTGGGAGACCAGCCCGACAGAGTCGAGCGCGGCCGCAGCGCGGCCACGTGCCGCTCGCGTCGTTGGACCGTCGGCAAATTGATCGGCACTGGCTGCGATCGCATCGAGCACGCTATTGCGGCCAAGCCCGATAATCACGTTGTCGAGGCACGAGAGCTGACCGAAGATTGCGACATTTTGAAAAGTCCGCGTCATGCCGAGCCGGATGCGATCGCGGGCTCGCAGTTTAAGCAGCGACACATCGCCAAAAGTCACGACACCGTTATCGGCGTCGAGGAAGCCGGAGATGATGTTAAACAGCGAGGTCTTGCCCGCACCGTTCGGACCGATCAAGCCGTGGATGGCCCCGGCCGGCAACTTGAGGCTCGCGCTATCGACCGCGTGCAAGGCGTCGAAATGCTTATCGACGGCTTCCACTACCAGCAGTTCACCGGCGGGTCTATCAAGTTCCGTCGGAGCGGCGCTCGGAGCGGCGGCTGGTACTACCGATTTCACGATATGTGGCCGTGCGCGCGCAACTACACCGCCAGCGCGGCGAATGAGTTCAACCACGCCGCCAGGAAAGAACATCACGACGAGGATGACCAGCGACGCGAGCAACAACTCCTGGTAGTCGGCGATGGGCCGCAACAGTTCCGGCAGGATCTGCAGGCCGCCGCCTCCGATCATGCCGCCCCAGACGGAGTGCATTCCGCCAACGATCGGGTAAGCGAGCATGAAGATGGAGTCCAACACGCCGAAGCTGTCGGGGTCGAGTATTCGGATCCGTGGCGCAAGCAGCGCGCCGGCGAACGCGATGGCGGCAGAGCTGACAACGAACGCAGCGGTGAGGTAGCCCTGCACGCTGATGCCGAAAGCCTCAGCAGCAACCTCGTTGCCCGCGGCAGCCTGCAGGTTCTTGCCAAACGGCCCGCGCACCAGGAGCGTAACCAGCAGCATGACCGTCGCCACAGCGAAGCCGATCAGCAGCAGGAACGAGCGATCGTTCGTGATGGTAAGTCCGAAAAGCTGCGGCGGTGGCACATGAATCCCTTCAGCGCCACCGGTGAGCCAAGTACTCTCGCGAATGAGGATGACGCAGACGCTTTGAAAGACCAAGGTCACCATTGCTAGATTGTGGCCGCGAAAACGCGTGCCGGGGAAGGCAATCACCCAGCCGGCAATCCCGCCGCAGACAAGCGCCAACGGCAATGTTGCGAGATAAGACACGTTCAGGTCGGCGACGGCGAGCGTCGACGCATAGGCGCCGATCGCCATGATCGAACCTGAGGCTAGCGTGATGCAGCGTGCGAGCCCGACCAGCACGACGAGCGCGGTGCCGGTCAGCATCGAAATCAGAGAAATGGCGAGGATATATTGCGTATAGGTATCGAGTGCCAAGCCGCCGGCAACGCAGACAAGAACGAACAGAGCCGGACCGAGAGCCGTAACATCAAACCGCCAGCGGTCAGACACGGCGGCCGACTTTCTCCGGGAAGAGGCCCTCAGGCCGCCACATCAGCACCAGGAACAGCAGCAGGAAGCTGATGCAATTTTTCATCGCGCTCGACACGTAAGCCGCTGACAGACTTTCGGTGATGCCAAGCAATAAGCCGCCGGCGATGGCCCCGCGTGGACTGTCAAAGCCGCCGATCACGCCGGCAACAAAGGCCGCAGTGACGATGGTGATCGAAAGGTCGACCGAAATGCCGGTGACGGGCGCAATAAACATGCCGGTGAGGCCTGCCATCACGCCGCCGAAGAACCAGGCGAGCATGTACACCGTGTTCACGGAATAGCCGCACAATTGCGCGCCGCGAATGTTAGCCGCCATGGCGCGCATGCCGCGGCCAATACGGCCGTAGCGGAAGACGCCGATACAGGCGAGCGCCGCCACCAGCGCTCCGGCGATCACCCAGAGCGTGTCTCTAGTGATGAAGAGGCCGCCGAGGACAAGCGGCGGACCGGAAAACACGGACGGCACCGCGAGCAGTTCGGTGTTGTAGGTCAGGCGAAAAGCTTCGGACAGCGCAATGCCAAGGAACACAGTTGCGATCACGACTGTGAACATGTCGGCCTGCCGCAGCGGGCGCAAAATTAAAAACTCGATCGACGCGGCCGTCAGGCCGACGGCCGGCGGAATGAGCAGATAGGCCGTCCAGTACGGCCATTGCCACTTGACGACGACCAGGAAGCCGCCGAAGGCGCCCAGCATGGCAAAGGCGCCATGGGCAAAATTCACGGTCTTGGTCGCCTTGTGAACGACGACAAGGCCGAGCGCCGCCAGTGCGTACAACGCACCGAATTTGATGCCCGCAATCAGGATAAAACCGAACTGAACCATCGAACCGACTAGGGTTTATCGATGATGCGATAAACCTGCCACTTGCCGTCCTCTACGATCGCAGCACCGATCTTGTAAACGCCCTGATGATCGGTCGGTGTATAGCTCTCGGGAAACGAGACATCGAGGCCGCCCATTGCCGGCGGACCCGCGTTCTTAAGGTTCGACCATGCGTGGATCAGACTGTCGCGATCGAGATGACAAGCGGTGGCCTTAATCGCCTCAGCGACCACATAACCCGAGCCGTAGCCGATCAAGTCGTAGATGCTGGGCCGGCCCTGGGGCAAGGACCCGAGAAACTTTTTTATACGGTCGTCGAACTCGCTTGTCACCGGCGTCTGCCCGGGAAAGGCCGGTGCATTATAGTAGCCGCGAATGCCGTCGGCGTTGCCAAGGATCGGAATGATGGCGCTGGATACTGCAGAACCGTCGACTACCCAGCGCACATTGCCCATTCCCATTTCCCTGGCTTGCTTGATGGCAAAGCCGGCTTCGGAAAAGCTTCCAAGAACGAGAATGGAATCGACGTTCTGACGCTGCAGAGAAACGAGTTGCGCGGTGAAGTCGCGGGCGTTGATATCGAACTGTTCGACCGTAAAATCCGCCTTGCGCTGCTTGAAAATGTCTTGTGCCGCCTTCAGGGTCGCCTGCGGAAACGCATAGGTGCCGGCCAGAATGCCGAACTTCTTCGGCACGTAGCCGCCGTCATAAAACATGCTAATCAGCGCCGCGGCAGATACTTCGGCCGGCACGACCGCCCCGTTGAAGACGTTCTCGGCAAACGGATTGCGAATGATCGGCGTTGAGCCATAGAGGTTATAAGTCGGCACGCCGACTTGACGGACGTAGTCGGCCGCCGCTGCGGCTCCGGTGCTGCCGGATGCCAGCACCACCGCAAAGACCTTGTCATCCTCTACAAGCTTTTTGACCGCGGCGAGACTCTCTGGGGCGGTGGCGGCCCCCTGGAAATCGAGACTAAGCTTCCGACCGCAGACGCCGCCCTTGGCGTTGATCTCGTCAAACGCCATTGTGATGCTGTCACGCCCGGGCGCGCCGATGAAGGCCAGTGGCCCCGTGAGAGCACCGATTGCGCCGATCTTGATCTCTGACGCGGTAACACCGTTGTTCTGCGCGTACGCCGAGCCGAAGCCGCCAAAAACTCCCAAGCTGACGACGACCGCGATTGCGGAATGGCGAAACATGACGGTTCGCATAACCCTTGATTCTCCCATCTCGGACGGCACGGAGTTTGCGCTTGATCGCAGCCACCTTAACAATCAAACGTCCCACCACGCTATCGTTCTGATTGGACTTCGGCAAGCAACTTCGACCATGTCGCGTCGCCTCTCGCGGCTACTTGTCGCGCTGCCAAGCGTTCTCGCTTGATTACCCGACGCTGTCCGGCGTTCCCTTCCGATAAGACCCTTCTCGGAAGTGATGAACCTCGGCGGCCACTGCCCATTTCTTCAGTCTCTGCTCTATCAAAGCGCGAACGACCCAAACCACGCTCGGCTGCCCACCGGTCTACCCGCGTCCTCAGTTCCGGGGAAGCCTAAATGGCAGGAATCGGATCATGCCCACCTTTCCGAGTTGCAGACGATGCCGAAGTATCGATGATTCTGTCGCCAAGCCCAATTGCCCAATCAATGCCGACGATCTTGAACGAGTGCCGCGGAGGTCGCCCACTTTCGCAGACCGCCCTCTAGCGCATCGTACCTCGCCCAAGCGGCTGTTTGCTTTCAGTGGGGTCCGGTGGCTTCATGGTGAAATCCCCCACTGTCTGGAGACGTGCATGCCCTCCCGGAGATTTTGAGAATTGACACTTGGCGGGACAAGCACAATTTTGCGACCCGCTTGGATCAATTTTGGCACTGCTCAAAGCCATCGCTTTTTTTGCGACACTTCTTTCCCGAGTCCGAACGGTAGCGTTTAGGTCGCACCAAACCTCAGTCCGGGCGGAGGGAGGACCAAGAAGCTAAAGCGGCCCCCACGCGATCAAGACTCTCTCTTGGGGTGGTTTGCCAGCGAGCGACAGGCTGGGCTTCAAGGTTTGAAATAAGGTGAGGCGGCCCACTCTTGGAACAACAAGTCAGCCTCCTTGGCGCAAACGCGTTGGGAAGGTAGCTTTCGCGAAGCCAGGGGACGAGTAACCTCATCGACAAGGCCTTTAGTCGAAAAACCGATACGCTCGCATTCTTCCTGGGTATAGGCATAATACATTTTCCTGATTTTAGCCCAGTAAATCGCTGAAACGCAGAGGAGGCAGGGCTCACACGTCGTGTAGAGCTCGCACTCGCTAAGATCTGTAGTACCCAAGCGCTTACAAGCATCACGAATG
>JBAQJL010000062.1:0-6391 GCA_049300295.1 Xanthobacteraceae bacterium
CCCGTCCGTCACCAAGATTCGGCGATAGCTCTTGGTCTGGCCATCGTCGCTTTATTTTCTTCTTCGAAATAGTCAAAACAATCGCGAACCCGGCCTCGAACGCAGTATGGCATCGCTCGCCTGTGACAGCCCGCTCTGGCTCGGCCAACTTGCACCTAAGATCACTCGTTTCCTCGCCATCCGATTTTGAGTAGATTAAAAATAACGATGCCGAAGCGACCACTACTTCCAGTGAGGATGAAAACAGCGCTCAAGCAATATGAGCGCGATGCAACGAAGGTATTGCAGCGGTTCGTCAACACCATCGAAGCGACGTCACCGCCGCCAATGGTCTATCACTACACCAACGACGCCGGGTTAAGGGGAATAATAGAAAGCGGCAAGCTATGGTTTTCCGATATCTTCGGCTTGAACGACCCTTCCGAATTGCGCCACGGTCTGGCCGCCGCGATTGACGCGCTGAAATCCAGATCAAGCGACGAGCGTCCCGAAATAGCGACGTTTGCCAGCTGTCTTGAGCGTTTTGACCTAGACGGCGGCATAGAGGCCGCAGCTCACTTTTTCATCTGCTCTTTCAGCGGTGACGGCGACGACTTGGGACAATGGCGCGCGTACGCCGATAACGGTCGCGGCTTCGCCTTGGGCTTTGAGACCTCATCGCTGGAGGACTGCTTCTGTCGCCGCAACGGCAAACCAATTCCGCAACATTCGACCTTCCCGGTAACATATGATGACGGTGAATTAACGCGTATTCAAACTGCGTTTGCCGATCTGGTCGATCCACTCATCAGTTTTCCTCGGAGGGTGCGACTCCGATCCAGCGTGATGCACCGCTATATGTCGGATTTGCTGGTGTACCATTCAATGAACGTCATTCGAGCCGTGATGTTCTTCAAGCATGAGGGGTACCGGAATGAAACCGAGTATCGGTTCCAGCAACTATTTCGATACGACCGGTCGGCACCGGACGTGCTGTACAGGCAGCGGCCATATTCGATGGTGAGATATCGGGAGTTCGATTGGAGAACCGCGGCGGGAGCGTCGCTTAAAGAAATAATAGTAGGTCCGGCGGCTGACCGCGCAAAAGCGACGCAGTTTGTGAAAGACTGCCTTACCGCTTTCCATCCTAATAGCGACCAAGTGAAAATCGGTTATTCGCGAATTCCCTATCGGGCGGCTTAGCCTCCGTCGGCTGGGTCGGGAGCGGGCCGATCAGCGTTTCGTCATGGAGACGAGGACGGCAGGATCGATTTCCCAGTTTTGCACGTCGCCGCTCTGCGCGAAGTCGAAGTACGACTTATCGCCGATCAGGATCGGCCATGCGTGCCACGGCGTCATGCATGACGCGACGAGATATGTCTCATCGGGCCTGTCGGCACGCGCCATCGCCAACGGTACGAATGTCTCCGTGACAATCGATTGATTGGTCAACTGAATATCGTTGTCTTCCAGCACCAGAATGGTCTTGGCATTTTCGTCACGTTTCCACGCGGCGAGCTTTGGAAATTTTCTATCGACTGCCTCGCGAATGCGATCCTTGCGCAGCTGGTCCACGTTCTGGACCAGATGCGTAAGTTGAAAATGATGGCCCGGCACCAAGGGCGGCGCGAAGCGGTAAAGCGACACCGGAAAAGGCACGCCCGGTGCCGCGACTGCGCCGGTGCCGGTTTTCCTATACTCGCCGTACAGCGCCGGGGGAACTGTCGGCGCGGTCGTCTTCACCCAATCGATTAAGGCCTGCTGAATTCTGCGCACCTCGCGCATCTTTCGGCCGCCAAGAGCGTTTGCCGGAATCATAAGCTCAAATACGGCTTCCGTGCCAAGCGCGTTCCGGAGCCCATCGCTGATCGGCTGAAATAGCCGCGCGGCTTCAGCGTCCATCTGCACATGGCCCGCGAACGGCTCGATGCCAGTGTGCTCCAGCGCGAAAAGCTGATCACCGATGGCGAAGGCGACTTCGACCGGGAAAGCGTGGTTTTCCTGCTCCGGCCAGCGGACACCCGCGCGCGCCCCGTTGGCGCGCGCTTCGAGCCGCCTAACGATTGCATCGCAGACTCTGCCTTCGTTGAAATTCAGCATGCAGGCTCGTTCCACCGCAAGTTGGGCCACATGATGGCGCCCAGAGGTCACGTTGTCAGCACCTGTTCCTCCATCTCCGCAACACCAAGCCCGTCCTTCTTCTTCGGCCATATCGCGCCGTTGTCTGCTGCATGGCTGCCAGTGCAAGCACTCGTCCTCTCCGTTCCCGTCGCCTGCCTTGCCGAAGCGAAGCCTCGGCTTCGCGTAGGCAGGCAAGCGATGCACCCGCCTCCTCCGGCGCACGGGCCTCCACCAGAAGGCCGCGATTGGCGCGGCCGGAAAATGATGGAGGAAACAATGCGAGTGCTGAGAATCAACGACCTCTGGCGCCTGACACGGACCGAGCTGTCCAGTCTCGCCCAGCGTATCGCGAACGAGCTGCCGCAATTCGCGGAAGGCTCGCCGGAACGCGCCAACGCGCTTACCAGCCTGCGCAACATCCGCTACGTGCTGGCGCGGCGCGAGTATTCGCCGTGATACCGGCACGGCAAAGCCGCGCATGCAACGCATGCGCGGCCTCGACGCGGCGTCTAGCGAAACAGCGCGAGCTGTCGCGGGTCGCGCACCGGCGACTGCTTCGAGCCCAGCGACGCAAGGACCAGATTATGCGCGAAGTCCTGCGGACTCCGCGCTTTCTTAACGTCCTCCATCGTAGCGAAATGGCTCAAATAGCCGGTGTCGCTGACGGGTATGCGCCGCGCGGGATTATGCGGACTGCGAAACACGAAGTGCGCGTAACCCGAATTCAGCCAACGGGGTTCGTAGGAGACGCGCATTGGCTGAGCTTCGACAGTTATGGTGAAGGCCATCCGCCGGCGCTTGGCCGGCGGAGCCTTCTTGCGGGAAGGTTTCTTGCTCATGCTGCCACCTCCCGGTGCGCTACCGCCGCTGCCGCTTCCCGATCCGCGGTTTGTGCGTCGTAGTAGAAGCGGGCAACGCGCAGTTCCTCGGCGAAATTGAACCGGGCCTTGTCGGCCCAGTGCATGAGATCGCAGAGCAAATCCGCAAGACAGTCGTCGCAGTCGCATGACGTGCGGGACATGTAAGCCTTCAGGGCCGCGTCAGCGGACGCGGCCCTTTCGGCAAAAGCCGAGGTGCTCATTGAGCACCTGCGGCGTTCTCGGCCTGCTTGTCGCCAGCGACGCGCACGACGATTTCGGCGTCGTTGAGCGGCAGATAGTCGATGCGCATGCTGAAGCCATTCGCGTCGGCGTGAGCCCACATGGCTCCGATCGGCTGCCAGTACTTCTTCTCGCCGTTTTTGGTCACCGCGTACACGCGATGCGTCGGGCGGGATTTGCTGGTTTCTTTCGTCATGACTTGGTCCTTTCGCTTATGAGCCCGCCCCAACGGCGGCCTCGATGCCCGTTGAAGGCCGAGGCGGATAAGCGGGGCTGTCACAAGCTGTCCCGAGCGAAGCGAGGGCACCCGAAGGGCGCGGAGCTGCACAAGCGGTAGCGCGGAAGCGAGCGGGTTTGACAGAACCGCGCGCCTCGGCAGAACCGGGCATAAAGAGAGGACGCCTTGGAAGGCGAGTTAGAAGCGCGAAAGGACGATGGCGATTGGAAACCTATTCTGCCCAAGCAAATCGCGGTATGCCACTAATGGGCGTGAGATGGCGGACCGCCGATGCTGTGCTAGCGACGGGAGAACGCGAGAGTCCGCTGGATAAAATGAAGCAGCTGAGCGTCGTTGATGTGCTCCGATTGCCACGCCGGGTTCGTGTCGTGGTGAAACAGGTTGGCGTATTCCGTAAGGTCGCGAAACTCGGCAATATCGACCGCGTCGAGAATTTGATCCGCTGATCCGACGCGCTGATCGCAAAGGCCGCGAAATGGCCCGAGCATAGTGCCGGGCGGAAAGTGGGCCGGGTACGCGACTCTGAGAAATGCTTCAATGATCGGCCGCAGGGCTTGCGCGACCTCGCGCGCATCGCCCGACGCAGCCGCTTGGTAATCGCGGAGCAGCGCGTGACGCCGATCATGCTCCGTGACCATATCCCGGCTTACGTCCCACGCGCGAATAGTCGAACCGAGGCCGTCGCGAGCGACCTCTAGCGCCGCGCGTAGCGTGTCGTCTGTGCCTTCCCAAATGTTACAAAGGAACGGTTTGTTATGGGAAAGGACGATCACTTGCGCCGAGCGCTGCATCATGCGGCGTATCTCTTGCACCGTGGTCAGCGAGCGATGCTCGTCGAGGCTTGAAACAGGATCGTCGATCACGACAACCTTGTCGGCAAGCGCAGGGTCTTGATCAAGCGACGCGAAAAAGAACGCGAGCGCAAGCGTGTTTCTATCCCCGGCACTGAGAGAATTTCGGAACGAAGGTTGGCCGGGCGTCGTCGAAGCGCCGACGACAATAGGTTGATTGTTAATAAGGACATTGTAGGTGCAGGCCGACCCGGCGCGCGTGTTCTGGGGCGTGATCTGATCGAGACGAAAGCCCGCATTAAACTTCCGGAGGTATTCGTTGATCGAGACTTGGTATGTCGGGAAGACGGTGCCGCGATAGTTGTTCAACGCCGTGCGCGCGGCCTCGCGCCGCGCCTCGGCGTTGGCCTTGGCGGCTTTTTCGGACAGATAACTTTCACACAGCGTCGCGATTTGCGGCGAATGGCGGGCCTTTACCGCCTTGAGGCGGCCCACGTCGCCGCGTAAGGCACCCACATTACCGGCGGCGGCTTGCTCCTTGACTATCGCGATTGCACCGTTTGCACGCTCAAGGCTGTTGCTCAGGGCCTCGACGGCAAGGCGATGACGTTCGTGGGCCGCGATTGCCGTCAGCGCCTCAGACCCGAGCGGCGCCGGGTCCAGTGGCCGATCTTGTTTGGCGCGTAAAGCCCTCAAAATCGCCGCTTGCGCTGCCGACCAAGCCTGATTGGTCTCGGCCGTATCAATCGCGACTTCCGAGATTTCAGCGAAGCGCGACCAAAATTGCCGACGTTCGACCGCGATCCGGATTGCACGCTCAAAAGCCGCTGGCGCGCCGCCCCCATGAAGTTGTGTGAATTCCTGTATAGCTGCGGCAACGGCTTCCTTGAGGCCGGTGTAGGCGGCGCTGAAATAGGCTCGATAATGATTGACGATAGGAGAGGCGCTTAGGTCCTGTGCGCAAAACGGACAGTCCGTCAGCACTTTGGCGTTGACGCTGTCCATCCCCCAATCGATCCAAGCCTCGCCGCTTTCGCCGATCTTCGCGAGGTGCGCTTGCACCTGTCGCATCGCGCCGGTATCGAGATCGGCAAGTTGCGTTTGCAAGAGGTCGGTAAGTCGGGGTGAATTGATCGGCGGCAACGAAAACGGCTCAAACCCTTGGGCCGCCCGTATCGCCGCTTGCTGTTCCGCTGCCGCAAGATTCCTCTCGGCCTCCTGAATACCGTTGTCGATGTCGGCGCGCGCCGTGAGCGCGCAGAAAGTATCGACTGGAAGTGTGCCGCGCTCGGCGGCAGGGATGGCGTCGGTCTTCTCACGTAACGCCTTGTTATGGGCCTCAACGTCTTCGACCGCCTGCTGCAAAGCGCGATTGAGCGCGACGCCTTGAGCGCCCAAAATAAATTCATGGAGATTTTGACGGTGGTCGGCATCGACGACGAGTCCGGAGCAAATGTTGTCATCGACGAATGTATCGTCGAAGATCGCCATGTTCGGAACAGAGCGGTTCCATGCGCCATTCTGAAAGATTGCAGGCGGCGGTCCCCCATCGCAATCAATAACGATGTGGGGAGCGTGCGGCGAGCCGAGGCGCTGACGTTCGATGATCGGAAGCGCTCCGTTTGTCGCGAGCGACCGGAGTATGGAGGATAGTGTCGTCTTGTCTCGGCCGTTCTCTGCATAAATCAGCGTCATGCGCGCAAGCGTTAGCGTGCTTGGCGGCGAGACCGTCTCGAACAGGCCGACACTTCGAAAATACTGAAGCCGATTGAGCACGCGACACCTGTAACTGCATCGGTATGGCCTCATCGGTGCGGGCCGAGGGATTCGACCCCCACGAGGTTTCCCTACCATCGGAAGTCATTTGGATTCAGGCCGAGCGTTCGATCTTAGACGAATGCTTGAGCCCACGCACGCGGAAATAGCAATATCAGGTTCGTGCGCGTCAATCCGCAGCATCAAAGGGCGGGGCCAAGCCCCTAGGGGCGCGCTCGGCAAGCGAGCGCGCTGGCCGAACCGGTAAACGGTTCGGAACGGAAGAGGAGGCCATCGGCCTCCAAGGAAAGCACTATTTCGCCGTTTCGGTCTTGGCGCGGTAATTCGGGGACCGGCGCGCACGGGGCTTCTGCCTTCTGAGACCGCGCTCGCGAAGTGTCTCATGG
>JBAQJL010000063.1:0-35525 GCA_049300295.1 Xanthobacteraceae bacterium
CATCTGCAGATTGGCGCGCGTGGTCACGTGCGCGTAGCCGCCGGCGTAACGCTCGGCGAGATCGGCGAGGCCTGAGAACTGCCAGTGCGAGAGGATGCCGTTTGGGATGCGCAGCCGGCACATATACGAGCTTTGCGTCGGCGCGCAGTAGAACAGGCCGAAGAAGCGCCAGCGGAAATTGTCGTCGGCCTTCGGCGCTTCGTTGTTCGCCGCCTGCGCTTTCAGCTTCTCGTAGCCGTCGAGCGGATTAAGCTCGCGCTTGAACTTTTCCGGATCGGAGAGCTTGCCGCCCGATTTGATGACCTGGTCTTGCGCGCGCAATGCCGCGGCGTCCGGGCCGATCGGCTCGGGCGAAGGCGCGGTGGCTGATCCCGATGTGAGGCCGTTGCCGTTCGGCAGTCGCGTGCCTTTCGCGATCTGCAAACCGGCCACGAAGCCTTCGAGATAGCGCTTCTGGTCTGGCTCGAAATCCCCCGGCATTATCGGTTCCGCGGTGTTCGCTCTCCGTCGTTCAAAGGCGTGGTGTTAAACGCATGGTGACCCGTGGCGCCTACTCGGCGGGCACGCCAGTAGGCGTCGGCGCCAGAATTTTCGCCGGCGCGGGCTTCGGCTTATAGGTCACGTAAAGCGCGAGTCCGGTGAAGGTGAAACCGCCGACCAGATTGCCGAGCGTCACCGGAATCTGATTCCACAGCCACCATTGGGCGACCGTAACCTTGGCGCCCATCATCATGCCGGTCGGGATGATGAACATGTTGACGACGGAGTGTTCGAAACCCTGCGCGAAGAAGATGAAAATCGGCATCCACAGAGCGGCGAGCTTGCCGACGGTCGAGGTCGTGGTCATGGCAAGCACGAGTGCAAGACAGACCATCCAGTTGCACAGCATCGCCTTGACGAAGGCGGTGACGATCCCGGCAAAGCCGATGGCGGCATAGCCGACGGTTTTGGCTTCGGCGATCTGCACGATGCGCGCGGCAACGCCGACCGGAGGGCTCGTGCCCATATTGGTGAGCGCAATGGCCAGAAGGGCGCCGTAGGCCAGCGCGCCGATCAGATTGCCGAGGAACACCCAGCCCCAGTTGGCGAGTACGGCGCCGCCGCTTGACTCGCGATCGACCCAAGGCAGCGGCACCAGCGCGAAACTGCCGGTTATCAATTCGAGCCCGAGCAGCACGATGATGCCGATGCCGACGGGAAAGACGAGCGCGCCGACGAATGGCTGGCCAGTCTGCACCGCCCCGGTCAGCGCAAGGCTTGTCGCGATCCCAAGAATGGCGCCCGACAGAATGCTGCGGACGAGAATGTCGGCTGGTGCCAAGGCGAGCTTGCGCCGGCCCGCTTCGACCATGGCGCGCGCGACGTCCGTGGGCTGTACGTAATCCATAAAACCAAGTCTCCTCGATGGCTGCGCGAATGGCGCTTACACGCCGCATTTCAAGATGCGTGCCATCGAGACGACGATAGATTGTATAGAAATAGCAATAGGTTATGAGAGTGCTGGCGGCAATCTCAAATGCGGCTTGTGCCTGATTTCAGCGCATATCGGCGCGCGATTGTGCAATGCACAAAACGTGCGCAACTGACGACCGCGTAGGCATTAACCGATACTTAGCCGCTGGCGGCCGTGGCGCTGGCTACGGCGCGCTCCGCTTCCCAATCCTTGCCGACCCCGGCACTGGTCGGAAAGATCAAAGACTTGATCACCACAGGCACGGCGCCCGAAGTATCGAGGATGGCCCCGATGTCGATGTAGTCGAACTCTTTCAGTTCGAGTCCGTCGATCGAGACGATCGGATTGTTGAACTTCATTTCCTCGCAATAGTGGATGCCCATCAGACCGCCGACATCGCCGTCGCCGGCGAGCACGATCGGATGGCCGTGCGCGATCACTGCCTCAAGACCATCGGCAACGCCTTTGCAGAAATCGTCGAGCCGCCGGAACGTCGCCGAGCCGCGCCATGGCACAAAGATCGCGACCGGCGTTTCGCCACTGCCGAGATCGAGCCGCTTGAGCGCGCTCTTTATCGAGGCCGACACCGCGGCGGGATCGATGGTCTCATCGCCGAGCGCCAAGTTCGGCGCGATGACCGGAACGTTGCGCAGCGGCAGTGTTTCCAGCGGGTGCACGAAGATGGTCGAGCCGGACACCTGCATGGTGTATTGCGAGGCGCCGATCACGGTGGCGCGGATGCGCGCCTCGGGACGAGCGAGGTCCGGGCCCCATTCGCGCAGCCGCGCGCGCACTTCGGCGGCGAGCTGCGGGCCGATGTCGCCAAATACCTTGGCTTCGCCGCCATAGATGTATTCCGACACGCCGCCGGAAAAGCTTACATCCGAGAGTTTGCCGCGCCAGCCTAGCGGATCGAGCCGCAACAGCTCGGCGCCGCCGGCGCGCGGCGAGCGGCCTTCCATCGCTTCAAACAATCGGTCGGCCATGCGCGCCGCGAGCGCCTTCGCCTGATCGGCGGAAAGCTGGAAACCGAGATCGAGCTTGAGGCCAAGGTCGGCGCCGAAGCGGCGGCCGGCTTCCTCGAGCCGCACAATCTTGTTCTCCGCATCGAGCACGACGAGCCGCGCTCCGACATCGATCGCGGTGACGTCCAGCACCTTGCCCTCGGCGCACACGGCGATCTTCGAGGTGCCGCCGCCGATATCGACGTTCATGACCGGAGCGTTGTTCTTGATCGAGCGCGCCGCGGCGCCCGAGCCATAGGCCGCCATCACGGTTTCGAGCGAGTCGCCGGCGCTGACCGCGACCATCTTGCCAGCCTGCGCCGCAAACAATTCGCCGATCGCGCGCGCGTTGCGCCGGCGCACGGCGACGCCGGTCAGGATCAGCGCGCCGGTATCGATCTCGTCCTTATCGACCTTGGCGTCGCGGTATTGTTTTTCGATGAAGGCGCCGAGCGCCGCGGAGTCGATGGTCTCCTCGCCCGAGTAGGGCGTGAGCAGAATGTCGGATTGATAGAAGCTCTCGCGCTCGGTGACGACATAACGGCTGTCGAGCCGCTCCAGCACGATGCGCGAGAACACCAGGTGCGAGGTCGACGAGCCGATATCGACGCCGACCGAGAGCACGCACAGCTCGTCCTCCTCGCCGAACGTGCGTCCCGTCGAGGAAAAGAAAATGCGGCCGCCCTGGGCTTCGTCGTCGGTCATGCCACTCGTCTTCCATAAAGCGTCATGCCCGGCCTTGTGCCGGGCATCCACGTCTTTGCCGAGGCTGGTAAGTCGTGGATGGCCGGGACAAGCCCGGCCATGACGGCTGATGTGAAAAGCACCATCATTCCTGCGGCAGCAGCCCGCGATAATCGCGCTCGTAATATTCCGAGCGCATGCGGTTCTCGGCGCCTTCGCGCTGCATGCGCTCGGCGTATTCCTTCCGCAGGAATGGATCCTCCATGTAATAGGGGATCGCGGTGCCGCCCTCGGGAATATCCATCGCGGTGTAGTCGGTGTGCTTCTCGCCGGGCGGGCCGGGCTCGCGGCCGGGATTGTATGGACCGAACCATGCGGTGAGCCGGAATGCTTCCTTTGACGCGCCGAAATGCTGGTGATACCAGCGCGCCCCGCCGGGCGCCGCCGACACCATGCCGCCCGGCTCGTAGTCGACGCGCTTGACCTCGGCCATGTTGCCGTCTTTCCACGGCGTCAGTCCAAGGCGCTCCGGCCAAGTGTAGGTGTAGCCCTTGCCCTTGACGCAAATCAGCACCGCAGCGGATGTGTGGGCGTGCGCCTTTGAATAGTGTCCGTTCTCGTGCTGGCCGATCCACAGATAGAAGGTGTTGCCGGTCATGAACGGTTCGACACGGCGCCAGCCTGGCGAGCGGCGGTTGTCTAGCGGCAGGTCGCAGTTGACGATGTCGGGAATGAAGTTGGTACGCCGCATGGCGAGCCCGCGTACCGGATCGGGCTCGATGTCGTCTTTGTATTTGTAGAAGTCGTCGGCGCCCGAGAAGCGATCGCGGAATTGATAAGGACAGTTGAAGATCGCGTCGGTGCTGTTGATGAGGTTCATCAGATTGGGCGCGGTGGTGCCGCCGAGCAGTAGCGCCGGCGACGAACTGGCGTTGACGATGCGGTGCATGGCGTTGACCGGAATCGAGAACAGCGAGCCCTTCTGCCATTCGAAGACGTGCCGTTTGCTGTCGCCTTCGAGCCAGACCTCGGTCGAGCCGCGCCCCTCCACGACGAAATAAATCTCCTCGTACATGTGCTTTTCGGGATTGAGCGCGCCTGCGCCCGGGACTTCAACGACGTACGAGCCCCACTTGCCTTCGGTGCCGTGCAGTTGAATGTAGCTGCCGCGCCCGCCCGTTCGCTTCCACGGTTGCAGCGGCAGGTTTTGCACCTTGCCGACGCCGATATCGCGGAAGATCGGAATCTCCTCGGACTCCATGAACAGGTCGTACGGCGTCTTCGGCCGATTGAATTTGCCGAAACCGGCGCGCTTGAAGCCAGACGGTTCGTGCCAATGGGTCTGGCCGGTAATCTCATGCATGGCGGGGCTCCTCGTTACGGCGACGATGAAAGTCGCAGCCCCGCAGCGCAACGCTGCGCCTGTCGCGATCTCTATTGTCGCTTGTTTGCGCGAACTTTTACTCCATGTACAATGCGTGTCCAACCAATGCAACGGTCGCCGGCACGGTCGTCCGCGGCACCGTAAACGACGCATAATCCCGGCCTAACACGAGGAACCGCCGCATGCCGATGAACAAGCCGCATCTCGAATTTCACAAGGTCGACATGACAAGCGGCTGGGCGACGCCAGCGGGCTATCCGTCCGGCATTCAACAGAAGATACTCGCCAGCGATCTCGACGAAACGCACAAGATGGGCAGCCGCACCCGGCTGTTGCGCTTTGAGCCCGGCGTCTACACCACAGCGCCGTTCGTGCACGACCATTGGGAAGAGGTGTACCTCGTTTCCGGCGATCTCATCGTCGGCAACGACGACAAGGGCAAGGGCGGCGAGTCTTTCGCCGCGCCGACCTATGCGTGCCGGCCGCCCGGCGCCTATCACGGCCCGTTCAAGTCGGACCGCGGCTGCGTGCTCTACGAGATCCACTATTACGACGAGAGCAAGAAGTGAGGCTTGTCATCGTCCGCGAAGGCGGACGATCCAGTAATCACTGGCGCGCGAGCCAAGTTCACTGAACACCAACAACACAGTGTTTACTGGATGCTCCGCCTTCGCGGAGCATGACAGCAAATAAGAGGCTTAAAAAACATGCCCGCCGCCAACCAAACAAAACCCATGATGCGGCCTTATCTCGCCGCAGCCGCCGATTTCGCCTCCGGGAAACAAACGCCGCGGCAATTTCTCGAAGGCTCGCTTGCGCTTCTGGAGCAATGGGAGCCGCGGATCGGCGCTTTCGTTTGCACCAATCTGCCGGCAGCACGCGCCGCGGCGGAACGCTCGACCGAACGCTGGCGCGCCGGCAAGCCGGCTTCGCCGATCGATGGCATGCCGGTCGGCATCAAGGACATTATCGAGACGGTCGACATGCCGACCGAAATGGGTTCGGCGCTGTTTGCCGGCTGGCGCTCGGAGAAGGACGCAGCCTGCGTGCGCGCGCTGCGTGACGCCGGCGCCGTCATCATCGGCAAGACGGTCACCACCGAGTTTGCCGCTTCCGAACCGCGTGGCACGCGCAATCCGTGGGACACGGCGCGCACGCCGGGCGGCTCCTCGAGTGGCTCCGCGGCGTCGGTCGCGGCCGGCATCGCGTCGGCGGCGCTCGGCACGCAGGTGATCAGCTCCACTGTTCGTCCGGCGAGCTATTGCGGCTGCGTCGGTTTCAAACCGAGCCTCAACGCGCTTAACCGCGAAGGCAGCCACGATATTCAGAGCCAGAGCTGCACCGGCGTGCTCGGCGCGTCGCTCGCCGACGTCTGGCAGGTGGCCTACGAAATCGTCGCGCGCGTCGGCGGCGATGCCGGCACGGCCGGATTGCAGGGGCCGGAGCAGTTGCCGGCGGCGAAAAAGCCCAAAGCGCTCGCCGTTCTGGAAACGGCCGGCTGGGATGTAGCCGCGGCTGATGCCAAGACGCAGTTCAACGACTGCGTCGCCCGGCTGAAATCCGCAGGCGTCGCGATCCGCAGCCGCCATAACGACAAAGACATTGCGGCCCTGGAGACCGAGCTGCTCAACGCGACGGAACTGTCACATCGCTGCAACGGCTTCGAGGGGCAGTGGTTCTTTCGCACCATGCGTGACCGCGACGCCACCAAACTCGGCCGCATCACGCTAGAGCGTGCGTACAAATATGACAACCTGACGCTTGCCGGATACCGCGCCGACATCAAGGAGCGCGCGCGCATCCGCGGGGTCTATGCGGCGCTCGCCGCAAGCTGCGACGGCTTCATCACGCTGGCCGCGCCCGGCGCCGCCCCCGAAGGCCTGGCCTCGACCGGCAATCCGGAATTCGGCGTGCCGTCCTCGCTGCTCGGCGTGCCGGCGCTGTCGCTGCCGCTGTTCGAGGACGGCGGGATGCCGCTTGGCCTGCAGCTGATCGGCTTCTTCGACGCCGACGCCGACGCCGTGGCGATGGCGTCATGGCTGATGCAGGCGAAGTGAGCGAAGAAATAACAAACCCCTTCGCCCGACTATCCACGTCTGTGTGCGATGACAAAAGACGTGGATGCCCGCGACACAGGCGAGCGAAGCGACGCCGTCCTTCGAACGGCTATGCGCGGGCATGACGAACAAGGAGGGAATCACATGCGCACCATCGACGCATTCAATCATTTTTTCCCGAAGCGCTATTACGAGGCGCTGCTTGAAACGCCGGCGGGATCGAAAGACCTCGGCAAGCGCGTGCGCGGCATCCCGGCGCTGTCCGATCTCGAACTGCGGCTGCGCATCGTCGAATCGTTTCCCGATTACGCGCAGGTGCTTTCTCACGGGTTACCGCCGATGGAGCGACTATGGGGACCTGAGAAGACGCCCGAGATGGCGAAGATCGCCAACGATGGTCTCGCCGAGGTCGCGGCCAAGCATCCGAAACATTTCGTTGGCTGGTCGGCGCTGTTGCCGATGAATGCGCCGGAGGCGGCGGCGAAGGAGGCCGAGCGCGCGCTCAACAACGGGGCCAACGCCGTGCAGATTGCGACCAACGCCAATGGCGTGCCGCTCGACGCACCGCAGTTTTTGCCGATCTTCGAGGTCATCGCCAAGTCCGGCAGGCCGATTCTGCTGCATCCGTCGCGCACCCGCGAGATGCCGGACTACCCGACCGAGAAAGTGTCAAAATACGAGATCTGCAGCGTGCTCGGCTGGCCCTACGAGACCGGCGTGACGCTGGCGCGGCTGGTGTTCTCGAAAATCATGGACACATATCCGGATCTGAAAGTCATCGCGCACCATCTCGGCGGTGTGATTCCGTATCTGGAAGGCCGCGTCGCCCACTCATTCGATCAGATGGGGGCGCGGACCTCCGATGAGGATTATGAGAGCTTGCGCAAATCGCTGAAGAAGCGGCCGTTCGATTATTTCAAGGATTTCTATGGTGACACGGCGGTCGAAGGCGCGCGAGCGGCGACCGTGTGCGGGCTCGATTTTTTTGGTGCCGATCATGTCGTGTTCGCCTCCGATTGCCCGTTCGACAAGGAGAAGGGGCCGGGCTACATCCGCGACACGCTCAAGGTGCTCAACTCGATCGAGATGCCTGACGCCGACCGCGAGAAGATTTATTTCCGCAACGCGCAGACGCTGTTCGGGTTGGCTGGTTAGCGGGTTCGGCTGATCCGCCGAGCGTTTCCGGATCCTTGAACCTTCTCCAGATCACGGTGGACTAAGCATGTGATTGAGGCGGTTTGCTTCAAACCGCATCGGGAGAAGTCCCATGTCCGACCATTATGAACACCGGCAGGTCGGCACCCTGATGGTTGTGGTGCTGTGCGTGGGGGGCGCCGTGGCGGGAACCGCGGCATTCATGAACCCAACCGCCGGACGTTGGCTGGGCTTGGCGATTGCGCTTGGCTGCGTCGCGCTTGCCTGGCTGTTTTCGTCGCTCACCGTTGTCGTCAACGGCAACGAGCTGGAATGGTATTTCGGCCCGGGCGCGTGGAAATACCGGATGGCCCGCACCGACATCGCCAACGTCAGCATCGTGCGCAACAGCGTCCTGACGGGCTTCGGCATCAGGGTGCGGCCGGGCTTTCGGCTGTATAACGTGTCCGGCCTCGACGCGGTCGAACTGCATCTCAAGAACGGCGAGATCCGCCGCATCGGCACCGACGACACTTCAGGCCTCGCCGCCGCTCTCCGCGGCGAGTGAGCCGGGCGCCCCGAGCCGCCCGCCCCAAGCCCGTCCGCCCTCTATCCATCATTTGCCGGCCCGCACTTCGCGGTCGGCATGCTCATGGGTGCAATGCAGATTGGGATGGCCCGCTTACTTCCTATTCATCCGATTGACGTTTAAGTGCACGGCACCCAAGCAAGACTCGTGATTGTGCCGTCCGCTGCCGGGGTTGCCTGCGGCGGACAGAGAGGACGCATTTTCCGTGACTGAAGCCGTAATTGGCAGAGCGACCGGCGCCAAATCGTTTTCGATTTTGGGTGCGCTGACCTTCTGCCACTTGATCAATGATCTCTCGACCTCGCTGCTGTTGGCCATCTACCCGCTGCTCAAGAGCGGGTTCGATCTGAGCTTTGGCCAGATCGGCATGCTCACGCTCGTGTTCCAGGGCACCGCGTCGCTGCTGCAGCCGGCAGTCGGATTATTTACGGATCGCCGGCCGCAGCCCTACGCGCTGCCGTTTGGCATGGCATCTATCGCGGCTGGGCTCGCGGTGCTCGCCTTCGCGCCGAACTACGCCGCCTTGCTCGTGGGCTGCGTGTTTCTCGGCATCGGCTCGTCGATTTTCCATCCGGAATCCTCGCGCATGGCCCGGCTCGCTTCCGGCGGGGCGCACGGCTTTGCGCAATCGCTGTTCCAGGTCGGCGGCAATGTCGGCAACTCGCTGGCGCCACTCGGCGCGGCTTTGCTCGTATTGCCCTACGGTCAGCGCAGCATGGCCTGGTTCGCATTGCCCGCGATAGCCGGAATAGCGATATTGACGCGGGTGGGACACACCTTCGGCCGTTCGTCCTTGGCGCGGCCTCGCGCGCGGTCATCCATGGCGGCCGCCACAGACTTGGCGCCCGGTGCGGTGCGGCGCGCGATGACGGTGCTGGTCGCACTCATCTTCTCGAAATACTTCTATCTGTCGAGCATCACCAGCTATTACATCTTTTATCTGATCCACCACTTCGGGCTGACGGCGGAGAAAGCGCAGCTCTGCCTGTTTGTTTTCCTGGCGTCCGCTGCGGCTGGCACCTTTATCGGCGGCCCGGTCGGCGATCGCGTCGGTCGCAAGCTGGTCATCTGGTGCTCGATCCTGGGAGTGGTGCCCTTCACCTTGGCGCTGCCTTATGTCGGGCTCTCTGCCACCATCGTGCTCAGCGTTCTCATCGGCCTCATTATCTCTTCGGCGTTCTCCGCCATCGTCGTTTATGCCCAGGAGCTCATTCCCGGCCGCGTCGGCATGGTGTCGGGATTGTTCTTTGGACTTGGCTTCGGCATGGCGGGGCTTGGCGCGGCGGCGCTCGGCGAGCTGATCGATCTCACCAGCATCGACTTCGTCTATCGGGTCTGTTCGTTCCTGCCGCTGATTGGCGTGCTCACCGCGTTCCTTCCTGAGATCGAACGGCCACGCCCGGCGCCTTTGCGTTCCCGTTGATCCTCGGAGCCTGTCGGCCGCATCGCCAACGCCCTGTGCGACGCCAAGGCCTTGCTCGACTCCACCGTCGAACAAGAGCGCGACCTTCTACCTGATGGACGCGCTGCGGGGCTGGCCGTATGGTTTCCGCAAGGCAAAAACGCCGCGGCGTTCGGCTCATCAAAGGGGGAGAACTTGTCTAATCGTTTTCGCATTGCGACTGCCGCGATTGCAGTCGCTGCCGCCGTCATGGCAGCGGCACCGCTTTTGGCGGAAGACTATCCGACCCGGCCCGTCACCATCATCGTCGCCTCGACGGCCGGCGGCGGCACTGACATCGTTTCGCGGATCGTCGGCGCGCAACTTTCCAGTCAACTCGGCCAACCTTTCGTTGTCCAGAATCTGCCCGGCGCCGGCTCTCTCACCGGCACCGAGGTCGCCGCCAAGGCGGCGCCGGACGGCTACACACTGCAGACCGGCCTCAATGCCAGCATGGCGGTGAATCCTAGCCTGTTCAAACACATGCCCTATGACCCGATCGCCGACTTCGCACCGGTCGGCATGATGGCGGAATTCCCGTTCGCCATCGTGGTGAGCAAGAATTTTCCGGCGCACTCGATCAAAGAACTCATCGCGATGGCCAAGGCGCGGCCCGGCGCGATCAATTACGCCTCGGCCGGCATCGGCACCGGACAGCAATTATCGATGGAGCTGTTCAAGCTGATGACCGGGACCAACTTTACGCACGTGCCTTATCGCGGCGCCGCGCCGGCCTATACGGATGTTATCTCCGGCCAGGTGCCGGTCTTCTTCGATAACCTGGCCAGCGCGCTCGGCCAGATCAAAGGCGGCTCCGTGCGCGCGCTCGCCATCACAGGCAAGTCGCGCTCGCCGTTGTTGCCGGACGTGCCAACGGTCGAGGAGGCGGGAGTGCCGGGCTACACGTACTACACGTGGTTCGGTTTATGGGCGCCGAAAAAGACACCGCAACCCATCGTCGACAAGCTGCACGCGGAGCTGGAAAAGGCGCTCGCCGCGCCCGCCGTGCGTTCGCGCATTGCCGCTGTCGCCGGTGAAACCATGGACATGCCGCTTGCCGATATCGACCCGTTCCTGAAATCCGAAATCGCCAAATGGGCGAAAGTGGTCAAGCAGGCGGGGATTGCGGTTCAGTGAAGGGCGCGGCGCAGGATCCGTAGCGCCGAAAGGATTCTGATCTCTATTCGTCGACGATCTGCGCGCGCAAGATGCCGATGCCGGTGATCTCGACTTCGAGCGTATCGCCGGGCTTCATCCATAGCGGAGGCTTGCGGCCGTGGCCGACGCCTTCGGGCGTGCCGGTAGCGATGATGTCGCCCGCCGACAGCGCCGTGAAGTCGGAACAGAACGAGATGATCTGCGGGATCGAATAGATCAGCTTGTCGGTGCCGGAGTGCTGCACCTGTTGGCCGTTCAGCCGCGTCGTCAGCACGAGCTTGCTTGGGTCGGGAATTTCGTCGGTAGTGACGAGCCACGGGCCAAGCGGGCCAGTGCCGGGCCAGTTCTTGCCCGAGGTGACGGAGAATCTTTGATAGTCGCGGACCGAGCCATCGACGAAGATCGTGTAGCCGGCGACATGGTCGAGTGCGCGCTCGGGCGGAATGTGACGGCCGGCTTTGCCGATGACCAGCGCCAGCTCGCCCTCGTAATCGAAATTGTCGGAGAGTTTCGGCCGGATCATGTCGCCGCCGTGGCCGACCAGTGTATCCGTGAAGCGGATGAACATGCTCGGTTGTTTTGGCAGTTCGCGCGACACTTCGGCCGCATGCGCGCGGTAATTGACGCCAGCACAGAGAATTTTATTAGGCTGCGGGATCACCGGACGGAATTTGATGTCAGCGAGCTTGTGGTCGGCCTTCGCCCCCTGGGCTGCCTGCCGCAGCGCCTCGAGGCCGCATGCTCCGAGCGCTGCGGCGAGATCTGGCTGCCCGAGTTTATCATTCAGCGTGACCACGCCGTCGCCGCTCACCGCGCCGAACAAGTCTCTGCCGCTGGCGGTAAAACTCAAAAGCTTCATGGCAGCACTCCGTACCTGACCGGTCACAGCTAACCACGGCCGTTGGTACGAGACACGCGAAAATTGCTCGTTTTTTCATCAATTGCAGCGATGGCCGCAATCGCTCGTCAAGTATACCGGTATCCGCAATTCCACGTACGTGAAACTGCCTGGGCGCGGCCGTGTTGGCGAGTCGGGAGCGGCCAAGCGGCGGCGTGCGTCGCTGTCGCGCCGGATTGCGGAGTGGATGCAAATGGCGGATGGCCAGAGCCATGATCGCCCGGTATTTTTATCGGATCAGCCCGCCGACCGCGGCGAGTGCCGCTTCGCCGCCGCGGTTATAGGCTGCTCCACGCTGATTTTTCTTGGGCTGGCTCCCTTCGCCAGGCTGCCGCTGACGTCGGTCCCGGCGTTCATTCCCATCTACCAGTCGGCGCTCGTGATCAATGATCTGATCACCGTCGTGTTTCTGCTGGGGCAAAGCCAGTTCTCGCGCGGCCGGGCATTGATCATATTGGCCGGCGGTTATCTGTTCACCGCCCTGATGTCGAGCATACACGCGCTGACGTTTCCCGGCCTGTTTGCGCCGGGGGGGCTGCTCCATGCCGGCCCGCAAACGACGGCGTGGCTTTACATGTTCTGGCATGGCGGTTTTCCGCTGTTCGTTCTTGGCTATGCGCTTTACGGCGCGGAGCAGCCACGGCGCCCCTACGTCGTGATGCTGCTGATGGCTGCATTTGTCGGCGCTCTCGCGATCGCTGCGGCGGCATTTGCCACGACGGGCCAGCGCTTTCTGCCGGCGATCATGCGGGGCAATCTGCACACCTCAGTCATGTTCCTCGTCGTTTCGAGCGTGTGGATGATTAATCTGTTTGCTGCCATCGCGGTGTCGCGCCGCCGGCCGCTATCCATCCTCGATCTCTGGCTGATCGTCACGATGTGCGCATGGATGTACGACATCGCGCTCAGCGCGTTGCTCAATGCCGGGCGCTATGATCTCGGCTTTTACGCCGGAAGGACTTACGGGCTCATGGCGGCAAGCCTCGTCCTCGTCATGCTGCTGTGCGGGCACAGCCGGCTCTACCTGCAGCTCATCAAGCTGCATCGCAGCGAGCGCGAGAAATCGACCGAGCTGCAGCGCATCATCACGATCGACGCCTTGACCGGCATCGCCAATCGCCGCGCCTTCGACGAGGCCCTGGGCGAGGAATGGCGCCGCATGTTGCGGCACGGCACCGCGCTGTCGCTGCTCATGATCGATGTCGACTATTTCAAGCGATTTAACGATGCGTATGGCCATGTCGCGGGCGACCAGTGCCTACGCAGGGTGGCGCAGGCCGTGGCGAACAAGGCGCGGCGAGCTGGCGAACTTGCCGCCCGCTATGGTGGCGAGGAATTTGCGGTGCTGCTGCCGCAGACCGGAATTGGCGAAGCGTGCAAGCTCGCCGAAGTCATCTGCGATGCCGTGCGCAATTGCCAGATTCCGCACGAGCAATCGGGCGCTGGGCCGCACGTGACGATCAGCGCCGGCGTGGCGAGCATCGGCAAATATCCGGACGCGGCCGCCGCGTTCTCGCGAGAACGTGTCGCGCCGGCGGCATTTTCGGCCGGCGAGACGATTCTTGTCGAGACGGCGGACCTTGCGCTGTACCGGGCCAAGACGGCGGGACGAAACCAAGTGGCCGTCGCGTCCGCGAACGACGCGGCAGCCGCCGGTGAACTCGCGGTCGCGAGTTGAGCGATCAGAATTTGATCATGTCGATCTTGGTCAAGGTCGACTTTGCCGACACCAGCGGTGCCGTGGCGAAGGTGTAGGCAGTGGACAGATCGGCGTAAGGGTCGGCAGCCGACATGCCATCGACCGGCACGATCACTTTGAGCCCGCGCATGGCGGCTCCGGCGGCGGTGAACAGCACGGCGCCGTTCGAGGCAGTGCCGGTGACGATCACCGTCTGGATGCCTTTATCCTTGAGGATTTTCGCCAAGTCCGTATTCAGGAACTTGTCCGGACCGGCTTGGACGTGCGGTTCGTCTGCCATCGGTGCGACGTCCTTGATGACGTCGGCCGTGGTCGAATTGCCGATGATGCTGTAGATCACGCTGGCCTTGGCGGCGCGCGCGGCCGTGAGAAGCTTTTTCACCGCCGGAATGCTGGCCACACAGGCCGGCCGCTTGCCGCAGTTCTGATTCATAAAGTCGAGCATCAGGAGCGCCGTCGTCTTCGGATCGACGGTTACAGTTTTCAGTTGCGGCGCCGGCGGTGTTTTGATGCTGGCCCAATCCTCGATCACGTTGCCCGCGAATGCCGGAGCTGCTGCCATGCCGACGGCCGCCGCCGCCAGCGCGATCGCGGTGAATACGCGCGATAGTTTGCGTCGCATTTTGTTCTCCTTGTTGTGGCGCATGCGTTCAGAACTTGAGCATATCCGACGTGGTCAGCGTGATGTTCGGCGAAATGACCGGCCCATTCGCCAGCTGCCAGGCGACGAATTGCTCGGCATACGTGGTGGCCGCGCTGGTGGCATCCAGTGCCACGACGACCTTGAAGCCTTTCAATGCCGCCTCGCTCGAGGTCTCGATGATGGCGCCGTTGGAGGACACGCCGGTCATGACGACGGTCTTAATGCCGTGGTCCTTGAGCACTTTCTCCAGATCGGTATTGAGAAACTTGTCGGTGAACGATTGCACGAACGGCGCGTCGCCTTGCGGAGCAAGCTCGGGCATCACGGCGGAGATCGGAACTTTCGGAATGCTGGTATAGACCACCAGCACTTTGGCTGCGCGGGCCGCTTCAAGCACCTTCTTGGCGACCGGCAGCGATGCCATGCAGCGCGGATAGTGGCTACAGATCGGATTGACGAAATCCGCCATCACCAGCGCCGTGGTCTTGGGATCAAACGTGACCTCTTTGACCGGTGGCGGCGGCGGCGCCTTCACGCTGGCCCACTCGTCGACGATCGACGCGGCATGCAATTGAGACGTGCCGGCGCCGACAATCGCCGTGAATGCAAACGCCAGGAGCCATTTTCCGCGCTTCATATCTTCCTCCCATTGTGCGCGTCGTGAGTACGGCGCTGTGCTATCGTAGAACCGGAGACAACGCCTCTTATTCCGAATCCTTTGCCGCAAGCAATTGCCCAGTTTGCCGCTGTCGGCGCTGGCCAGTTCACCGCATGGACGAATTGCGCCGCGCGCGCCAATATCCGCCCCCGCAAGGCACAGCAAAGCGGCAGCAGGCGGAAGGAGGCAGCGATGGATATCAAAGTGGGGCGGCAGGCGATCGCCGAAGCGAGCAAGACGCTCAGCAACTGGGGCCGCTGGGGCAAGGATGACCAGGTCGGCACGCTCAATCACGTGCGACCGGAGGATATCGTCAAGGCCGCGAGCTTGATCCGCACCGGCAACGCTTTTGCGCTCGGCATTCCACTCGACGCCAGTGGTCCGCAGAACGGGCTGTTCGGCGGACGCTTCAATCCGATCCACCAGATGCTGGCGACTGGCACCGACGCCATCGCCGGCCGGCAGGACTGGAACAAGATCCGCTACGCCGACGACACGCTGATCTGCTGTATCCAGGGCGCGACGCACTGGGACGCGCTCGGCCACGTGTTCTACGAGGACAAGGCCTATAACGGCTACGATGCCAAGCTGATCGACGCCAAGGGGCTCAGCGTTCTCGGCATCGAGCACTCCAAGAACAAGATGATCGGGCGCGGCGTGCTGCTCGATATTGCGCGGTTTCGCGGTGTGCCGTGGATGGCCGACGGCGAGAGCATTTCCAATGACGAACTCGACAAGTGCGCCAAGGACCAGAATGTGTCGATCGGCCGCGGCGATTTCGTCATCATCCGCACCGGTCAGATGGAGCGCTGCCTGCAGGAGAAGACGTGGGGCGGCTATGCGGGCGGCGATGCGCCCGGCGTCAAGTTCGAGAACTGCTACTGGTGCCAGAAGAAAGAAATCGCCGCGATCTGCAGCGATACCTGGGGCGTCGAAGTGCGGCCGAACGAGACCACCGATGCGAACCAGCCGTGGCATTGGGTGGTGATCCCCGCCATGGGCTTGTGCATGGGCGAGATTTTTTATCTCAAGGAGCTTGCCGAAGACTGCGACGAGGATGGCGTCTACGAATTCTTCTTCTGCGGTCCGCCGCTCATCATCACCGGAGGCACCGGTTCGCCGCTCAATCCGCAGGCGATCAAGTGACTGCGCCGCGGAGCGGTCGCGCCTCTTGTATTTTGTACCAAAATTGATACATCAGCGACTGTGAAGAGGCTCCCCGCGGCGTTCTTTGCTCCGTCGTCAGGCCGTGAACCGGTTCGCGAGTGGCTGAAGGCCCTTCCTGCGGCTGACCGGAGAGCGATCGGCGAGGATATCAAGGACGTTGAGTTTTCCTGGCCGATCGGAATGCCACTGTGTCGTAGTCTTGGCGGCGGATTATGGGAGGTCAGGAGCGACTTGCCCTTAGGGCGCATTGCACGTGTGCTGTTTTGCGTGCGCGATGGTCGGATGGTGCTGTTGCACGGTTTTATCAAGAAATCGCAGAAGACTCCGACTGTGGAGCGAAACGCCGCGATCAGAAGAATGAAGGCACTCGAATGAGAAAGAAACGCAAGGCTCGGATTGGTTCCTCTTTCGACGAATTCCTCAAGGAGGAGGGTATCTATGAGGAAGTGACCGCTCGGGCGATCAAGCGCGTCATTGCGCGGCAACTCGATGAGCTGATGCAATCCGAAGGGTTAACCAAATCGGCCCTGGCGAAGCGAATGGACACGAGCCGCGCCCAACTCGATCGTCTGCTGGACCCGGAAAATGAGTCGGTTACGCTCGGTACCTTGGCGCGAGCCGCGCAGGCTGTCGGTCGGCAGCTTCGCTTCGAGTTAGTCTAATAAGGAGTTTTAGTCATGCCCCGTTACCTCAAGCGCGGAATGGACGCGAGCGCGATCAAGGCGGCCGACGCCAAGGTGCGCGAGACGGTCGAGCAGATCTTGGCCGACATCGAGGCGCGCAAGGATGTCGCGGTGCGCGAGCTGTCGCAGAAATTCGACAATTGGTCACCGGCTTCGTTCAAGCTGACCGCCGCCGAGATTGAGCGCGCGATCGGGGAGGTGCGCAAGCGCGACCTCGACGATCTCAAATTTGCCCAGGCGCAGGTGCGCAATTTTGCGCAGAAACAAAAAGACACCATGCTCGACCTCGAAGTCGAGACGCTGCCGGGAGTCGTGCTCGGCCACCGGCACATCCCGGTCAACTCGATCGGCTGTTACGTGCCAGGAGGCCGCTATCCGATGGTGGCGTCGGCGCACATGTCGATCGTCACCGCGCGCGTTGCCGGCGTGAAGAAGATCATCGCCTGCGCACCGCCCTACAAGGGCGGCCCGCATCCGGCGATCGTTGCGGCGATGCATTTCGGCGGCGCGGACGAGATTTTCGTGCTCGGCGGCGTGCAGGCGATCGCCGCGATGGCGCTCGGCACGGAGACGATCACGCCGGTCGACATGGTGGTGGGACCGGGCAACGCTTATGTGGCCGAGGCCAAGCGGCAATTGTTCGGCCGCGTCGGCATTGATCTTTTGGCCGGGCCGACCGAAACGCTGATCATCGCCGACGAAACGGTCGACGGTGAGATGTGCGCCACCGATCTGCTCGGCCAGGCCGAGCACGGCCCGACCTCGCCGGCGATCCTGATCACCAATTCGGAAAAACTCGCGCGTGACACCATGGCAGAGGTCGAGCGGCTGCTCAAAATCCTGCCCAGCGCCGATCTCGCCGGCAAGGCCTGGGCCGATTACGGCGAGGTCATCGTCTGCGATTCCTACGACGAGATGGTGAGCGAAGCCGATCGCATCGCCTCCGAGCATGTGCAGGTGATGACGCGCGATCCCGACTACTTTCTCAACAATATGAAAAATTTCGGCTCGCTGTTTCTGGGGCCACGCACCAACGTCGCCTATGGCGACAAGGTGATCGGCACCAACCACACGCTGCCGACCAAGAAGGCGGCGCGCTATACCGGCGGCCTATGGGTCGGAAAATTTCTCAAAACCTGCACGTATCAAAAGGTGCTGACCGACGAGGCCAGCGCCCAGATCGGCGAAGCCTGTTCGCGGCTCTGCGTGCTGGAAGGCTTTCTGGCCCATGCCGAGCAGGCTAACGTGCGCGTGCGCCGCTACGGCGGCCGCAATGTGCCCTATGCGCAGGCGGTGGAGTAACACGTCATTCCGGATTGCCGCGAAGCGGCAAGTCCGGAATCCATAACCACGAACGCAGGGATATGGATTTCGGGGTCGCCGCTGCGCGGCGCCCCCGGAATGACAAAAGGAAGACGCTGATGGACCTCGCCAAAACTCCTTCCTTCCGCCTCGACGGCAAGCGGGCGCTCGTCACCGGGGGCGGCCGCGGCATCGGGCTCGCGGCGGCGTCGGCGCTGGCAGGGGCCGGCGCGCATGTGACGCTCGCGGCGCGGACCAAAAGCGAGATCGAAGCCGCTGCGGCGGCGATTCGGACCCGGGGGCAGAGGGCGGATGCGCTGCAACTCGACGTAACCGATGTGGAGGCGGTGCGTCGCGCGATCGCAGCGGTGGAGCCGTTTCAGATTCTGGTCAACAATGCCGGCATGAACCGGCCGGCGTTGCTGGCGGATGTCACAGTTACGGATTTCGACGCCATCTTTGCGCTCAACGTACGCGCGGCGTTCTTCATGGCGCAGGCGGTGGCGGGCAGGCTGATCGCGGCCAAGCTGCCGGGCTCCATTATCAACATTTCCTCGCAGATGGGTCACGTCGGCGCCGCGCGCCGCACCGTCTATTGCGCCTCAAAACACGCCATGGAGGGCTTTACCAAGGCGATGGCGATCGAGCTCGCGCCGCACGCCATCCGCGTCAACAGTCTCGGCCCGACGTTTCTGGAGACGCCTATGACGAAGCCGTTCTTTGAGAACAAGGCGTTCCGCGACGAGGTCCTGTCCAAGATCAAGCTCGGGCGTCTCGGCCAGCTCGACGAGCTCACCGGCGCAATCGTCTTCCTCGCTTCCGACGCATCGTCGCTGATGACTGGATCGGCACTCGTCCTCGACGGCGGCTGGACAGCGGAGTGATGGCGATGGGCGACAACGAGCTATGCCGCCGGATCGTCGGCACTTGGTCGCTCATGTCGGTTGCATACGAGGATCAGGCCACGGGGGAGCGCACATCGGTTTATGGCGAGCATCCCAAGGGCATTCAGATCGCGACATCCGAAGGCCGCTGGCTCGCGTTGATGACTGCCGAAGGCCGCGCCGTGCCGAACAACGATGCCGAGCGCGCCAACGCGCTCAAAACGATGATTGCCTATACGGGTCGTTACCGCGTTGAGGGCGGCAACGTCATCACCAAGGTCGAGGCGGCGTGGAACGAGGCTTGGGTCGGCACCGAACAGGTGCGCGCTATCCGTTTTGACGGCGAAACGCTCTTGCTGCAAAGCCCGCCGATGCCGCATCCGAACATCGGTGGCAGGGTGGTGCGGGTGATTGTCGCATGGCAGCCGGAAGCGCACTGAATCTTCGCGTCCCGACACGTTGACCGTGCCGCCACACGCGATACCATCGCACCGCAGTTGCGGCATCTGGCACAATTCCAAAAGTCCTATCGGGGCGGAGCATGTCGAGGGAGCGGGAGCACGTCCCGGATTGGGAGCATCTGTTATTGGCGGCATTATTGCTGGCCTTCATCGTCTGGTATCTTTGGACGGCAGCCGCAGCGTCTCTCACGTTCAGCAATCTCATTCTGATTGGGCCGGTGGGCGCGGTCGCGGCAGGTCTCCTGCTCTACATTGCATCGATCGAGATTTTCGGGCGGATGCCGGTGGCGAACGCCTCGTCCATCCAAGCCGATGCAGCAGCAAGCACGGCGCACGGCCGCTTCCGATCGGGCTCGCTTGCGACGATCGCGGCACTTATTGGCCTGTTCGGCGCTTACGTGGTCGCCATACCGTACATCGGCTTTGACGTCGCGACCTTCCTGTTCGTCGGCGCCACGCTGTGGCTGCTGGGCGAGCGCAACATCGCCGTGCTGCTGTCACTCGCCCTGGGCATTGCAGTGGCGCTCAGCGTTGCGGCGCTCACGTTGCTGACCTTTCCGATGCCGATGGCGGTCGCGCGCGCCGTGTGGAGCAACCTGTGATCGACTGGCAAGCGCTGCAGTCAGCTCTGCATCTTCTGGGCAGCTCCTATAGCGCGTGGCTGCTGACCATTCCGGGCATCGCGCTCGGCATGTTGGGCGGTGCAATTCCGGGTGTTTCGTCGGCGCTGATTCTTGCGATCGTATTGCCGGCAACGCTGTGGATGAGCCTGTTGTCTTCGCTGATCTTCATGACCGCGATCTACACCGGCGCGGCCTTCGGCGTTGCCATCCCGGCGATCCTGATGGGCGTTCCGGGCTCGCCGGCGGCGGTGGCGACCTCGTTCGACGGCTACCCGATGACGCAGCGCGGCGAGCACAATGTTGCGCTCGGTCTTGCGCTCGCGGCTTCGACGCTCGGTCACATGGGCGCTTACCTTATTCTGTTCTTCGGCATTGGCGTCATTTCGCATGCGGTGCTCAAGCTCGGCCCGCTCGAAATGCTGCTGCTGATGCTGTGGGGCCTGACGTTGATCGCCGCGTTGCGCGGCCGCTATGTAACGCGGAGCTTGGTATCTGGGCTCATCGGCATCCTGATCGCCACGATCGGGCTCAGCCCGCGCGATGTCATCCGTGGCACCTTTAATTTGCCGGAGCTGCTCGATGGCGTGCCGGTCGTGCCGGCGATGATCGGGCTGTTTGCGGCCAGCGAATTGTTCAATCTCGCCGGCACCAGTTACCTCGTGTCGCGATCCGATCTGCGCACCGTCCGCATCCGCGAAATTGCTCGCGGCATGGTCGACGCGCTGCGCTATCCCATCGTTATTTTGCGCGGCCTCGTCATTGGGGCGACCATCGGGGGCCTGCCCGGCGTCGGCGCCGCGGTCTGCAATCTCGTCTCCTATGCGGAAACGCGGCGCGGCGACAAGCATCCGGAGAGCTTCGGCAAGGGCAATCCGAAAGGCGTGATTGCCGCCGAATCCGGCAATGCCAGTTCGGAAGCCGGCTCGATGGCGACTTTGCTGGCGCTCGGCATTCCGGGGGGCGCATCCTCTGCGGTGATGCTCGCGGCGCTGTCGCTTCACGACGTAACCAGCGGGCCGCAATTCCTCGATACCTCCAAGGATGTCGTCTACGCGATAATTCTCAACAATTTCGTCCAGGGGGCGATCATGTTGGCGCTGGGCCTTGGCCTGATCGGGCTGATGGCCAACGTCATCCGTATTCCGGTCCGCATTCTTATTCCGGTCATCCTGGTGCTGGCGACGTTCGGGTCGTACGGGCTTTCCGGCAACATGGCCGGGCCGCTGACCATGGTGGTGTTCGGTCTGGTCGGCTGGCTGATGCAGCGGCACGACTACTCGGTGCCGGCGTGCGTGGTCGGATTGATTCTGGGCGGCAAGGTCGAGGCGAACTTGCTGCAGACCTACCAGATCAGCGGCGGCTGGCAGTTCAGCTATTTTGCCGGACGGCCTATCGCGATGGTGCTGCTCCTGCTGCTGTTGTTCTCGCTATTCAGCCGGCCGATCATGCAATGGTGGCGGCGCCGCCGCGCCGCTTCCCCCGTGGCGCTGTCATAAATCAAATTCACGTAAGGAAACGTCCATGTTGGAAACGCCAGGCCCAAACAATATTACTGAGTGCGCAAGCGCCAAGCCGGTGGCGCGGCGACCCTTCCTGCAGATGCTGGCGGGTGCGGCTGCGGTGGGGGCGTTCCCCGCCGCGCGGGCGGCTGCTGCGGCCTCATGGCCCAATCAGCCGATCACCATCATCGTTTCCACCAACGCAGGCGGGGGCTACGACACCATGGCGCGCAATCTTGCGCCCGCACTGAGCAAGGAGCTTGGCGTTCCCGTCAACGTGCTCGATAAGCCGGGCGGCGCCATGCTGCTTGGCACCAAATACTTTCTCAGTCTGCCGCACGACGGCAATACGCTGTTGGTAACTGGGCCGTCGCCGTATTGGTATTTCGACATCAACAAGTTTCATGCCGGGTATGATCTCAAGGACTTCAATATTCTGAATGTCCAGTGGACCGACAAGACCGGGGTGTTCGTCCCGAAGGGCGGGCGATTCCAGTCGCTCCGGGCGATCCTCGATGCGATCAAGTCGCAACCGGGCACCGTCAGTTGCGGCGTGGTTCGCGACTCCGGCGAATTCTTCAATTCGGGAATTCTGCTCCAGAGTCTCAAGCTGCCGCTCACTGCCATCCGCTTGGTGACCTACGAAGCAAGCGCTCCGCTGCGCACCGCGCTTGCCGGCAACCAACTCGACTTCGGCATGGTATCGGCCGAAGCCAGCCTGAGCATGCTCAGCCTGATCAAGCCTGTGGCTGTGTTCAGCGATACTGCGATGGAAGTTCTGCAGAACGCGCCGACCGTCAATGACGTGCTCAAGCCCGACGGGATCACCGTTGACTTTGTGCCGAGCTCAATGCGGGCGCTCGTGACTTATGCGGATCTGAAGGAGAAATATCCGGACCGCTTTGCGAAGCTGCACTACGCCTACAAGAAAATCATCCACGATCCGGAATTCATCGCCAAGGCGAAGAAGCAGGCCATCGAGACCGACTGGCTCGGCGAGAAGCAGTCGCTCGAGAAGATCAAGGCGGCTTATGCGATCTTCGACAAGTACAAGGCGTTGCTTTCCGCGCAATAGGCCGCACGGGTTGGGGCTCGCGTCAAGTTGGTGCTGCTTCGAGCCACGGATAGTCCTTGGCGTGGCGTTCCTCGAAGCGCTTGATCTCGCCGCCGTATTCCCGCGTGTGCGTGATCTCGTCCAAACCCCGGAGCAGACGCTTCTTGCTCAACGGCGCGATATCGAAGGGGTGCGTCGCGCCGTCCGGGCCGGTGACGATCTGACTGGGCAGATCGACTTTCATCTGCGCGCCGCGTTGCGCGAGCAACTGGCGGAGCAAGAGGTCCACAATTGCGGGCGGCAGCCGCACGGGCAAAACGCCGTTCTTGAGCGAATTGTTGTAAAAAATGTCGCCAAAATTCGGCGCGATAACGGAACGGATGCCAAAGCCCATCAGACCGAGCACCGCAGTCTCGCGCGACGAACCGACGCCGAAATTGCGTCCCGCCACCGCGATCACGGCGCGCCGATAGGGCTCCTGATTGAGAATATAGTCGGGCTTCTCGGAACCGTCGGCATTGAAGCGCCGATCGTGCAGGAGAATCTGGGCAAAGCGCGGGCCCCAAGGCACCTTGTTGAATCGCGTTGGGCAAAGCTGGTTGGTGTCGAGGTTGGTCTCGTCGAACGGCACGGCTATTCCGGACCACGTCGTAAAAGCTTCCATGACGCTAGTTCCTCCCGCCGAGTTCGCGCACGTCGACCAGATGGCCGCGCAGCGCCGCGGCGGCCGCCATGGCCGGGCTCATCAGATGCGTGCGTCCGCCCGGGCCCTGCCGGCCCTGAAAGTTTCGGTTCGACGTCGACCCGCAGCGCTCACCGGGCTTGAGCTGATCGCCGTTGAGCGCCGTGCACAGCGAGCAGCCGGCATTGCGCCACTCGAATCCGGCATCGGTGAAGATGCGATCGAGGCCCTCGGCTTCGGCTTGGCGCTTGATGCTCTCGGAGCCGGGAACGACCCAGGCTGGAATAACGGCGCGCCCGAGCTTGGCGACGGCGGCCGCGGCGCGGATGTCATCGATGCGGCTGTTGGTGCATGAGCCGATAAACACCCGATCCACCGCGATTTCGGTCAGCGGCATGCCGGGCTTAAGCCCCATATAGGTCAATGCCTTGCCGTATTCCATCCGCGTTTCGGCATCCGGCTCCTTGTCCGGGTCGGGCACGCGTTCGGTGATCGGCAGCGACTGCTCGGGATTGGTCCCCCAGGTGACCATGGGGACGACGCGCGCCGCGTCGATGTCGACCTCCTTGCCGAATTTTGCGCCTGGGTCGGACGGCAGTGTCCGCCAGAACTTGAGCGCGTCATCCCAGGCTTGGCCTTTGGGCGAAAACGGCCGGCCGGCGAGAAACTGATAGGTGGTGTCGTCCGGCGCAATCATCCCGGCCCGGCCGCCCGCCTCGATCGACATGTTGCAGATGGTCATCCGCTCGTTCATCGACATCGCAGCGATGGCGGAGCCGGCATATTCGATCGCGTAACCGATCGCACCGCCGATGCCGATCTTGGCGATCACCGCAAGGATGATGTCCTTGGCGGTGACGCCGAAGCCAAGCGAACCATCGATCCTGATGTGCAGCGTATTCGGGCGGCGTTGCCAGATCGTCTGCGTCGCCACCACGTGGGTGGTTTCAGATGCGCCGATGCCGAACGACAGATTGCCGAACGCGCCGTGCGTCGAGGTATGCGAGTCGGCGCCGACCAGCACGATCCCCGGCTGGCTCAGGCCAAGCTCCGGTCCCGCCACGTGGAGAATACCCTGTCGTGCGTCGCCCCAGCCGAACCGGGAAATTTTGTATTCGTCGGTGTTGCGGATCAGCAGCTCGACCATGTTGCGGATTTCGGCGTCGGGAATGCTGGCTACGCCCCGCGACCGGGCTTGCGGATCGGTCGGAATGTAATGGTCGGAAAAAGCAAAAACCTTGTCCGGATGCGCAACGGATAAGCCGCGCTCGTGCAGCGCGTCGAACGTGTGACGTGAACCTTCATGGATGAGACAGCGGTCGACATAGAGCAGCGTCTCGTCTTCTTCCTGCGCGACGATGTGACTGTCCCAGACCTTGTCGAACAGCGTCTTCATTTTGTTTTTCCAGTTCGTCTGTGTGGCGATTGAGCCAGATGCGCTAGTGGTCCGATTAGTCGAGGCAAAATCCTTTGCCGCGGATGAATTGACCGAAATCGGTGCGCGTCGGCTCGGCGTATTGCCGCGCCTTGTCCTCCGACCATCCGTAGAGCTGTGCTGTGCCCCAGCGCTCGACATTACGTTGGCGCCGATAGGGCCGCAATGCCGCCCGGCGCCGGTCGTAAGCACCGATTTCGCCGGCGAGGTCCCGTTCACCGTAGGTGTTCTCGATGACGGTCGTTTGCAGCGACAGGCGCGGCGTAATCTCGCCAGCTTGCGCAGGCCAGCCGACGCACAGCCCGGCGATCGGAAAAACACGATCCGGCAGCCGTAAGAGCTTGCTCACAACCTGCGGATGATCGCGGATCGCACTGATCGGACAAAAGCCAAGGCCGACAGCCGCCGCCGCGCACATGAAGGTGGACATGACGATGGCGCCGTCCACGGCCGCGTTGAAGAACTGATCGAGGTGATCGTTCGGAAACGGCTTGTCGTGCAGCCGCGCCATCATCGGCAGTCGCTGCCCGTTGCCGACGAAGACCAAAAATACCGGAGCGTCTTCGATCCACGGCATGTCGGGAATGGTGGCGACGATTTCTTTGCGAATAGCCGCGTCGCGAACGGCGACGATATCGCATTGCTGCAGGTCGCTCTTCGACGGTGCCGAGAGCGCGCAGGCGCACAACAGCCGCAACAGGTCGGCGTCAACGGGGCGCGGCGCGTAGCGCCGGTGCGAACGATGCCCGGCGATCTTCGCCAGTCCGCTCAGTCCATCCAGTTCCGGGTCGATCGCGATGTCCTCGCCGAAGCGCTCCATCAAAGCTGATTTGATGGCGCTTGCGGCTGCATTGTCCAACATGACACCTCTCTTGCTGCCCGCCGTTTTTCCTCAGTGCATTGTGAGCTTGACGCGCGTCCGGTGCAAACGGCACGGCCGGCAATTGCACCTGCCGGGGCATTGTGATTCAATTGCACCAATGCCGCGAACGCGGCACCTGGAGGCGACGTCCATGGCCATCACCGTTTGTCCGGTTACGGAGAGCTTCGCGGCCGAGATCGGCGACATTGACTTGTCGCGGCCGATAGAGCCGCCCGATCTCGCGGCTGTCAAAGAGGCGTTCACCAAATATGCAGTGCTGGTCTTTCCAGATCAGCATCTGTCGGACGATCAGCATCTCGATTTCGCCCGACACTTCGGACCGCTTGAGTCAACGATCGCATTGTTTCGCAAGGATGCGAAGCTGCGGGTGCGCAAAGAATTCGCCGACGTATCCAATCTCGATCCTGAAAACGAGACGTGGGGCAAGGACTCGCGCCAGCGCATGTTTCAGCTCGGCAACCGGCTGTGGCACACCGACAGTTCGTTCAAGCGGCTGCCGGCGCGCGCGTCGCTGCTCTATGCGCGCTCCATACCGCCGGTCGGCGGCCATACCGAATTCGCCGACGAGCGGGCGGCCTATGATTCGCTGCCCGAGGCAATGAAGCGCCGGCTTGATTCGCTCGTCGCGGAGCATTCGATCTTCAATTCGCGCGCGCGGCTCGGCTTCTCCAATTTCAGCGACGAGGAGCGGCAGGGCATGCCGCCGGTGCCGCAGATTCTGGTGCGCACGATTCCGGAATCCGGGCGCAAGTCGCTTTATCTCGCGTCGCATGCGGGCCGCATCCTCGGCATGCCCGAGGCCGAGGGCCGGGCGCTGATCGACGAACTGGTCGCGCATGCCACGCGGCGGCAGTTCATCTATGCACACCGCTGGCGTGTCCGCGACCTCGTCGTCTGGGATAACCGCTGCACCATGCACCGCGGCACCGCGTTCGACGATCTGCGCTGGAAGCGCGACATGCAACGCGCCACCGTGTGCGATGTGGCCAACACCTGCGAGCAGGCCGGCATTGCCATTGCGGCGGCTTAGGCGCCCGTGCGCCATGGCCGGACGTGTTGCGGCCATCCACGTCTTTGGTCCAGAAAATTAAGACGTGGATGCGTGGAACAAGGCCGGGAATGACGAGATTCAAAGCGCCTGGGGCCACTCTTAAGCCGAGATCGGATAAACCGCCTTCGCGCCCGACAGCACTCGCGCCACGTCGCTCGCGCACTTGGTTTGCAATTCCTCCAGCGCCTCGACCGAATAGAATGCGGTGTGCGGTGTAAGGATGACGTTGTCGCGGCCGAGCAGCGGGGAGTCTTTGGTAGGCGGTTCGGTTGTCACTACGTCGAGCGCTGCGCCGCCAAGATGGCCGGAGTCCAATGCCGCGACCAGCGCGGGTTCGTCGATCAGTGGGCCGCGTGCGGTGTTGATCAGATAGGCGCCTTTTTTCATCTTGGCGAAGGCCGTACCATTCATCAAGCCGCGCGTTGCCGGCAACAGCGGTGCATGGACGGAGACGAAATCCGAGCGCGCGAGCAGGTCGTCGAAGCTCACGCTTTCGACGCCGGCGGCGGCAAGCGCTTCGGCGTTGACAAACGGATCGTGGGTCAAAACCCTCAGGCCGAACCCCTTGGCCTTGGGTGCGAGCGCGCGTGGAATATTGCCGAAGCCTATGAGGCCGAGCGTCTGGCCTTCCAGGCGCCGCAGCGGCACGATCGGCGGTACTTCCCAGCGGCCGGACTGCACCAGCTTGTTGGAAAACGGCACCTTGCGGGCGAGCGCGAGCAGCAGCGCCATGGCGTGGTCGGACACTTCACGCAGGCAATAGTCGGGCACATAGTTGACGGCGATGCCGAGCTCCTTTGCCGCGGGCAGATCGATGTTGTCGACGCCGAGGCCGAAGCGGCCAATCGCCTTACAGTTCTTCAATTGCCGCAGCAATTCGCCTGGAAGCTTGGCGTAGGTGACCAGAACGGCATCGGCGTCGCGTGCGACCGCGAGGATGTCGTCGGCTGAGGCGCTGTTCGCCATGCGGTATTCCGGGTCGAGCCGCGCCAGCGCGCTTTTGGCAGGATCGAGCGAGGGAAACGGGCTGTCCGTGATGGCGATCATCGTGCGGGGCATGCGGACACTCCGTGCGCAATGACGCTCATAACGCAAACACCTGCGGGTTGACGCAGTTCGGCAGCTTGTGGCCGCCAAGGAAGGCGAGAATATTGTCGACCACGATCCCGGCCATCGCCTCGCGCACTTCGGGCGTGGCGCTGCCGATATGCGGGGTGAGCACCACGTTGGCCATTTTTGTGAGCGTCTTGTCGATTTTCGGCTCGTGTTCGAACACGTCGAGGCCGGCGCCGGCGATCTGTTTCTTCGTCAGCGCTTGTACCAGCGCGGCTTCGTCGACGATCGGCCCGCGCGCCGTATTGATGAGGAACGCGGTCTTCTTCATCAGCCGCAGTTCGCGCGCGCCGATCTGATGCCGGGTTTGCTCATTGAGCGGCGAATGGATCGAGACGAAATCGGCTTCGCGCAGCAATTGCTCGAACGGTACGTAGATGAGTCCAGCCTCGCGCTCTTCCATTTCGGGCTTGCGCCGCGGCGTCCAGTATAGGACGCGCATGCCAAAACCACGCGCGCGACGCGCCACCGCCTTGCCGATCAGGCCGCCGCCGCCGATCAAGCCCAGCGTTTTGCCCCAGACGTAAGAGCCCATCAGAAAGGCCGATTGGCTGCCGGGAAAGACGCCGGAGCGCGCCAACCGGTCGCCTTCCAGCATGCGCCGCGCTATTGCCAGTATCAGTCCAAAGGTCAGGTCCGCGGTCGCCTCTGTGGTGATCGGTGCGGTGACGGTGACAGGAATGCGCCGCGCGGTCGCTGCTGCAACGTCGATGTTGGACGGCGTGATCGATTGCGCGGCAATCAGGCGCAAGTCTGGATTGGCTTCGATCACCGCTCGGTCGATCTTGTCATGCAGCAGGCAGAACAGAATATCGGCCTTGCGCACCTGCGCGATCAGCATGCGCTTGGGGATGATCCGGCGAGAATCGGTAAACACCGCGACGCGCGCCACCGCGCGCAGGCGTTTGAGCGCCTGTTCGGAAACCGGTTGGGTGACGAAGATGCGCGGACGCGCAGCTTTCTTTGGCTCGGTCGTCTTGGCCATCAGGCCACCCATCGGACAACACCGGCGACGCCGTCGACCGCGACCTGCGCGCCGTCGGGAATGCGCAGCGTCGCATCGTTGACGCCGAGCACCATGGGAATGCCGCGTTCCCGGGCGAGCGAAGCGAGATGCGATGTCGAGCCGCCGAGCTCGGCGACCACGCCGGCGACGCGCGGCAGAATGTGCGATAGCGCCGGGCCGGCGACGCGCGTGACCAGAATATCGCCCGGTGCGACGCGCGCCAGTTCGCATTCGCAATTGACCACCACGGCGCGGCCGGACCCCCAGCCGATGCCGGCCGGATGGCCGTTAAGTCCCGGATGCTTGAGCCAGATCTCGTCCGGCACGAATGGCTCCTGCACGCGCAGCGGCCGGGCCTGCAGGAGCTTGAAACCGTCGTCGTCCAGCGCCCATTCGATCTCGACCGGGTGGCCAAGAGTCTCCTCAGCCTTGCGCATCAGCCGGCCCAGCGTCGTTGCTTGTCCAGCCTCCAGACACGGCGTGCGTTGGAGTTCCTCGGGGACCGCCTGCGCCGCGGTGCCGGTGCCATGCAGGCAGGCTTCGCGATGATGTTTGCGGCCGGCCTCGTTCGTGCGCACGAAACCCTGACGGGACAGCACGATGCGGTCGGGCACCACTTCGCCCTGCGCGATCGTCGAGCCAAGGCCCCACGTCGCCGACAGCAGCATGTGGCCGTCGGCGGTTTCGCTTAAGCCCCCGCCGGAGGCGCGCGCGGCGACCAGCGGCTGCACCAGAACCGCCATCGCGGTGTCGGCCGGATTGAGATCGTGCTGCGCCATGCCACGGCGCGCGTTGGTGGTCCATAGCGCCGCCCAGCAGGCGCGCAGCGTGATGAGAAATTCGGCGTCCTCACGCACGCCGAGGAAGCTTTCGAATTGTCCGGCGAAGTTCGAATCGGCGCGGTCTTCGATCAATGCCGAGGAACGCACCGCCGCGGGTTTTGGTTGCTGCCACCAGGCGCTGAGAATGGCGGCGAGCAGGTCCGGCGCGAGGTCGCTCTGATAGAGCGCCAGCCTGATCTCGACGGAGAGTTTTCGCTGCGCGGCCGGATCAGCATGAGGATAGGACCTGACCGCGTCGGCAATACCGAGGTGCTGAATCTGCCGGCGATAGGCGTCAGCGGCGATGCAGAAGCCGCCCGGCGTGGGCAGGCCGGCCTGGGCCAGCCGCGCCAGATTTGCCGCCTTCGGGCCGGTGCGCTCCGCATCAATCGCGGCGGCGGCATGCAGCGGGATGATCCAGTGATTCATGCCGCCCCGCTCGCGTTCAACGGCGCCGCGATCAGCTGCTTGACGGCGCGCCGCTTGTCGCCGGCTGCCTCGGTGCGTCCGGCGCGCTGCGTCTGCCCGACCTCGTGAAGCCAGACCCCGCACCACTGGATCGCGTCATGCACTGGATCGGCGCCGGGCCGGAATGGCTCGAGCCGGGTCGGCATGAAGATGAGTGTATCGCGATCGAGCCGGCGATAGAGCGCGGTCCAGTTGCCACCTCCGGTGTCGAGCCCGACGAACCAGGCTTGCGCGAAATCGAGCGGCAGATTCTTGACCGCATCGAAGCGGAATAAGCAAAAGCCCGCCCACAGAAACCAGCGGCTGCCAGACGCCCGCAGGACGCCATAGACCGGCTGGCGCGCGAGCATGGCAAACGGGTCGTCGGGGGCGGTCGGAAACAAGTCGTGATCGAGAAAGCCGAAGGCCTGCGGCTGGCCCGGCCGCATGACGTTGCGCCAGACCCAGTTGAGTGCGTGGCCGTGTGCGCGGCTCGCCTGTTCGGGCTTGCGCCAGCCGTGCCGCGGCAACCGGATGTAAGGCAACGCCCGCTTGGCTGCGGTCGCGGCGATCGCGCTCGCCGCATCTTCGTCGGTCGAATTGTCCGCGATGGCATAGAGCGCGTTCGGCACGAACCGCGCCATCGCTTCAGCCTGCATCGCAATGGCTTCGGCGTCGTTGAACGCGATGGAGACAAGCACGCGCTGCCCCGCGATACGCCGACCCAGGTCGGTCGCACCGCCGCGCGCCGGCTGCCGCACGTACAACTCGCGCGCGGCTGCATAGCGCATCGACTTGTAGCCATGCGTTGCCGGACGAAACAACCGCCAGTCGCGCCAGCTATATTCAGCCAAAGGTCTCATGGTCGTCCGTTTCGGCGGCGCCGGCCGAAATCACTTCACATGGTCGCCGTAGCCCGGCAGCGGATCGACCACGGTGATCTGCTTGACCGGAAAATTAGAGACGATCTCGATGTCCTTCTTATGGACGATCAGCATTTCTTCGATGCGCACGCCATAGCGGAATTTCTTGCCATGCTGCGTTTCGAGCGCAAACGTCATGCCTTCTTGAATCTCGACCGGATGGTCGAGCGACCAGATGCGCGAAATCACCGGCGGATCGTATTGGGCCAGGCCTAGCCCGTGGCCCCAGAGATTCGCGGCGGCCTGGTCTTCGTCCTCATAGCCCCAGGTCTTCATCGCCGACGGCCATTTCATCGCGATGTCGCGCGTGGTGGCGCCGACCTTCACGGCGCCGATCGAGTCGTAGAGCCACTTCAGCGCGGTCGCGTAGGTGTCTTTCTGCTCCTTGCTCGGCTCCTTGCCGACACAATACGTCCGGTAGTAGCAGGACTTGTAGCCGTTCCAGGTCAACGCGGCCAAATCCATGAATACGATGTCGCCGGGTTGGATAATGCGATCGGAGAAGTTGCGCCAGTTCGGCCAGGTGTTGGGGCCGGAGGAGACGATGACGTCCTCGACGTCTTCCATGCCGGGAATGTTGTAGAGATATTGCATCAGGTGCGCGGTGACCTGGTTTTCGGTGATGCCAGGGCGCAGGAACTTCATACACTCCCAATGCGTCGCGTCGCCGATGGCGCCGACGATGCGGAAGCACTCCTGTTCGTCGGGGCTTTTGACCGCGCGCGCGTCCATCATCGGCGTCATGCCGTCGACCCAGTCGATCTTCTCTTCCTTGAAGATGTTGAGCATGTTGATGTCGATGAAGTCGCAGCCGAGTTTTTCTCCGGCGACGCCATTGTCCTTCATCGCCTGCTTCACCGCCTTGGTGAATTTCTTCACCTGCTGGGTGGCGGCAGGGCCGGCGGCGCCTTTGATCCAGGCGAAAGAATGGCGCACGTTCTCCTTCGGGATCCAGGGCGAGTGCCGCTCGATCTGAAAGCCGAGGTCACCCTGCTCGAACAGCACCGGGCGGCCGTCGCCGCACAGCATGGCGTAGCGCAGGCCCGGTTTGAGCCGGTTCCAGCCGGGCGTCAGCGTGCCGGTGATGTAGCGGACGTTCTCGTCGTACATGCACAGCAGCGCGCCGAGCTTGTGCTTCTTCATCATCTGCCGGGCGCGCTCGATGCGATATTCGCGCAAGCGGTCCCAGTTGACGCGCTGTTGCCAGTCGAGACCGGCAATGCCGAAATTTGCTGTGCCCATGTGCTTCTCCCCGGCGGCTCCACGGCTTACGCCGATCGTAGTGTCACGCATCATGTTATGCGGATGGCCGCCCTCAAAGAAATGATATAATCTGGCATTCCCTATCAGTTTTTCTAATATGTGACATGTACAACATTCCCCTCCGGCAGGTCCGGGCCGTCATTGCCGTGTGCGAGGAAGGTTCGTTCACCCGGGCCGCCGCGCGCGAGAATGCCACTCAGTCCGGCATCTCTCAGCATGTTGCGGCGGCCGAGCGCGCGCTTGGCGTCAAGCTGTTTGCGCGTTCGCCATCCGGTGTGACGCCGACGCCTGCCGGGCAGCGCTACTATCGGCGTTGCGTCGAGGCGGTCGGACAGCTTGACAGCGCCGGCGAGGAGGTTCGCGCGTTCGCTTCGCGCGTCACCGGCGACCTGCACATCGGCATGATTCCGACGCTGACGCGCGCCGCGGTAGCGCCGGCCTTGGAAAAATTCGTGCAGCGTTATCCGGACGTGCGGCTGCATATCGTCGAAGGATACAGCGGCGCGCTCACCGACATGGTGCGGAACGGCGACCTCGATTTCGCCGTGGTGCCTGCGACGGAGGGCCGAGTCGGATTGAAATCGCGCTTGATCGTGCGCGACCGTGAGATGCTGGTGTCGAACGTGCGCAGCGGGCTAAAGCCGTTCGTGCCGGTGCGGCTGAAAGAGTGCGGGCCGCTGAAGATCATTCTTCCCGGCCGCAACAACGTGCGGCGCCGCAATATCGAGGTCTATTTCGAGACCCACGGCATCGAAGTCGCCGGGATCATCGAGATGGATGCCATGATATCAACGCTGCAATTCGTGCTGTGCTCCGACTGGGTCGCCATCCTGTCCGGCCTGATCTGCTACGCCGATATCGGCCGCACGATTGGCCGCGTCATCTCGCCGATCTATGATCCGCCGCTGATCGCCGAATTCGTGGTGATCTCGCCGGCGCGGCGCACGCTGCCGACTCAGGCGCAATTGTTCCTCGAAATTCTGGAGGCCGAGATCGCGCGCATTCAGGATGTCTGGGCGCAGACCATTCCGCCCGCGGTCTTTCCGATGCGGCCGCGCCGCGCGACTCGGTGATTCGCCGCCGGGATTCGACACAAAGATTCCAATCCGGAGAGGAAGCATGACGACGATCACACGCCGCAATCTCGCGCGCGGCGGCGCCGCGGGAATTGTTGGGGCCATCGCCGCCCCCGCTCTCGCGCAAAGCGGCAAGCTGCACTGGCGCATGGTTACGTCGTGGCCGAAGCGGCTGCCCGGTCCGGGCATGTCGGCGGAACGGGTCGCGCAACGCATCGCCGCGCTCTCGGGCGGGCGGCTTACAGTCACGGTCTATGCGGCCGGTGAGATCGTGCCGGCTTTCGAGGTGCTCGATGCCGTCGGCTCCGGCGTTGCCGAGTTGGGCCACACCGCCTCGTTCTATTGGCAAGGCAAGGAGCCGGCCGCTTCGTTCTTCACCACCGTGCCGTTCGGCCTTACGCCGAACGAGCACGTCGCCTGGATCGGCGCCGGCGGTGGTCAAGAATTGTGGGACGAGCTTTACGCGCCATTCGGCGTCAAGCCGTTCATGGGCGGCAATACCGGCGTATGCATGGGCGGCTGGTTTCGCCGCGAGATCAAAAGCCGCGACGACGTGCATGGCCTGAAAATCCGTTCATTGGGCCTGGGCGGCGAAGTCTACCGCCGGCTCGGCGCCATTCCGCAGACCACGGCGCCCGGCGAAATCCTGGTCGCGCTGCAATCCGGCGTGCTCGATGCCGCCGAATTCGTCGGTCCGGGCTCCGACATTGCGCTCGGCCTGTTCCGCTTTGCGCCATTCTATTACGGGCCTGGCTTCAACAAGCCGAACGGCACCGGCGAGTGCATCGTCTCCTTGAAGGCGTGGCAGACGCTCGATGCCGAGCTGAAGGCGATTGTCACCGATGCCTGTGCGGCGGAAGCCTCGTTCGCGCTTGCCGAGATGGAGCGTCTCAACATCGAGGCGCTGGCGGCGCTGACCACGCGCGACAAGGTGCAGTTGCGCACATTTCCGTCCGACCTGATCGCGGCGGCGCGGCACGAGGCGGATGGCGTGCTCGGTGAACTGGCCGGTAAAAGCTCAAGCGCCCGTAAGGTGCGGGACGCCTACGTGGCATTCCGCGACAAGATCGCGCCGTGGTCGCGCATCTCGCTGCAGGCGGTTTTGGAGGCGAGGGAAGGGTGAGAATTGCCGGGGGCAAGCATCGACATTGCGCAGCGGATGCTCCATCTGCTCGACGTAATCGACGAATGCGTTGATCGAATCGGTGATCGCGTTCAATTTTTCCTCGAACCCGCTCTCGCTCCGAGCACGCCGGATGCAATCCTGTACCTTCGCGCGCGACATGGCCTGCTATACATCGAAAAGTTGCAGCCGTTGAAGCCGAGAATTATTTACATCTCGTACCGACGAGACGCGCATTTGATAGGTAGTTGCCCGGACAGGGGAAGGTATCTGTGAAGCCGCCGCTGGGTTCTGCTACCCCGGTTGTCGGGAACTCATGCAAGGCGTAAATTGCTGGCATGACCGGACCAATCGTTTGTCGCGATCCAGAAATTATGGGTGGGACGCCTGTGTTTCGTGGAACCCGCGTGCCTCTTCAGGCTCTCCTCGATTATCTCGAGGCCGGCGACTCGATCGATGAATTTCTCGAAGGCTTTCCAACGGTCACCCGCGAGCAGGTGATGGTCTTTCTGGAGCAGGCCAGGGACAAGCTCATCGAATCGGTTTCGTGAGAGTTCTGTTGGACGAGTGCGTGGATTGGCGCTTGTCGCGATCTATCGCGGGCCATGAAATCAAGACCGTCGGCGAGATGGGTTGGGCTGGGTTTAAGAATGGCGAGCTGCTTACGCAGGCGTCAGGCCATTTCGACGTTTTTGTCACAGTTGATCAGAACCTCGTCTTCCAACAGAATATCGGGGGATTCCCGATCCGGGTTGTTGTTCTTCAGGCGAAAGCGAACAGGCTCGCCAACCTTTTGCCGCTGGTGCCAAATCTCCTAGCGGCTCTCGATTCGGCGAGGCCCGGTGCTGTCACAATTGTCAGTGAGTGACGCGAAAGGCGTCACTTCTTGAATTTCACGATCTTCTGCCGCTGCTCGCCCAGGCCATCGATGCCGAGCGTCACCACGTCGCCGGCTTTGAGAAATTTCGGCTCGGGCTTCATGCCGAGCCCCACGCCGGGCGGTGTACCGGTGATGATAACGTCGCCCGGCTCCATGGCGAAATACTGTGAGCATGCCCACACGATATGGCGGCAATCGAAGATCATCGTCGAGGTGTTGCCGCGCTGGCGCTTTTCGCCGTTGACGTCGAGCCACATGTCGAGGCCTTGCGGATTCTTGAGCTCGTCCTTGGTGACGAGCCACGGACCCAGCGGGCCGAAAGTCTCGCAGCCCTTGCCCTTGGTCCA
>JBAQJL010000064.1:0-2475 GCA_049300295.1 Xanthobacteraceae bacterium
TCGCCTTTCGAAGGGACGTTCTTCGCGAGGACACTCCTTGGGACGGGGCGAGTGCGGTGCCCGCGGGCGGATTTGTAACCCGCTCCCGGGCGGCATCGGGCATCAGCCTGCCGGCATCATGACCGGCACGTGAGGTGCTCACGGTACGGGGACAGTGGTTATGTTGGTTTTCCGGCGCGGGTAACACCCGTGGAGACGCGCACGATCCTCGCCCCGGTTGGCGGTCCATAGGATCAAGCGCTCCGGACTGTCTCCCGAAGCATGGCCTGGTGCAGAGCCTTGGGGACCAGCTGTCCCTCTGGCAAGAGCCGCAGTGGGACGCCGAGAGGCGAGCGCCCCCGCAAGGGGCGCCCCGTGCCCGCAAGGCGCGGGTGTTTACGACGCGTCTCTCGGCGTTCCGCTTCCCCTTTGTTTGCAGCCTGGGTGGGCACAGGGAAACCCAGGAAATAGCGCAAGCGGGGAAGCCGTTAGCAACATGGTGGGACGGAGGACTCGCGCGCGAACAAAAATCGCGCCGCGAGAACGGGGGCGCTTGCGCCTTCTGCCCCCGCGATAGCGGGCGAGGGGGACCACGCGAAGCGTGGTGGAGGGGGCGTCTGACTCGTCGTTTCACTTGCGTCGAAGAAATTTCGTCGTCGCCCGCGCCCCTCCCACCATCCTTCGCGCGGCGCGCTACGGATGGTCCCCCCTCCCCGCTTTCCGCGGGGCGGGAAGAAGCGCGCCTCAGTTTTTGCACGCATCCGTGGTTGAACCGCGTTGGGAGCGGCGACCGGAACAGGAGGATCGTCTCATGCGCACGCTTACCGCTTACGGCATCGGCGTCGTCATCGTTTTGGCGGTCCTCAACGGCATCGCCTGGCAAGTTGGAATGGCCCGGCTGCACAGCCTCAATGTATTCTCGGCGGGCTTCGTCTTCGGCATGCTCGGGACGAGCCTTGCGGCTTTGCTCTACGGCTACCGCCGTGTCGCCTGATGCCAGGTCGAGAAGCGGCAGGCTGTCGGCTTGCTTTCCCCCTGCCCGCGGACGATATAGAGGCCCGGGAGGTTGGCGGTGGGCGAGCCACTCGCCAACCGGGTCAGATCCGGAAGGAAGCAGCCCTAACGAGCGCGGTTCGGGTCGCTCGTCAGCCTCCCACTTTCATGACCGTAGCCCGGATGAGCGAAGCGACATCCGGGGTCCGCACGTCCGGCACGCAAGAATCCCGGATTTCGCTTCGCTCATCCGGGCTACACTGACCCATGACCGACGCCACCACACCAGCCGCCGCCTACCGCGTTCTCGCGCGCAAATACCGGCCGTCGACCTTCGCCGACCTGATCGGCCAGGACGCGATGGTGCGCACGCTGACCAATGCGTTCGAGACCGGCCGGATTCCGCAGGCCTGGATTCTCACCGGCGTGCGCGGCGTCGGCAAAACCACGACGGCGCGGATTCTCGCGCGCGCGCTCAATTACGAGCTGCCGGACGGTTCGATCAAAGGTCCGACGGTATCCATGCCGGTGCTCGGCGTGCACGATCAGGCGATCATGGAGAGCCGGCATCTCGACGTCATCGAGATGGACGCGGCGTCGCATAACGGCGTCGACGACGTGCGCGCCATCAACGACGCGGTGCGCTACGCGCCGGTGTCGGCGCGCTACAAGGTCTACATCCTCGACGAAGTGCACATGCTGTCGGGCGCCGCCTTCAACGCGCTGCTCAAGACGCTGGAAGAGCCGCCGCCGCACGCCAAATTCGTGTTCGCCACCACCGAAATCCGCAAGGTGCCGATCACCGTGCTGTCGCGCTGCCAGCGCTTCGATCTGCGCCGGGTCGATGCCGCCGCCTTGGTGGCGCACCTGGCCGGCATCGCCGGCCAGGAAGGCATCGAGGCCGCGCCGGAGGCACTGGCGCTGATCGCGCGCGCCGCCGAAGGCTCGGTGCGCGATGCGCTGTCGCTGTTCGATCAAGCCATTGCCCATGCGGCGGGGCCGGTGCGTGCCGAGGATGTGCGCGGCATGCTTGGCCTGGCCGACCGCACGCGCGTCATCGATCTGTTCGAGGCGCTGATGCGCGCCGACATGCCGCGCGCGCTCGGCGAATTGCGCGACCAATACGATACCGGCGCCGATCCGGCGATGATCCTGGGCGACCTCGCCGAGTTCACGCATTTCGTCACGCGGCTGAAGATCGTGCCGGCGCTCGCCGACGATGTGTCTCTGACGGAAGCGGAGCGCACGCGCGGCCGCGAGTTTGCGGGCAAGCTGTCGATGCGGGTGTTGGCGCGGACTTGGCAGATGCTGCTCAAGGGCATCGCCGAGGTCGAGGCGGCGGGCCGGCCGCTCGCCGCCGCCGAGATGGTGCTGGTCCGTATCGCCTACGCGGCCGATCTGCCGACGCCGGACGAAGTGATCCGCGCGCTTGGCGATGCAAGCCGCGGCAACGGCGCTGGAGCTGCAACCACCGCGGCGTCACCGCGCGCCGAGCTGCCGGCG
>JBAQJL010000065.1:0-3685 GCA_049300295.1 Xanthobacteraceae bacterium
CTGCGTGACATCAGGTTTAATTATTCCGATAAGCCACTTTCGCGCCGCACCGCCGAACGCTATCGCAATACGGTCAAGCGCGTGTTGCCTTCGTTCGAAGAGGTCAATCCGCATCAGTATCCAAAACGCTGGCGCCTGGCCAGCAAGCCTCTTGGATTGGCGAAAATCTCCAGCGGCGATTTGATCCGTTTGGCGGATGCGCCCGCGACGCTGCGGAGCGTCAAAAGGCGTCAGGCCGATGGCGGCGTCGCACGCATGGTGGAGCGGATTTGACGTTCGCTACCCACCTGGCCGAGAACTCGTGAAGCGAATGTCAAATCCGCTCCACTAGTACGCCCACTTCATCCCCGGCGGTCGCTATAAGCCGTGTCAGGCACGGCACGGCACGGCACGGCAGGTTGCGCCGATACGCTTTTCGGTCGCTTCCGGCACGGTGGTGCCATCATCCAAATGCGATAGACTGTTGGTCTCTACCAGGGACTATAGTGCAGCGCATCGATGCACCGAAAATGGCGCGTCGATACGGCAGCGACGTCGGGGGGTTGTGAGTGAAGATGTCCACATACGATGTCCGGTTCCCGCCCAGAACCGGCCTGCCAGACACTGACTTATGACCTCCGTTTCGCTGCCCGAAAGCAGGACTTGGCACGCCGTTTCACGCTCACCGGCGCGGGTGGCGATCGGACTGATTGTGGTCTTTTCGATTTATCGGCTCATCGTGGCGGCCACTCTCGGACTCGGTGTCGACGAATCCTACGGCATCGGCGTTTCCCACGATCTTGAGCTTTCATATTTCGACCATCCCCCGCTGCACTACTGGATCACCCACGCCTTTATTCCACTGCTCGGCGATGGCCGGGCCTTGCGACTGCCGTTCATTGCGCTGTTCGCTGCAACGAGCTGGGCGCTTTATCTGTTGACGAGATATTTGTTCAACGCGGTTGCCGGCGTATGGGCGGTGCTGGCGCTCAATCTCTCGATGTTCTTCACCATTGCCGGAGGCTGGATCCTGCCGGACGGTCCGCTGATGCTGGGCATCGCGGCCGCGGCCTATATGCTCGCCAGCGGCTTGTTTCCCGCCGCAGCGCCGCCGTCACCGTCGCCGTGGCGCACTTGGCTTGGCGCCGGATTTTGGATTGGTGTTGCCGGCTTATCCAAATACCACGCTGTGCTGTTCGTAGCCGGGTTGCTGCTTTACCTCCTCGTCACACCGGGGCGGCGAAAGACATTGCTGCATCCGGCTCCATGGGCCGGCGCCGCGATCGCGCTGATCATGGTCGCGCCGGTGCTTTTCTGGAACGCGGAGCACCACTGGGCGTCGTTTCTCTACCAAGGCGGACGCGCGGACGCCTACGGCGGGTTTCCCAAATTCGGGCAATTCTTCACCAATCTCGGCGGTCAAATCCTTTGGATGGGTCCGTGGGTGTTTGTGCCGATGATCGTGGCCACGTATTGCGCGCTCCGACAGGGACGGGCCGGCGACCGCTCCTGGTTTTGCATCTGCCTTGGCATGCCGGCGATTGTGCTGTTCACGCTGGTGCCGTTGTGGGGCGCTCGCGGCCTGCCGCATTGGCAAATGCCGGGCTGGCTGATGATGTTTCCCGTTCTCGGCGATCATCTGGCGCGTGAGGCGCTGGTGCGAAGCCGGCCGCGAACGTGGGCGATCTGGTCGGCGGTGACATTGGCGATTGTCAGTGCCTTGATCGTCGCCGATGCCGCAACCGGTTACGCGCGACTCTTGTTCCCGGCGGTGTTCGCCAAAGGCGATCCGACGCTCGAATCGCTCGAATGGACGCCGCTGCGGGGCGAACTGCAGCGACGCGGCCTGCTCGACATCAAGGGGCTGTTTGTCATTTCGCCAAGCTGGATCGATATGGGCAAGATCGATCGGGCGCTCGACGATGCAATGCCGATGCTGGTCTATGGCGAAAGCAAGCAGTATGCCTTCCGATACGACCCCGAAACGCTGATGGGGCGCGATGCCCTCATTCTCGGAAGCCGCGACATGGGCGGGATCGCGCAGAGACTGGCCCCTTACTTCCAATCGATCGAGGAATTACCGCCCTTTGTGTTTGGCCGGGCCGGCATGGACGAAATAAAGGTGCAGATTTTTTACGGCCACGTGTTCAAAAAGGCGTGGCCGCCGCCTTACGGGAAGAGCGCGAATTAAGCGGGCCCGGTGTGGCGCACTGTTTCGCGAATGGAGGGGACCTCGACAAAGCTTGCTCATGAGATCGTTGCACGTCCGCCGGATCCGGCGCGCCGGCCGCCGCCAGAACTCAGCGTTATCGTGCCGACCTACAATGAACGGCAGAATATTCCCATCCTCGTCGAGCGGCTTTCGCGGGCGCTGACGGGCTGCGAATGGGAGGTGCTGTTCGTCGACGATAATTCTCCCGACGGCAGCGCATTCGTGGCGCGTTCGCTCGGCGAGAACGACAGCCGGGTCCGCTGTCTGCGCCGTATCGGCCGGCGCGGGCTTGCCGGCGCCTGCCTGGAAGGCATGCTGGCGAGTCAGGCCCGCTACGTTGCCGTCATGGATGCCGACCTACAGCACGACGCAACGTTGCTCGCCCCGATGCTGGAGCAGTTGCGCGGCGGCAGCTTCGATCTCGTCGTGGCGAGCCGCCATTTCGATGGCGGCTCAGCCGCCAGCTTGTCGGCGCGGCGCGCCCGCATCAGCCGGTGGTCGAATACGTTGGCGCGGCGCCTGCTCGGCATCACGCTGACCGATCCCATGAGCGGCTATTTCATGATCGGGCGCGAGGCATTGGAGGAGCTGGCTCCTACGCTTTCGTCTGAAGGTTTCAAAATCCTGCTTGATATTCTGGCGACGGGCCGCAACCGCCTGCGCACCGTCGAGCTCGCCACCACGTTTGGCATCCGCCACTATGGCGAGAGCAAGCTCGACAGCAAGATTGCCCTCGACTTTGCAGCGCTGATGACGGCAAAGCTCACGGATAACGCCGTGGCTGCGCGGTTTGTGCTGTTCTGCCTGGTTGGACTTACGGGCGTCGCCGTCAATCTGGGCGCCTTGCGCGCGCTGCTGGCGGTCATACCATCGTTCGGCGCGGCGCTGGCCCTCGCCACGCTCGCCGCTATTGCGTGGAATTTCATCCTGAACAATTACTTCACGTACAGCGATCGGCGGCTCACCGGTTGGCGCTTCGTCACCGGCCTGGTTCGCTTCGAAGTCATTTGCGCCGTCGGCGCGATCTCCAATGTCGGCATCGCCACCTCGATCTACCACTACGACGACCGATGGTGGCTCGCCGGGCTTGGCGGCGCGCTGATCGGCGCGGTCTGGAATTTCGTGGTCAGCGCCGCCTTCGTCTGGCGCACGGGATGACGGCTGCTTTCTTGCTGCGGATGATCAACGCGCCGCGTCCGCAGCGAGTCGAACTGATCGAGTGGCAGATCGCTGAGCGGGAAAGGCGGTTGAGGGAGTTGCGAGCCCGCGCGGAGTGATCGCCAAATCGGCAGCACACACGCGCCTCGTCATTTGTCGAACGGCACTCCACTACAATTTCGAGACATGGAGTGCCGAGGCACTCCCGGGAGCTATGAGCGGAAGTTGGTGACGGCATGAAGGGGTAAGGCGACGTATCGTGGGGGTGTTCGACGCCTCCACTTCTCCACCAAAGGAGTGATACGCCGTGACCGACACTAACGTCATCAAGCTGGC
>JBAQJL010000066.1:0-1776 GCA_049300295.1 Xanthobacteraceae bacterium
ACATAGCCGGCCTCGTTCGAACTGAGATAGACGGCCGCAGCGGCGATATCTTCGGGCGTCCCGAGCCGGGCCGCAGGAACCTTCGACAGAATGGTTTCGCGCTGCTTCTCGTTGAGCACATCCGTCATCGGCGTCGCGATAAAGCCGGGCGCGATGCAATTGGCGGTGACGTTGCGCTTGGCGTATTCGGCGCCCAGCGTCTTGATCATACCGATGATCCCGGCCTTCGAGGCGGTGTAGTTGCCCTGGCCAGGATTGCCGGTGACGCCGACCACCGAGGTGATCGCGATGATGCGCCCGAAGCGCTTGCGCATCATCAGCTTGGTCGCGGCCCGCGCCAGCCGGAACGTCGCGGTCAGATTGACGCGGATCACCTCGTCCCAATCCTCGTCGCGCAGTTGCACGAACAGGTTGTCCTTGGTGATCCCGGCATTGGCGATGAGGATATCGACCTGCCCCATCGCGGTCTCGGCCGACGGCACCAGCGCCTCGACCTCGGCGCTGTCGGACAGATTGCAGGGCAGCACGTGAACCCGATCGCCGAGCTGGCCCGCCAGCGAGTCCAGCACCTCGCGCCGGGTACCTGAAATGGCAACGGTAGCGCCTTGCCCATGCAGCGCCCTGGCGATCGCGCCGCCAATGCCACCGGTCGCACCGGTCACCAGCGCCGTCCTGCCCGTCAGATCGAACATCCCCATCTCCTCCCGACCGTCTAGGCCGAATGCGCCGCCGCCAGCGCGTCTTTCGCCGCGGCAATATCGGCGGGCCCGCCGACCGAAACCCCGACCGCGCCGTCCGCGATCCGCTTGACCAGCCCGCTCAGCACCTTGCCGGCGCCGATCTCGAAAAACCGTGTCACGCCCTGGCTCGCCATATAGGCCACCGACTCGCGCCAGCGCACCGTACCCGTGACCTGCTCGACCAGCCGGCGGCGGATCTCGTCGGGATCGCTGATCGGCGCGGCCAGCACGTTTGCAACCAGCGGCGAGGCAGGTTTCTTGATGGTGACACCGGCGAGCGCTTCCGCCATCGCATCCGCGGCGGGTTGCATCAGCCGGCAATGAAACGGTGCCGAAACCGGCAGCAGCATGGCGCGCCTGGCGCCCTTGGTCTTGGCGATTTCCAGCGCACGCTCGACCGCGGCCTTGTCGCCGGACACCACAACCTGGCCGCCGCCATTGTCATTGGCGGCCTGGCAGGCCTGATCCTGCGCGGCTTCGCTGGCGACCGCCATCGCCGCCTCATAATCCAGGCCGAGCAGCGCGGCCATCGCGCCTGCGCCGACCGGTACCGCCTTCTGCATCGCGAGCCCACGGGTGCGCAGCAGGCGCGCGGTATCGCCGATCGTCAGGCTACCGGCCGCGGCCAGCGCCGAATATTCGCCGAGCGAATGCCCGGCCACGAACGCGGCATCCCGGCCGACCTGGAAACCGGCCTCGGTTTCCAGCACCCGCATCGCCGCCAGCGACACCGCCATCAGCGCCGGCTGAGCGTTTTCGGTGAGTTGCAGGGTCTCCGCGGGGCCGTCCCAGATGATGCCGGTCAGCTTCTCGCCCAACGCCGAATCGACCTCGTCAAACACGGCCCGGGCCGCCGGAAACGCGTCTGCAAGCGCCTTGCCCATGCCGACAGCCTGCGAACCCTGCCCCGGAAAGGTAAATGCTGCGGTCATTGCTGCCCCTGAACGTCGCAAATCGCTAAAGTTGAGGCCGTAAGTCACCACTGGAGCCGCTGATGTCAAGCCGCTGCCGCTTCGCGGCCATGCGTGAGGGGCCG
>JBAQJL010000067.1:0-9937 GCA_049300295.1 Xanthobacteraceae bacterium
AACTCACCGAAGTCCACGACATCAACGTCACGCCGTTCATCGACGTGATACTGGTGCTGCTGATCATCTTCATGGTCGCGGCGCCGCTCGCCACCGTGGATACGCCGGTCGATCTGCCCTCCTCCACCGCGCAGCCGCAGCCGCGGCCGGACAAGCCGATTTATCTCACGCTCAAGGCGGACGGCAGCATCACGCTTGGCGACGATCCTGTGGCGCGCAGCGCGCTGCCAGCGGCGCTCGACGGCGCGACTGGTTCCGACAAAGACAAACGCATTTTCTTGCGCGGCGATCGTGCGGTGCCCTACGGGGACGTCATGGGGCTGCTCAACGATCTGCGCGGCGCCGGCTACCTTAAAATCGCCCTGGTCGGGCTCGAAGCACGCACGGTCCAATGAACTCATCCGCGCTCAGTTGGCTCGACGACGATCCGCACGCCCGGCGGCGCTGGGTCGTATCGGGCGTAGCGGTGCTTTGCGGCTACGCGGCAATCGCCGCCGGATTGCTTTTGTGGTGGCCGCAGCAAGACCGCATCGGCGACGATTCATCCGTCATTACCCTTGAGCTTGCGCCAATCGACAGCATCGCGGACGCCAAGCAGGCCGACGTCGCGCCGGCGCCCGAGGAAATGGTCGAGCAGAAGGCGACGCCGGTGCAGCCGGAAAAGCAGCCGGTGCAGCCCAAGGTCGAGGAACAACCGCCGCCCGAGCCGGCGCCATCGACCGTCGTCCTGCCGGAAGAGAAAAAGCCACCGGTGCAGGTCGAAGAACAGCGGCCGCCGGCGCCGGTCACCGCCGCACCGGTCAGGGGCGGCGCGCCGCGCATCGAGCCGTCCTGGGAAAGCCGGCTGTTCCGCAAACTGCAGCAGTCCAAGCGCTATCCGAGCGAAGCGCGCACGCGTGGCGAAGAGGGCGTCGTGCTTCTCGCCTTCAGCATCGATCGCAATGGTCATGTGACGTCACGGCACATCGCGAAGGGTTCGGGCCACACCGCGCTCGACGACGAGGCGATGACGCTTGTCATGCGCGCACAGCCAATGCCGGCATTTCCGCCGAGTATGACCGAGACCGAAATCAGTCTGACGGTGCCGATCCGCTTCTCGCTGCGGTGACACGGGCCAGCACCCCCATCCTTCACGCGCTTCGGGGCGGCAGAACGATGCCGCGCCCAACAAGGAGATATTCATGCGAACCAAGCAGAGTCTGACTTTGGCCGACGTCAAGACAATGATGGCGGCGTGCGAGGCCAAGGCCGCCGCGAGCAAGTGGGCGGTCTCCATTTCGATCGTCGACGACGGCGGTTTCCTGCTTGGCTTTGTGCGTATGGACGGCGCGCCCGTCATTACCGCGGAGGTGTCGACAGGCAAGGCGCGCGCCTCGGCGATGACCAGGCGGCCGAGCAAGTTCTTTGAGGACCGCATCAAGGAGCGACCGGCGTTTCTCAACTTTCCCGCCGGCATTTTGCTGCAAGGCGGCGTGCCGGTCATGTTTCAGAACGAATGCGTCGGCGCGGTCGGCGTGTCCGGCGTGCAATCGCATGAGGACGAGGAAGTAGCGCAAGCGGGTGTCAGCGCGATCGGCTGAGAATAACAAGCCGGCGCGCACAGCGGAACGATGCATTCACAGAAATCGGGTGGCCGCGTATCGCGACGGCCGCCATACCGGTCTTCGTAAAGGAGACCGGCATGCGTGCCCTGCTCGGACCGTCGCTCGTTCTGATATTTACGCTGTCGCAGGCGTTTCGCGACGTCTATTTCGGCGAAGTGTTTCAAAGGTACAACTATTTTGTCATCATTCTTATCGCGTTCTCGCTTTCGACCGCGATCTTTGCATGCGCGACATTGGTCCGCGCGCCGCAAGACTTTGGCAAATTGCGCGGACATATGGGCGCCGTCATCGCGTCCAACATCACAACCGCGCTGGCCTGGACGTGCTTCTTCTTTGCGCTGACCTACCTTGACCCGGCCATCGTCAACACCATCCATAGCGCCATGGGGCCGCTGACGGTGGTGGCGCTGGGCTCGGCGGGCGTTGCACTCGCCAAGCCGAAGCCGCTCGGCCGCGTCGAATGCGCCGGATACGTAGGCATAGCCGCGTCCGTCGCCGCTTTGTGGTGGGTGGTCATCGGCGGCTATTCGGGCCTGCCGGCGTCCACCCTCAAGGTCAGCGTCGTGGGACTCGCGCTGCTCAGCGTCAGCGGCACATCGATCACGGTGAGCCTGCTCTACTGCAAGCGTCTGCAGGACCATGGTATCGGCGCCGATGCGGTCACGGCGGCGCGCTATATCGCGTTGATCGCGCTTGCCGCCGCCGTGGTGCTATGGCGCGGCAAGACTGGGATCGTCACGCCACGAGAATTTGCCGTTCTTGCATTCGCGACGACTGCGCTCATCGTCCTGCCGCTGTTTGCCTTTCAGCTCGGAATCGGCCGCACTGCGCCGCTCACCGCGCAGGTGATCCGCGCGCTTGGCCCGGTGTTTGTGTTCGGGCTGGAACAGTTCGATGGCCGCCTGCACTATTCCCTGCCGACGCTCGCCTGTATCCTTGCGTATTCGGTATCCGTGATCGTCAGCAACATAGCGCACGGCTGGAGCGAAGACCGGGAGCGCGGCCAATCCGCTCGTCGGTCAACCATGGCGCCTGCACGGACCCGCTGACAATGCAACGCGCGGTGTCGAGCGCGCTGACTTGATTTGACGCGCCTGCCGGACTTGAATGTCAGCATTATCTATCAGCACTAGGCCTTATCAAGACTAGGCCTTGTCAAGACTAGGCCTTGTCAAGACTAGGCCTTGTCAAGACTAAGCCTCATGGCCTGCGGCGGGGTTTTAATGTCCGGTCCCGATGATCCTCACGACGTCGTCGCCGCACTCTGGCGTACCGCGGAGCAGGACGACGCTGCTTTGCAACACGTCGCACTCACCGGCGCCGAGGCGGTGCTGCCGTCCTCATTCGCGGTCGGCACCGCGGCGCAGGCGACCATTGCGGCGACGGCGCTCGCCGCCGGCGAGCTGTGGCGTTTGCGCAGCGGCCGGCGCCAGAGCGTCGCGGTCGACATGCGCGCGGCGGCGATCGAATTCCGCAGCGAGCGCTATCTGCGCGTCGACGGCAAGGTGCCGGCCGAATACCACGACAGCATCGCCGGACTTTATCGCTGCGGCGACGGCCGCTGGGTGCGGCTGCACACCAATCTGCCGCACCACTGCAGCGGGTTGCTCAAGCTGCTCGGCTGCGAACACGACCGCGGCGCGGTGCAGCGCACGCTCGACGGGTGGGCGGCCGAAAAGCTTGAAGACGCCGCGGCCGAAGCCGGCCTCGTCGTCACCGCGTGCCGCACATTCGCCGAATGGGATGCGCACCCGCAGGGACGCGCGGTCGCGACGCTGCCGCCGCTTTCGATCGAGCAGATCGGCGACGCGCCGGCAATGCCCCTACCCGCAGCCGAGCGTCCGCTCTCTGGCATCAGGGTGCTCGACCTCACCCGCATCATTGCCGGACCGGTGTGCGGCCGCACGCTCGCCGCGCACGGCGCCGACGTACTGCTCGTTACCGCGCCGCATTTGCCGTCGATGCGTCCGCTGGTCATCGACACCGGCCGCGGCAAACTCTCGACGTCATTCGATTTGCGCGAAGCAAGCGGGCGCGACACGCTCGCCGCGCTCATTCGCGACACCGATGTCTTCGTTCAAGGCTATCGACCCGGCGCGGTAGCGGCGTTCGGATTCGGTCCTGAGGACGTAGCCAGAATGCGGCCGGGAATCGTCTACGTCTCGCTTTGCGCCTATAGCCACGCGGGTCCCTGGGCAGGTCGGCGTGGCTTCGATTCCCTGGTGCAGACCGCAAGCGGCTTTAACGCCGCGGAAGCCGAAGCGTTTGGCCAGGGCAGACCGAGAGAACTCCCCACCCAGGAGCTCGATCACGCCACCGGTTATTTACTCGCCTTCGCGGCGATGACGGCGCTCAAGCGACGCGCCGAGCGCGGCGGCTCCTGGCATGTGCGCTGCTCGCTGGCGCAGACCGGCTTGTGGCTGCGGTCGCTCGGCCGCATCGACGGCATGAATTGTCCCGATCCGCGATCCGCCGATGTCCGCGATCTGTTGGAGGAGCTACCCTCCGGGTTCGGCCGGCTCACAACGGTGCGCCACGCCGCCACCATGAACGAAACGCCGCCGCGCTGGACGCGGCAAAGCGTTCCACTCGGCACGCACGCGCCAGTGTGGCCGCATTAAGCGTACACGCTCACCACCCTACTGATCCAATTCCTTGAAATACCGATAGATGCCCCATTGGCTGAAAGGGATGCGGCGCTTCGAGGCGAGATACGCGGCCACGCGCGGACGTTTGGCGACGCGGTCGTGCAGCGCGACGAGCAGCGGTACTTTCTTCTCAAACCGCTTCATCCGCTTGGGAAAAGCGTAGCGCAAACCTTCGACGATCTGAAACAGCGACAGATCGACATAGGTGAGCCTTCGTCCGACCATGTACTGGCCGCCGTTGTGCCGCAGCACGCGTTCGAAATAACCCAAGAATTTCGGCACGCGATAACGCCAGAAATCGGCCGTACGCCGTTTCGCCGCCGGCTTTTGCTCCTCGTAATAGAGCCAGCCGGAAATCGGATGGTGGGTGTCGTGAATCTGAACCACCAGATCGGTGATGGTGAGCTGCAGCTGATGCGTCCACAGCCGGGCCGCCTCGTCGCACGGGGCAAGGTTGAGCCGCGGACCGAGATAAAACAAAATGAGCGCCGTCTGCCCGATGATGTCCTTGCCGGCTTTGAGGAACGGCGACGCGTAGGGCGGGCGCGCCAACCGTTCACTTTGTAAAATTTTCATCATCGCCGCCATGCCGCTTTTGCCGCGGCGCGCCACGTCGACATAGTCAGCGCCGGCCTCCTCAAGCGCCAGGCGAACGAATTCGCCGCGGCCCTGAATTGTCGGCCAGTAATAAAGCTCGTAGCGCATGGTCAGCCCACCGCCTTGTATTGCTCGTCGCTGACCGGCTCCAGCCATTCGACGTGCTTGCCGTCGAGTGCTTCCTGCATGGCCACATGCTCCATGACCGTGTTCGGACCGGCGCCATGCCAGTGTTTTTCGTTGGGCAAGATCCAGACAACGTCGCCGCCCCTGATGACCTGCATGGGGCTGCCCCAAGTCTGCACGCGGCCACTGCCCGAGACGACGAACAGCGTCTGTCCAAGCGGATGGGTGTGCCAATGGGTGCGAGCGCCGGGCTCGAAACGCACAAGCCCAGAACGCACCCGGGCTGGTTCCGGCGCCTCGATGATCGGATCCTGCCAGACCGTGCCGGTGAACGACTGTGCCGGGCCGCGGCGCGAGGGCACAGAACCACTCGAACGGATTTCCATGGTGCGTCTCCTTCACAGACCCGACGCCGCTTGGAGATGTACGACGTGCCGGGCCGTGTCACCGGTAAGATAACCGAAATTATGCTCCGATACTCTGGCCCGACCGCTTGCCGAACACATTGATGGCTTAGGGTCCGCCGACAGGGTATTGTGGAGCCCCAAGGGTAATTGGGACGGGTAATGGGAAAAGTCGTGTTGCGTATTATTCCGGCAAATCGGCGGATGACCGCCGCGGCCCGGCTCGTTCTTTTGATCGGCCTCGGCTTAGCGTTGGGCGCCTGCAGCAAATGCGACGTGCCGGACTTCACCCATTGGGGTTCGCCGCATGCCTGTGATAGCGACGGGCCGTCAAAGTAAGACTGCCCGAGTCATTTCGCGGAGACATTTCAGCCGCCGCTCAACTTATAATCAGCTGAGCTTTCTCAGCCGCGACCGCCGCGCGGCGAGGTGACTTCCGGTTCGGCCGAGCGGGCGCCCGTTTCTCTCTCTATTGCGGGGCCACCACTGCCACCGGCGTCAAAACCAGAGTGGAACTCATCGCGCGAGCGCAAATACGGATCCGCCAATTGCCGAGGCGATAGCGCCGCAGCGCCAGCCATGTGACCGCCACGCCACAGCGTCCAGATCAGCCGGCACAACATGACCAGCAACACAATCTGGCACAGTAACCCGACATACGATGCCACTCCGCCCAATCCGCCGATCAGGCCGCGCCCGAACAGCACGCCAAGCACGCCCGAACCGAGGAAGCCGGCGGCAAAGCCGCCGAGCCATCCGCCGCGACTGAACAATTCGCTGAGCGTGCCGCCTGAATTACTCAGCGGTGCAGCCCGGGAAGGAGCATCCGACGTCGTAATCGTTGCAGCGTTGGCAATCGAGATGAAGGCGCTGGAGCCACCGTCGTAGTTCAATCCGTTCGCCGCCCGCACGTCCAGATCGTCTGCTCCAAACAGCAGTGCCAAGAGCGCCGTAAGCCTTGCGACTGATCGAACCCACTGAATGGATGACACGGCTGCTATGTTGCCTCCTCATGGCTCCGGCTGCAGAAATTCCGGAGCCCATATCTGCGGCGCACCCCCGCAAGGCACGCTGCCACCCAATTAGTACGCGCCGCATTGCCAACGGGTCACTGCGCAAACCGCCGCGCGCGCGAGTGTCGCACCGAACCAGCACCGTCATTATGAGATGACAATCGTGCCAAGCAAGACCGTGCGCGACAACCCGCCGTAACGAGATTCGCGCCGCGCCTCACGCCGCCATCGTCTCTTTCACTTTGGCGACAAGCTGCTTGAGCGTGAACGGCTTCGGCAGAAAATCGAACTGACCGTCGGCCGGAAGATGCTTCTGAAAGGCGTCCTCGGCATAGCCGGACACGAAGATAATCTTGAGGCTCGGATCGCGCGTACGCAGTTCGCGCAGCAGCGTCGGGCCATCCATCTCCGGCATCACCACGTCGGAGACGACAAGGTCAATCTTGCCGCCAGTTTTTTCCAGCACGTCGATGGCCTCGACGCCATTGCCGGCCTGCAGCACCGTGTAGCCGCGAGAGGCAAGACCGCGCGCGTTGAGCGCACGCAAGCCCTCCTCGTCCTCGACCAGAAGGATCGTGCCTTCACCAGTCAGATCGGTGATCTGCCGGACCTCGGCGGTCACGACCGGCGCGGCAGCCTCCTGGGCCGTCGGCACATGACGCGGCAGGAAAATGCGGAATGTCGTGCCCTTGCCGTCGACACTGTCGAAATACACGAACCCGCCGGTCTGCTTGATGATGCCATAGACCGTCGACAGGCCGAGTCCCGTGCCTTTGCCCACGTCCTTGGTCGTAAAGAACGGCACAAAGACCTTGTCGCGGATCGCCTCCGGTATGCCGCTGCCGGTATCGATTACTTCGACCAATACGTAATCGGCTGCCGGCATCCCCTTGGTGTGATAGCGGGCGCAATCCGCAGCGGTCACGTTGGCGCTGTGCAGTTCCAAATGACCGCCGTTGGCCATGGCATCGCGGGCATTGACGGCGAGGTTCACGATCACCTGCTCGAACTGCAGCTGATCCACCTTGACCGGCCACAGGTCGCGGCCGTGCACCACCTTGAGATCGATCTTCTCGCCGATGAGCCGGCGCAGCACCACGGTGAGGTCGCTGAGCATTTCGCCGAGGTCGAGAACTTGCGGGCGTAGCGTTTGTTTGCGCGAAAATGCCACAAGATGCCGCACCAGGCTGGCGGCGCGATTGGCGCTCTGCCTGATCTCCATGATGTCCTTAAAGGACGGGTCGGTGGGCTTGTGCGCGTTGAGCAAAAAATCGGTCGCCAGCAGAATCAGATTGAGCATATTGTTGAAGTCGTGCGCCATACCGCCGGCAAGCTGCCCAATCGAGTCCATCTTCTGCTGCTGGATGAGCCTGCTCTCCAGTTCGCGTTGCTCGGTCGTCTCCAGCGCATAGACGATGGCCGTTTCCTGGTCACGTTCTTGCTCGCCGACCGCGGTCACGTAGAAGCGCGCGAAGCGCTCGCCTTGGCCGGCCAGCGTGGCGTCGACAGGCTTGATATCGCCCCTGCGCTGCGCTGCCTGGACAATCGCCGTTTCGAGCGGCGGCCAATCGCGCTCGGTCACGATGGTGCGGATCGAGCCGCTGCGGGCGCCGCCGCCGATCATGCCCTGGAACAACCGGGCGAACAGCGCATTGGTGCGCACGATGCCGCCGTCGCGGTCGATCGTGGCGATCGCCATCGGCGTGTGATGAAAGAATCGCATGAAGCGTTCGGCGTCGCGTTGCAATTCGCTGCCGTCTTCACTGGCGCGATTGAGCACCACGGTGCGCGAAGCGCCGGGCAGACCATCGGCGCCGAACGCCAGCCTGTGCAGCAGGCGCGCCGGCAGCGTCCGCCCCGAACGGGTCTTCAAATCAAGGTCCACGATCTCCGTCTTCACCTCACCGGGAGTCGCACGCAGTGTCGTCAGCAGCGCAGCGCCATCGCCAGAGACAAGGTCGGTGAGCTTGAGGCCACCCGAGCCGACCTGGGCGAGATCCTGATCGAGCCAATTGGCAAGCGTCGCGTTGAGATAGACGATGTTGCCGGCGGCATCGGCCGAGAAGAAGCCGGTCGGGGCATGGTCGAGGTAGTCAATGGCGCGCTGCAGCTCCTGAAAAATGTTCTCCTGCCGCTCGCGATCGCGCGTGATGTCATTGAGCGACCAGACCGTAAGATTGCGGCTGCGGCCCTTGCTTCCCAGCGGGCGAATGCGCATCCGGAGCCAGCGCGCTGGCCGACTATGGGCAGAGGCGATCCGCACTTCTTCTTGCAGACGCCGACCTTCGCGCGCCGCCTTGAGCAGCCGGTAGATCGCTTCGGAGGCGTCCGGATCGGCAATGAAAACCCTTTCGACCGGCCGTGCGTCGCGGGCGTCCGCGGCCCCGATCAGATCGAGGTACGCGGCATTGGCATAGATCACGCGCCCATCGCCGTCGGTGACGACAATGCCGTCAAAGGCGCCGTCGAGCACTGCCTTAATGAGGGGATTGCCGGACTGCGACCACGACAGCCGCAAGATGCCGCTCGCGAATGCGAACAGGCCGAACACGCCGATTGTGGCCAGAATCGCCAAGAAAATCAAAATATAAGGCTCAGCACGTTCACTGCCGAGAAAACCGATCCCGGCCGCTCCGGCGATCAGGAACCCTGCGACCAGCAGCACGAGCGCGATGCTGCCGCCCCGCCCCGCGGCAACGCTGCGGTCAAGCGCGCTGCGCGTCGGAGCCGAACCACTGGCCTGTTGACCGAAGCCGTCCGTGGACATGGCCTCATGCGTCATGTTTCGCCCTCAGTGCCCCTTGCGGCCCGCCCGCGCAAGCGGCGCATCATCGACCAGCCCCCGGCCAATGTCCGGATCGGCAGTGTCCCAGCTTTGCCGAAGATACGTGATTCTCGCGGCGTATGCGGCGCTCGCAAGGCTCGCTGCCACCGACAGCGCTCGCCGTAGTCTGCATTCAATTGGGCCGGGTCACGAGACGCCGCAGCCGCATCAAGTAGCCGATGATTTCGGCCACCGCCCGATAATGTTCCGGCGGGATTTCCTGATCGATCTCGACCGTGCCGTGCAGCGCACGCGCCAGCGGCGGATTCTCGATCACCGGAATGTCGTGCGCCTCGGCAATCTCGCGAATCCGCCGAGCGATGAGGTCGACGCCTTTGGCGACACAGATCGGCGCGCTCATGCCGCGCTCGTATCTCAGTGCGACGGCGAAGTGGGTCGGGTTGGTGATGACCACCGAGGCCTTCGGCACGGCGGCCATGATGCGCTTGCGCATGCGCGCATGGCGCAACTGGCGCAGCTTGCCCTTGATGGCCGGGTCGCCTTCGGTCTGCCGGAACTCCTCCTTCATTTCTCGCAACGACATCTTCTGCCGTTCGTACCATTGCCGATACTGAAACAGATAATCAGCCGCCGCGACGATGGCGAGGATCGCCACCACGCTGCCGAGCATCCGCATGGTCAGCGCACTGGTGAACGGCAGTATCATCGCCGGATCGATGCCAACCAGCCCGACAATTCGCAGACGCTCCGGCCACAACAG
>JBAQJL010000068.1:0-7217 GCA_049300295.1 Xanthobacteraceae bacterium
GGATACAACCAGTTGTCCAAGATCATCATGGGTGTAAAGTTCAAGGACGGAATCGAGATCGTCAGATTGCACGCTCAAACCGCTGCCGCCTGACCCCGTCCGTCACCAAGATTCGGCGATAGCTCAAGAAGCCGTTTGCTGACAAGCTTTTTGCAATTTGGCCGGCATTGTAATAATCGAAAGTTCCTTTTTTGAAGTAAGTTGATGCAGCGAGCAGTTGGTTGTACCGACGTATATATTCCTCGATTGCATCCTTAAGGGCCTTGGTCTCTAGCGCTTTCATCACCTTGTCGTCGAAAACAATGTCGTAGGCGACCTCGGCGAACGGTGCGTCTTTTTGTTTGGCCAACTCAGCCCGAATACGAGTAACGGCGACTTCGAAATCGCTTCCATTTGTGAATGCGTCTGCAATTTCCCTTTCAAAGTCCCGCTTAGAATTAGCTTGTTGTCGAAGCACCTTTAAGAGAGCGTTCGTGGCATCATCAATTTCAGCGTGCAGCTGCTCGTATTCTTTTCTGAGCTTTGCATCGACCAGAAGTGTTGATGTTTGTTCAGTCGGCCCGAATTCTTCATCGTAGGGCAGTACGACAAGTACGCGCTCGCCCTCAATTTGCGCGCCAACCTCGTCGACTATTTTTCTCGAAGTCTTCCGAGCGGGAAAAATACGGTCGTGCGACTCGTCGCCGGCTGATGCATCTTTGAACGTTTGCGCCAGGGACGACTTCATGACGCCATTCGGCGCGTAGATTGCGTATGCGCGCGTTTTGGTGAAATCAAATTCCCTTTTGAGCGTCTTAATTCCATAGCAATGCTTAAGGTCAATTGAGACCCGATCCATGACGAATCCCCGTCGTAGGCTTCCGCTCATGTCACCTTACCATTGGTACAAGGGGTTGTGTGAAGGGAAACGGCGCTTGCACAAATAGAGCTCCGGTTGTTCGAGGGGCGTGGACCGCTGCTTCCGCGGGAGTGAGCAAAGTCGATTAGGGGGACTGTGATCATTCCGCCGCCATCCTGATCGGATCGTCGTGTAATGCGGCGACGATCGTCGAGAAATGGCCGCGCATGCGCTTCCAGCGCATCAGCCGCAGAATGAGGCGCAACTCCGCCAAGACGTCGAGCGACAGCCTGTTGCCGCGGCCGAAGGCGCTTGCGATCTGGAAGGCCTTACGTTCGGCGCGCCACCAGCGCTCGGCGAGAACGATAGCGGCATCGAGACCTCGGCCGCGCAGCAGCTCCGCGCGCGCCAAAAACCGCGCGCGCACCGCCGGATGCTGCGGCCCTCGCCGCAGCGTTTCCTCGACCCGCAGTTTGAACGCGTTGACGACGGAGGCGTGATCGAAGGCCGCGCCGATCTCCGCCAGCGCCGCGTCCATCGCGCCGGCGCCCTGGGCGCGAGCCGCTGCACCGGCGCGGCGGGCACGTTCGAGATCGAACCGACTGCGCGGCCATCGCGGCATGGAAATGTCCTGATGCCAGAAGCTGCACCGCGACAGACGCCGATTGGCGCAGCGCGGGAAATGGTCACCGCATTACGTATCTTAATCGGAGACATTTGTCAATATTTGTCACCAAACAAGTTTTGCGGCGTGATGGCGACAAGGACTACGGGCACGTCAGGCGCGCCCTGATTCGCAGGGTGAAAATCGAACAGGCGGGATGTGGAGCGGCCGCTGCGCGGCCCGCGGCGGCCTAGAACAGCTTGAGGCAGCAGAGCACTTTACCGAATACTTCCAGTTCGTTGAGCATAATCTCTTCGCTCGGATGCGTCGCGTTGTCGGAAATGATCTTGACCCGGGTCGGCCGCGAGGAGCGCAGCAATTGCAGCCGCTTGACCACGATGCAGCCGAACGCATCGCGGATGGCGTAGAGGCCGTCGGGCGTCGGCGTCTTGTGGCCGGTATCGACGATGACACGCTCGCCGGACGCGATCGTCGGTGACATGCTATCGCCGTTGGTGTCGAGCACCAAAAGGCGCGACGAAGCGGCGTGCAGCTGCTCCCGCACGAAGTTCGTCGGAAACACCCAACCCTCTGATTTTATGGGGTCGGAATGGCGTCCTTCCTTGCGCATTTCGCGCGCCGGCAGGCCGCCGCCGCCCAATCCGGCACGGGTGTCGAGTTCCGGCACCTGGCCGGGCGAGGGACCCAGTGGCTCTTCGTGCCGCGATTCTTCGCGCAGCACGTCGCTTGATTCGATGTGGCCGGCGACGGCGCCGGGCGTGCCGGGATAGCGCCCCCACAGCAGCATCTGCTCCGTCGTATAGCCGAGCGCATTGGTGAACGGCTTGAGGTGGTCGAGCCGCAGCCGGATATGTCCGCCTTCAAGGCGCGACAACTGCTGCTTGGAAATACCCGACAGCCGCACCAGTTCGGTGCGGCTCATGCCGCGCGCTTCGCGTGCGTAGTAGAGCCCGGTGAAGTTCTTGCTCGGCTTGATCTTTCTCGGCATGGCCCATTGTCACGGATTCGGTTTACGGTCGCTAGCCTCTAAAACGGCGACTTGACAGTCCTTTGTGATGTGACTATAGCAGGCTCCATCTTCAAGTGGTCCTTATCAACGTGACCAAGGGTGCGCCGGAATTTGACGTTCGGCGCCGGGAGGAGTCATGCGCGCCAACGATGCTTCGACGGACAAAATTCGGGCTGATGAAACTTGGACAGACGACCGCATCGCAAGTCTCAAGCAGATGTGGGCCGAGGGTGCGTCAGCGGCTGCGATCGCCGAACGCCTCGGCGGCCTGTCGCGCTCGGCCGTGCTTGGAAAAATCCATCGTTTGCGGCCAAGTCTTGCGAAGGAACCAAGTCTTGCGAAGAAAACAAATGTCGCGAAGAAAACAAGTGTTGCGAAGAAAAAACGAGCCGCCGCGAAAACGTTACACAAGCCAACCGCGCCGGAACAACGCGGCCCCACGCGCCGCGTCGCGCCGTCTCCGCAGCCGCGAACGAATGAATTACGACAGCGCGGCAAGAGCCTGCTCGAACTCACCAACGACACGTGCCGGTGGCCGCATGGCGAGCCCGGCACGCGGGGCTTTTTCTTTTGCGGAGAGCCGGGCGCCGATCTCGAAGGCGGCAAACCGTATTGCGTCCACCACGCGCGGCGCGCTTACGGCGGCGCGGAGTTTGCGGCTGCGGAGGACGAGTCGTCCATCATCCCGGTTTGGAATTCACCCTCGATAGCGCCGTTGGATGGGTCACGCCGCTATGTGTTGCGCGCGCCGGTGAACCATCCGGCGCCGCGCGGGAAATGATGCCGCCAATGGCGAAGCAAATGCGTGTTGATTCGGAACGCGCGCCGCGTCACGCCGCGGATAGCGCCATTTCGCTCGGCAAACGCGCGGCAATTGCAGCGCGCGCAGAATTGCGCGGCGAACGCACCGGCATTCTCGGCGCGATCGGTGAGGCTTCGCCGCTGCCCCTGGCGCGTCCGCGCCGCCTGCCGAACACGTGGACCTTTCTGCATGTCATGGAGCGCATGGAGGAGGCGTTCCGCGTGCTAGGCCGGCTACCGATGGCGACGCGACCGCGCGGTTACATCAACTCGATGCCGATCTATCGCTATGACCGCGGCGATCTGAACTCGCAGCTTGAAAACTGCGAATTGGAACGCATGGCGCAACTGCGCAACCGCGTGCGAATTCCGCCAACGCCGGCGGAGATCGGCCGTATGGAAGAGGCACTGCATTGGCCGACCCAATTTCTTTCGGGCGTGGAATTTCATCATCTCGCCCGCGCCGTCAATCTCAGCTCTCTGTGGACAGCGGTCGACGCCGACATCGAGCGAGGCTTACGCCGAATTAAGCTGACGCGCCGCACATTCAATGCCCGCAAGCTGCAGGCCTTGCGAATCGTCGCCCGCGAACTCGTTCACCGCCGCGTGCCCATCCGATAGTTCATGCGAAGCGACAGTGACGATGAACGCCGGTGCATGGCGGCGGCCTATCGGGAAGGCCTGGGTCTGGCCGCGGTTATTGCGGTACTGGAGGCGGGTCGGATGCAAATCATCGCGCATCCGCCCGGCAGCGCCGGTGCCACAGCGGATGGTCCGGGACACGTCCGCCTGTGGTGCAGGCGCGAAGCCGAAGCAGTGTGCATCGCCTCGGCGGCGGCAAAAAATCTCCGCCGCAAGCCGGATAGTGATCCTGGCGAAGCCATTCTCCGGGCGGCAGAAAAGCTTGGCACTGCCATGCAAACCGACGAGGAAATCGCCGCCGAAGCGGTGACTGTCGCGTCGCGTATCGCACAGGAAACGCAGAAGCAGCAGCAATCCGGCGAATTGAAATCGGTCAACCAGGCCTATCGCAGCTATCGACTCGACGCGAACGCGCGCGGCGAACGCGCGCTGCGTTATGACGCGTGGATGCAGCGTTACCGCGAAGATCTCGTGCGCCAAGTAGCGGCTGCTCTGCGCCAATTCTGACAGCCGTTTGCGAATCATCGGCGCGTGTGTCGCGTCTGCCCGGGCTGCGAGCCGCTTTTCCAAACGCCGTCAAAAATATTTTTTTGTAAGTTGCTTCAACAAGATGCAGCCAAAATGAGAAAGCAGCGCGGGCTTGTTTGCTTGACGCGTGTTGCTTTTTGCTGCATTGACTCGCGTGCACGCAGGCTTTGGCGAACTGTGCCCGCCGCGTTGCACCTCACAAATCATCGAACAGCTTCGTTTCGGCGGCGCCTGCGTGTCGTCGCGTTGCGCCATGTGTCGCCGCGTCGCGCCGTCGTGACGCGGCTTTTGGCCGTTGCGGCCATGGGAATTCGTCAACAGCAAAAGGTGAGCAGGTGTCAGTCACTGGCAAGGTCAAGTTTTTTAACGAGGCCAAGGGCTACGGCTTCCTCACACGCGACGACGGCGGCGACGTGTTCGTGCATCGCACCGATCTGCCGGCTGAGATCGCCTTCTTGTACGAAGGTCAGGCGGTGCGCTTCGAGGTCGAGACCACCCGCCGCGGCCTGCGCGCCGTCAATATCGTACTGGCCTGAGCGCGTGACTCGTTTGTTCCGTAACAGTGCGGGCCAGCTTCGGCCCAGGAGCGTGAAACACCGAACAACGAAAGAGAACGAACGACAAAATGGACAACGGGACCGATCCGTCTCAACCGTCAGTACAATCTAAATTTGCGCCGACCGATAGGCAAAAGCGGGCGCAAGAGCTGCTGCGAGCCGGACAACGCCACACCCTTCTGGTCGGCGGTTCACGGTCCGGCAAGACCACGCTGCTGGTTCACGAAATCGCGCTCCGCGCGTTGCAGACCGGCGGCTCACGGCATGCCATCCTGCGGCTGCACGCGAATGCGACGCGCGCCTCGATTGGGCTCGATACGCTGCCGAAGGTGTTCGATTTTTGGTTTCCCGGTAAGGCGCTCAAACGCCACCGCGCCGACGGGTATTTCAGTCTCAAGAACGAGTCGGAAATCTGGATCGGCGGCCTCGACGATCAGGAGCGCGTGGAAAAAATTCTCGGCAAGGAATACGCCACGATCTTTCTCAACGAATGTTCGCAGATCCCGTATTCCTCGGTCCTGGTCGCGCTGACGCGGCTGGCGCAGGTCACGGGTGGCCTGAGGCAGGCCGCCTTTTACGATCTCAATCCGACCGGCAAGGGGCACTGGACCAACGTTCTGTTCGGCGACCTGCGCGATCCGGTATCGCGGCAACCGCTGCAGGATCCGGATGACTACGCACGGCTGTTTCTCAACCCGAGCGACAACGCGGCAAATCTCGCGCCGGCTTATCTGAAAAGCCTGGAAGGGCTGCCCGAGCGGCAGCGCAAACGGTTTTTTGAAGGCGCCTATATCGACGAACTTGCCGGCGCGCTGTTCAGCTACGAGACGATGGCGCGGGCGCGCGTCGCCGAACTGAGCGAGCCGCGCCGTGTCCGTATCGTCGTGGCGGTCGATCCCTCGGGGGCTGCTGGCCGCGATGACGAGACGGCCGACGAGATCGGCATTGTGGTCGCCGCCAAGGGCGACGACGGCCACGCTTATGTGCTCGCCGACCGCTCGTTGCGCGACGGGCCGGCGGCGTGGGGGCGCGCGGTGGCCCAGGCGTATCACGAGTTCAAAGCCGACCGCATCGTGGCCGAGGAGAATTTCGGCGGCGAGATGGTGCGCTTCGTTCTCCGCGCGGCCGACGCCAACGCGAGAGTGCATGGCGTGTCTGCCTCGCGCGGCAAGGTGCTGCGCGCCGAGCCGGTGTCGGCGTTGTACGAGCAGGGCCTGGTGCATCACGTCGGCCGGTTCGCGGTGCTGGAGGATCAGTTGTGCGCCTTCACCACCGCCGGCTATCGGGGCGAAGGCAGCCCCGACCATGCTGATGCGCTGGTGTTCGCCATCACCGATCTCCTGCTCAACGAGCCGGCGGCGATCATCGAGTTCTATCGCGCTCGGGCGGAGGCAGAGCAGACGACGTCTGCCGAGGCCGATGCGTGCACCGACACGATGTCGATCAGGTTGCGTGTGCCCGAGGGGATTTCCGGCGCGCACGGTCTATCGGGTGCGTTTTATGTCGTGGGCGATGACCGCGTGATTGCCGTGAAGCCTGAAGATGCAGCGCCGCTGATTGCTGCCGGATTTTCGCGCGTTTCCGAACAACAAACATAACCCTTCGAAACATGCCCGCGCGGCGCGCTGTCCGCACCGGCATGCCGAGGCCCGCTTAACGCGGGCCTGCTTCGCACTTTGCCTGCCCATTCCGCTGATATGTCCGTGCGCCATGCCGTCCCACCCGGCGCGGCGCATTTTCCTAGACGGCGGGGAGCGGGCAGGGGTGCGGGGCGAGGGCCGGGCGCCCGTCGGATCTTCTGACGGAGCGCCCGGTCCAGTTCATCTGAACATCGAGCGAGCACATGACCGAACAAGTGCGCGGCGCGGGCCAGCCGAGCTGGCCGCTGACGCCGTCTCAGATCCAGGTGTCGTACGGCGCTGGCGCGGGAATCGCGCGCGGCACCGGCGCGGACTGGTTCGGTCCGCTCGATCCGCTCAGGCCGATCGCGCCGCCAGAGGTTGCCGGCCGCCGCTTTGATTTTTCGCCCGGCTATAACCTCATCACCCGCCCGCGCGCCTACGAGCCGGTCGGCTTCGGCGAACTGCGCGCCTTCGCCGACGCCTACGATCTGCTGCGTCTCGTCATCGAGACGCGCAAGGACCAGATGGAGCGCCAGCGCTGGCGCGTCCGGTCGCGTACCCCCTCCCTAACCCTCCCCCGCAAGCGGGGGAGGGA
>JBAQJL010000069.1:0-102251 GCA_049300295.1 Xanthobacteraceae bacterium
CCCTTCGGCGCCCACAGGCCGTACCAGATATTGATGTAGAGGCCGGGCAGTCCCGCCTCGTCGACAGTCGGGATATCGGGCAGCGACCGCAGCCGCGTCTTGGCGGTGACCGCATAGGCCTTGATGCGGCCGTCCTTGAGCTTGGCGTTTGCCTCGGACACCTGATCGAACATGACATCGATGCGCCCGGCCATCAGATCGAGCAGCGCCGGATCGGTGCCGCGATACGGCACGAATTGCACGTGCGCGCCGGTGAGTTTCTCGAAATACACGCCGGCGATGTGCGAGCCGGAACCGACACCCGCTGTGCCCATGGTGGCGTTCGGATGATCCCTGATCCAGGCGACCAGTTCCTTGAGATTCTTCGCCGGCAGCGATTTGCCGGCAACGATCAGCATCGGATTGCTGGGTAACAGCGTGATCGGCGCGAAGTCGCCGAGAAGGTCATACGGCAACTTGTAGATTGCGCCGTTGACGACGTGCGTGCTCCAGTGGCCGAGGCTGAGCGTGTAACCATCGGGCGGAGCGTGCGCGACACGGCCGACCCCAATAGTCCCGGCGGCGCCGGTGACATCCTCAACGACGACATTCTGCCCCAGCGTCTGTCCCATGCGTTGCGCCAAGAGCCGGCCGACGACGTCAGTCGGCCCGCCAGCCGCGAACGGGACGATCATGGTAATCGGCCGCGACGGAAAATCGTCGGCGAAGGTCGCAGCGCCGGTGGCACAAATCAGCGCCAGCGCGAGTGCCACGCAAAACAACCTTTTCATTTTTTCCTCCCGGTTTTGTTTTTTCGTCATTGCTAGGAGCCAACGGACCCGCGCGAAGTCGCGCGGTCCGATGACAGGCTCCGCGACGAAGCAGTCCAGAAACAACCTCGTAGCTATCGCAAGCCGCTCTGATGGTGTGGACGGCCCCCGACGGCATCGCTGTGCCAGAATGAGGTCGTTTGGAGATCTCAGACAAGGGAGCCGTCCGTGGAGAAGCTTAGCCGCATTGGCATGGATACGTCGAAGCATATCTTTCAACTGCATGGATTGGATGTATCGGAGCGGGTGGTTTTGCGTCGCAAGCTCAGACGCGGGGAGGTTCTGGATTTTTTTGCCGCAATCGCGCCGACGCCGGTCGGGCTTGAGGCGAGCGGCGGTGCCCATTACTGGGCCCGCGAACTGACGCGGCTCGGGCACAGCGTGCGGCTGATAGCGCCGCAATACGTCAGGCCGTATGTCAAGCGCGGCAAGAACGATGCGGCGGATGCCGAGGCAATCTGCGAGGCGATGAGCCGGCCGACGATGCGCTTCGTCGCTATCAAGAGTGCCGACAATCAGGCGGCGCTGATGCTGGCTGGCATGCGCGATCGCCTGGTGCGCAGCCGGGTGCGGCTTGCCAATGCGATCCGCGGCCATGCGGCGGAGTTTGGCATTGTTGCGGCCAAGGGGCGGGGCAAGATCGTACCGCTGTTGCTGCGGCTGCAAGCGGACGAAATGCTTCCGGCATTGGCGCGCGAGCTGTTTGCCGAACATGCCAAGGAATACGCCCAGCTGACCGCCCAACTCGCAGCCATCGACGCCAGGCTGATGGCCTTCTACCGTGGCAATGCACTGAGCCGGCGCCTGGCGCGAATACCCGGCGTCGGCCCGGTGATCGCCTCGCTTCTGGCGATGAAGGTGCCCGATCCGCAGGCCTTCTGCTCCGGCCGGCAATTTGCCGCTTGGCTCGGTCTGACGCCGAAGGACCACTCCACCGCCGGCAAGACCCGGCTCGGCGTCATCACTCGGGCGGGCGACGAGACGTTGCGAAGCTTGCTTGTGGTCGGCGCCACCGCGGTGATCTGGCAGGCGCGCCGCGGCAAGAGCCGGTCCGCTTCGCCTTGGCTGCTCGCGTTGCTCAAACGCAAACCGCCGAAGCTCGCGGCCGTAGCACTCGCCAACAAGATCGCCCGTATCGCCTGGAAGCTGATGGCGACCGGTGAAGCCTACGATGCCCGCCGCGCCCTGGCGGCAACCGCTTAGCAAGGCGTCATCACGTCTGACGCCGAGCTCGGGCCTTGCAAGACGACGAGCAGGTGGTGGATCAGATCGATCCGAGTTGGGAGACACTCCGTGCAATCCAGTGGCGTAGAACACGTCGCCATTCTGTGTGGAACTCCCACCGCGGAAACCATCTTGGCCAGCGGTCAAGTGCGACCGCATTCAACAGGCCGGACATATGGGTGCAAGCGATCCGATCCAAACAACGCGCGCGTCGACCTTGCGACCAGGGGGCTGTCCACATATGGATTGCTTCGGCCCTGCGGGCCTCGCAATGACGGGTCACCGCAACCCCGCCTGCACCACCAGTGGGTAAACACGATCGCGGAACCAGTGCTGGTCCGCGATATAGCGCGGCCAGTTGAGCAGCGTGCCGTCCAATCCCATCTTCGACATGCGCACGAGCCCGTCCGTGATCTGCTCGGGGGTGCCAATCAACGGATAGCCGCCCCAGCCGGCGATGAAGTGCTTCTTCATTTCGGCGAGCACGGGCGGCGGCAGCGTCTTGGCATTGGCGATCATGGTATCGACGAGATTGGTGACGGCCTCCCAATCGCCTTTGTCGTTGACGTAGTCCTCAAAGTAGTCCTGCGCTTCCTTTTCGGTCTCGCCCTGGACCAGGTAGGCGTAGCTCCACACCTGAATTTCTCGGCCATATTCCTTGCGCGCGAGTTCGCGGTAGGAGTCGACCTTGGCTTTGCAATCGTCGAAATCATGCGAGCCGAACACGACGTAGACCATGTCGCAATATTTGGCGGCAAAATGCTGGCCGCGGTCCGAGCCGCCGGCATTCATCACTGCGGGAAACGGCCGCTGAATCGGTTTCGGTTCCAGGTACCCCTTTTTGATATTGTAGAAGCGACCTTCGAAATCGAACGGTTCGTCGCGGGTCCAAAGCTGCTTCATGATCTGCAGCCATTCGGCCGCGCAATCGTAGCGATCGTCATGCTCCATGAGCGGCGAGCCGAACATCTCGATTTCCGGCCGGTTCCAGCCAGTGACGATATTGAGCGCGAAGCGGCCGCCGGTGACGTGGTCGATCGTGGCGGCCTGCTTGGCGGCCATAACCGGATGGATCGTCGGCACGTGCGAGGTGGCGAAAATGCCCGCATAATGCGTGGACGCGCCGATGGCGGCCGCCCAGGAAAAGCACTCGAAGCCGGGCCCGTTGAAATTGGTGACGCCGCCGAAGCCGTGCCAGCGGCCGATTGGAACCAGCGCCTCGAACTCCATCTCCTCGGAGGTCTTGGCCAGCTCAAGCGTATTCGGCCAATTGATCTCCAACACGCCGTCGATGGTCGAGATGGCGCAGCCGCGATCGAGGTTGGTGCCGAAGGTGCCGAGCTTGAGCTTGCGATCGTTGAATACCGGGTTGGTCCCGCGGCGTGTATTCTGGGTCACCGCATCCATCGCTTCCTCCTTGGCCGTTTCCGAAAAGCTTAGGAGCGTGACGCCGCTGTGGCAATTGCCGCGGTGCCGTGCATAAGATGATAACGGAATGCGGAGGCAATCATGTCGATTTTCGCCGTCAACTATCTCTGCCGCGAAGTGCTGCGTGACCACGGCTTTCGCGCCGCCATGAAGGCCGATCCGGCGAAGGCGCTGGCGCCGCTTGATCTCACCGGCGAGGAGCACCGGGCGCTGGTCGCGGGCGACGTCGGCGCGCTGTTCCGTCTGGGCGCCAATGGCTTCCTGATGGCCTATCTGGCGCGGTTCGAGGTCTGCGGCTTGAACGTCGCGAGCTACAACGAGCGCATGCGTGCGGTGAAGGTCGACGAAATCGGCCAGCCGGTGGCCTAGGCGAGGGGAGGGACAAAAAAATGGCGCAGATCGTCGCCGGCTTCGGCGTGCCGCACACTCCGATCTTTCCGCATTTCGTCAAGCGCGATGGGCCCGATTCCGAGACTGCAAAATTGTTCGCAGCGCAGAAGAACGAGCTGGCGGCGGCGCGGCCCGACCTGATCCTGATGTTCGACACTGATCACCTCAACACGTTCTTCCTCAACGATCTGCCGATCTTTGCCGTCGGCATCGACGGCAGCTTCAAGGCGCCGAACGACGAGCCGCGCGACGTGCCGAATTACATCGTGCCATCGCACGCCGCGCTGGCGGCGCATGTGCGTGCCGTGGCGATTGCGGCCGGCTTCGACGTCGGCATGACGCAGAACTTTTCCGTCGATCACTCGGTCACGGTGCCGTTGCATTTTTTGACGCCCGACATGCACGTACCGGTCATCCCGTTCTTCATCAGCGGCCATCTGCCGCCGCTGCCCTCGGCTGCGCGCTGTTACGCGCTCGGCCAGGCGGTGGCCCGTGCTATCGAGGCGTGGCCCGAACACAGGCGCGTGGTGATCATGGGCTCCGGCAGCTTCTCTCTCGAAGTTGGCGGTCCGCGCATGGCGCCCGGCCGTTCCGACGGCGTCCCCGATCCGGACTGGGCGATGCGGGTCATCAAATCTTTGGAAGATCAGCAGATCGACCGGCTGATCGTCGAAGCGACCGAGCACCAGATGCTCAAGGCCGGCAATGTCGGCGGCGAACTGCTCAACTGGGTCGCCATGCTCGGCGCCATCGGTAAGCGCAAGCCGAACTACATCGCGCCGCAAATGGCGAACGGCCACGCCTACGGCGTGTGGCGGTGGTGATGACGTGTTAAGGCAAGGCGTGGCTATCGACGCCCCACCTAATTTGTCGGCGGCAAGCGAAAGATGCTTCCGTACCTCCGAACGAAATCTCGACGGATTACCTGGTTCGGCCCGACCACAGCCGCCGCAGCGCTGTAATCCGCGCTCTTCTCTCGCGCGCCCGTGCACGGCCGGGCGGAACGGGAACGGAGATCGATTGGAAGACCTTCAACGGAGCGTTCAGCGCCGGTACGGCAACGACGGTCATGTCGGCCATATTGGGGGTCATTCCGGCCATGGTGTAGACCGCCTCTGAAACCGTAAATGGCTTACCTGAAAGCGCCGATTTGGCGGCCGCTTTGTCCAAAAAATTCGTTGTCTCTACAGCTTCTCCGATCGCTACCACGACATTCGACGCCGTCGAGGTTTCGCAGATCATGGCGCGGCCGACGTGTATCGTTACGGCGAAATTGACTCTCGCCGGCCACGCGCGGGCCAGTCTTTCATTGATATCTCCCATCGTTTTCTCGATGTCAGCGGCCGCCTGCAGACTCAGCGAAGCGGCCTGCTTCACCCCGTAGTGCAGGCCGAAGAGGGCGCAGACGCTCTGCGGTTCAGCGGAGACCAATGCGCCATTCGCCGCCTGAATCACGTTGCACGCCTCCAGCAGATAACTGCGCTGCATATAGAGCGCGTCCTGCGCCATCAATTTTTCCGCCAACGCGGAACTATTCGGGAAGCTGCAGAGCAGCACGACAACGTCACGGGTGTCGCTGAATTGTGTCGCCCTGGAGCCGACATAAGCCTGCTCGGACGCGACCAAGGGGATGATTGAGATATCCCCCTTGGGACGCAGCTGGCACGCAAGCCGAATGTCTGAGCTGGCGTGGATCTGTCCCAGCGTTGCGGTTTCCTTTGCATTGGGCGACGGGCAGGCATCGGCCCCTTCAAGCACGCGTACGCGGCATGTCGAGCAACGCGCCTTGCCACCGCACATCGAAGCGTGAGCAACCCGAAAGGCGCGGCTAGCCTCCAGCACCGTCCAGCCGCGCGGCACCTGCACGGAGCGCCCGGGATATGAAATCGAGATCATCTGGCGCCGGCTGCGTTCAAGGACGTCGCGGATGGCGCGCGCGGCCAGTGCGGCGGCAACGATGGCCGCATAAATAATCATAAGGTGATCGCGCCATTGCAGAATGGCCGCGCGCTGCAGCGCATTCATGGTGTTGTAATAGTTGACCGGCACCTGTGAGTCGGCGGCGCTCGCAACCAGCTCTCGCCCCATCGTCAGGAAGCCCATCGCCGACAGCACTGGAAAGAGCAACGCCACTGCAAACAGAACGTAGCGCAGTCGAATAAAGAGCAGTCGGCGATTGAAGGCGAAATTCAGGCCGAGGCAACCGTGGATCCATCCCGGCGCCAGCAGGCCCATTTGCCACCCCGGCAAACCCGAGGCCCATAGGTCGCCGACAACGAGCGAGTAGGTGGAGGATTGACTAAAGAGATCAAATGCAATTCGCGTGGCCGCGACGTGACCGATGAGAGCGACCGGCAGCCAAAATCCAAGGACAATGCGAAGCCACTCGGATGGCGGCATCCGAAACGTGCGCATTTCGTAGACGGCCCACAGCGCATTCAAAAGATGAACCGAAAAGGCGCCGTAGAGCAGGACCGTCCCCGGCCAGCTGTGCCATACCAGCACCGCGATCAGCAGTCCTGTTTCAGCCGTGGCGAGAGAAACAAGGCCGAGAGCGTGATTGGCCAGATGCATCGTGATGTAAGTGAACAGCACGAGCCCGGACGTCAGACGCATTATCCGGCGGAGGCGATGGGGAGTGAGGTTTGCAAATAAACGGTGGTGAATTGTGAATTGGAGCAGAGGACTGCTCCGACCCATCAACCCGCGCGGCGATACCGAGGTCATGCCGAAAAGCTCGATTCCAAGAGGACCACCAGCAAATATAAGTGCTAGTGGAGCTTTGGATTTGACATTCGCTTCACGAGTTTTCGGTCAGGTGGGTAGCGAATGTCAAATCCGCTCCACTAGACGGCTTTGGCGATCGGGCGAGGCAGGGCGCTTCCGGACGCTGTCGGCTCCGCGGCCTCGTTGAGGATGAAGTCCGGACCAAGCTGGTCGAAGCGCGGGCAACCGATCAGGCCGAGCGTGGTGTCGATTTCCTCGCGCAAGATGTCAAGCACGCGGCTAGCACCGGCGAGCCCCCCGGCGGCGACGCCGTAAAGCGTCGCGCGACCGATGAAAACGAAATCGGCGCCGAGGCAGCGCGCGACGACGATGTCGGAGCCGCGCCGCACGCCGCTGTCGAGCATCACGGCGAGCCGGTCGCCGACCGCAGCTTTGATGTGGGGCAGAATTTCGATAGGTGCCGGCGCGCGGTCGAGCGCCTTGCCGCCATGGTTGGAGATGACGATGCCGTCGACGCCGTGCTCGGCACAGCGCACCGCGTCGGACGGTCGCATGATCCCCTTGACGACGAGCTTGCCCGGCCAGGAGCGGCGAAACCCGTCAAGATCGCGCCATGTCTGTATCGAAGGACTTTGCGTGCGAAAGAACCGCGCTACCTCGGCCGCGCCGGCGCCGGGCGCGGCGTAGGGCGCCCAGGTTTCCATGATCGGCATGCCGCCGTGGCGCAGATAGTCGATCACCCACGGCAGATGCAGCAGCGCCTCGAGCATATCGAGCGGCGCGAGCTTGGGCGGCAGGCGAAAGCCGTTGCGCGCATCGCGCTCGCGCTTCGGCGACACCGGATTATCGATGGTCAGCACCAAGGCGCCGAGGCCCGCGTCGCGCGCTCGCCGCAGAAAATCGTCGGAGATTTTTGCATCGCGCGCCGCATAGAGCTGAAACCAGGTATTGGCCGGGTCGATCTGTGCGACCCGTTCGATCGATACCATGCTGGCGCCCGACATGACGAACGGGACGCGGGCCTCGCTCGCCGCGCGCGCCAGCATCAGTTCGGCACCGCGGCGAAAAATTCCGGCAATTCCAGTCGGCGAGATGCCGAACGGGCTGGCATAGGTTCGGCCGAACAGAGATGCCGTTTGCTCGCGTTTGGTCACATCTGCGAACGCGCGCGGCACCAGTCGATGGCGATGAAACTCGGCTTCGTTACGGACAAGCCCGCGCTCATCCTCGACGCCGCTGGCGATGCCCTCATAGACGACGCGCGGCAGGCGCCGCTTGGCGAACCGTTCGATGTCGCCGATGCTGTGCGCTTCGCCGAGCCTCACGGCTACCCTCAGGATATCGGCTTGAACAGCGCCCGCCGCATCGGAATATCGAGCAGCGGGGTGACGTGTGCGGCAAAGTCTTTGAACTTCGGCTGCGCGTTATGCGCCTCCCATACGGCCCGGCTGACCCAACGGGCGCAGATCATGCAGTCAAGCGGGTCCGCGCGTCCGCGGTTGAGGTCGAAGCGGATGTTGCCCTGCATGTCGTCGAGATCGCCGCCGATCGCGTCGAGCACGGCGTCGACGGTGTCGGGCTTCATACGGAAACGCACCAGCGTGACGTGCCCGGCCTCACCGGTTTTGCCGCCGGCCGGTTTGGCGTTGGTGAGGGCTTGGCTCCAGAAAGTTGCGTCTGGCGCGGCATCGAGCATGGGCTTGATGGCGGCAAGATGCGCCGCCATTTCGGGACGCGCGCGATGGGTCTGCAGCGCCGCCTCGTTGGCGAACTCCTCGTAGAGCATGAAATTCAACGGGTCATCCTGGTCGCCGTAGAATTCGTACTGCCGGTTGCCTGGTTCGGCCCTTGTCGCCGGCACCGCGGATCGCATCTCCTGCGCAAAGGCGCGTTCCTGCCCGGCCTTGGCGCGAAAGCGCACCAGGATCACGTAGCCATCAGTTCCATTGCTCATCGTGTTACTCAGGCTGTTTTTTTGGACGGGGCGGCAACGTCCGCACTCGTGCGGGCAGGGCGGATGAGGAATGCGATCACGCCGGAGACCACCATGGCGCCGGCCAGGACCAGAAGCGCGTCGGTGAACGACCCGGTCGTCTGCTTGATCCAACCGATGGTGAACGGCGCGATGAAGCCGCCGAGGTTGCCCAAACTATTGACCAGCGCAATGCCGCCGGCTACCGCCGCGCCGGTGAGGAAAGTTCCGGGCACCACCCAGAACACCGTATAGCCGGCGATGATGCCCATGACGGCGATCGACAGGCAGACGATGCCAAGCAGCGGCGAGCCCACATAGGCACTGGCGACAAATCCGATTGCGCCGACGATCAGCGGAATGGCGAGATTGACGTACCGCTCGTTCTTCCGATCCGAATGCCGGCCCCACAGCACCGCCGCCACCGCACCACAAATCCACGGGATCGCCGTAACGCTCGACACTTCGAGATTGGACATCGTGCCGAGCGACTTGATGATGGTCGGCATCCAGTTATTGATGCCCTGCAGACCCATGTTCATGCCGATATAGAGCAGGCCCAGCACCAGCACGCGCCAGTTCAGCAGCGCTGCGCCGATGGTGAATTTCTGCCGCGTCTCCGCGTGAATCTTTTCGTCCTCCGCGGCAAGCGTGCGCTGCAGCCACTGCCGCTCGTCCTCGTCAAGCCACTGCGCTTTCGCCGGCGTCGGCGTGAGATAGAAATACGTAGCGACCGCAAGGATGATCGCCGGCAGTCCTTCGGCGATGAACAGCCATTGCCAGCCCTTGAAGCCGAGGACGCCGTCGAGCTGCAGCAGAAGGCCGCCGAGCGGCCCGCCGACAATGCCGGCAAATGGCGTTGCCAGAATCCAGTAGGCCGTGATGCGCGCGCGCTGCCGCAGCGGAATCCACAACAGAATGTAGAGCGTCATGCCGGGAATGAAGCCGGCCTCGGCTACGCCGAGCAGAAAGCGCATGACGTAGAGCCCGGTGGCGCCGTGGACGAACGCCATGCCCATCGATACCAAGCCCCAGGTGAACATGATGCGAGCGAGCCAGATATTCGCGCCGACCCGATGCAGAATGATGTTGCTTGGCACTTCGAACAATATATAGCCGAGAAAAAAGATGCCCGCGGCGAAGCCGAATGTCGCCGGGTCGATGCCGAGATCCTTGTTCATGGTCAGCGCCGCGAGACCGATATTGGTGCGGTCGAGGAAATTGACCATGGTCAGAAGGATCATGAATGGAAACAGACGCCGCGTCACTTTGCTGATGACGGCATTCTCCATGTCGCTCGACGCGTTATCAGTCTGCATATCTTCCTCCCCCTTGGAACACGATCGGTCCCGTATTTCTTAAACGCTTAAAACATCGGATAGGCCGGATTGAGCGGCAGGCCGAATGCCATGCGGCCGAAATTTTCCGCCGGGATGTCCCAGTTCATCACCACGTGCGAGGAGATCGCATGCGCGTCGCGCCAGCAGCGCTGGATGCTGTTGTCGTCCATCAGCCCGCTTGAGCCGGAAATCTTGACGAGATCATCCATGGCCTCGCGCAGCGTCCGCACCGCAAAGGTGAAATCGCGCCGCAGCAATGTACGCGTCTCAAGCGTCATGTCGGCATAATCCTGCCGCGCCAGCTTGAACGCACGGCGCGCCAACTGCTCCGCCGCGTCGATCTGCGCCGCGATTTCCGCGATACGGATTTGAACCGGCACATGCTGGGCAATGCTGAGCGGCGTGTAGGTGAGATAGCGCTGGCGCGTCCAGGTGGTGAAATCGGCATAGCCGCCGCGCGCCAGTCCCAACACCGGCGCGAGCAGCGCGTAGCTGTGCATCGCGATGAACGGCGCGCGGTAGATCGGATGGGTGTTGACCTTCGATCCCGGCGAGTTGCCTTCGCGCAAGGTCGAGAACGAGACGCTGCGATGCTCCGGCACGAACACGTCGTCGAGCACCGCGGTATTCGAGCCGCTGGCGCGCAGGCCGGCGCAATGCCAAGTGTCGTCCTGCTTGAGATCGGACACCGGCACCAGATAAAGCCGCATGTCGGGATGATCTTCGCCGGCACAGTGCACCAGGCCGCCGATCATGATCCAGTGCGAGTGGCGAAGCCCCGAGCACCACGACCAGCGCCCGCTGAGCCGGTAGCCGCCTGGAGCGGCAGTCACCGTGCCGGTCGGGGCTGCGGAGGTGGCAATGCAGGCCGCCTTGTCGCGGCTCCAGACTTCGTGCTGCGCCTCTTCGGGAAACAGCGCCAGCATGCAGGCGTGGTCCGCGAGATAATTGAGGCACCAGGCCGAGGACCCGCAGGTCGACTTGCCAAGCTCGACCGCGATGTCGAAGGCGACTTCGTGATCGTGCTCGTAGCCGCCCCAGCGCTTCGGCTGCAGCGTGTGAATGAGGCCGGCATCGATGAATTCGTCGACCGACTCCTGCGGGATGTTGCGGTCGCGCTCGGCGCGTACGGCGCGTTCGCGCAGCTTCGGCGCCAACGCGCGGGCGCGTCCGACGAGTTCATCGGCTGTCGGAATGGATTTGGATGCGGCCGCCGGTTGCAGTTCGGCGATGCTCATTTCGTTTCCTCCGCTTGGTCAAAGTGTGCGCCTGGAGCGTATGCGGATCAAGGCTGCGGCGCGGCGCACTGTCGCGTGCAAGCCGTCGTTGCACGTCGAAAGGAATTTGGCTGTAGTGTCGGGCCGTTACCGGGAGACGATGATGCAAAGATTTGCCGCGCAAAGACTTGCCCTGCGCGCGAGAGCCATCGCCGCTGCAACTCTGCTGTTCGCGGCCGCGGCGCAGAGTGCCACCGCACAAACGGTCGAGCAGTTCTACAAGGGCCGCCAACTGACCATGCTGGTCTTTACCGGCCCCGGCTCGACCTACGACATTTATGCGCGCGTGCTGGCACGCCACTTCGGCGACCACGTTCCGGGCAAGCCAGTCGTCATTGTGCAGAACATGCTGGGTGCCGGTGGGCTCAAGGTCGAACAGTATATCTACCGGATTGCGCCCAAGGACGGCACCGTCGTGGGCACGATCGGGCGCGGCCTGCCGTTCGAACCGCTGCTGGGCGAGAACGAGGTCAACGTCGATCCGCTCAAATTCACCTGGCTCGGCAGCATGAACCGCGACGTCAGCCTGGCAATGTCGTGGCATACGTCGAAGATCAAGACTTTCGCCGATCTGCAACAGCACCAGCTGCTGGTTCCAGGTACCGGCGCCGGTGCCGATTCCGAGATATTGCCGCTTGCCTTCAACCGTCTCGCCGGCACGCAGTTCAAGATCATCGAAGGCTATCGCGATACGCCTGTTGCGGCGCTCGCCATGGAGCGGGGCGAACTCGACGGCTTGGCGTACTGGTCATGGAGTTCGATCATGGCGGCGCATCCCGATTGGATACGAGACAAGAAGGTCAACCTCCTGTTTCACACCGGCCTCAATCCAATCTCCGAAGTGCCGCAAGTCCCAAGCCTTCGCAACCTCGTCACCAATCCGACCGACAAGGCGGCGCTGGCGTTTCTTCTGGCGCGGGAAATCATCGGGCGGCCATTCCTTGCGCCACCGGATTTACCTCCCGACCGGGCCGCAGCTCTTCGCTCCGCGTTTGCGGCGACCTTGCGCGATCCAGCATTCCTGCAGGACGCCAAACGCACGCGACTCGATGTCTCGCTGGTGACGGGAGCGGATGTCGATGCGCTGCTCAAGGACAGCGCCGGCGCGCCGAAGGATGTGCTCGCACGGGTCAAACAGGCGCTGGGCCGCAAATAGAATCTCCCAGTTGACGGCGGCGTGAAACCGGCCTTTTGATCCGGCGGCTGATCGAATCGGTGGGGGGAACGACTTGCCTGGACGTGTAGCAGGAAAGGTGGCGCTGATCAGCGGCGCCGGTTGCGTCGGCCCCGGTTGGGGCAACGGCCGTGCGGCTGCGGTGCTGTTCGCGCGCGAAGGCGCCAAGGTCTTTGCTGTCGACAAGAACGCGGAATCGATGACCGAAACGGTCGCGCGCGTCGGCAACGACGGCGAGATCGCGACGCATGTCTGCGACATCACCGACGATGCACAGGTGCGGGCGATGGTCGAGGCCTGCCGCAAAACCTTCGGCCGTGTCGATATTCTGGTCAACAACGTGGGCGGCTCGGCACCGGGCGGTGTTGCCGAAATGGCCGAGGAGACGTTCGACCATCAGCTCGAATACAATCTCAAAACCGTGTTTCTGACCTGCCGCCATGTCATCCCCGTCATGGTCGAGCAGGGCGACGGCGCGATCGTCAATACCGCCTCGACTTCGGGCATCACCTATTCGGGCTCGCCGCAGATCGGCTATGCATCGTCGAAGGCCGCCGTGATCCAGTTTTCGCGCGTAACGGCTGTGCAATACGCTAAGCATGGCATTCGCGTGAATACGGTCATTCCCGGCCAGATGCACACGCCCATGGTGGAAACGCGCCTTGCCAAACAGCGCACCGGCGGCAATGTCGAGGCCTTGCTCAAAGCGCGGATCGCCCGCATCCCGCTCGGCTTTGCGGGCGATGGACGCGACACGGCAGCCGCGGTGCTGTTTCTCGCTTCCGACGAAGCGCGCTTTGTCACCGGCACCGAGATCGTGGTCGACGGCGGCATGACGGCGCGCAGCGATTGATTAAGGGAAGTTCATGGCCATCGATCCCAACGATTTGACGCCGACCATCGCGCCGCCGGACCCGCATCCGAAAAAGCCGCGCGTCGCGTTGCCGCCGCTCGCCTGCGATTCGCATTTTCATGTGTTCGGGCCGCATCGGATATTTCCCTACGCGCCGGATCGGCCGTTTACGCCGACCGATGCGCCCAAGGAGGATTTGTTCCGGCTGCATGAATTTCTCGGCTTCCAGCGTGGCGTGTTCGTGCATTCGACTTGTCATGGCAGCGATCACGCGGTGCTCCTCGACATGCTCGCCGACGGCAAGGGCCGCTATCGCGGCGTGGCGCTGCTCCGGCCGACGACGGCGCAGGCCGAGGTCGACCGTCTCGACGACGCGGGCGTGCGCGGCGTGCGCCTGCACTTCTTCGCGTCGCATCTCGAGCCGCCGATGTCGCGCGACGACATGCGCAAGGTCATCGAGCTGGCGGCGCCTTACGGCTGGCACATCGCCATGCACATGGGCGGCCACGGTATCCTGGAACTCTACGATTTCATCACCTCGATCGACGCGGCGGTAGTGATCGATCACATCGGACGCATCGATGTCGGCGAAGGCTTGCGCGGCCAGACGTTCACGGTGCTCCGCCGTCTGCTCGACCGCGGCAACATCTGGGTCAAACTGTCGGGCACCGACCGCATCACCAAACAAGCATATCCCTACGCAGACGCCGTGCCGTTCGCCCGCGATCTCGCGGCGCACGCGCCGGAGCGCGTGGTCTGGGGCACCGACTGGCCACACCCCAATCACAACGCCGTACCCAATGACGGCGATCTGGTCGATCTGATCGCCGAAATCGCTCCCGCCGCGCGCACGCGTCAGTTGATGCTGGTCGACAATCCGGCGCGGTTGTTCGGCTTTTAGACGCTGCCGCTACTCGGCGCTAATGCCCAGCATTTTGATACGTCCCGGCCACTCGGCGAATTGTTTGCTCAACATCGCGGCGAAGGCGTCGTGGTCGAGCGCGCCGTGGGTGCCGTCGGTTGCGAACCGCGCCTTGACGGCGGGCGTGGCAATCACCGCGAATGCCGCCCGCTCGATTCGGTCGCGCACGTCCTTTGGCGTGCCGGCGGGGAACAGGAGACCGTACCAGTTCTCCATGATCATGTCCGGAAAGCCGGCCTCCTTGGTGGTCGGCAGATCGGGCAACAGAGGTGTGCGCTCGGGCGAGAACACCGCCAGCGCCTTGACCTTGCCGGCTTTCACCAGCGGCAGCAGTACCGGCAGGTCGGCGTTGAGCGTGTCGATATGGCCGCCGAGCAGATCGGTGATGGCCGGCGCGGCGCCGCGATAGGGGACATGAGTGATCTTCACGCCCGCTGCCTTGTTGAGCATTTCGAGCGCGATGTTCATGGTGGTGCCGAGGCCGGCCGAGCCGTAGCTCAACTGCTGCTGCTTGGCCTTGGCGATCAGGTCGGCGAGTGTCGCGATGCCGGATTTCGGATTGACCACGATCAGCGACGGCACCGAACCGATCAGCATGATCGGTTCGAATGATTTGACGGGATCGTAGTTCGCCGGTGGTTTGAGGATCGGGCCGATGACGAAGGCGCCGAGACTCGCCAGCAGCACGGTCTTGCCGTCGGGATTGGCGCGCGCCACGAATTCGCAGGCGATGGCGCCGCCGGCGCCGCCGCGGTCATCGACGATGACATCTTCGCCGAGCTTCGGGCTGAGCCCGTTGGCGAGCACCCGGGCGAGTTGATCGACAGGACCGCCCGCCGCGAATGGCACCACGATCTTGATCGGTTCGGCCGACGCCGGCCGCGTCGGCATCAAACACGCGGCAAAGCACGCGCTGAGCAGCCAAATTGGAAAGCGTTTCATCCCAGCCCCCATTTTGACGGCATCGTGAGCCTTCTAGCGGCGGCCGTCCAGTCATTGGGATCTCTGAGCAAACAGATTCTGAAATAGCGCCAGATCGTGCGCGACGGAGCAAAAAGCCGTTGCTTACTCCGCTGCTTCCCGCTGCTCATATAGAAACGGCAGGATTCGCGTCGGCTCGCCGGCCTTTGCCACCAGCACGTGGCTTTCAGGAATCGGCGTCCAGTTATGGTGATCCTTGTCGAGCGGTTCGGAAACCACAACGATGCTCTGCTCGGATTCCCGATAATAAAGCGTATTGGCGCGATCGTTTACCGCATAGCGGAAAGCGTACAGGTCCCGGCCGTTGGCGAGGGCGGCGGTGAACCGCATGCGGTCCGGGCCGACCAGATCGGCGAGCCGCGCCAGCGTCGTTTGTGTCGCGGCGACCGGATCGTCCATTCCGGCTCCCATGATGGCGAGAAAAATCGCCTCCGAATCGGTGGTGCCGACCCGCGCAGGGTAAAGCGCGTCGGGAATCAGCGCCTCGACCTGACGGCGCAGCCTCGCCCAGTTGCCGATGAAGCCATTGTGCATGAACAGCCACTTGCTGCAGGCAAAGGGGTGGCAATTCGGCCGGGTAATCGGTGTGCCGGTTGCGGCGCGCACATGGGCAAAGAACAGGTGCGACTGCAGGTGCCGGCACAGGTAGCGCAGGTTCTCGTCGGACCAGGCCGGCCGGATTTCGCGATACAGGCCGGGTTCGGGATGAGCTCCGTACCAGCCGAGCCCGAAGCCATCCCCATTGACGCTCGCCGTCGATTCGAGCGCCGCGATGCTCTGGGTCACCAGCGAATGTGACGGCGAGGTCACATAATGCTCGAGAGCGGTCGTTTCCCCGCGATAGGCGATCCAGCGGCACATGCTATTGCCTCAAGCGTCAGGCCACCAAAGTGGCCGCTTTGAGCCATTCGGCCACCTTGTGGAGGGCAATCTCGGCACCATCGTGTTCATTTTCGGTAAATATCCGCAATTGGGCATCGGCCGAGGTGCCTTCGGCGACAATCGTACGGCACCGCTCCAACTCACCTGAGCAGCCCAGCGTATCGGCATCTGCGGCCAGAAGTTCCAGCAGCCGGTCGAGCCTCTCGGCGACCGGCCGCGCGCCGGTTCGGGTCACGAAACTGCCTTGCGCCCCATAACGCTGCGCACGCCATTTGTTTTCGACCGCGATCGAACGGTCGACCACGTCGATCCCGGCATTGTGTTCCGGATGATTAAACAGGTGGCGGACCAAGGCGCGATAAAGCGCGGCGATCGCGATCGTGTCGTCGATCCGCGTACAGCAATCCGCGGCGCGCAGCTCCAAGGTCGGATATTTCTGCGAAACGCGGATCGTCCACCACAGGTGGCTTGCATCCGGCATCGCGCCGGACGTCACCATGGCGTCGACGTAGGCGTCGTACTGGGCATTGCTGCGGAACAGTTCCGGCAGGCCGGTGCGAGGCAATTCGTCATAGGCGGCGAGGCGGTATCCTTTGAGCCCGGTGACACGGCCTTGCCAGAACGGCGACGAGGTCGACAGCGCGATGAACAGCGGCACGTAGGGCAACATCCGCGTCATCACGTCGACGCGGCGCATCGGATCGGGAAATTCGACATGGACGTGCATGCCACACAGCATGTTGCGCTGTCCGATCATCTGCAGCAGGTCCATCACTTGCGAATAACGGCCCTTCGGACTCTGCACGGCATCGCGCCAGGCCGCGAGTGGATGCGTGCCGCACGCCAGAATGGCGAGGCCGTGTTCGGCCGCCGCAGCGGCCGCGCTTCGACGAAGGCGCAACAATTCGTGCCGCGCCCGCGCGGCACTGCAATGTGGCTCGGTTGCGACTTCAATCTGCGCCTGCAGAAACTCGCGGCCGATTTGTCCGGCGGTCGTGTTATTGGCGGTGTCGAACAGCGAATCAGGCGTCTCCGTTGGCACCTGCAATGTCTTCGCGTCGGACAGGAAATATTCCTCCTCGACGCCGAACTGGAACAGTTCGTCGGCCACGAAGATGGGCGCGTCCTGCCCGGCCGGAACCAGAGTCCGGATATGAAGTCGACGCTGTTTCGGGTCGAACCTGAATTCCATGTGACGATGCGCGTGAGGCAGCCGGATGGGACTGCCCGCTTCAACTCACCGGGCGGGGTGCGGTTCCGTTGAAGAAACCCCGAACGGCGACCGTTTCACGCGCCGCGTAGCTCAATGGGGCGGAATCAACCTCGAATCACCGAATTGGGGCTACGAACGTCCCGAATACGCGTTCATTGGTTGTGGGCAGGAGTGCCTTCGCACGTGACCTTGCCGCAAGAACTCATCGCATCGACGATGGCTTGCAAGGCATGGCGGCCCGGATAGCCGAGAATGGCAACGCCGCCAATGATGAAGCCAGGCGTGGCGGATATGCCGAGCGATTTGCCGAGAGCCAGGTGGTCCTTGATCGTTTGCGCCACGTCGTCGCTGTCCGAAAGGGTATCGATCGCGCGACCATCGAAGCCGGCTTCGCGCGCGAGCTGGAAGGCGCGCAAGCCGGTGATCGTGCCGCGCTGCGCATAGACCTTGTGGTGATAGGCGTAAAATTGTTGCGGCGTCGCCAGTTGGGCCAGCGCCAGTTCGACCTGACTTGCCGCAACCGACGCCGGGCCGAGCACCGGGTAGGGCACCAGAACGAGCTTCAGGTTCGAGTCGGTACTCACCATGTCTTCGATGTCGACGGACGCGATGCGGCAAAACGGACAGTTCAGGTCGTAAAACTCGATGAGCGTCGTCTTGCCTTCCGGGTTGGCGGCCGTCACCACGCCGGGCATTTTTTCGATCGGGCCCGACAGCTTGACTGTGTGGTTGGGCACGACCCCGCCGTCATCGCCGGTCAGCGGAAATTCCGAGACGAGACGCATGGAGCGGTCGCGATCCTGCGCGACTGCCGGCGCCGCCATCGATGCGCCGAGCGCGGTGGCAAAAAGCGCAACGGCGAGGCTTCTACGGTTCATGCTCATTGTGCGACGATGCCCGCGGGCGCGGTCTCCAGATTGAACGCTGCGGCGAACAGCGCGCGCGTATAGTCGGTCTGCGGATTGCGGAACAGCGCGGCGGCGTCGCCCGACTCCACCACCTTGCCGGCGCGCATCACAATCAGCCGGCTCGCCAGCGCAGCGACCACGCGCAGGTCGTGCGAGATGAACAGATAGGTGAGATTGTGCCGCTTTTGCAGGTCGCAGAACAGGTCGACCATCTGCGACTGGATCAGCATGTCGAGCGCGCTCGTCGGCTCGTCGAGCACCACGAAAGTCGGCTCCAGCACGATGGCGCGCGCTACCGCGATGCGCTGCCGCTGGCCGCCGGAAAATTCATGGGGAAAGCGGAAGCGCATCTCCGGGTCGAGCCCGACGTCGGTAAGGGCGCGGCTGACCCTCGCGTCGCATTCCTGTTCCGGCATGTGGGCGTGGTGGACCTTCAATCCCTCCTTGATGATCTCAGCCACCGATAGCCGCGGCGACAGCGACCCGTAGGGATCCTGAAACACGATCTGCATGTCGCGTCGGAACGGCCGCATCTGCTTGAAGCGCAGGCCGTGCAGGTTGTTGCCCATGAACACGATCGGCCCGTCGGAGGAGATGAGCCGCAGCAGCGCCAGCCCGAGTGTGGTCTTGCCCGAGCCGGATTCGCCGACCACGCCGAGCGTCTCGCCCTTGCGCAGCGCGATGCTCACGCCGTCGACCGCCTTGATGTGACCGACGGTCTTGCGCAGCACCCCGCGCCGGATCGGAAACCAGACTTTGAGATCGTTCGCCTCGAGCAGCAGCGGTGCGCTGGGTTGTGGCGGCGCCGGATCGGGCTTCGGCTCGGCGGAGAGCAGCGCGCGGGTGTAGGCGTGGGCGGGGGCTGTGAAGACGCGCTCGACATCGCCTTGCTCGACAATGCGGCCGTTCTTCATCACGCAGACTTTGCTGGCGATCTTACGAACGATACCGAGATCGTGGGTGATGAAGAGGAGCGACATACCAAGCCGCTTCTGGATGTCGGCAAGCAACGCGAGGATCTGCGCCTGAATGGTGACATCAAGCGCCGTGGTCGGCTCGTCGGCGATCAACAGATCAGGCTCGTTGGCAAGCGCCATGGCGATCATGACGCGCTGGCGCTGACCGCCGGAAAGCTGATGCGGATAGCTTTTCAGGCGGCTTTGCGGGTCGGGAATGCCGACCTGGCCGAGGACTTCCAGGGTCCGCGCGCGTGCCGCTGCTCCGGTGAGCCCGCGATGCAGCAGCAGAACTTCGCTGATCTGCTTTTCGATGGTGTGCAGCGGATTGAGCGAGGACAGCGGCTCCTGAAAGATGATGGTGATGTCGTCGCCGCGCACGCGCTGCATGTCGCGCTCGGCAAGCGGCAGCAGATCGCGGCCCTTGAACAGGATGCTGCCGGAAGGGTGCCGCGCCGCCGGGTAGGGCAGCAGCTTGAGGATCGACAGCGCGGTGACAGACTTGCCCGAGCCGGATTCGCCGACCAGCGCCATGGTCTCGCCCTTGCCGATGTCGAACGAGACGCGGTCGACCGCAAGCGTCTCGCGGCCGCTGTGACGGAAGGCAACCGAAAGGTCGCGAATAGAGAGAAGGGGATCGGCGGTCATGCCATCTCCCGCAAAAGAGCTTCAATGCCCGCTTCGTCCGGCCGGTAGGTCGTCATTCCCTCAGGTGCTTTCAAGCCGTTATCCGCGGAGAGAATCGCGCGGCATCGGCTTTGAATTGCCGTCACGACGTGGATCGCGTCGGGCAGGCTCGGCATGACGTGTCGTCCGTCCGCCAAAGTGCGTGTCGTGGCTCGGCGATAGTCGGCCGTATCGATCAGGACCGCGCGCGCCACGGGTTGAAGATCAAACAGGCGGCTCCAAACAATCAAGCTGAAATAGCTTCGGCGGGCCGCCGGCTTCGCTTTTGGCAGGACTTCCGCCAACGTCAATTCGCTCGCGGCGGCGAATCCCGGTTTGCGTGCCAACGCGTCGAAAAAACGTCTAAGACTACTGGCGACCGTTTCCTCGCCTTCTATGAAATAAATAAACGGATTGGCATCGACATAGACGCGCGGTGGGCTCGCCGGATCAGTCATCCCACTCGTCTCGCTGGCGGCGTATCTCGGAATCTATCTCCTCTTTGGTGCGGAAGGGGCGTTCCCGCATCGCCCAAATATCTTCGAGCGAGAGCACACGATCGGGCCGTTGCTCTTCTTCTTCGATAATGACCGTGACCCGGGCATTTGGGTCTTCGTTAGGCCGCAAATCTTCCGGCAATTGCGCAGCCGGATAATGCTCGCGGATGATCTTGTTCATGTGTTTGCCTCATCGAGCAGTATAGCACGCGGTCATGCGAACGTCTTCCGCGAATCGAAGGCGTCGCGCACCGCTTCGCCGATGAAAATCAGGAGCGACAGCATGATGGCGACGGCGAAGAAACCGGTCAGGCCGAGCCATGGCGCCTGCACGTTGGCCTTGCCCTGCGACAGCAATTCACCGAGCGACGGCGACCCGGGCGGCAGACCGAAGCCGAGAAAGTCGAGCGCGGTGAGCGTCATCACCGATGATGACATGATGAACGGCAGGAAAGTGAGTGTCGCTACCATGGCGTTGGGCAAAAGATGCCGAAACATGATGACCCGGGTTGACACGCCGAGCGCCCGCGCCGCCAGAATGTATTCAAAATTGCGCCCGCGCAAAAACTCGGCGCGGACGAGCCCGACGAGCCGCGTCCAGGAGAACAGCAGCAAAATCCCGAGCAGGACGAAGAAGCCGGGCACCAGCACCGAGGAGATGATCAGCAGCAGATAAAGTTCCGGCACCGAGGTCCAGATCTCGATGAAACGCTGGAACAACAGATCGGTCCAGCCGCCGAAAAAGCCCTGCACGGCGCCGGCGGCCACGCCGATTATCGACGACACGATGGTCAGGATCAGTCCGAACAGCACGGAGACACGGAAACCATAGATCAGCCGCGCCAGCACATCGCGGCCGACGTCGTCGGTGCCGAGCCAGTTGTATTGCAGTGTGCCGCATTGACCGTAGCCGTTCTTGGCGGCGAACTCGCAATCGTGTTTGCTCAAGAGCCATGTCGGCTTGGACGGAAACGGCGACGGCGGCCGACTGACGATGGTGCCGTAGGAAAATGGGATCGGCGGCCACACCACGAAGGCGTGACGCTCGGCGAGATATTGCTGCAGATGCGGATCGAGATAGTCGGCGGCGGTGCCGAACACGTCGCCGAAATCGGTATCAGGATAAGTGACGAACACAGGAAAGTAGTTCTTGCCGTCGACGTGGATGTAGATCGGCTTGTCGTTGGCGATGAGTTCGGCAAACAGCGAGATCACGAACAGGACGAGGAAGACCCACAACGACCAGTAGCCGCGCCGGTTGGCTTTGAAATTGCGCCAACGGCGGGCGTTGATCGGCGAGAGCGCGTAGCGTCCCGGCGGTGCGGCGGCCGCGAGCGGGCCAGTCGGCTCGATGTCGGGCGTCAGTTCGGGCGACTGCACCCGTGCCTCGACCGAGGGGGCGATCGCTGGTTCGCGTGGCGCGTGGACATCCACCTCACACCTCCCGCGTCTCGAAATCGATCCGCGGGTCGATCAGCGTGTAGGTCAGGTCGGAAATCAGCGTCACCACCAGCCCGATGAGCGCGAATATATAGATGTTGGCGAACACCACCGGATAATCGCGATTGAGCACGCTTTCGAAGCTCAAGAGGCCGAGTCCGTTCAAGGAAAAGATCGTCTCGATCAATAGCGAGCCGGCAAAGAATGCGCTGACGAAGGCGCTGGGAAAGCCGGCAATGACGAGCAGCATGGCGTTGCGGAAAATGTGACCGTAGAGCACCTGGTGCTGCGAGCAGCCTTTGGCGCGGGCCGTGAGCACGTATTGTTTGCGCAGTTCTTCGAGAAAACAGTTCTTGGTGAGCAGCGTCATGGTGGCGAAAGCCGCCAACCCCATGGAAATGATCGGCAGCGTCAGGTGCCAGAAATAGTCGAGTATCTTCTCCCACCAGGGAAATTGCGACCAGCCGTCCGACGTCAACCCGCGCAACGGAAAGATCTGCCAGAACGAACCGCCGGCAAACAGAATGATGAGCAGGATCGCGATCAAAAATCCGGGGACGGCGTAACCGACGATGATCACGCTCGATGTCCACATGTCGAACTGCGTGCCATCCTTTACCGCCTTGCGGATGCCGAGCGGAATCGAGATCAGATAGCTCAACAGCGTCATCCAGATGCCGAGCGATATCGAGACCGGCAGTTTCTCGCCGATCAGGTCGATCACGCTCACGTCGCGGAAATAGCTTTTGCCGAAATCGAAGCGCGCGTAGTTCCACATCATAATGAAAAAGCGCTCGTAGGCCGGCTTGTCGAAACCGAACTGCTTCTCCAGACTCTTAATGAAAGCCGGGTCGAGCCCCTGCGCACCGCGATATTTTGAACTCATGCCGCCTTGCGCGCCGCCTGGAAGGCCGGCGCGCCCCGCGAAGTCACCGCCGGAGGAACCCGAGACGCGGGATGTCGCGCCGGTCTCGAGGCCGGAAAGCTGGGCGATCACGCGTTCCACCGGCCCACCCGGGGCGAACTGCACAACCACAAACGATACCAGCATGATGCCGACGATGGTCGGGATCATGAACAGAAGGCGGCGGACGATGTAGGCGCTCATGCTGTGGTGTCGATCTGTGCGTCTGTTGTTCCCGGTCGCGCGCCCGGCATTTACGTCTTATCGCATAGCGGCAACAAACTCCGGTAGCGAATGTTGGAATCGGACCACTAGCCCTTTTGTTCAAGTTTCGCAGCTTTGGCGGCGTCGTACCACCAGGTATCCGGGATGCCGCGGGCATAGCGCGGTTGCGCCGGTGGGCGGCCGAACACGTCCCAATAGGCGATCCAGTGCGTCGCCTTGTACCACTGCGGAATCCAATAGCGGCCGGCGCGGATGACCCGGTCCAGCACGCGACAGGCGGTCACGAGCGCCGGGCGGGTATCCGCGGCGATAACGGACTCGATCAAGGCATTGACCACGGGGTCGGCGATGCCGGCGAGATTGTTCGACCCCTTCAGCGCCGCGGCCTGCGACGAAAAGTACGAGCGCAGCGAATCCCCGGGCGTGGCCGAAAAACTGAGCCGCTCGACCGTAATATCGAAGTCGAAATCGTCGAGGCGGGCGCGGTATTGCACCGGGTCGACCAGTCGGATGCTGCCGGCGATACCCAGAATTGCGAGGTTCTTGATCAGCGCCAAATGGTGCGGCTCAAACGTCGGCTCGTCGAGCAGAAACTCGATGGTGAAAGGCTCACCGCTCGGCAGCACGCGTTTGCCGTCCTTGACGGCGCAGCCGGCGGCCGCAAGCAGCTCGACAGCCTTGCGCAGGATGGTGCGGTCGTTGCCGGAGCCGTCGGTGACCGGCGGAATGTACGGCTCGCCGAACACTTCGTCGGCCACGCGACCGCGGAACGGCTCGAGCAGCTTCAGCTCAGCCGCGCTCGGCTTATCCTTCGCCATCATCTCGGAATTCTGGAACACCGAAACGGTGCGTTCATAGCAGCCGTACATGACGGTTTTGTTGGTCCACTCGAAATCGAAGGCGTTGTTAAGGGCTTCGCGTAGCCGCCTGTCGGCGAATTTCTTGCGCCGCGTGTTGATGAACCAGCCCTGCGCGCCGGATGGCGTGTCATCCGGGATGGTGTCGGTCTTGACGCGGCCGTCGCGCATCGCCGGAAAGTCGTAGCGCGTTTTCCAGATTCGCGACGTAAATTCCTCGCGAAACAGATAGGATTTGGCGGTAAAGCCTTCGAAGCCGACCTCGCGATCGCGGTAATATTCGAAGCGCAAGGTGTCGAAATTGTTCTGGCCGCGGGACACCGGCAGGTCAGCGCCCCACCAATTCGTGACGCGATCGTATTCTATATATCGTCCCGCATCGAAACGGCCGACCTTATAGGCGCCGGAGCCGAGCGGCGGATCGAGCGTCGATTCATCGAATTTTTTCGTCGTGTAATAAGTACTCGAAAAAATCGGCAGCCCGGCGACGAATAGCGGCACATCGCGTGCGCGCTTGGGCGCAAACGTCACGGTGACGCTGTGGTCATCGTCCGCCTTGGCGCCAAGCATGTCGCGCAGTAACTGCGTGATGAGCGGATGACCTTGCGCCTTGAGGGTGGTCAGCGAAAACGCAACATCCTGCGCGGTCAGCGGCGAATTGTCGTGGAATTTGGCTTCCGGCCGAATAAGAAACGTGTAGGTCAGGCCGTCGGTCGAACGGCGCACCTTTGTGGCGGCAAGACCATACATCGCGTCCGGTTCGTCGCCCGACGCCGCCATGAGCGTCGCGAAGGTCAACTGCATGCCCTGCGCGGCGTCGCCTTTCAAAATAAAACTGTTCAACGAATTGAAGGTCAGAAAATTCTGGTTGTACAGCCGGTCCGGGCCGATCTGAGAAAAGGTGCCCCCCTTCGGGGCATTCGGATTGACATAGCGAAACTGCCGGAAATCGGCCGGATAGGCGAGATCGCCGAATGCGGACATGCCGTGCGACTCGATCGCGTCGGCAGCGTCCGCGGACGACGCTTCGCCGCGCGCCGTGCTCGCCAGGGCAGCTGCGGCGGACGCCTCGAGAACGCGCCGGCGCGTGAGCTTAAGCATCGCACGATTGAGTCCGCATCGGCGCGGTCACGCGAATCACGATTTGGTTCCTGTCTTCGCTGCCTTCGCCGCATCCCACCACCACACTGTGGGAAAAGCCTCCATGCCGTATTTGGGCATCGGGTCGGGTCGGCCGAAACGATCCCAGCGGGCAGTGCGCACGTAGGGATATGTCCATTGTGGTACGACATAATGATTCCACAGCAAAACGCGATCGAGCGCCTTGGTGGCGGCGACCAGATCGGGGCGGCTCTTGGCGAAGACCACCTGATCGATAAGCGCGTCGACCGCCGGATTTTTGATGCCGATCAGATTGAACGAACCCGGCTCATCGGCTGCCTGAGAACCCCAGTAGCCGCGCTGCTCGTTGCCCGGCGAAAGCGATTCCGGCCAGCCTTGAGTGATGATGTCGAAATCGAAATCGCGCAGCCGGTTCTCGTATTGGGCGTCGTCGATGGTGCGAACCGTGACCGTGATGCCGAGCCGACTAAGTGCGGGCTTGTAGAACAGGAAGACGCGCTCAAAAGCCGGATCCTCGGTTAGAAATTCGACGGCGTAAGGTTCGCCGGTCTTGCTGTTGACGAGACGCCCGTCACGAATCTCGTAGCCGGCCTCGTGCAGAAGGCGCACGGCCTGACGGAGATTGTCGCGCACCGCGTTCGGATTGCCGCCGGTCGGGTTGGTATAGGGCGTCGTGAAAGCTTCGGGCGGCACCTTATCGCGTACCGTCTGGAGGATTTCCAGCTCGCGGCCGGTAGGCAGCCCGGTGGCCGCGAGATCGGTGCCCTCGAAATAACTGGCGATACGAGTGTATTGGCCGAAAAAAATCTGTTTGTTCATCTCATCGAAGTCGAACGCGTAATTGAACGCGAGCCGTATCCGCGGGTCCTTGAACTTGTCGCGGCGGACGTTGAAGGCGAAAGCCTGCATGATGCCGAGGCTGTTCTGGGGAAACTGCTCGAGGATGACGCGCTTCTGGGTGACAGCCGGGAAATCGTAGGCGGTGGCCCAGTTCTTGGCGCTGTTCTCGACCCGCCAATCGATGGTGTCGGCCTTGAACGCTTCCAGCGCGACCGTGCCGTCGCGAAAATATTCGAAGCGCAGTTCGTCGAAATTGTCGCGGCCGATCCGCACATTGAGATCGCGGGCCCAATAATCTTTCACCCGCTCATAAACGACTTCGCGGCCGGGTGAAAAACTCTTGATGCGGTAGGGGCCGCTGCCGAGCGGCGGCTCGAGCGTCGTGTCGCCGACGCTGCGTTTCTTGCCGTTTTTGTCGGCAGCTTCCCACCACAGCTTCGGCAGAATCGTCAGTTCGCCGACGATCTGCGGCAGTTCGCGGTTGCCCGGACCGTCGAAACTGAAAGTCAGTTCTCGGTCGCCGCTTTTCTCGACCTTGACGACGTGCCGGTAATAGGCGGCGAGCTGTGGACTGTATTTTTTCCATGCGCCGAGCGAAAAGATCACGTCGTCGGCGGTGACCGGACTGCCGTCATGCCACTTTGCTTCCCGGCGGAGCCGATACGAAACCGAGGAAAAGTCGTCGGGATAGCTCACCGCCTCCGCGACCAGCCCATATCCGCTCGCCACTTCGTCGAGCGAGCTGGCGAGCAGCGTGTCGTAGATCAGCGTGATTCCCATGGCGACGACGCCTTTGACGCCGGCCACGATCATATTGAAGCTGTCGAAGGTGCCGATGGCGATCTGCCGCGCGGTGCCGGTCTTCGGGGCATTGGCGTTGACGTAGTCGAACTGCTTGAATCCTGCCGGATATTTCAAGTCGCCGTAGAGCGAAGCGCCGTGCCGCCAAGTCTGATTCGGTATGTGGTTCGGTGCCGTCGGCTGTGCGGCGGCGTGGGTCACAAAGGCCGGCAGAGGCAGGACGCGCGTGGCAGACGCCAGCGCGGCGGATTTCAGCAATGATCGGCGATTCAACGGGCGCTCCACGGCAGTTCATCAGCCGGGCGCCGCCGCGGAAGCGGCGCTGTGGCCGAGCCGCTCATTATGTGGTTTTCGATTGCGGCGCCAGCACGCCGGCACTTCGCGCGACGAAATGCGCTTCACAACCGCGTGCGGAGCGGATCAATCGTCGAGCCAGGAAAAGCGAGCGGCTACTTCGCCGGGGTTGCTGGCGCCGGTGCTGTTGGCGCCGGTGCTGTTGGCGCAGTGGCAGCGGGCCCGGCCGGTGCGGGCGCAGTGGGTGCCGCGGCGGCGGGTGCCGGCGGTTTCGCACCAGCCGAAGCGCTCGCTGGGGCGCCGCCGGCGGGCTTGGCTTCAGCGGCCTTGGGCAGCGGCAGCGGCTTATCGGAGTTCGAGTTGAGGTAAGCGATCACGTCGGCGCGCTGATGCGCATTCGAGATACCCGCGAACGTCATGAGCGTGCCCGGCACGTCGGCGCGCGGATTGGTCAGCCACTTATTGAGCGCATCGAAGGTCCAGGTGCCGCCCTTGGCTTTGAGCGGTGCGGAATAGCCGAAGCCTGCTTCCGTTGCCACCGGCCGCCCGACCACGCCGTAGAGATCGGGGCCGATCTTGGCGCCCTGGCCCTTGCCGAGATTGTGGCACAGCTCGCATTCCTTCGCGGTCTCCTGGCCATTCTTGGTGTTCGCGCTGACAAGAAGCGTCTCGATCGGTTGCTCGGCCGGCGCCGCCGCGCCGCCACTCGGCTTCGCGGTGCCTTCCTGCTTGACCTCGATGACATAGCCGGGCTTGGCCGGCACGGGCGTCGCGAAGATGGCGCCCGTGGCGAGGTGAACGGCAAGCAGCACCATGCAGGTTCCGAGCAGGGCGCCGAGAACCTTATTGAGTTCGAACGAATCCATTGCCGAGAGGCTCCGAGGGGGCAGGAAGTGTGCGCACAGATAGCCGGTTTGCCGCGCGCCTTGCAACCCGTATAAGTACCTTCGGCTGGCGCAGCGAATGCCTGATGTCCTGATTTTAATTCCGGCCCGCATGGCCTCGACCCGGCTGCCCGGCAAGCCGCTTGCCGATATCGCCGGCGAGCCGATGATCGTGCACGTCTGGCGACGCGCGCTGGAGGCGAATGTCGGCCCGGTGTGGGTCGCTACCGATTCGCCCGCGGTCGCCGCGGCGGTGGAAAAGGCCGGCGGCCGTGCGACGATAACCCGCGGCGATCACGCTTCGGGAACCGATCGCATCCATGAAGCGCTGCGCGAGGCCGACCCGGCGCGGCGCGCGGATATTGTCGTCAACGTGCAGGGCGACCTGCCGACGCTCAAGCCCGCCGATCTTGCGGCGGCGGCCGCGTTGTTGTCCGACCGCTCGGTCGATATCGCCACGCTGGCTGCCGAGATCGTCAAAGCGCACGAGCGCGGCGATCCGAACGTGGTCAAGGTGGTTGGTACTCCAGTAGGTCCGGACCGGCTGCGCGCGCTCTATTTCACGCGCGCGAGCGCGCCGGCCGGCGAGGGGCCGCTCTATCATCACATCGGCCTCTATGCCTTCCGCCGCGCCGCGCTGGAGCGGTTTGTCGCGCTGCCGCCCTCGCCGCTGGAGCGGCGCGAGCGCCTCGAGCAGCTGCGGGCGCTCGAAGCCGGCATGCGCATCGATGCGGCGATCGTCGCCAGCGTGCCGCTGGGTGTCGACACGCCGGCGGATTTGGAAACGGCGCGGGCCGTGCTAACGAATCGAGCATGAAGAAGTCGCGCAAAATCGCGTTCCAGGGTGAGCCGGGCGCCAACTCGCACATCGCCTGCATGGAGGCCTATCCGGGCCACGAGCCGTTGCCTTGTCCGACATTCGAGGATGCGTTCGCGGCGGTGCGTACCGGCCGGGCGGTGCTGGCGATGATCCCAATCGACAATTCAGTCGCCGGCCGGGTGGCGGATATTCATCACCTGATGCCGCGATCGGGGCTGCATGTCGTCGCCGAATGGTTTCTGCCGGTGCAGCATCAATTGATGGCGACACGAGGCGCCAGTCTCAAGACAATCAAGACGGTCGAGAGCCACGTGCACGCGCTCGGTCAGTGCCGCAACATCATCCGCAAGCTCGGCATCAAGGCTGTAGTCGCGGCCGACACGGCCGGCGCGGCGCGCGAAGTAGCGGAGGCGGGCGACACCACGCGCGCGGCGTTGGCGACCGCGCTGGCGGCGAAAATCTACGGGCTGCGCATCCTGAAAAGAGATGTGGCGGACGCCAAACACAACACCACGCGCTTTGTCGTGCTGTCGCGCAAGCCGAAATGGGCGAAACGCGGCAAGCCGGTGGTGACCACGTTCCTGTTCGAGGTGCGCAACATCCCGGCCGCGCTCTACAAGGCGCTCGGCGGCTTCGCCAGCAACAGCATCAACATGACCAAGCTCGAAAGCTACATGGTCAACGGTGTGTTTGCGGCGACGCAGTTCTATGCCGATGTCGAAGGGCATCCCGACGAGCGTCCGCTGGCGCTGGCGTTGGAAGAATTGGAATTCTTCTCGCGCCCAAAGAGCCTGAAGATTCTTGGCGTCTATCCGGCGCATCCGTTTCGTGCGACGTTCAAATAGAATGCGATCCCGGAAAGCGGCGCCGGATAGGTAAGCTTCATCTGCAAACAAGGATCCTGGCAATGGCCAATGACGGTGCGAAGGTCAAGCGGACGCTGCAGCTGCGATTCACGCTTCCCGCCACCGATTCGGGGCAACTCGCCGCCATGATCAAGGCCGCCGCGCCGTTCTATCAGGTGTTCGGCAACGCACAGGTGAGGCTCTTGCAGAACGTCGACGATCCCGCCAAATTCGTGCAGGAGATCGAATACGAGGCTCAGGAAGGCTGGGAGTTGAACCGGCAGCGAATTGCCAGTGACGTGCGCATGCAAACCTATTTGCAGGCATGGCGAGCAATGCTGCCCGGAGCGCCGGAGATCGACGTGTACCAGGAAGTGTAAGACGGACTACTCAAACGAAGGGGAGCGACATGCGACACTGGACTGTTACTGCCGCGGCAATCACTTTACTGGCGACGGCCGCCGCCGCATCGGCCGATGAGATAAAGCAGGTGCCTTATCCGGAAGTGAAGGTGCAGGTGCCGGAACTCTTCAAACCCGACGCGGGTTTCCTGAGGATGCAGAAGACGCTGTACGATGCTATCGAAAAGAAGAACACGCAGGCGGTGTCTTTCCTCGTGGGCCCGAATTTCGTGTGGACCCAAGACGGCGCGATCTCCGGCCAGTTCGAATACGGCGGTGACGCGTTGCAGAACTTCAAGGTGGCGTTCGGGTTCCGCGCGGCGGGCAAGCATGCCGACGGCGGCGTCAAGGACGGGCCATACTGGGAATCGCTGTATGACTTCGCCGACAATAAAGATTTCCAGAAGGTGAATGACACACTCGTGTGCGGCCCGGTGGCGGCGACCGTCGTCGATTACGACGTATTCGATCAAGCCAACCAGAAGCTCGGCGGCGGCGATTCGATCGAGTGGTACTTCACGCTCGGCGACATGGCTGTGACCGTAAATCCCAAGGGTGGAGCGGTCGTTGGCCAGGTCGGCAAGATAGCGATGCCCGTGCTCGACCACTTTCCGCAGTCGAATGACGACTCTGCGGTGCCGACGAATTACAAAGTGTTGTTGCCGTCAGGCAAGGCCGGGTGGATCCCGGCTATGATCACGCGGCCGCTGAGGCCCGAGCGGCTCTGCTACGCAATGATGGCTGACGGCAATTGGAAGATCGTCGCGTACCAACAGCCGGAATAACGAATGCGCTCGGCGGCGCAAATCGACGGTTCAAGTCGACTGCGCCGCCGATCGAAACCAGCGCGCTGACGGTCAGATCGTCTGGTTATATTCGCCGACGTCCTTGTGGGTGCGCAGCACGGCGTCGACCGATTTGAACATATCGCGCATGCGCGCCTCCGAGACCGGGCTTTCGACGACGACAACAAGTTCCGGTTTGTTGGAGGAGGCGCGCACCAGCCCCCAGGTGCCGTCCTCGACCGTGACTCGCACGCCGTTGACGGTGACGAGATCGCGAATTGGCTGGCCCGCGACCTTGCCGCCTTTGCTCTTTTCCGCTTCGAAATGCTTCACCACCTCGTCGACCACAGAATACTTGATCTCATCCGGACAATGCGGCGACATGGTCGGCGACGACCAGGTTTTCGGCAGCGCGTTCTTTAAATCCGCCATGCTCTTTCCCGGATTGCGATCGAGCATGTCGCAGACCGCCGAAGCAAAAATCAGGCCGTCGTCGTAGCCGCGGCCGAACGGCTTGTTGAAGAAGAAGTGTCCGGATTTTTCGAAACCGGCGATAGCGCCGATCTCATTGACGCGGCGCTTCATGTAGGAGTGGCCGGTCTTCCAATAATCCGTCTTGGCGCCATTTTTGATGAGCACCGGGTCGGTCATGAACAGGCCCGTCGACTTCACGTCGGCGACGAATATCGCGCCCTTATGATTGGCGGAAATATCCCGCGCCAGCATGACGCCGACCTTGTCGGCGAAAATCTCCTCGCCTTCGTTGTCGACCACGCCACAGCGGTCGCCGTCGCCGTCAAAGCCGAGCGCGACGTCGGCCTTGTGCGCGAGCACCGCGTCGCGCATGGCGTGCAGCATCTTCATGTCTTCGGTGTTGGGATTATAATTCGGAAAAGTGTGATCGAGCTCGCAGTCGAGCGGTATGACCTCGCAGCCGAGCTTTTCCAGCACCCGGGGCGCGAACGCGCCGGCAGTGCCGTTGCCGCAGGCGCAGACCACTTTGAGGTGACGCTTGAACTTCGGCCGGTCAGTCAGATCGGCGATGTATTTTTCAGGAAAGTTCTCGACGAATGCATAAGCGCCGCCCGCCCTCATCTTGAATCGCCCGTTGAGCACAATGTCCTTGAGCCGCGTCATCTCGTCAGGGCCGAAGGTGAGCGGCCGGTTAGCGCCCATTTTCACCCCGGTCCAGCCGTTGTCGTTATGCGACGCGGTGACCATGGCGACGCACGGCACGTCGAGCGCAAATTGCGCGAAATAGGCCATCGGCGTCACCGCGAGGCCGATGTCCTGCACCTCGCAGCCGGAAGCAATAAGCCCGTTCACCAGCGCCATCTTGATCGACGCGGAGTACGAGCGGAAATCGTGCCCGGTGACGAATCGCGGTTTGACGCCGAGTTCATGGATCAAGGTGCCGAGCCCGATCCCGAGCGCCTCGACGCCCATCAGGTTGATTTCGCTGCCGAACAGCCAGCGCGCGTCGTACTCGCGAAAGCCAGTGGCTTTGACCATCGGCTCGGATTCATAGGCGTAGGTGTTGGGCTTGAGCGAAGGCTTTGGTTTGGGAAACATCTCGGTGCAATCGGTGGGAGCTACCGTACAGCAATAGCGTAAACGGCGAAAAACCGAAATGGTTGCGTGGCCGTCATTCCGGGACGCGGGCGGAGCCCGCGGGCCCGGAATCCATAATCACAGACGTTCGCAGTTTGACGGCTGAGACAGTAACTGCACTGATGATGGCTATGGATTCCGGGCTCCTCGCTGCGCTCGGCCCCGGAATGACGGCGTCATTGTTCCAGCATCATCTTGCCATCGCTGAATTCGAAGTGACGCAGCCGCGACAGAAACGACAGCCCGAGCAGGTTGTCGCTCAACGCGCCGTTCGGCATCACCACGGCGGCGACGTCATGCACCATGATGTCGCCGACTTCGATCATGTCGAGAGTGGTCGGTGCGGCGCGCACGGTGCCGTTCGCGGTGCTGATCAGCATCGTATATTCGGTGGCGGCCGGATGGATGCCGAGTTGCGCCGCGTCGTCGGCAGTCAGCGCAACGATCGTGGCGCCGGTGTCGACGGTGAATTGCAGCTCGCGCCCGTCGATGCGGCCGTCGGCACGAAAGCGGCCGAACGTGTCGCGGGAAACGATGACCGAACTCGGCGCGGCCGGCGTGCGGGTCGGCGCCGCCGCTTGCACCGAGGCGGTCGAAGGCGCTGCCCGGCCTTTCATGTGGTCGGCATAGCGGGGAATGATCGCTCCGGCGACAACCGCAACCGCTGCAAACGTGATGACGAAACGCATGGTGCAAATCCTGGCGCGAACGGTGCCGCGGCATCTGAGCACCGCGGGGCGAAAGAAGCCGCTAAACCGTCGTTATGGCAGCCGGGATTTGCATGCGCTCGGTAAGCGGCGCGGTAAAACCTTTGTTCAAATTTTATGAATTGCGAGACTTTATGAATTGCGAGGCTTTATGAATTGCGAGGTTTGGCGCGGCGCGTCGGACTGGCGGCGAGCGGATCGTCGGGCCACGGATGCTTTGGATAGCGCCCGCGCATTTCGGCGCGGACCGCGGCGTAACTGCCGCGCCAGAAGCCCGGCAGGTCGCGCGTGGTCTGCACCGGCCGGTGCGCCGGCGAGAGGAGTTCGACCACGAGCGGCACCTTTCCGCCGGCGATGGCCGGATGGCTGTTCAAGCCGAACAGCTCCTGCACGCGGATTGCGATTTTGGGGCCGCCTTCGGCTTCGTAGTCGATCGGCACATGCGTGCCGGTCGGTGCTTCGAAATGCATCGGCGCCTCGGCATCGAGCCGGCGAGGCAGCGGCCAGGACAGCAGCGCGTGCAAGGCGGTCGAAAGCTCGTCGGCCGTGATTTCGGCGAGCGCCGTCTTGTCGGTGAGCGACGGCATCAGCCACCCGTCGATGGATTGTGCCAGCGCGTCGTCCGACAGGTCGGGCCATTGCTCGTCCTCGCTGGCGCGCAGGAACATGACGCGGTCGCGCCATTGGCGAAGCGCCTTGCTCCACGGCAGACGGCCGACGCCGAGCACGGCGATGCCGGCCGCAAGTTTTTTTGCGCTTTCATCGCCCGGTGCGATCGCCATCGGCTGCTCGGACAGCACCAGCGCGCCAAGCCGGCGGCTCTTTCGCCCGCGCAGGCTCGTGCTCGCCGGATCGAATGTGATCTCATCGCGCGTCTCGATGCGGTCGCCGAAACGCGCCTCGATGCCGGCAAGCGTGATCGGCGCCGCGAGCAGAATGCGGCCGGCCGCCGCCCTGCCGGTCAGCTCCGCGACGGCGAGAAACTGCTCGCGGGCGAGCGGGGAGGCCGGATCGATCTGCGCGCCGCGTCCATTGACCAGCAGAAAGGCGCCCGTGCCGCCGCCGCGGCTCTTGGCGATGCGTTCCGGATAGGCGAGCGCAAGCAGCGCGCCGTGCTCTTCATCCGGCTTCTCGATAAGCGAGAGATGCGGCGTCCCGCTCCTGCGGCTTTCATCAAATTCGGCAGGTCCGACGACGAACGCCCAGTCCCTGGCCATCTTGCGAGCTGTGTCGGCGCGCTGCGAACGATCGTGGCGAAAGCTGTCGAGGCGGTGGCGCAGATCGACATCGTTGCCGCCGAGCCCCCGCTCGGTGATCACCATGGCGATCCGCGCGGCCGTGCGCGCCGAACGTTCCGACGAAGCTTCCAGCACCATGCGGGCAAGCCGCGGCGGCAGCGGCAGTTTGCGCAGCCGCCTGCCTTTCTCGGTAATACGGCCGTCGCCGCCAATGGCGCCGAGTTCGCGCAGGAGCGCGTGCGCTTCGGTCAAGGCGGCGCGCGGCGGCGGATCGAGAAATGCGAGCTTGTCGGGCGCCGCGCCCCACGCGGCCAGATCGAGCGCGAACGACGAAAGATCGGCGGCGAGGATTTCGGGGCGGGCAAACGGTTCGAGCGAGGCGGTCTGTGGCTCATCCCACAGGCGGTAGCAGGCGCCTGGCTCGGTTCGCCCGGCGCGGCCGCGACGCTGGTCAGCCGCCGCGCGCGACACCCGCACGGTTTCGAGCCGGGTGACGCCGACATCAGGTTCGTAGCGCGGCACGCGGGCGAGCCCGCTGTCGACGACAACGCGGACGCCCTCGATCGTGATCGAGGTTTCGGCGATGGCGGTCGCGAGCACGATCTTGCGTCGGCCGGGCGCGACAGGGGCTATGGCGCGGTCCTGCTCGTCGGCGTCGAGCGCGCCATAGAGCGGGGCAATGTCGGTCGCCGCATCGGTGCGGCCTTCGAGCAGCTTTTCGGTGCGGCGAATTTCGGCCGTCCCCGGCAGGAACGCGAGCAGCGAGCCGGACTCGGCGCGCATCGCCCGCATGATCGTGTCGGCCATTTGCGGCTCGATCGGCCGCGTATCGCGGCCCGCATAGCGCGTCTCGACCGAAAACGCGCGGCCTTCGCTCGCGATGACCGGGGCGTCGCCCAGCAATGCCGCCACGCGCGCGCCGTCGATGGTCGCCGACATCACCAGGAGACGCAGATCCTCGCGCAACCCGGTCTGCACGTCGCGCGCCAGCGCCAAGCCTAGATCGGCGTCGAGCGAGCGTTCGTGGAACTCATCGAACAGCACCGCGGCGACGCCGTCGAGCATCGGATCGTCGAGTATGAGGCGTGTGAAAATGCCTTCGGTGATGATCTCGATGCGGGTCCTGCGCGACACCTTGGAGCCGAATCGGACCCGCAAGCCGACGCTGTCGCCGACGCGTTCGCCCAAGGTCTGCGCCATGCGTTCGGCCGCCGCGCGCGCTGCAATCCGGCGCGGTTCGAGAACGAGGATGCGCCGCCCCTTGGCCCAGTCTTCGCCGGCGAGCACCAGCGGCACCCGCGTCGTCTTGCCGGCGCCCGGCGGCGCAACCAGGACCGCGGCGTGGTGCGCGCGCAAGGCTGCCTGCAAGTCCGGCAGCGCAGCGTCGATCGGAAGCGGTGGAGGAATCGTCAAACTTACAGCGCCAGTTCTGCACAGACTGTGATTATGGATTCCGGACAGCCGCTTGGCGGCTTCCGGAATGACGCCAAAACCCTATATTATCGGCGGTATGCCCACAGCACAAAAAGCTTCCGCCAAAGCGCTCCAAGCGCCGAAGTCGCCGCCCGCGGCGAGCGCCCTGAAGAAGGGCGATCACGTCTTTCTGGTCGACGGTTCCGGCTACGTGTTTCGCGCCTATCACGCGCTGCCGCCGATTACGCGCAAATCGGACGGCCTGCAGCTCAACGCCGTGTTCGGTTTCTGCAACATGCTGTGGAAGCTGCTGCGCGACATGAAGCCGGAGGACAAGCCGACCCATCTCGCCGTGGTGTTCGATAAATCGGAAAAGACCTTCCGCACCACGATGTATCCCGATTACAAGGCGCACCGGCCCGACCCGCCCGACGATCTCATTCCCCAGTTCAAGTTCATCCGCGAGGCAGTGCATGCGTTCGACCTGCCCTGCCTGGAACAGAGCGGCTTCGAGGCCGACGACCTGATCGCCACCTATGCGCGGTTCGCATCCGAAGCCGGCGCCAAGACCTCCATCGTGTCGTCCGACAAGGATCTGATGCAACTCGTCAGCGACAGCGTCACGATGTTCGACACCATGAAGGACAAGACTATCGGCCGGGCCGAGGTGATCGAGAAATTCGGCGTGCCGCCCGAGAAGGTCATCGAAGTGCAGTCGCTGATCGGCGATTCCACCGACAACGTACCGGGCGTGCCCGGCATCGGCGTCAAGACCGCGGCGCAGCTGATCGGCGAATACGGCGATCTGGAAACGCTGCTCGCACGCGCCGGCGAGATCAAGCAGGACAAGCGCCGCCAGTCGCTGATCGAACATGCCGAGTTGGCGCGGATGTCGAAGAAGCTTGTCACACTCGACACCAACGTTGCGCTCGATGTGCCGATCGGCGATCTTGCCGTGCACGAGCCGGATTACAAGGCGCTGATCGGCTTCCTCAAGGCGATGGAGTTTAATTCGCTGACGCGCCGCGTCGCCGAATTCTCCGGCACCGACGTGGCGCAGATCGAGGCAGCGTCGCGGCTTTCAGGCAGCGACCGTGCGGCGCCGTCGAATGACGGCGGCGAGGCCGGCGCCGCGCCGCAGCTTGCGCTTGGCCGGCCGCCGCAGCCCGGCGACCTGTCGCGCCAAGGCCGCCCTGAAGCATCGCAGACTGTGGTGCTGACCCCCATGGCGCTCGCCGACGCGCGCCGCGAGGCCGCGCGCACCGCCAAGTTCGATCGTAGCCAGTATGAGATCGTGCGCAGCCTCGAGCGGCTCAAAGCTTGGGTCCAACGGGCGTGGGACGTCGGCGCGGTGGCGTTGCACGCGGCCTCGCTTAGCCTCGATCCGATGCAGGCGGAGCTGTGCGGCATCGCGCTCGCGGTGGGGCCAAACGAGGCTTGCTACGTGCCGCTGTCGCACCGTCAGGGCGGCGAGGGCGCCGGCCTGTTCCGTGGCGACGTTGTTGCCGACCAGATTGGCGAAGCCGCCGTGCTCGATGTGCTCAAGCCGCTCCTCACCGACAAGGGCGTACTCAAAATCGGCCACGACCTGAAATTCGCCTGGCAGATGTTCGCGCAGCGCGGCATCGAGATCGAATCCTACGACGATATTATTCTGATGTCGTATGTGGCCGATGCCGGCCGCGCCGGCCATGCGCTGGAGTCGCTCGCCGAGCGGACCTTCAACCATGGCGCCATCGACATCAACGAATTGATCAAGGCCGGCAGGGCGAAGATCACTTTCGACGCCGTCGGCATCGACCGCGCCACCGAATATTCCGCCGAGCGTGCCGACATCGTCTTCCGCGTCTGGCAGGCGCTGTCGCCGCGGCTTGCCGCCGAGATGGTGCGCAATGTCTATGAGACGCTGGAGCGGCCGCTCCTGTCTGTGCTCGGCCGCATGGAGCGGCGCGGCATTTCTGTCGACCGCAACGTGCTGTCGCGGCTATCCGGCGAGTTCGCCCAGGAGGCGGCCGGCCTTGAAGCCGAGATCAACCGGCTTGCCGGCGAGACCGTCAATGTCGGCAGCCCGAAACAGATCGGCGACATTCTGTTCGGCAAGATGGGACTGCCAGGCGGCACCAAGACCAAGACCGGGCAGTGGGCGACCGGAGCGCGGCTTCTGGATGAACTCGCCGAGCAAGGCCACGAGTTGCCGCAGAAGATCCTCGACTGGCGGCAAGTGTCGAAGCTGAAATCGACCTATACGGACGCGCTGCCTGGCTACGTCAATCCGAGCACGCATCGCGTACACACGAGCTACGCGCTTGCCGCCACCACCACTGGCCGGCTGTCGTCATCGGAGCCGAACCTGCAGAATATTCCGATCCGTACCGAGGACGGCCGGAAAATTCGCCGTGCGTTCATCACCGACAAGGGCCAAAAGCTCGTTTCCGCCGACTACTCGCAGATCGAGCTGCGGCTTCTCGCCGAGATCGCCGAGATCGAGCAGCTGCGCAAAGCGTTCCGCGACGGCCTCGATATTCACGCCATGACGGCGTCGGAAATGTTCGGCGTGCCTGTCAAGAACATGCCGGCCGATGTGCGCCGCCGCGCCAAGGCGATCAATTTCGGCATCATCTACGGCATTTCCGCTTTCGGGCTTGCCAATCAGCTTGGCATCGGCCGTGAGGAAGCCGGCGCCTATATCAAGAAATATTTCGAGCGCTTCCCCGGCATTCGCGACTACATGGAAGAAACCAAGGCGTTCGCGCGCCAGAACGGCTACGTGCTAACTTTGTTTGGCCGCAAGTGCCACTATCCCGATATCAAGGCGTCGAACGCCTCGATCCGCTCGTTCAACGAGCGCGCCGCCATCAATGCGCGGCTGCAGGGCACTGCCGCCGACATCATCCGCCGCGCCATGGTCCGCATGGACGCCACGCTCGCGAAGAAAAAGCTCTCGGCGCAGATGCTGCTGCAGGTGCACGACGAGCTCGTCTTCGAAGTGCCCGAGGCAGAAGTCGACAAAACGCTGCCGGTGGTCACCGCGGTGATGCGCGACGCGGCGATGCCGGCGCTGGCGCTGTCAGTGCCGCTCCACGTCGAGGCCAAGGCGGCGGACAATTGGGACGACGCGCATTAACGCGTCGGGTGGGCATCGCCCCGACAATGCGCATCTACCGCTCCGCTTACTGCACCCGCTTGGCCGCGTCGCTGACCACCTTGTAGGCGTCGTAGAGCGCGGGCTTCTCCTTGGCGACCTCAGCCACAGCGTCGGAGAATGTCTTCATCACCTGCGCCTGCTCGCCGGCCGGCAGATCGATCAGCTCGCCGCCGCCCGCGACCCAGCCCTTGCGCGCCCTGCCGACGATGTCTTCCGCCACCGGGCCGATCGCTTTTTGCTGTGCGGCCGCGTCATCGTCGACGATTTTCTGCAGATCCGGCGGCAAGGACTCATACCAGGCCTTGTTGACCTCGGCCATGACGAACACGGCCGGCTGGCCGGTCTCGGTCACGTATTTCGCAGCGTCGCTGAAATGCATCGGCGTGAAGACCACGATGCCGCCGACCGCGCCGTCGATGGTGCCCTGCTGCATCGCCGGTACGACGTCGGCGAGCGTCATCGCGACCGGCGTTGCGCCGAGCTTGGCGATCGGCGCCATCTGAAACGGCGAGGCGAGCACGCGGATTTTCTTGCCCTTGAAATCCGCCAGATGCCGGATCGGCGTTTTCGCAATCACCGAGGACGGCGCATTCATGAACATGGCGACGCCGTGCAGGCCCTTGTTGGCGCCAAGACTGAGCATCAGCTTCAGGGCCGCCGGGTCGGCGGCGACGCGCTGGCCTTGCGCAAGCGAACCGACCAGACCCGGCGCCGCCATGACTTCGAAGCGATTGTCGACGCCGACGAAGAATTCCGGCGGCAGGATCGCGCATTGGATCGAGCCGAATTGCGTGCCTTCGATCTGCCGCGGAATGGAACCCAGCTGACTGAGCGGAAAAACCTGCGGCTTGATGCGGCCGCCGGAATCCTTCTCCAGCGCGGCCGCATAGTTCTTGGCAAACACGTGGCTCGGATCGTTGAGTGTCGGCAGGCTGATCTTCATCGTGTAAGTCTTGCCCTGTGCCGAAGCCGCAATCGGCGACAGCGTCGCCGTCAAGGCAAGTGCGAAGCATCCCGTTAGCGCCTGCACAACAAAGCCGTTTCGTGCGTTTCTCATAATGTCCTCCCAGCAGAACGATTAGATAGCCATTATCTTAACTTGCCCCAGGGAAAGCGATAGGTCGCCCAACAGTTGTGGCTGGCACGCCATGCTTCACGGCGCCACTGCGATGCCAACCGGATTGCGGCGATGGTTCCCAGGCACTGTTATTCCGGCACCACCGCGATCGCCTCGACTTCGTAAAGCGCGCCGTCGCGGGCGAGCTTGGAAATCTGGATCGTGGTCGAGGCCGGCGGATTTTTGGTGTCGACGTAGCGGTCGCGCACTTCAAAATAAAGCGGCAGGTGCGACATGTCGACGAGATAATTGTTGAGCTTAACGACGTGCTCGAAGGTTGCACCGACCGCGGCGAGCCCGGCCTTGATGTTCTCGAAGCACTGAACCGCCTGGGCGCGGAAGTCGCCCGGCGCACCGGCGAATTTGCCGTCCGGCGTCATGCCGAGCTGGCCGGCGAAATAGATCGTTCGGCTTGGCCCCTTGGTCTCGACGACGTGCGAATAGCCGCGCGGCGCCGGAATGGCGGGCGGGTTGAGAAAGCGATGGACGGCCACCTTGAACTCCTCTGGAAGCGTTAATGTTGCCGGACGGATTTCAGTCCAGCTTGAGGTTAGCCGCGCGGATGACCTTGCCCCATTTGTCATTCTCGGCGGTGATGAATTGCGCGAACTCGGTCGGTGTTTTTTTCATCGGCTCGACGCCAAGCGCGGCAAGCCGCGCCTTCGGCGTCGGCTGATCGAGCGCGGCGTTCACGGCGGCATTGAGCTTCTCGATAATATCGCCCGGCGTGCCCTTGGGGGCACCGATGCCATACCAGCCTATCGCCTCATAGCCGGACACGAATTGGCCGACCGTCGGCAGGTCGGGCAGCGCGGCCAGCCGCTCCTTCGTCGTCACCGCCAGCCCGCGCACTTTGCCGGTTTTGACGAATTCCACCGCTTGCGGAATCGGATTGATCACCATCTGCACCTGGCCGCCGATCAGGTCCGGCATGTAATTGGTGCGGTAGGGGACGTGCACCAGCTCGATTCCGGCCATTGTCATGAACAGCAGACCAAAGATGTGCGACGCCGTGCCAATGCCGCCGGACGCGAAGTTGATCTTGCCCGGATTGGCCTTGGCGTAGGCGATCAGTTCCGGGACGGTCTTGGCCGGCAAGGAGTTTGTCGTCAGCACGACGTATGGGGCGTTGGCGACCGTTGCGACCGGCGCGATGTCTGTCAGGAAATTGAAACTGAGATGGTGGTAGAGCGACGCATTGAGCACGTTGCTCAGGACGTCGGCCAGGATGGTGTAGCCGTCGGGATCGGCGCGCGTGACGATCTCGGTGCCGATATTGCTGCCGGCGCCCGGCCGGTTCTGCATGACGAAATTCTGGCCGAACCGCTCCGAAAGCCATTGTCCCGAAAGACGCGCGATGATGTCCGGCGAACTGCCTGGAGGAAACGGAACGATCATCTGCACCGGCCGCGACGGATAGGTGTCGGCGAAAGTCGGCCGCGGGAGCACCGGAAGGGCCGCGGCGCCAGCCGCCAGTTGCAGAACGCGTCTGCGGGGAAGTGTCATCGAATCCTCCGGTTGTCGCCGCTCGTTGACGCGGCGGCTCTCGGCGTGAGCTTAGGTCGCCCTATATCTCTGGCAAGCTTGCCTTTTTCAGTTGCGTCACTCAACCGCTGCGTCTAGGCGAATAGCCGCAGGAGCGAGGCCCGCCGTGACGCCGCCGTTCACCCCGCACCTCATCTTCGGCCTTGATCCGATGTGGACGTCGGCGGCGATCCTCGCGCTGACCTACGCGTTTGTCATTGCCGACCGTATCAATCGCGCGGTCGTGGCGCTCATCGGCGCTGTGATCGTCATCGTGATCGGTGCGCTCGATCAGAACCAGGCGATCGCCGGCATCAACTGGGACACAATCGGGCTCCTCACCGGGATGATGATCCTGGTGTCGATCGCGCGCCGCTCCGGCGCATTTCAGTTTCTGGCGATCTGGTCGGCGCAGCGGGCGAATGCGAGTCCGGCGGGCATTCTAATCATGCTGCAGCTGACCACGGCCGCGCTCTCTGCGCTGCTCAACAACGTCAGCACGGTGCTGCTCGTGGCGCCCGTGACGCTCGTCATTGTCGAGGAATTGGATCTGCCGGCGTTTCCGTTCCTGTTCGCCGAAATCTTTGCTTCCAACATCGGCGGCACCGCAACGCTGATCGGCGATCCGCCCAACATCCTGATCGGCTCGTCGGCCGGGCTTAATTTCGATGCGTTCCTGGTCAACCTCACTCCGGTCGTCGTCCTGGTCATGGCCGTGCAACTCTTCATGGTGCATGCGATCTGGGGCCGCAAGCTGCACGCGACGCCGGAGAGCCGCACTCTGGTGATGGGCATGAATGCGCCCGGAATGATCACGGATCGCGTGCTCCTCTGGCAATCGATTGCGGTCATCGGTGGCGTGCTCGCGGCGTTCGTATTCGGCGCGTCGTTGCGGCTTGAGCCCGCAACCATCGCGCTTGCTGGGGCCGCTATGCTGATGCTGCTCGATAACTGGCGACAAGGAAGCGCCAAACAATCTGAAAACGTCCACAAGACGTTCGCCGACGTCGAGTGGGTGACGATCTTCTTTTTCCTGGCTCTATTTGTTCTGGTGCATGCCGTCGAAGTGAGCGGATTGCTCGACCTGCTTGCCAAGCGGCTGGTCGCGGCGACCGGCGACAACATGGCGGCCGCCGGCGGCGTCATCCTGTGGGTGTCGGCCGTGCTGTCGGCGCTGCTCGATAACATTCCATTCGTTGCCACGATGATCCCGTTGCTCAAGAGCGCGGCGCCCGCCTATGGCGGCACCGAGCACATCGGGCCGTTGTGGTGGTGCCTGGCGCTCGGCGTGTGCCTGGGAGGCAACGGCACGCTGATCGGCTCGGCGGCAAATATCACGGTGGCGGGCATTGCCGAACGTAACGCTACTCGCTTTTCGTTCGTGCGTTATCTGGCTTACGGGCTGCCGATGACGCTGGTGTCGATCGCGATCTGCCAGCTCTACGTCTGGCTGCGCTATTTTTGAATTTCGATCTGCTCGTTGGCCGGTATTCGCGGCGTTCATAAATTGTTTGCCATAACCGCCAAGCCGCCATTTACCATCCCGCAGTATCGTTCGTCGCTGTGCACGCCGCGTGTCGGCGGCGGGATGTGGCGTTGTGATCAGGCCTCATGACAGGCGGTTGGGACGGCGCGTGGCCGTGATGATTGGCGCGCTATGCGGTGCCATCATCGTCGCCCAGCCGCGTCCGGCGCTGGCCGCCGGGCTGTTCGATTTTCTGTTCGGCGGACCGCGGGACCGGCCGGCGGCGCGAGCAGGTTCAAATTCCGACGCCTCTACGCGGGCGCAGTACTCGCCTGAGACCGTGCACGATCACGGTATCGGCGGCCGCACAGTCGCGTTCTGCGTGCGGCTATGCGACGGCGAGGGCTTTCCGATTGCGCACCTCGCCAATGCCACCCCGATCGAAACCTGCCGGGCGATGTGTCCGGCGAGCAAGACCGAGGTGTTCTTCGGCTCGCAAATCGACGGCGCTGTCGCGCGCGATGGCACGCGCTACGGTCAGCTCGAAAATGCGTTCCTGTTTCGCAAGCACCTCGTGGCGAATTGCACCTGCAACGGGCGTGACCAGTTCGGACTCGCGCCGCTCAACATCGCCGACGATGCGACATTGCGGCCGGGCGATATCGTCGTGACCCAGAAGGGGCTGATGGCTTTTTCCGGCAGGGGTGAGCAGGGGGCGGCGTACACACCGGTCGATCCGTCGAGCGTTATGAACCAGCTGAATTCGGTGACCTCGCCGCAGGCGCCGCGCACCGAACTCGCCGGCGATGCGCCCGGCATTATGGTTGAGCCGTCGAACGCGCCGCCGCGCTTTCTGTCGCCGGTCGCGGATCTGCGCGGTCAGGTCGACAGATAGCCGATGACTTCCTCGGCCAAAGACAGCGAGGAGGTCAGCCCCGGCGATTCGATGCCGAACAGATTGACGAGTCGCGGCATACCGTGCGCGGATTCCGGCGCGATCATGAAATCGGCGGCGGGCTCGCCCGGCCCCGTCAGCTTCGGCCGGATGCCGCAATAATCCGGCACCAGCGAGTCCGCGGGCAGCGTCGGCCAATAGGCGCGGATGCGGTCGTAAAAGCTGTCCGCACGTCGCGCATCGACCGTGTAGCTCTCCTGAGTGATCCACTCGACGTCGGGGCCAAAGCGCATGCGTCCGGCAAGGTCGAGCGTGACGTGAACGCCAAGGCCGCCGTCGACCGGCGTTGGATAAATGAGCCGCGAAAATACCGGCCGGCCGCTGAACCCGAAATAGTTGCCCTTGGCCAGCACCAGCCGCGGGATCTTGTCGGCCGGATAGCCCTCGATGCGCCGCGCCAGCGGCTGCGCACCGAGGCCGGCGGCATTGACCACCGCATCGAATTCAAGCTCGCCGGCATCGCGCCCGGAGAACCGCACGTGCCAGGACGGCGCCTTGAAGCTCATGCGCTCAACAGCGGTCGCAAACGCGATCATGCCACCACGATCCTGGAGGTCGCCCCACAGCGCCAGCATGAAGCCATGGCTGTCGATGATGCCAGTTTCCGGCGACCACAGCGCGCCGATGCAGGACAATTCGCCCTCCAGGGCGCGCGCGGCGTTGCCGCCGATCATCTGCGTATTCTCGACGCCGTTCTTCTCGGCCTGCGCCCGGATGGTCTCGACCTTGGCGAGTTCAGCCTCGTTGGTGGCGACGATGAGCTTGCCGCATTTTCTGTGCGCGACGCCGTGACCGGCACAGAATTCGTACAGCATCCGCCGGCCGCGCACGCAGTGATGCGCGCGCGAGCTGTTGGTCGGATAATACAGGCCGCCGTGAATCACCTCGCTGTTGCGTGAGGAGACGCCGTTGGCGATGCCGCCCGTCGTTTCGGCAATGGTGACATCGTGCCCGCGCAGCGCCGCTTCACGCGCGACCGCGAGCCCGATGACGCCGGCGCCGACCACAAGGACCTGCATGAGCCTCCCCTATGTCATGCTCCGCGTAGGCGGAGCATCCAGTAGTCGCCGCGCTGATCGCTGTATACAGCGAATAGTTTAGCTGCGTACGAGATTACTGGTTCATCCGCTTTCGCGGACTATGACAGCGAAAGGGCTGCCCAGGGGCTCTCCGATCTCAATCATTGAAAGCAAATCCAACCTGCCGCTATAAGAGCCGTAACGAGGGCGAATAAGAGGGCATTTCCCATGGCGGAATCGGTGGTCCGGGTCTGCGCGCAGTCTGAGATCGCGCCGGACAGCGTGAAGGCATACGAAGTCGGCGACCGCCGGCTCGCGGTATTTAATCTCGGCGGCCAGTACTACGTCACCGACGACGAGTGCACGCACGCCTCCGCGAGTCTCGCCGACGGCATGCTTGAAGACGGCATCATCGAATGCAGCCTGCATTTCGGTGCGTTCGACGTGAAGACCGGCGAGGTGAAAGCACCGCCATGCTCGTTCGCGCTGCGCACCTATAAGGTCCTGCTCCAGGGCGACGACATCTACGCCGATCTCGACAAGAACGCGGCCGGAGAGGCGGCCTGACCGCCATGCCGCCCGCCGCCGAACCGGCGCCCATCGGCCTCGGCATCGCTGGGCTGGGGATGGCCGGCGCGGTGATGGTGCAGGCCGCGGCGGCGCATCCCGGCTACGTCTTACGGGCGGCGGCCGATCCGCACCCCGCGCCGCGCGCGGCGTTCGCGCGCGATTTCAACGCCAAGGTCTATGAGGATATCGGCGCGCTGTGCGCCGATCCTGCGGTCGAGGTGGTCTATATCGCCACCCCGCATCAATTCCATAAGCCGCATGCCATTCTCGCGGCCGAGCACGGCAAGCACATCATTCTCGAAAAACCGATGGCGCTGACGCTCGCCGACTGCGACGCCATCATCGCCGCGGTCGAAAAGGCGAACGTCCATCTCATCGTCGGCCATACGCACGCCTTCGACCCGTCGGTTCGTTGCATGTTTGCGATGATTGCATCCGGCGTTTTCGGCCGCCTCGGCCTGATCCATTCGTTCAACTACACCAATTACCTTTACCGTCCGCGTCGGCCGGAAGAATTGGATACCGCGCAGGGTGGCGGCATCCTGTTCAATCAGGTGCCGCACCAGATCGACATCGTGCGGCTTTTGGCCGGCGGGCTCGTGCGCAGCGTGCGGGCGCAGACGACCGTGCTCGATCCGGCGCGGCCGACCGAAGGCAGCTGCGCGGCACTCTTGCAATTCGAAAATGGTGCGGCGGCCTCCCTGGTCTATAGCGGCTACGATTATTTCGATTCCGACCAATGGCACTTCAATATCAGCGAACGCGGTGCGCCAAAGAAGATCGATAACGGTGCGGCGCGGCGCGCGCTTAAACAGACCGCCGATGAAACCCGCGCCCGCACCGAAGCTTTCGCCTACGGTTCAGGCCAACCCGCGATACCGCCTCACCAACCCCACTTCGGCGTCACCATTGCGACCTGCGAGCGGGGCGAACTGCGAGCTTCGGCCGACGGTCTGATCCTTTACGATGTGCGCGGAGCGACGGAGCGGTCCATCGAAGGTGGTAATAGTGTTTCCGGGCGGCGCGAGGTGCTTGATGATATGCGCGCTGGGTTGCGTCAGGGAGTTCCGCCCAATCACGATGGCCGTTGGGGTAAGGCGACGTTGGAAGTCGCGCTGGCAATCCAGCAATCGGCGCGAGAGGGACGCGACGTGGCCCTCAAGTATCAGGTCGGAGTGAAGCTAATCCCCGAGGACAAGCATCAGAAGTTCACTGTTACGGCGCGCATTGCCGACTAGCCGTCTCGCGGCATATATGTGCGACGGACTGACGAATCCGGAGCCGCTCATGAATTACCAGCCGTTCAGCCACGATTTCGTGGTCGAAAATCCCGACCAGCAGACCTTCTTCGTCAATCGCGAGGTGTTCGTCTCCGAGGATGTGCTGGAGCGGGAGAAGCGCCGCATCTTGGACCGCTGCTGGGTTTATGTCGGGCACGGCTCGGAGCTCAAGAATCCCGGCGACTTCAAGACGCGCCCGGTGGCCGGGCGGCCGATCATCTTCTGCCGCGACCGCGAGGGCGAGGTCCATGCGCTCATCAATTGCTGCCGGCATCGCGGCGCGTTGGTGTGCCGCGAGCGCGAAGGCAACGCCCGGCAGTTTTACTGCATGTATCACGGCTGGACCTATCATCCGGACGGCCGGCTGAAATCGGTGCCTGGCGCCGATGCCTATGGCGCCGCGTTCGATCAGAAGGAAATGGGCCTGGTCGCCGTGCCGCGGCTCGAACAGTACCGCGACTTCTATTTTGCCAATTTCGACGCCGACGCGGTCGATCTCGACAGCTATCTGGGCAACGCCAAGGACTACATCGACCTCGTCGTCGACCAGTCGCCGTCCGGCAAGATGCAGATCATCTCCGGCACGCAGGAATACGATATCCGGGCGAACTGGAAATTGTTGGTCGAGAATAGCGTCGACGATTATCACCTGATCTCGACGCACTCGACCTGGCTGAACTACATGCGCAACTCCGGCGTCAACGTCACGCCGCCGAAGGGCGAACTCTTACCGACCCGCGGCTACGGGCGCGATCTCGGCAACGGCCATCTCACCACCGACAATCCCAATTATCGCGGCCGGCCGGTGGCGAAGTGGATCTCCGTCTATGGCGAGGACGCCAAGGCCGACATCGACGCCATGCGCAACGAACTGGTCCAGCGGCTCGGCTCGGCGCGCGCCGCCCGCGTCGCCGATACCAACCGCAATCTGTGCATCTTTCCCAATCTCGTCATTAACGATGGCTCGTCCGTCACCGTGCGCCACTTCTATCCGATCGCGCCGGACCGCATGCATGTCACCGCGTGGGCGCTCGGGCCCGTGGAGGAGACCGAGGCGCAGCGCGCCCGCCGCCTGCACGCGTTCCTGACGTTCTATGGCCCGGGCGGTTTCGCCACGCCGGACGATGTGGCGGCGCTGGAGGCCGCGCAGCTCGGCTTCGCGGCGTGGCGCGAAGTGCCGTGGTCCGATCTGTCGCGCGGCATGGCCAAGGCGTCCGACGCGCAGCTCGCGACCGATGAAGGGCATCTGCGCGTGTTCTGGCGCAAATGGCGCGAGCTGATGGAGGCGCGGCCATGAATGAGGTCGTGACCGCGACGGTCTCGCGCGCCGAAGTCGAGGATCTGTTCTTTCACGAGGCCGATCTGCTCGACAATTGGCGGCTCGACGAATGGCTGACGCTATTGACCGACGACGCGACCTATTACGTGCCGCCGAACGACAAGCCGGATGCCGACGCGCGCTTCACACTGTTCACCATCGCGGACGACATGGTGCGGCTGCGCGAGCGCGTCATCCGGCTCAAGGATCCGAACTGTCACGCCGAATTTCCGCTGTCGCGCACCCGCCGGCTCATTGGCAATGTACGCATCACCGGCGTCGACGGCGATGAGATTTCGGCCGCGGCCAATTTCATCATCCACCGCTATCGCCACAACGACCTGCTCCGCGTATTCGTCGGCCATTACCGCCACAAGCTCCGGCGCGTCGGCGGTCGGCTGAAAATCGCCGAACGCCGCGCTATTCTCGACGCCGAGGAGCTGGGTCTGTTGGGTTCGGTGAGTTTTATTTTGTGACGGTACCCGTCATTCCGGATTGCCGCGCAGCGGCAAGTCCGGAATCCATAACCCCAGCGCTGGGAGTATGGTTTCCGGGCTCCTCGCTTCGCTCGGCCCCGGAATGACGGGTGAAACATCATGTCCGAACTCGATAAGGTCTTCAGCGAACTCTCGCAAAAGCGCGCCCATCAAGACGATGAGCGGCGCGAGCGGCAAAAGCTCGGCACAGCGTTTTTGACCGAGTTCTATGAGCAGGACATCAAGCCGTCGCAGACTTTGAAGAGCCGCGGCATTGAAGCGCATTTCGCCGACAACAAGCTCGTCCTGCACCGGCCGCAATCCGGCCACTACGAAGAGCCGCTCTACATCGTCGTCGGCGAACAGGGCGAGATCGACATCGCCGGACGCTCGCTCGGCCGCTACCAGCCGGCGGAAAAACTCGCCAAAAAACGAGAGTTGATCGGAGAGATCATCGCGTTCTTCGATTTGTGAAGCGACCCTGCCATTTCGGGGGGGGTCTTTCGAGCCATGCAAGCGCGATATCGATGACGCATGAGACTGAGCGACGGGCGACAAAGAGTCGAGGGGCCGGCGCTTGGCTCGCCTCGGCGCCCACCGCTGTCCTGCAGCATTACGCCGTCATCCTGTGGACGGTTGCCGCATTGACGATCGTTTATCTGATCTTGCTGCCGCCGTGCGCGGATGTGATCACGGGCCTCGCCTGGGCCGATCTCGATGCGCAGCAGGGCCATTTTCCAACGAACCTGTCGGACCTGTGGCTGTCGCGCGGCATAGGCTATAGGACGTTTCTGTATTTCGCCGAAGGCCTGTCGCGGCTCATTGCCGGCGACGCGCTGCGCATTCGCATTTACATCTTCAACGCGGTGTTCGTTGCGCTGGCGCTTGGTGTTCTGATCGGCGCCTATCACGCAGTTCTGTTGCGCAGCGATCTGGGCGGGATTAAGCGCATTTCGCTGCGCGACCGCGCTGAAACCCTGGCGCTCGCCGCGCTGTGCTTCGTTCCGGCGGTCATCTGGTCTTGGGCACAAGACACGCATGTCTCGGTTTTGCTCTGCGTTCTCGGCATCGGCCTGGCGCTGTCGTCATCCGCGCGCGCCCAATGGTGCAGCGGACTGGTGCTGATCTTTCTGTTTTCCATAAAGGGCGTAACCGCGCTCGATTTTCTTTTTGTGTTGGTGGCGGTTTTCGCCGCGGGCGACGCAGCACGGATCCGCCGCGTCATCGTCAGCGCGGGCATCGCGGCCGCCGCGACCGGGCTGGCCTACGCCACGATTTTGCGTGGAGAATTCGACAATATTCTGCTCGCCGCCCAGTTTCAGGAGAATAACCTGACGGTTCGTTTCGGCGCATTTCTCTACAATGGCCGCCAGTTTGCGATCTACAATCCCGCGATACCGATTGCGCTGTTGGCTCTTGTTGCAGCCGTTTGCGCCGGATTGACAAGAAAAAATCCCAGGCTCGTCGGCTTCGCAATTTTAGTCTGGTTTTCGCCGTTCGCCAGCCTCATCGCGCAACATGAGTTCTTCGGCTACCATTACCAGGGCTTCGTGCTGTCATCGTGGCTGTGTCTGGCGGCGCTTTATCTGGCTCAGGGCGGGCATTGGCCCGATTTCATCAAAATTCGCTCGGCGCCGCCTCTGGCAAAGGGTTTTGTTATGCTGGTGTGCTGCGTCGATATTGCCACGATAGGCGCGTCGCTGCTGACGACCGGGAAATCGATATATTCAAGACCAGCCGTCGAACGCCGGCTCGACTGCTGGATTCAAACTGCAAGACAAGCACGGTCGCTGATCCTGACGGCCGATCCGGGCCTTGTGGAGAACGGCGCCATCGTGAACTTGACGCCGGTCGTCTACGGTCTCGGGCTGCGCAGCTTTTCGCGCTTTTTCTTTCCGTTGCCCCTTCAAAGGCAGAACCTGGGCACCCCGGCCAGCAAGGATTACGTTCGCTCGATTGCGGAATATGACGGCCCCGTCATCATTGCGTATGACGCAATGATGAAACTGGGCGGAGACTATGCGCCGATCGTTGCGCATCTGCGCGCCGAATACCGGCCGGTTCTCGCTTCGCCGCCGGTCTGCGCAAGCGTGCTGAGTTCAAATGTCTTGGTCTGGATGAGGGCGAACAAATAGGCGCAAACCTCGCGCGTGCTTGACCTCGCGCCGCATAACGTCGAGAGCCCGCGCAGGCGAATTCGAGCCGCGGCGTCGATTTGAAGGGCAGTCAATGATGTGCGTCGGGCGTAAGCGGAACCAGCAATGTAAAATTCGTGCCCTTGGCGGCAGCGGGCCATGTCAACTCAGCACCCAACTGCTTGGCCAGCGCGGTGACCAGACGTGAACCGAGCCGCCGGCTCGTCGCCGGATCAAATTGGGCCGGCAACCCGACACCTTCGTCTCGCACCGAAACCGACACGGCATTCTGCCCCGCTTGCGCGACCCGTACCCAGATCGATCCGGCCGGACCGTCGCGATAAGCATGTCTGCCGGCATTCAACACCAATTCATTGATGACGAGCGCCACCAGAATGGCGCGATCGGCGGCGAACTGGATTTCTCCGGTTGCATCGAGTTCGACCTTGCACGGAGTAACCGCGACCTCCAGGTCCGCGATGACTTCACGAAGATAGGCGACGAGATCGATATTCTCGTAGTCCGCATTGTAAGCCAAACGCTCATAAGCGCGTCCGACGGTCGTGATGCGGGCTGATGCTTCGATCAGCCGTTCACCGAGCTCCGGGTCGCTGACCGCCTTCGCCTGCAGTTGCAGCATGCTCGATATTACTTGCAGACTGTTTTTGACGCGATGGTTGACCTCGTTGAGAAGGACCTGGTGCCGGTCGAGCGCCGCTTGCAAGTTTCGCTGGGAACGTTGTTGCTCAATCGCCATGCCGAGAAGGTTTGCGGCGCCCTGTAGAAACGCAATGTCGTGCTCGCCGAATTCGCCTTCGGATCGGCTGTCAACCTCCAGCACTCCGTAGGGCGAGCCGTCGCCCTGCAGAATGACATTCATCGCGCGCCGGATGCCGTATTCGACGAGCAACTCAGGTGTTCTAAACCGCTGCTCGTTTTCGAGGTGGTTCGAGATCACGGGCTTGCCGGTGCGCAAGGCGAAGCCGGCCGGGGAGGCCAGATCCGCGCCGACAGTTGCAGTGCCGATTACGCCCTCGTCCCAGCCCACTCCTGCGCGAACCAAAAACCGCTTCTCGGCGGGGATATATTCCAAAACCTTGCAGTATTCGGCGCCGAGCCCCTCGGCGGTCATGCGCGCGGTGTGATTGAGCATGTCCATGAAACTTGCGCCCTGCAGAGCCAGGACGCCAAGTTCCGCCAGCAGCTCTTGCTGCCGAATGCGCTGACGCAAAGCGCGGCTGATGGGATCGTCGGGCTGATCGTCCGGCTTCGGCTCAACGATCGGTGTTCCATCGTCTGACGGCGGGGTCATAGGCCAGCCGATAGCATATTCCGGGCGTCCAGGCCGTCTTATCTTGTTCCGTGGGTGGCGCCTGGATAACCTTCGTTCTTTCGGAATCGAGAAGTGATGGGGATATGCCCCTGCGACACCGAGGGAGAAATCCGAATGACGGACGATCTCAAGATCAAAGTGAACGGCAAAGACTGGACGGTCGCCGCCAGCCCGGACACGCCGCTTTTATATGTCATGACGAATGAGATGGAGCTGCGCGGGCCGCGTTTTGGCTGCGGACTTGCCCAATGCGGCTCTTGCTCTGTGCTGGTCGACGGCGTCGAAACTCGCTCTTGCATAACGCCGGTGGCGAGTGTCGTCGGTAAAGCAATAACAACGCTCGAAGGCCTGCCTTCGCTGTATGCCGAGCAGAATAAGCTGCCGCAGGTCCCCGCGCTCCACCCGCTCCAGCACGCCTTTATCGAGGAGCAGGCCGCGCATTGCGGCTACTGCTACAACGGTATGACCATCAAGGCCTCCGAATTGCTGGCGCAGAATCCGCGCCCCAGCGAGGCCGAGATTCGCACCCACATGAATGGCCACTTGTGCCGCTGCGGCACCTATGGGCGCGTGATGAAGGCGATCCAGCTTGCGTCCACCAGGATGACGGAGAATCCGCGATGAGCGCGATGCACGCCGACTCGTCATTCTCGCGCCGTGCCCTGCTCAAAAGCGGCGGTGCGCTGATCGTCAGTTTCAGCCTGGCGGGGGTGGCGCCCGCGGCCGCCGCCGCGGCCCGTGGTGACGTGGCCGGTCCGCCTGATCCCAGGGCGGTCGATTCCTGGATCACGATCCATGGCGACAACACCGCGACGATCTATTTCGGCAAGATCGAGATGGGCCAGGGAAACACCACCGGCATGTTGCAGATCGCGGGCGAAGAGCTCGGGCTCGACATCAGCCAGATGACGCCGGTGCGCGGCGACACCAACATCACGCCGGACCAGGGAGCGACCAGCTCAAGTACGTCCATCGAGTACGGTGGACCGGCGGTGCGCGCCGCCGCCGCGGCGGCCCGTCACGCGATGTTGCTGCTCGCAGCCAAGAAGCTCAGCTGCCAGGTTGGCAGCCTGATCGTATCGAAAGGCGTTGTGTCGATCGACGGAGAACCCGGCCGGTCGGTCAGCTACGGCGACCTCATCGGCGGCAAGTTGTTGAAGGCGAAGGTCGCGGGCACCGCACCGCTCAGGCCGGCAAGCCAGTACACCCTCGTCGGCACTCGCGTTCCGAGGGTGGATCTGCCGGATAAGATGGCCGGCAAATATGTGCACATGCAGCACGTGCGGCTCGCCGGCATGCTGCACGGCCGGGTGGTGTTGCCGCGCGGGCAGCGCGCCTACGGTGCGGGCGCCAAACCGCTCGCCATCGATGAAAGCTCGATCAAACTTATTCCCACCGCGCGCGTCGTGCGCAAGGGAGACTTCGTCGGCGTCGTCGCGGAGAAGGAATGGGATGCGGTGAAAGCCGCCGCGCAGCTCAAGGTGACCTGGGCGCCGAGCCCCGCGCTGCCCGCCGGCAATCTTTACGAGCGCATGCGCGCGGAGAAGACACATGACACCGTTGTCGCCTCGCGCGGCGACGTGGTGACGGGCTTTCCGAAAGCCATCCATGTCGCCGGCGCGACCTACCGCTGTCCCTACCAGGGCCACATGCCGTTTGCGCCCAATTGCGCAGTGGCCGACGTCAAGCCGGACAGCGCACTGGTGATGTCGTCAACGCAGGATGTCTACAGCGCGCGCAGATTTTTGGCCGATGTGCTCGACATGAAGCCCGAGCAGGTGCGGGTGCAGTACCACGAAGGTTCGGGCACCTTCGGACGGAGCTGCTACGGAGATGCGGAACAGACCGCCGCAATTCTCTCGCAATCGGTCGGCCGGCCGGTGCGCGTTCAGTTCATGCGGTGGGACGAGCATGGCTGGGACCAATACGGCCCCGCCCATCTCGCCGATGTCCGCGCCGGTATCGATGCCGACGGCAACCTGGTCGCCTACGAATACCATGGCTGGCAGCACGGCTGGACCGTGACGTCGACGGTCTATGACATTTCCTTGCAGAAGCCGGGCGTGGAGCGGGCCAGTGGCTCGGCCTCGATCACGGTAAACCCGATGAGCACCGGCTCGATGTACAAGGTGCCCAACCGCAAGGTCGTCAGCCACGCGGTGCCGATGGCCGGCTATCTGCGTGGCGCGGCACTGCGCTCGCCGCTCGATCTGTCCTTTTCGTTCGCATCGGAGCAGACCATCGACGAACTGGCCTACGCCGTTAAGATGGACCCGCTGGAGTTCCGGCGAAAGAACATCGGCGACAAGCGCTGGCGCGGGGTTCTCGACGCCGCGGCGGCGGCGGCGAATTGGACACCACACCTCACGGCTTCCTCGCCTTCCGATGCCGACGTCGTCACCGGACGCGGCATCGGGCTCGGCACCCACCATGTCTCCTATGGCGCCGCCATCGCCGATATCGAGGTGAACAGGCGCACCGGCAACATCGTGGTGAAGAAAATTTTTGCCGCGATGGACGTCGGCTTGGCGGTCAATCCGGGGCTGGTCGAAAACCAGATCATCGGCCAGGCGGTCCAGTCGGTAAGCCGCGTGCTCAAGGAAGAGGTGACCTTCAATAAGACCGGCGTCACCAGTCTCGATTGGAATTCTTATCCGGTTTTACGGTTTGCCGAGCACCCCGAAGTCGTTCCGATCGTCGTCCAGCGCATGGAGGAGCCATCGAGCGGAGCCGGCGAAGAGGTCATGGGCGCGACCGCGGCCGCCGTCGCCAACGCCTTCTTCGACGCAACCGGCTCACGGCTGCGCCAATATCCCATGACCGCGGAACGGGTGCGCACTGCCCTTGCCGGCACGCGGAGCTGAACGCGGGTCAGATCATTGCACTTTATGATTTGTAGATCGGCCCGAGCAACAAAGCAGAATGGGTTGAGCTCTGCTCAACCCATTCTGAGGGCTGAGCGGGCGATCAGATTTCAAATCGCCGCAACGAACTCACGGGCGCAATTCATAAACTGAAGGGCCAGAGGACTAAGCGTACGGTTCTTTATCGTAACGATGTCGACGTTAATTTTATGAGCGGGTATTTCGACTGGAAGAATTTTCAGGCCGACTTGAGCGCCACTGGAACGAACGACCGAACGGTTCAAGAGCCCGACGTATCGTCCACCGGCGATGAGCGAGAGGGTGAGCTGATGGGACAACGTTGAAATTGTTGGATTCGGCGGCGGGAGATGATTGACCCGAAAAATATCGGCGATAATCGGGCCCGGGACGCTGTTGTAAGGTGGCAAAATCCAGGGCTCATCGATGATGTCGGCGAGTTTAAGACGCTGCCGTCGATGCCACGGGCTGTGCGGGCCGGCGACGGCGACTAAGGAATCGTCGAACAAATTCTCCAATGCCAAATCGTCCGGCAACGTGGTTGATCGCACCCGCCCGATTAGCAGCTCTACATTTCGGTCGCGCAATTCCTGAAATTGCAGCATCGAAGTATTGGCGTGGATCACTTGCAAGCGCACGCGCGGGTACCTTTGCAGGAATCGCTCCATAACCAGTGGAATGATTCCGGCAAGCTCAACTTCTGGAAAGCCGACCCTCAAGTCGCCTTCATCCGGGTTTGTCAGAAATTCGATCCGCCGCAGGCCTTGGCGCATCTCGTCGAATACGACGGTCCCGCAGTCGAGCAGCACTTTGCCGTACGTGGTCAGTTCGACGCCCTGAGAATGACGATCGAATATGCGCACACCCAAGGAATGCTCAAGATCGGAAACGGTCTTGGAAACCACAGGATGCGATATCGCGAGCTGCACTGAGGCTTTCGACATGCTGCCGCATTCGGCCACAGCCATGAGAATATGGAGGTCCCGCAGCCGGATACGGTTACCAACACGATCCGCCCAGTCCATGTCCGGCCTTAGCCTCCAGGCTACAGGGGTGTCCAATAATCCGTCTTCCGGACTATAGCGTCTCCGTTAAATGTCTCAACCGCCAGACGTAAAGACCGGCGCGCCCCTCCGAAAGGCGACTGGCGGCGCGTCGCCAACGCTCAAACGGAGGACCCCCATGTTGAGCAGATGCGTCAGCGGAATGATGACAGCGATCGCAGTTGTCATGCTCGCGCCCGGAGGTGCGAATGCCCAGTCAAATTATCCAAACCATACCGTCAAGTTTGTCATTCCGACACCCCCCGGGCCCGACGCTTGACAGTCTGCCGCGGCTGATTGCCGGGCATCTGAGCGATCGATGGAAGGTCCACGTTATCGTCGAAAATATCCCGGGCGCTGCGCAAAACCTCGGGGCCGAGGCGGTCGCGAAGGCGGCTCCGGACGGTTACACCATTCTGGCGGCTCCCAAGGGACCGCTCGCCATCAGTCAATACGAATTCAGCAAGCTTGCCTTCGACCCGGCCGCATTTGTCCCAGTTTCTATTTTCGCCACGCAGCCAACTGTCCTGGTCGCCAGCGCAAAGGCTCCGTTTTCGACGTTGCGCGGAATGATCGAATTCGCGAAGGCGAATCCGGGACGGATCAACTACGGCTCGCCGGGCGCGGGCAGCTCGCTGCAGTTAATGGTCGAACTGCTGAACAAAGAAGCAGGCATCCAGACGGTCCACGTGCCGTACAAGGGCCTTGCGCCGGCCGAAGCCGATTTACTTGCCGGCCATATCGACATGATGTTCGATAACCTTGGCAGCGCGTTGCCTTATATCAGGAGCGGCCAGTTCAAGGCGTTGGCAGTCAGCGGCAAGTCACCCACCGGGGAAATGCCGGACGTTCCTGCGATCGCTGAAATGTTTCCCGACTTTGTCTTTACCGAATGGTTTGCCTTCGTCGCGCCGCCAAAGACCGATCCGGCGATTGCGGGCAGTGTCGCACAAGGTATTGCGGCGACGCTGCGTCTTCCGGACGTCGCTCAAAGATTCCGAGACGTGTCCGTCACTCCCGTGGGATCAACTCCCATCCAAGCCGCAGCTTTGATCCAAGATGAGTCCGCGCGCTGGCGCAAGATCGTGGCGCAGCTCGGGGTGAAAATCGACTGACACGCCGCGCCACTCAGGTGCTCAAACTCACTCAGTGACGAAGTGAGATAGGTTGGCCGTCAGCGAAACCCATCGTCCTTTCCTTCGCACCGAACGATGGGCTTCGCTTCCGCCTTCGCGCTCCACGCTTCGGCGTGACTCAAACCGCGCCGTAGCTCGCGCAGCGCGCGTAGGCGGCTGCGCACTGCCCAATCGAAAATGTCTACATTCTCCGCGACTTAGCGGAAATATGCGAATCATGGCGACAATGCCATATTTGGCGCGCCCCGAATCAAACAAACAGCGAAAAAAGAATCTCGTAACATCAAAGAGATGGCCGTAGCCTCCGGAATTTCTTGAATCCACACCGCCTGCCGAACTAAAAGACTTCATCTCGCCTTTCGAAGGGACGTTCTTCGCGAGGACACTCCTTGGGACGGGGCGAGTGCGGTGCCTGCGGGCGGATTTGTAACCTGCTCCCGGGCGGCATCGGGCATCAGCCTGCCGGCACAATGACCGGCACGTGAGGTGCTCACGGTACGGGGATTAGTTCGGCGCGGGTAACGCCTGTGGAACAGTGCAAGGTCTCCGCCCCCCGGTTGGGGCGGCCGTACAGGATCGAGCGCTCCGGACTGTCCCCCGAAGCATGGCCTGATGCAGAGCCTTGGGGACCAGCTGTCCCCCTGGCAAGAGCCGCGGTGGGACGCCGAGAGGCGAGCGCCCCCGCAAGGGGCGCCCCGTGCCCGCAAGGCGCGGGTTGTAACGATGCGTCTCTCGGCGTTCCGCTTCCCCTTTGTGGCGGCCTGGGTCGGGCACATGGAAACCCGGGAAACAGCGCCAGCGGGGAAGCCGTCAGCAACATGGTGGGACAGAGGACTCGCGCGCGAACAAAAAACGCGCCGCAAGAACGGGGGCGCTTGCCCGCTCTCGGTTGAAGCCGTAGGGGCGGCCCTTGTGGCCGCCCGAATTGGCCCGTGTGGTCCTTACGAGGGGCGGGCACGAGGCCCGCCCCTACCGAAAAGGGAACGCGCCGCGCGCCCAAGGTAGAAATAACCAGCGCGAATGGCCCCAGTTTCGCCGCGCGCTGAACTTCACTATAAGCGCCCCAGAACCACAAGGATTGAGCCATGTATTCAGGCCCCGGCGTAAAGACCAGCAAAGATGTTCCGGTCCCCGACACGATGCGGGCCTGGGTGCTGGGCAACCCCGGCGAGCTCAAGCTGACGGAAAAGCCGGTGCCGGTGCCCAAGCGTGCCGAGGTGTTGGTGCGCATCGATGCTGTGGCGATCTGCGCCACCGATCTCGAAATCATCGATCACGGCCCGCCGGCCTCGATCCTGGGCGGCATGCCATTCAACAAGAATTTCACGCCCGGCCACGAATACATGGGCACGGTTGCGGCGCTCGGGCCTGGTGTCGACGAGTACAAGATCGGCCAGCGCGTTACGGTCGAAATCCACGCCGGCTGCGGCCAGTGCAAGCGCTGCCGCGAAGGCATGTACACTTCGTGCCACAACTACGGGCTCAATTACGGCGACGTCGACAAGGGCCACCGCGCCAACGGCTTCACCACCGACGGCGGCTTCTGCGAATATCAGGTCAACAACATCAACACGCTGATCGCCATTCCGGACGCGATGACGGACGAGGAGGCGACGCTGGTGGTGACCGCCGGCACCGCGATGTATGGCCTCACCGAGCTGGGCGGCCTCGTCGCCGGCGAGAGCGTCGTCGTCACCGGGCCGGGGCCGATCGGGCTTCTCGGTGTCGCGGTGGCGAAGGCGATGGGCGCGTCGCCGGTGATCCTCACCGGCACGCGCGACAACCGGCTGAAGATCGGCAAGGAACTTGGCGCCGATCACGTCATCAACGTGCGCAACGAGGACGCGGTCGAAGCCGTGCGCCGGCTCAACGGCGGCAAGGGCGTCGATTATGTGGTCGAATGCTCGGGCGCGCCGAACGCGGTGAACGAGGCGGTCCGTATGGTCAATCGCGGCGGCAAGGTGTGCCTCGCGGCGTTCCCGCACGGCGAGACGCCGGTCGACGTCGCCCATATCGTGCGCAACAACATCTATCTCTATGGCATCCGCGGCGAGGGCAAGAGCGCGACGCACCGTGCCGAGGCCTTCATGTCGCAGAAGCGTTTCGATGCCACCAAGATCCACACCCACACATTCCCGCTCGACGATCTGCCGACCGCAATCCGCTACGCCAAGGAGCGGATTGACGACGCCATCAAGGTGGTGGTGAAGGCGCGCGGCGTCGCCGCTCACAGGGTCGCAGCGGAATGAACAAATTTCAGGTCTCGCGGCGCGCTGCACTGCGCGGCGCGCTTGCCGTCACGTCAGCCGGTCTCGCATCGCACGTACGGCCGGCCGCCGCGGCCGAGTGGCCCACGCATCCGGTGCGCATCGTCAACACCTTCGCGCCGGGCGGCGCCGCCGACATTCTCGCCCGGATGGCCGGCGAGCAACTGACAAAGGCGCTCGGGCAGCAGTTCTATGTCGAGACGCGCGATGGTGCAGGCGGCGTCATCGGCGTCAACCTCGTCGCCCATAGCGCGCCTGACGGCTACAATTTCGTTATCACCACATTGTCGCTGACCGCCATCAATCCGCTGATCAACAAGAAGATCGGCTACGACCCGTTCAAGGATCTGACCCACGTGGCGTATCTGGCGGGATCGCCGATCGTGTTCATCGTCAGTGCCAAAGGCGGCGTGAAGACGCTCAAGGACTTCGTCGCCAAGGCGAAGGCGAGCGCCAAGCCGCTGAGCTACGGCGTTTCCGGTTTTGCCAGCGCTGGGCAGATGGTCACCGAATCCTTCGCGCAGCTGGCCGGTTTGAAATTCCAGGTGGTGCCGTACAAGGGCGCGGCGCAGAGTCAGCTCGACGTGGTGGCGGGCAATATCGACTTCGCCACGCCGACGGTGACCTCGGCGTCGCCGCAGCTTCAAGGCAAAACGGTGATCGGGCTTGCGCATACCGGCAAGGAACGGCTGCCGGATTATCCGGATGTGCCGACCTTCAAGGAGCTGGGTTACGACCTCGTCGCCACCAACTGGTTTGCGCTGGCGGGGCCGGCCGGACTTCCCGATCCCATCGTGCAGAAGGTCAACAGCACCATCAACGCCGGCATGGCGCAGGCCTCCAATCAGGCGCGGATTCGCCAGGACGGGATGATCATCGATCCGATGGATGTGCCGACCTACCAAGCGTTCGTTGCGCACGAGGCGCAGCGCTGGAAGCCCGTGATCCTCAAGGCCGGACTGAAGATGGAGTAACCCTCCGCGCCGTTAAGTCTTGCGGATGCGGAAGGTGAGGAGCTTTTTATCCTTGTGCGTCGTTTCCAGTACGTCGCCGGTCTGATTGAGCAGATTGGGAATGTCGATGGCGGCGAGCGGATCGGTGCACTCGACGATGAAGACATCGCCGGACTGCGCGCCGCCGAGCGCCTTCCTGGTGCGCAGCGCCGGCAGCGGGCATTTGAGGCCGCGCAGATTGAGGGTCATTTCCGTCATTGTTTAAGGGGCGTCCGAGGCACCAAGGATACTTATCATATCGGCGATGGTTGACGATTCCAGCATCCAGCGTATTTCACGGCTGACGCCGCTGAGCGAAGTTCTCGCGCTCATCGACACGCGGGTGAGCGCCGTCAAGCCGCAACAGGTTGAGCTTGGGCAAGCACTCGGCTGTGCGCTGGCCGAGGATGTCATCGCCGGGCCACTGCCGCCGCATCCGATCGCATTGCGCGATGGCTTCGGCGTGGAAGCCGCCGTGCTCGCCGACGCCGGTCCTTACATGCCGGTGGCGCTGCCGCCGACCGCGCGGCGCATCGATGTCGGCGAGCCGATGCCCGCCGGCTGTGATGCCGTGCTGCCTGTCGATGCTGTTGTACTGCGCAGTGGCCGCGTAGAGGCGTCGGCTGCTGTCGCGCCGGGAGAGGGTGTGTTGGCCGCCGGCGACGATGCGACGCCGCGCACGCCGCTGCGTCGTGCCGGTGAGCGACTGCGCGGGATCGACATTGCCGTCATAGCCGCGGCCGGCATCAAAACCGTGAACGTTCGCGCGCCGCGCGTTGGCATCGTCCGCGCCGGCCCGACGCAGCCACGGGTCGTCGAAGCCGCGCGTGAGCTGCTCATTCGCGCCGTGACCACGGCCGGCGGCATGCCCTTTGGCAAGGCGTTGATCCTCGTCGCGTCGCTCGACTATGAGCGGCCGGACCTGGTTGTCGCCATTGGCGGCACCGGCAGCGGACGCGACGACGATGGCGTGCGAACCTTGGCGCGCTACGGCGCGGTCGAGGCGCACGGCATCGCGGTGTCGCCGGGCGAAACGGCGGCCCTGGGATTTGTCGACATGAGGCCGGTGTTATTAGTGCCGGGTCGCGTCGACGCCGCGCTGGCACATTGGCTGCTGATTGGCCGTCATGCCGTCGCCAAGCTCGCCGGGACCAAAGTCGAGGACATGCCCGTCACGATGCTGCTCAAACGCAAAGTCACGTCGGCGATCGGGCTAACGGAATTAGTGCCCGTAGTGTGTGCGGATGGCATCGCGAACCCTCTGGGCTCCGGCTATCTGTCATTTGAATCGTTGGCGCGCAGCGATGGCTGGATCGTCGTTCCAGCCGACAGTGAAGGTTTTGCCGAAGGTACGCCGGTTGCGGTAAGGCCTTGGCCATGAGCGAGAAAACCGCCGCTTTGGAGAAAACGCTCGAACGCTCGAATGCCGCCATCCTCGACGCCGTCAAGCGCGCCGCGCGGCAGGAGCAATTCCTCGAAGTGGTTTCGGCCGAAGAGGCGCGACGGCGCTTTGAAGCCTCTATTGATCGCTCGCCGCTCGCGGGAGAGACCGTCGCACTCGCGGCGGCGCTCGGTCGCGTGCTTGCCGGCGACGTGATCGCGCCGGTCGACGCGCCGCCGTTTGATCGTTCCAACGTCGATGGCTTTGCGGTGCGCGCCGCCGATCTCGCCGGCGTCAGTGCCAACGCGCCGCTGCGGCTCGTGCTCAACGCCGAGGTCGTGGCCTGCGGCGTGCAGCCCGCCGTCGAAGTGCTGCCGGGCACCGCGACGGCGATCGCGACCGGCGGTGTTATTCCACGCGGCGCCGACGCGGTGGTGATGATCGAACATACCGAGCTGATCGAAGACGGCGCCATTCCGGCGATCGAACTGCGCCGCGGCGCGGCCAGCGGGCAGTTCATTTCCTACGCCGGGTCCGACATTGCGCGCGGCGAGACGCTGCTGCGCCAAGCCACGCGCATCGGCTCACGCGAGATCGGCATGCTGGCGGCTTGCGGCCTCGCAGCGGCCGAAGTGGTGCGCCGGCCGCGTGTTGCCGTGCTTTCGACCGGCGATGAATTGGTGGAGCCCGGTCAGCCGCTCAAGCCGGCCGGCGTCTACGACAGCAACGGCGCGATAATCGCTGCGGCGGTCGTGGAAGCCGGCGGCGAACCGGTGGCGTTCGGTGCATTTCCCGATGAAGAGGTCGCGCTCGAACTCGCCATGCGCACGGCGCTCGCAACCTGCGACATGGTCGTGCTCTCGGGCGGCACCTCGAAAGGCGCCGGCGATCTGTCGCATCGCATCGTGCCGCGGCTCGGCTCGCCCGGCATTCTGGTGCACGGCGTCGCACTCAAACCGGGCAAACCGTTGTGCCTTGCGGTCATCGGCGACAAGCCGCTGGTCGTGCTGCCGGGATTCCCGACATCGGCGATCTTCACCTTCCACGCCTTCGTCGCGCCGGTCATCCGCGCGCGCGGCGGGCTGCCGCAGGAAGCCGCGCAAACCGTCAAAGCGCGTGTCCCGGTGCGGATCGCTTCTGAACTTGGCCGCGAGGAATTCGTGCTGGTATCGTTGGTCGACGCAGGCGACGGCCCGATCGCGTTTCCGACCGGCAAGAACTCGGGCGCGGTTACGGCTTTCTCTCAAGCCGACGGATTTCTGTCGATCGACGCGCTCGCCGCGGCGCTCGATGCCGACAGCAATGCCGAGGTGACGCTGATCGGCGAAGCGGCGCGCGCGCCCGATCTGGTCATCATGGGCAGTCACGATGTTGCGCTCGACGTCGTGGTTGGGGCGCTGGCCGCGCGCGCTTTCACAGCGCGCACCATCGCGGTCGGCAGTCTCGGCGGCGTTGCGGCGCTGGCGCGCGGTGAGTGCGACTTGGCGCCGGTTCATCTGGTCGATTCGGCGACCGGGGTCTACAACAAACATCTGCTGGGGCCCGGCATGACGCTGGTGCCGGGCTGGCGGCGTATGCAAGGCTTTGTCTTTCGCCCGGGCGATGCGCGCTTCGAGGGCCAGAGCGCGGCTAATGCGCTGAAAGCCGCGCTAGCCGATCCGGTGGTGCTGATGGTCAATCGCAATGCCGGGTCCGGCACGCGCGTGCTGGCCGACAGCCTGCTCGCGGGCGCGCGGCCTCCGGGCTATGCCAACCAGCCGCGCTCGCATAACGCCGTCGCAGCTGCCATCGCCCAGAACCGCGCCGATTGGGGCGTCGCCATCGAGCCGGTGGCGCGCATGTACGGGCTTTCATTCCTGCCGATCGCGCCGGAGGAATACGATTTTCTGCTGCGCGAAGACCGCCGCGATCGGCCGGCGGTGCAGGCATTCCTCGCCGCGCTACACAATGATGCTACCCGCACCCGCATCCGCGCGTTGGGCATGGAACCGGCGGGTGAATGATCCATATAATACTCACATGCGCATCATCGGCCTTGCGGGCTGGAGCGGTTCCGGCAAGACGACGCTGGTCACGGCTGTGATCCCGGTGCTGGTGAAGCGCGGGCTGAAAGTCGCCACCGTCAAGCACGCGCATCACGAATTCGACATCGACCAGCCGGGCAAGGATTCCTGGCTGCACCGGCAGGCCGGCGCCAGCGAGGTTGCGATCGTATCGAGCCGGCGCTGGGCGATGGTGCACGAATTGGGCGACGAGCCCGAACCGCCGCTTGGCGATGTTCTGCAAAAGCTCAGCGCCGTGGATCTGGTGATCGTCGAAGGGTTCAAGCGCCATGCGCATCCCAAGCTCGAAGTCTATCGGGCATCGGTCGGCAAACCGCTCCTTCATCCCGATGACGATTGCATCGTCGCTGTCGCCACCGATGCACCGTTGCCGGCAGCGAGCGTGCCGGTGCTGCTGCTGGACGACATCGAGGGCATCGCCAATGTGCTGCAAGCCGAGGCGCTGCCGCGCGATCGGATCGCGTCGCTGGAGCAGACGTGATGGCGCAGCTTTCCGATGATTGCTTTGCCTTCAACGGCCCGCTTCTGCCGGTCGCCGAAGCCGAGCGACTGATTGCCGAGCGGATTGCGCCGGTGACGGGGCGCGAAATCGTGACCTTGGCGAACGCCGCAGGCCGCGTGCTGGCGGACGATGTCGTCGCCCCAGTCGACCTGCCGCCGTTCGATAATTCGGCGGTCGACGGCTTTGCGGTGCGCGCCGCAGATCTCGACGGCGAGCGCGAGTGCCGGTTGACGATCGCCGATCGCGTCGCCGCTGGGCACACCGCGAGCGCTGCGCTCAAAGCCGGCGCGGCGATCCGCATCTTTACCGGCGCGCCGATGCCTGCGGGCGCCGACACGGTATTCATGCAGGAGGATTGCCGCGTTAAAGACGGCGCGGTGATCGTGCCGCCTGGATTAAGGCGCGGCGCCAACACCCGCCTCGCGGGCGAAGACATTCGCGCTGGCGCCGTCGCGCTCCCGGCGGGCCGGCGGCTCGCGGTGCAGCATGTCGCGCTCGCGGCGGCGCTGGGCTTGGCCGGGCTCGCGGTGCGCCGCCGCGTGCGAATCGCCGTGTTCTCGACCGGCGACGAGATCGTCGAACCGGGCACGAAACTGCCGCGCGCCGCGCTCTATGATTCCAACCGTTATCTCTTGGCCGGGCTGATCGCGCGTCTCGGCGCTGAAGTGACCGACCTCGGTATTCTCAAAGACGACCGGCCGGCGCTGGCGAGCGCCATCGCTGCGGCCGCCGTTGACCACGATCTGGTGCTGACGTCGGGTGGTGTCTCGACCGGCGAGGCCGACCATGTGCGCGCCGCACTCGAAAGCATCGGCCGGCTTGTGTTCTGGCGGCTGGCGATAAAGCCAGGCCGACCGGTGGCGATGGGCGTCATTCGCCGCCCCCACCCTAAGCCTTTCCCGCAAGCGGGGGACAGAACGGAGGGGGCGGACGGCACCGCCTTTGTCGGCCTGCCGGGAAATCCGGTCGCGGTGTTCGTCACCTTCGTGCGCGTGGTGCGGCTGCTCATTCTGCGGCTTGCCGGCGCGTTGCCCGAGCCGTTGATCGCGTTGCCGGTACGCGCGGCCTTTTCCTACAAGAAGCGCAAAGGCCGACGTGAATATGTCCGCGTCAAACTGCGCACGGCGCCCGATGGCGTCATCGAGGCTGAGAAATATGCGCAGGACGGCGCCGGTGTGCTCACCTCGCTCACGGAAACCGACGGCTTGGCCGAGCTCGATGAGGACGTCACCAAGATCGAGCCCGGCGCCGCCATCGGTTTTCACTCCTATGCTTCACTCCTGGGTTGATGGCCGCGACACCGAAGACGCTGCGCCGTGGATTGATATGCGGCGACAATTCTCCCAAGCTGGCGCGCGCAAAACTCTGTGTGGCGGGAGGGCGAGGATGAAAGCAAGTCAAGTCTTGGCAGCAGTGACGCTGGTGGTCGCGGTCCTGTGTACCGTCGATAATGCGCGCGCCCAATCCGCTGCCGCCGCATGGAAACCCACCGGCAATGTCGAGTTCGTCGTCGGCGCTGGCGCAGGCGGCGAGAACGACCGCATCGCGCGCGCCATTCAGCGCGTGCTGACCAACAAGCACCTCGTCGATACGATGACGGTGCTCAACCGGCCGGGCGCCGGACAGATCATCGCTATGAACTACCTCGCCGGCAAAAAGGGCGATGCGAATGAAATCGGACTGGCGTCAGGCAGCTTCATCAATGCCATTGCGCGCAAGGGCCTGGAGCTCAACAAACAGCTGACACCGCTGATCAAGTTGTTCGACGCCTATCAATGCTATTTCACCAACGTCGACTCGCCGCTCAAGTCCATGGTCGACGTGCGTAAAAAGCTCAAGGCGGATCCAAATTCGGTGACCTTCGCATTTCCGGTCGGGCTCGGCAGCCCGTTGCACATTTCCGTCGTCAATGTCGGTAAAGCGGTCGGCGCGCCAGCGAAAAAATTGGTCACCGTGGTGTTCGATTCCGGCACCGACGTCTCGGCGCAGGTCGCGGGCAATCACGTCGATGTCGGCGAGACCAGCATCGGCAGCGCCATGCCGCTCATCTCGGGCGGAAAGAATCGCATGCTCGGCATTGCGTCGCCGGAGCGCCTTCCTGGTGAATTGGCGAAATATCCGACGTTGCGCGAGCAGGGCATCGACGTGGTGACGGCAAATTCCTACACGGTGGTACTGCCGAACGGCTTGCGGCCCGAGCAGATCAAGTTCTGGCTCGATGCACTCGACAAGGTGCTGGTCGATCCGGACTTCAAGCGCGACCTCGAGCTTAATTTCTGGACGCTCAAGCCGATCCGCTATCCGCAAACCGCCGCCTGGATGCAGGGCGACTATGACGACAATCGGCGGGTCCTGGCCGAACTCGGCATGTTGCAATGAGCGGTCGCACGCTGTTCGAGAAAATCTGGTCGGGTCATGTGATCCTCATCTCGCCGCAGGGCGAGGAACTTCTCTACGTCGATTTCAACTTGATCAACGAAGGCCAATCGTTTCTGGCGTTTGACCAATTGCGCATGGAAGGACGCAGCTTGCGCCGCCCGCAGCAGCACCTCGCGGTCACCGACCACTATCTGCCGACCATCAATCGCGCGCTCGGCACCGCGGCCATGCCCAACGCCGAAATCCGTCGCGTGGTGGAGATGCTCGACGAAAACGCGCACGCATTCGGGCTGCCGCATGTCGGCTGGTTTCATGCCGATCAGGGCATCGCCCACGTGATTGCGTCGGAACTCGGCTTCGCGCAGCCAGGCATGCTGATCACCTGCAACGACTCGCACACCGCGACCAACGGCGCCTGCGGCGCGCTGGCTGTGCCGATCGGTGGCGGCAATCAGTTGCGTCACGTCGTCGCCACACAGACGGTTTGGTTGAAAAAGCCCAAAACACTGCGGATGATGATCGACGGTAAGCTGCCTCAAGCGGTGACCGCGAAGGACGTGATCCTGTCGATCATCGGCGCCACCGGGGTAGGCGGCGCGACCGGCTATGCGGTGGAGTATGCGGGCTCAGCGATCCGCGCCATGACGATGGAAGGCCGGCTGACGATCTGCAACATGTCGATCGAAGCCGGTGCCCGCATCGGCATGGTTGCGCCCGACGACATCACCTTTGCCTTCCTCAGGGGCCGTCGCAAAGCGCCGCACGGCGCCGATTGGGACAAAGCCTTGGCGTACTGGTCAACCCTGCCAAGCGATGCGGATGCGGTGTTTGATCGCGAGTTGTCGTTCGATGCGACGACTTTTGCGCCGATGGTGACGTGGGGCACCAGCCCGGAGGATTGCTCGCCCGTCGATGGCGTCGTGCCGAACCCCTCTGACATCGGCGATGCCGACCGACGGCGTCACGTTGAGCGCGCGCTCGATTACATGCGGCTCAAACCCGCTTTGCCGCTCGAACAGGTTGCCATCGATCGCGTCTTTATTGGTTCCTGCACCAACAGCCGCATCGAGGACCTGCGCGCGGCCGCGCATGTCCTGAAAGGACGCCGCGCTGCGGTGCCGGGCATGGTCTCGCCGGGGTCGAGTGCGGTGAAGCGGCAAGCCGAGGCCGAAGGGCTCGACCGCATCTTTGTAGCCGCGGGTCTTGAATGGCGCGATTCCGGCTGCTCGATGTGCAACGGCTCCAACGGCGAGATCGTGCAGCCCGGCGAACGCTGCGCCTCCACTACCAATCGCAACTTTGAAGGCCGCCAGGGCCGTGGCGCGCTCACCCACATCATGAGCCCCGCCATGGTCGCTGCCGCCGCCGTTCACGGACGTTTGGCCGACGTGCGCCGGCTTGAACCGGCAGCGAGCGTGTGATGCTTGCCTTCACCGTGCTCACCGCGGTCGCGGCGCCGCTGGAAATTGCCAAGATCGATACCGGCATGATTCTGCCGGGCCGCTACATGAGGCGGCACCGGCAGCCCGGTCACGATTACGGCGAGGCGTTTCTCTACGACCTGCGGTTTGACGAAAAGGGGCAGCCACGCCCCGATTTCGTACTGAATGACGCCGCGTACCGCGACGCTAAGATTCTCGTCACCGACAGCGATTTCGGTTGTGGCTCGTCGCGCGAAGGCGCGGCATTTGCGGTCATGGATTATGGGTTGAGGGCGCTGATCGGGCCGAGCTTCGGCGAAATATTCCAGGTGAACTGCATCCAGAACGGAATTCTCGCGGTGACGCTTGGCGAAGCCGCAATATCGGCGATGTGGCGTCAACTGCGCGCGCAGCCTGGCGTCTCGATCACCATCGACCTGCCTAATCAGGTGGTGATTGCGCCGGACGGAGCTGCGCACGCCTTCGACATCAGCCCATTGCGCAAGGACCGGCTCCTTCGCGGCATCGACGATATCGACGAGACGCTGTCATATCTTGACAAGATCGAGAGCTTTGAGGCTGCGCGGCGCGCTGCGTTTCCCTGGCTGCCGACCGCGCGGCGCGAGTAGAAAATCCGTGCCCGCTCACGCGCGCGGATGTTGCGCGGCGAGCGCTTCGGCGGACGCCGCATCCTCCGGCGTATTGATGTTGAAAAACGGATCGATCGGCGTTGCCGGCCAATCGGCTGTCGCGACGCCATGCCGCGCGGTCCACAGGTCGATCTTGCGCATGTCTTCGTCGACGAGCGCGCGGCGCAAATCCTCGCGCAGCGCCACCGCCCACAGGCCAACGACCGGATGGGTCTGCTCGCCCGATCGGGCGCAAGCAAGCGCAGCGCCGGATGCGATGCGTGCATCGTGCAGGCGGCTGACCAAATCCTTCGGCACGAACGGACAATCGCCCGGCACGCTCACAAGCCATTCGGTGCCGGGCGTATGCGCCGCTGCCCAGTCGAGTCCGGCCAGGATGCCGGCCAGCGGCCCGGCAAAACCTGGCACGCTGTCGGCGACGACGGGTAGCCGGGCATCGGCAAAGCGCGCCGCATCGCCGTTGGCGTTGATGATGATCTCGCCGCATTGTGGCGCGAGCCGTCCGAGCACGCGTTCGAGAATAGTTGCGCTGCCGATGCGGATGCGCGCCTTGTCGCCGCCGCCCATGCGCCGCGCCAAGCCACCGGCAAGCACAAGGCCGAGGGTTTTCTCGGTTGTCATCGCCCGGCTTGACCGGGCGACCCAGTATTCACCAATCGTGCGGTGGGTACTGGATGCCCCGCTTTCGCGGAGCATGACGGCGAAAAATTACTCATCGTGCATCGCGGCCTTGCGCCGGTGCTTGGCGCTCTCTTCCTCGACATAGGCGAGGTCCTGGTCGAACACGATGCGGTGTTCGCCGGCGAGGGCGATGAAGCGCTTACCGCGAGCGCGGCCGATCAGCGTCAGGTTGGCCTTGCGCGCCAGCTCGACGCCCCACGCGGTGAAACCCGAGCGTGAAATCAGGATCGGAATGCCCATGCGCACCGTCTTGATCACCATCTCGGACGTAAGCCGGCCGGTCGTGTAGAAAATCTTATCGGGCGCGCCGACGCGGTGTTTGAACATCCAGCCGGCGATCTTGTCGACGGCATTATGACGGCCGACGTCTTCCATGTAGACCAGCGGCCGGTCCTCGTTCGCCAGCACGCAGCCGTGGATGGCGCCGGCTTCGAGGTAGAGCGACGGCGTGGTGTTGATCTTGTGGGCGAGCGTATAGAGCCACGACGTACGCAGTTTCGCGTCCGGCAGCGTGACATTCTCCAGCGCTTCCATCAGATCGCCGAAGGCTGTGCCTTGCGCGCAGCCCGACGTCTGCACCTTCTTCTTGAGCTTCTTCTCGTAATTGGTCTTGCGCTTGGTGCGTACGACTACGACGGACAGTTCGTCGTCGTAGTCGACGCCGGTCACAACGTCGTCCGGCTTTAGCATGTTCTGATTGAGCAGATAGCCCAGCGCCAAATATTCGGGATGATCGTTGATGGTCATCGCGGTGACGATCTCCTGGGAATTAAGGAAGATCGTCAGCGCGCGCTCGACCGTGACCGAGGTTTCAATTGCCGCGCCGGTCTGGTCGATGCCCTTGACGTGCTCAGTGAGCCGCGGGTCGAGCGGATCGGGGCGGATCAGATACTCATCCAGCGGCGGGGCCATACTGCAATGTAGGGCAGGCGGCACCTCGGCGGAAGCGGACACGCAACGGATATGCGTAGGCCCGGCTTTTCGGCCGGGCCTCGCACAGTCACGCGCGTCGCCTTAAATCGCTGGCCGTGGCGGCCGAAAAAATAGGCCTAAACCACGATAATCCTTAACTGCAAATTTGGAGGAGCCACCGCAATTGATTACGTCCCGTGGCTGCTCGTCGTTGCATCTCCAATCCTGTGAGCAACGTGGACCTTGGCCAAAAGTTCCGCCAACGCCGGTCTGGTCCGGACCCAAAACACCGCCTTTGCCGGATCGGCATTTATATTGGGGAGCCCTATCCCTTTGGTTGTCAGAGAGAATCCGGCCGCTATAGTGCGCCCGGCGCGCCGGAGGGATGGCCGAGTGGCTGAAGGCGCTCGCTTGGAAAGCGTGTATACGGGAAACCGTATCGTGGGTTCGAATCCCACTCCCTCCGCCACCCGCCGCCGAAGGTATTACGCTATTCTTCATCGTATGAGCGCTTTGGGAGAATCCTGATGGACATCGATGTTGGCCTGCTTGACCATTACAACGTGTCGACCCGCAAGCTCGGAGAGACCGTGCGATTTTATGAGGAGGTGCTGGGTTTCGAGAACGGGCCGCGGCCACCGTTCAATTTCCCAGGAGCCTGGCTCTACAGCGCCGGCCATCCCGTTCTGCACCTCAACGACATTGCGCAAACCGACCGCGAACAGCGTGCCGATTCCGGCGTCATCGATCATGTCGCCTTCGGCAGCCGCGGCTTCGAGGCCATGAAGAAGCGTCTCGCCGGCAAGGGTCTCGATTATCGCGTCAACGAGGTCCCCAACAGCACCCGCCGCCAGATCTTCCTGCGCGATCCCAACAACGTCGAGATCGAGCTCAATTTCGACACCAAGAATGAGACGGCCTGAGCGGCCTCGCCCTTCGACCTGAGCGCAACACGCGTACACTGTAGGCCGCGAATACGGCTCGCAGCAGGATGCGCTTGCCGCAGCGCGACAACAATGCAAAAACGGCTCAATAAATAGAATTCAGGCGCCAAAAAACGGAGAAAATCGCCCATGCGTACTGTTGCGCTCGAGGAGCATTTTTCGGTCCCGTCCATCGCCAGCCGCATCGATAAGGCGGTGCTTGCCCGCCGCGGCTATCGGCCGAGAACGCTGCCCAAGGACGCGCCGAACCCGCTTGAGTTGCTGGCCGAAGTAGGCGAGCGGCGGCTCAAATCGATGAATGATGCCGGTATTTCGGTCCAGGTGCTGTCGAACAGCGGTCCGGGCCCCGACCTCGTCGCGGGCCCCGACGGCGTCGCCATGGCGCGCGAAACCAACGACCATCTAGCGAAGATCGTTGCTGCGCGTCCCGACCGCTTTGCCGGTTTCGCCGCGCTGCCGCTGCAAAGCCCGGATGCGTCCGCGAAAGAACTGGTGCGCGCGGTCAAGGAGCTCGGGTTTGTCGGCGCCATGGTGCATGGCACGACCGAAGGACGCTTCCTCGATCACGCGAGCTTCGATCCAGTTCTCTCCGCGGCGGAAGAGCTCGACGTGCCGATCTATATCCATCCGCACATTCCGCCCGAGCCGATCCGCCAGGCGTATTTCTCCGATTTGCCGACGGGCGCGGGGCGTGTCCTCGAAACCGCGGGCTGGGGTTGGCACTCGGAAACCGCCATACATGTGCTGCGCATGGTGGTCGCCGGTACGCTCGACCGCCATCGTCGGCTCAAGCTGATCATCGGCCACATGGGCGAAATGCTGCCGATGATGCTGGACCGTGCGGACTACGTGTTCTCCCTCGATGTCGATCATTTGGAGCGGCCGATCAGCCGCACCGTCTATGACCAAGTCTGGATCACGACCAGTGGAATTTTCCACGAGCCGCCGTTCTTGGCCGCGCTTCTGACATTCGGTATCGACCGCATCATGTTCTCGGTCGACTATCCGTACGCGCAGGGCGCTCTCGGTCGTAAATTCCTGGAACGAATTTCGCTGTCACCGGCCGACATGGAAAAGCTTACGCACGGCACGGCCGATGCCTTGCTCAAATTGAAGCTCCGCTGAGCGGACTTGGCGCCGCGGTGAATTTCTTGCAACCGCGGCGCTTGGACATCCACTGAGCGAGCATAGCGGAGCATCGCATGGCCCTCTTCAGTCTGGCCGGGCAATCGCCGGAAGCGCCCGCTGGCCTCTGTTACGTAGCCGAGAATGCCGTCGTCATCGGCAGAGTTAGGCTCAAGCGCGGCGCCAGCGTCTGGTTCAATGCCGTGCTGCGCGGTGACAATGAGTGGATCGAGATCGGCGAGCGCAGCAACGTGCAGGATAATTGCACGCTGCACACCGATCCCGGGTATCCGCTGACGTTGGGCGAAGGCTGTACGGTCGGCCACAACGCGGTCCTGCACGGCTGCACGATCGGTAACAACACGCTGATCGGCATGGGAGCGATCGTCATGAACGGCGCACGGGTCGGCGCCAATTGCATCATCGGCGCCGGTGCGCTTGTCGGCGAAAATAAGACGGTGCCCGATAATTCGCTGTTCGTCGGCTCGCCGGCGCGAAAGCTGCGCGACGTTGACGACGCAACACGTAGCGGCATTGCCAAGGCGGCGGAGATTTATTTCCAGCGCTGGCAGGACTATGCGGCCAACCTAAAGCGGGTTTCGTAATCAGTTCCGAGCGTATCGCTCATAGGCGCAAATCAGTTGCAGACCCAATTGCCTTGATCGGGCCACGATAGCACGCGAAGTACCTCGGACGCGGAGCGGGCGCAGAGTGTTTCAGGCGAGGAATCCAGTTCGTCTTTGCCGCGTGCCGGAGGGCGCGTCGCCAATGGCGTCCCGTCGACTGATCCGACGCCGCTTTCCCGAACTCGCAATCTGGTGCTTGCTTTCGGCAAGCTGTCTGGCGGTCTGCATGCCGGCTGTGGGACGGAGCGCTCGCGTCTCACCAATTCATTCCGTCGGCAAGCTCGATGCTGCCTACGAGGCGACGCTGCTGGGTTTTCCTATCGGCGATGTCACCTGGACAATCGACTTTCACGACAACCGGTATTCCGCCGCGGCACAAGGAGCCACTGCGGGCTTATTGCTTATTTTCTCGCGCGGTCACGGTACGGCCGAAGCGGTTGGCAGCGTCGCCGGCAAGGAGCCGCTCGTCTCCAATTTTTTGCTCGACATCACCCATGGTAGCGCCTCGCAACAGGTCAAGATTCTGTTCAACCGCGGCCAGGCCAGCGAATCTCTGGAGCCGCCGCCGAAGCCAAATCCGCAACTTGTGCCGCTCGACGAGGCCTACCGCATCGGCGTGGTTGACCCGATGTCGGCGCTGCTTGTCAACGTGCCCGGCAACGTCGAAATGGCAGGGCCTGCCGCCTGTGCGCGCACGATTGCGGTGTTCGACGGCCGCATGCGCTTTAACCTGAAGCTGGCGTTCAAGCGGATCGAGCAAGTCCAGGTGCAGGACGGCTATCAGGGTCCTGTCGCGGTCTGTGCGGTCTCCTTCACCCCATTGGCGGGATACGATCCGAACCGTTATGCGATCAAATATCTGCAAGCCGAGCGCGGGATGGAAATCTGGCTCGCGCCGCTGAGCGGCACCCGGCTGATGGTGCCGTACCGGTTTTCGGTTCCGACGCCGATCGGCGTCGGGATCCTGCAGGCGACACGCCTTGTCTGGACCCGGCAGACCGGGCGCGCCGGCTCAATGAGTGCCAATTAACGCCGTCGGCTTTCCAGGCGCGGCATTGTGTGCGTCGCAGGCACCTGGATAGTCCCGCTATTTTGACGGAACGCCCGGCGGTGTTTACGCTTGGCAAGGAGCACGTTGGGCGCGGACTTTCACGCCGTAAGAGTTGGGGGCATCGGGTGTATGACTGGAATTGCGACAGGCGGTGAGGCGCGGCAGCGGGACGCTGTTTCGGGCGCGCGGCTGATCGTAGCCGCGTCGTTGGGTAATGCGCTCGAGTTCTACGAAATCCTGGTCTATGGCTATTTCGCCGTCACCATCGCGAAGGTGTTCTTTCCCGCGGCCAATCCTACCGTATCGCTTCTGGTGACGCTGGGTACCGTCGGCATTTCCTTTTTGGCCCGACCGGTCGGTGCGATCTTTCTCGGCAATTACGGCGACCGGCACGGGCGTAAGCGGGCGCTGACGCTTTCGATCGGGCTGATGACGGTTGGGACCGCGCTGATGACGATAATGCCGAGTTATGCCTCGCTCGGATTGCTATCTCCTTGTCTCGTCATCGCCGCGCGGTTGCTGCAAGGCTTTTCGGTCGGCGGCGAGTTTGCCGCATCGACAACTTTCCTTGTCGAACACCGTCCCGATCGCGCCGGGTTTTTCGCGAGTTGGCAATGGTCGAGCCAGGGGCTCGCGGCACTGGTCGCCACCGGCTTCGGCGTACTACTAAGCGGTACGATGTCGGCGGCCGATTTGCAGGCGTGGGGCTGGCGCATTCCCTTTGCCTTCGGGTTGTTGATTGGTCCGATCGGCTACTACATTCGCAGCAATATGGAGGAGACACCGGAATTCCGCGCCGCCCCTCCGCCGCAGACGCCGATGCGCGATCTCATCGTGACGCAATGGGATCGGGTCCTGCTGGTCATCGGCGCCGTGATCATCTCCACCAGCTCGCAATACATGCTGGTCTACATGCCGACCTACGCGATCCGCGAACTGCACTTGCCGCAATTTCTAAGTTATACCGCGGCGGTGGCCGCCGCAGGGTTACAAACCATCGTGGTGCCGTTCGTCGGCATCTGGGTCGACAGAGTCGGACAACGTCGCGTCATGCTGGGTGCTGCCGGCCTCTTCTTCATGACAGCCTATCCGGCCTTCGCGCTGCTCGTGGCGCATGCCTCCCTGAAGATGCTGATCCTGATGGTCTGCTGGATCGCACTGCTGAAGTCGTGCTACAGCGGCGCACTGCCATCCTACATGGCAAAAATATTTCCGGCGTCGACGCGCGTGAGCGGTCTGTCACTCAGTTATAATATCGGAGTAACGATTTTCGGCGGCTTCGCGCCAGTCATCGCGCAGATTCTGGTCGAAATCACCGGTTCGAAGCTGGCGCCGAGTTATTACATTATAGCGACGTCGTTGCTTAGTCTGATCGCGGTCATCATGTTGCGCCGGTACGAGAAAACCGCCTGAGACGGAAAGAGAACTCACATGAAAGCTGCATTCTTCATGGAATTCGGTGGTCCCGAAGTCCTGCAATACGGCGATGTGCCCGATCCCGTTGCAGCGGCCGATGAAGTTATCGTTGATGTTCACGCCGCGACCGTTAACGCCGCCGACTGGAAATTTCGCAGCGGGGAGTATTCGCGCCACGCGCAGGTGAAATTTCCGCAAATTCCGGGCCGGGATTTTTCCGGCGTTGTGGCGAAGCCCGGCGGCGACCTCAAGGTGGGCGACGCCGTGTTCGGCGTGCTTGAGCCGGGCAAGGAAGGCACCTACTGCGAGAAGATCGCGATTCGGGCTGCGGTGATCGGCAAGAAGCCGGAGCAGCTGTCGCATGTCGATGCGGCGGCGCTGGCGCTCACCGGCTTGACCGCGATCGACTCGCTCGAAGGAACGCTCAAGCTCAAGCGCGGCGAAACGATCCTGATCCAGGGCGGTGCCGGTGGCGTTGCCGGATTTGCCATCCAATTTGCGAAGTATCTCGGCGCGCGGGTCATCACCACTACCAGCGCCGCGAATATGGACTATGTGCGCAGCCTCGGTGCCGACGAGGTTATCGACTACAACGCCCAGGATTTTACCAAAGCAGTGAGGAATTGCGACGCCGTGTTCGAAACGGTCGGCGGCGACGTTGCGCAAAAATCGTTCGCGGTGCTCAAGCCGGGCGGCCGCGCCGCGTTCATTGCCTCGGGCGCGCAACCGCCGAAGCCCGACCGCAGCGATGTGACGGCCTTGCGGCCGCCGGTGCCGCGCTCGCGCCGGGCTATGGAGCGGATCGTGCAGTTGTACACTGTGGGCGCAGTAAAGCCGCCCGAGGTCAAGCTGTTCAGCCTCTCACAGGCCGCCGAGGCGCAGCGCATGAGCCAGGGGCGGCACTTCCACGGCAAGCTGGTTTTTCAGGTTCGCTGAAGTCCGCTGGCGAACCTGCGGCCGATCCTTCGCCTGCACTCACCAGCGGGCTCGCAGATATTCGTCTACGCACGCCGCGGATGCTTTGGCGTATGTGCCCCGGCGACTAATGACTGCGCCGGTGAGCTGGCGCAGCGACAATGCCATCTCGGCGGCCTTCACCGCCACCGCAATGCCGTTGAGCACCAGCGCGCCGTCAATGACAAAGGGACACTCGCGGGAGAACAGAAGCATCGGCAGGCCGCCGGCCGGCAGGATGACCTCGGCGCCGGCGGCAACCAGCGGACGTACCTGCTCAATGAAGTCGGCGCGGACTCGTGCGTAGGCATCGGCGTCGGTGAACGCGCGGATGAAACTCGGCAAGTCCATGTGCACGGCACGCACCCCCGTCACGCGCCGGTCGAAGCAATGCGCGCGGACCTGCCGCTCGTGCCAGTCGATAAAACTCGGATCGATCGTCACCAAGCCTAGTCGCCCGCCCATGGTGAGCGCCGCCAGCATGCTCGCTTCGCCAAGTCCGACCACCGGAATGTCAACAGCGCCGCGGATTTCCAGGAGACCCGGCTCCTGGAAATGGCCGATGACGAAGGCGTCATAGCCGGCGCGTTCTGCTTCGAGTGCATTGCGGATCGTCTGCGCCGCGCAGCGAAATTCGGTCAGTGCATGGAAGTGCCGGTCGGGAGGGTCAAGCCCGTGCACCTCAAACCGCGCGCTGGCAGCCGCGGCATGATCGAGAAATGCCTGCAGGCGCTCGATGTAAGGCTTCTGCTCGGTCGGATGGACGAAACTTTGATACCAGATCCGGGCAGGGCGGGTCGGTTCGGCCATGGCAATCCCTGTGTGGAATGACGTGGAGAATTGTTGTCGCACCGGCACGCCGCCGCGCGCAATAGCGCCGGCCGTTGCGGCGGCTCATTCCCGAACTCGAAAAGGAGACGCGCTATTGCGGGCGAACAACGTGCGTCGCCATGGCGAAATGGCTATTCGGACCGGTGAATTTTGGAAAGCGTTTAAAGTCGTCGCGCATCGCGTGCCGCACCGGCGAGTGCAGCGCACTTTGAAGCGCATCCGTGCTGTCGAACACGACTTTGTTGCGCTGCATGAAATTCTGCCGCGTCCAGGGTAGGAGGCTTACCCAATCCAGACGGGTGTAGATTTCAAGTTCGCGGATGCCAGGAAACTCCGTCATGTGGCGTATATGACTTCCAAAATAGTGCGCATGCCACGCATTCAAATCCTCGGCCTCGCCTTCGTACGACACCAGATACGTGCAGTGCGGCTCGCCACGCGGCGTCTTAAAGGCCGGTTCGGGCACTGCAAACGGGCGAACGAACATTGCCTGATGGGCGGTTTCCGCGTGCGCGAGCGTGGGAAATTCGGCGCTTGAAGCCAAGCCCGCCAAATGCCCGCGAGGCGACAGCGCATTTTCAAGGTCCGGCAGCTCGGTGAAATAAAGCTGCAGCACGAGAGATGGCGCGGGGCCGTCCTTGACGTAGGGATCGCTCGCGTTTGCCGCGGCATGAAGCAGGCCTTTAGCGAGCTTCGGGGTGGTTCGTACGAGCGCGTCAAGCTTTGAGCTTTCGACCGTCGACGGCGCGGCGGCGGAGCGAAAGCTGAGAAATAGGCACGTGGTCATGAGCACTCGCGGGTACGCGGTCCGGGACGTGAATCCTGACGATCATTATACTAAGACTAGCCGGTCATGGGACGGTCGATTTGTCCGCTCGCCGTTACAGCAGCGATGGACGCCAGCGGTCGGTATCATGCACCAAGGGACCGGGAGAGCGAATTGACCATAAAGAAGACGTTTCGCATCTGGGCGCAGGGCGCCACCGATCAGATTGCCCACCACAATTACCTGGCGATGCTGCTGCCGCATATGAAGGCCTGCACCGACCCCGATTTCGAGCTGGAATTCAAGACCATGACGCCCTCGGTCACCACAGTGCATGCACTGTCTGAATTCCGCTTCTCACGCGAGGTGATTCGCGCCGCCATCCAGGCGGAGCGCGAGAATTATGATGTCTTCTTCATGAACCATTTCCAGGATGTAGGCCTATATGACGCCCGGGCCTCCGTGAATATTCCCATCCTTGGCCTCGGTGAAGCGACCCTGCTGCATGCCTGTACGATGGGCCGCAAACTCGGCCTGCTTGCGATCAATCCCGCCTTCATCCCGACGCACGCCGAGCAGATTCACCGTTATGGGCTGCAACAACGCGTCGCCGGGATTCGCGCGATCAACGCCAGTATTGCGGACTACATGGAGGCTTTCGCCGCGCCGGCTAAAAAGGCCGCGCTGTGGACCCTGTTCGAGGGCGAGGCGCGACGCCTGATCGACGCCGGTGCCGACATTATCGTGCCGACTGGCGGCATTCCTATGATGCTGTTCGGTGACGATCCGGGCGCAAACATCGACGGCGCCCCGATCGTCAACGGCGTCACGGTGGTCATCAAGGCCGCCGAGATGGCGGTCAAGTTGAAGCGCCTCGGGTTTCCGGCCGCAAGCCGCCACCCGCAGTCCGGCTTTGTCCTACCGTCGCCCCAGACGCGTCAGGAATTTTTGAATCATGGTTGAACGGTATCTCGACCTTGAATCAAACTCCAGTTTGCCTGTAGCACCGGCCACGTTTCTGCAGGCTCATCCGGCGGGACCGAAGACAGCAATGCTTGCGTATGCGGATGCTGCGGATTGGCGAAGACGTCGTCGATCGGCCCTTGTTCGACGATCTCACCGCGATACATCACCAGCACGCGGCTGCAAAGGTGCCGCACGACCGAGAGATCGTGCGAAATAAATAGCATGGCGAAGCCGAGTTCGTCGCGCAGCCGCGCCAGGAGATTGAGGAGCTGCGCCTGGATTGAAACGTCGAGGCCGGAGACGATCTCGTCGGCGATCAGCAGCTTGGGGAGCTGACAAAGCGCACGTGCAATGTTGATGCGTTGGCGCTGGCCGCCCGATAGTTGGCCGGGCAGGCGGCCGCCGAAGTCGCCTGCAAGCCCGACTTCCGCCAGCAGCGCCGCAGCGCGCTCGCGCCGCTCCTCCCAGGTCGCATGACGGCTGCCCGCTTCCATCGCCTGGGTGACAATGCGGGCGACACGGCGGCGCGGGTTGAGCGCGGATTGCGGGTCTTGAAATACCATCTGCATGCTTCCGGCCTGACGCGCTCGCTCGCGCGGCGCCGGATCGGTCATGTCCTCGCCGTTGAACACGATCCGCCCACGCGACGGTTGTTCGAGCCCGACCAGCAGCTTCGCGATTGTGCTCTTGCCGCTGCCGCTTTCGCCGACCAGAGCGACAAACTCGTTCTCGCAGATGGCGAACGATGCGTCTTCGACCGCAGTCACCCCGGCACCGCCGCCAAGGAGCCCGCGGCTCATCCGATAAATCTTGCTGAGACTTTGCACGTCCAGCACGCGCCGGCCGGCGCTGAGCCGTGCGCCAGAAGTTGTCTTGGCCGTATCGATGCCCTTGGTGGCGCTGACATGCAGGCAAGCCGCGAAATGGCCCGAGCCAATCTCCGCGTTAGGAGGCTCGATGCGGCGGCATTCGCCGGTCGCCAGAGGACAGCGCGGCGCGAAGCGGCAACCGGTCATGTTCTGCAGCTGGCGCAGGCTCGGCATCTGCTCCGGCATGACATGGAGCACGCGTCGCCCCGCGCTCAGCGAGGGATTGGCAAGCTGCAAACAGCGCGTATAGGGATGTGCGGGCTTTGAAAGGACGGTCCGCGCCGGGCCGCTTTCCAGCGCGCGGCCGGCATACATGACGATCACCTCGTCGCATAATTGTGCCGCCAGCCGCAGATCGTGGGTGATGAAAATCACCGCGGTGCCGTGCTTGCGCTGCATGTCGGCGATCAGCCGCAGGATCGGCGCGTGCATGGTGACGTCAAGCGCTGTGGTCGGCTCGTCGGCAATGACAAGGCGCGGATGACTGGCGAAGGCGGAGGCAATCAGCACGCGCTGGCACATGCCGCCCGATAACTGATGCGGATATTGTGCAAGCAGGTCATCGCCACGCGGCAGTCTCGCGGCTGCCAGCATGGCGAGCGCGTGCTCGCGCCGCTCCTTGGGGCTGCGTTGGCCGAGCCGCACCAGATGCTCGTCGAATTGTGCGCCGATTGTCCGCACTGGATTGAGCGCCGTCATCGGCGACTGCGGAATGAAAGCGATAGACCGGCCGAGCAGGGCGCGTCGCCGCGCCGGCGCCATGGCCACCAAATCTTCGCCACCGAACCGAAGCGATCCGCCCGTGATCGAAAAACCCCGCGGTAGCAATTGGGCGAGGCTGCGTCCGATCATGGTTTTGCCGGCGCCGGATTCGCCGACCAGCCCGAGGATTTTCCCCGGCGCAAGATCGAACGACAGCGCGTTGATGACGGGCACGAACGCGCCGCCCAGCCGCGCGGTGATCGCCAATTCGCGGGCCTGAAGGGTCAACACGGTGTCAATGTCCGGCTTCCGCAAGCCGCGCATCGAGCGTGCGGCGCAATCCATCGCCCAGCAGATTGAACGCGGCGACGGTGAAGAAGATGGCGAATATCGGCAGCAGCAGATTCCACGGCGACTGATAGACATTCTGGCGCGCATCCGCGATCATTTGCCCCCACGCCGCCTGATCGGGGCCGACGCCCAGGCCGACAAATGAAAGGATCGCCTCGACCACGACCGCAATCGCCATTTCCAGACTGAGGAGCGTGATGAGCAGCGGTCGCGTCGCGGGCAACACCTCGCGAACAATCGTCTGCCAGTGGGTAAAGCCTAGGAGCCGCGCCGCGGCCACATAATCGTTCCTCGTCACGACCAGCACTTCGCTGCGCAGTACACGGCAGAAGCGCGTCCAGTCGACCAGCACGATAGCGAGTATGACGCGGTCGAGGCCGACGCCAAGCCCGACCATGAGGATGAGCGAGAGAATGACCGGCGGAAACGACATCCACACGTCGACAAGGCGGCCGATGAGCCAGTCCACAATGCCGCCGAAATAGCCGGCGATGTGCGCCAAAATCGAGCCGATAACCATGGCGCCGAGGGAGGCCAACAGCGCAACGATCATGGCGGTGCGGGCGCCGTAAAGCAGGCGGGAGAGCACATCGCGACCGAGGCTGTCGGTGCCGAGCAGATACTGCGGATCGCTGCCTGAAGCCCATGCCGGCGGCGTCAGGATCGAAAGCAAGTTCTGGTCGGCAGGATCGTGCGGCGCAAGCACGCCGCAGAAGAGCGCGCAAAAGGACACGGCGCCAACCATGCCTAGGGCAATCAGGACCCGCAGCGAACGTAGCGAGTTGCCGACCGAACCAATCATCAGCGGACCCGCAGCTTTGGATTAAGCACGAGATAAAGACTATCGACGATGGTGTTGATCGAAAGCACGACGATGCAATAGGTCAGCCCGATAGCCTGGATCAGCGGCAGATCGGCATTGCGCACCGCATCAATCATCAGATTGCCCATGCCGGGATACGAATAGATCAGCTCGACCAGGAGCGTGCCGCTGAACAGGATGCCGAATTGCACGCCGGCGAGCGTGAGCGTCGGCAGCGCCGCATTCTTCAGCGCATGGCGGAGCAGGATTTGTCGCCCAGAGAGGCCGCGCAGCCGCGCCTGCTGGATATAGTCATCGTGATAGACATCGAACAAGCTGGAACGCAGCACACGCATGATGGCCGGAGAGAACGCGAGCCCGAGCGCAAAGGCCGGCAGGATCAGATGCTGGCAGGCGCTCCAGAACACATCGAGGCGTCCGATCAGTAAGGCGTCGATCAGAATGAAGCCGGTGATGTGGGGCTGCGGCAGATTCGGCGACACCTCGCCCGTGAATGGCAGCGCGTTGAGCACGACGCCAAATATGAACAGAAGAATGAGGCCCCACAGAAATTCCGGAATGGAAAGCAGTAGTATCGAACCAAGGTCGGCGATGGATTCAAACCACGTATCCCGCAAGCTAAAGAGCAGCAGGCCGCCACCGAGGCCCAGTCCGGCAGCAATGATCATCGCGGCCGCTGCGAGTTCAATGGTCGCCGGCAGCGTTGAGGCGACAAGCGACCCCGCTTCTCGGCCGAATACAATGGACCGGCCGAAGTCGCCGTGCAGCGCGTCGTGTAGCCAGATCAAATATTGCTGCGGCAGCGGTTTATCGAGGCCCATCTCTTGGCGCTTGGCTTCGATCTGCGCGATGGTTGCCGTCGGCGGCAGCGACATTGCGGCCGGATCGACCGGCAAAAGCCGCAGCACGCAGAACAGCAACGCCGAAACAATCAGCAGGATCGGGATCGCCGCCAATAGGCGGCGCGCGATCAACTTGGCGACGGTTGCAAACATTTCAATGTCATCACCCGCGAAAGCGGGTCGCGGCGCATGACAAAGGGCATCAAACCCACCGCAGCGTTTGCGGTAGCACCCAGCCGTTGCCATATTTGGTGTAGGCGAGATTCTTCTTGCGCACCAGCGTGAGCACGCTTTGCAGCAGCGGCATGCTGGCGCCGTTTTCGACCGCGTAGCGCTCTAGCTCGCGATAGCCGGCAATACGCTTGTCATAGTCGGCGACATTGAACAGCGCGAGCGTCCGGTTGCCGATATCCGCATCCTTCCACGGTGAAAACGGCATTTTCGGATTGAGCATGTAGCCGGCGAAAATCTCCGGGTCGCCGGTGCCATTGTCCCAGCTGTACAAAGTCGCTTCGGGCAGCTTGTTGCCGCGATTAAGCTCGAAATACTTGGCGTATTCGATCACCTGCAGGTCGGCGTCGATGCCGACCTTTTTCCACATCTGCACGATGGCGCGGGCGATGTCATAATCGCTCGGGAACTGGCCGTTGGTCGCCGCAAAACCGATCTTCGCCGGCTTGTCGGGGCCGAAGCCGGACTTTGCGAGCAATTGCTTGGCGAGATTGGGATCGTAGGGAAATGTGAAATCGGGCAGGTAACCGGGCGTTCCCGGCGTCGCAAACACCGAGAGTGGCACCGCGGCGCCGCCGTAAAATGCCTTCGACAGCGCTGCCTTGTCGATGGCGTGATGCGCGGCAAGACGAACATTCTTATCGGAAAATCCGAGATCGGCGCGCACGTTGAGCAGAATGACGCGTGTGATCGGATTGAGCTCGGCAGTGAAGCCGCCTTCGCTCTGGAAGCGCTGCACTTCGCGCACCGGTACGTTGAGAGTGAGGTCAGCCTGGCCGGATTGGATCGCTGCGACACGCGCCGAGGTGTCCTTCACGATCTCGATGATGACGCGCGCCAGCGCCGGCTTCGGGCCCCAATACTTGTCATTGCGTTCGAGCACGATGCGTGAATTCAGCTCGTATTCGGCAAGCCTGTAGGGACCAGTGCCGATCGGCTTTTTCAGGAAATTCGCGAGCCCGCCGGCCTCGATATATTTCTTCGGCACGATATAGCTGCCGAGAAACGCCATCCATTGCGGTGCGGTCGGATCGGGCGCATTGAATTTCATCGTCGCCTTGGTGGGCGACTCGATGACAATATCCTCCACTTTGCGCCAGGAATTTGCGGTGTCGAGCTTCACGCCCGACTTGATGCGTTCGAGGAACGTGTAGCGAAAGTCCTCGGTCGTCATCTTGTCGCCGTCGTGGAACGTCACGTCGTCGCGCAGCTCAACCGTCATGCTGCGGGCGTCCGGCGCCAGCGACCAGGTCTTGATCAGATGCGGGATTAATTTGAGCTGCGGGTCCTGATCGAGCGGCTGGTCGTAAACCGCCTTGAAGATCGGCTGGGCGTCAGGCGTGAAGCGCTGATTGGGGTCCCAGGATGGCACGTCGTTCGGCCACGCGATGGTTGCTGTATCGTTGGCCGCGGATGCGCGGGACAACGGCGCCGAAAGGCTGGCGGCCGTGCCCAACGCCAGTTGCAAAAACGATCGCCGCCTCACCCGGTTCGCCATAGTCTGCTCCCTCAACGCATTGGTTACGCGCCGATTATACCTGCAATTTCCACGCCGTCATGTCCGGCCGTCCGCGGCGTTCTAGCGCCTGATCGGCGCTGCCTCGGCCTCGCCATCCCAGGCCTTCGCCGTGACGCCGCGGTCGCGGAGCTTGTATTTCTGTACTTTGCCGTTCTCGGTTGTCGGCAATTCGTCGACGAATTCGATGAAGCGCGGCACGGCAAAGCGCGCAAGGCGCGGCGCGCAGAATTCGGCCAAGGCCTGTTCGGTCAACGCGCTTCCGGCGCGGCGCACGACCGCGGCCATGACCTCGTCTTCGGCCAATTCGGAGGGCACCGGAAAAACCGCGGCATGGCCGATATCCGGATGGCTTAGCAGCACCTGCTCAACCTCGAACGAAGAAATATTCTCGCCGCGACGGCGGATCGCGTCCTTCATGCGATCGACGAAACGAAAATAGCCATCCGGTTCGCGCACCACGCGGTCGCCGGTGTGAAACCAGCCATCGCGGGACGCTTCGGCGGTCTTATCGGGCATGGCAAAATAGCCGCCGGCGAAGGCGAGCGGTTCATCGGCGCGCACGATCAATTCGCCAGGCTCCCCCAGGGCAGCGTCTTCGCCCGACACCGAGACGACGCGTGCATCGAAGCCCTCGCGCACAAGACCCATGCGCCCGGGGCGCCGCTCGTCCGCGGTGGCGCCGATGACGAAATTCGTCTCGGTCGAGCCGTAGCCATCGAGCAGATGGATGCCGGTTCGGTCCTCGAAGGCGTGGTGAAGGTTTGCGGGCACCCCGGGAGCGAGCGCGCAGCGCACCGTGTGGCGTTGCTCATCCGGTGACGGCTCTCTCGACAATAGGATCGGCACCATGGCGCCGAGCAGATAGGTGATCGTTGCGCGGCGCTCATTCAGCCGCTGCCAGAAGCGCGATGCGGAAAAACGCGGCTCTGCGACGAGCGTCGAACCCGACAGCAACGCCTGATGGAATGTCCCCAGCGCGTTGGTGTGAAACAGCGGCAGCGTGGTCGAGAGCACGTCGCCTTCGCGGATTTCCAGATTGCGGATGCCGTTGAGACCCCACCAGAAATATTGTGCCTGCGGGCAGCATACGCCCTTTGACGGTCCGGTCGTGCCCGAGGTGTAGAGGATCGCCAGCGTTTGCGCCGGATCGGCTGGGCTCGGTGGGATCGCCTCGGCGTCCGGCGGTATATCGGTCGTTGGGATGCGCTCGGATTGCACCGAACTGGGCCCGCCAATACGCCAAATGCGTTCCAGCGCCAGCTCCTGCATGTCGATAGAGGCGAGCGCGTCGAGCAGTTCGGCTTCGATAATGAGAAGCCGCGCGCCGGAGTTGCGCAGATAGTGCGCCAGCTGCGGCCCGCGCGCGGCGATGTTGAGCGGCACCGCAATGGCGCCAAGCCACGCGCAGCCGAGAAAAGCCTCCATGAACTCGGCGCGGTTGCCGCACATCAGTGCAACGCGGTCGCCGGGACCAATGCCTGCGGACGCCAGTGCCCCGGCAAAGCGCGCCGCAATGGCAGGCGCTTCCGCAAAACTCCAGCTCGCGTCGCCGGCCGCGAACAGCGGATGGCTGCCATAACGTTGCGCTTGCCGCTGCAACATCGCCGGCACCGTACGTTGGTCCGGCGGGAACGCGGACAAGATGCCCGCGGTCGTCATCGGCGCTTCTTCTTTGCGCGCCCTACGGGTTGTTTGCCGCTGGTCGCGCTCCCGCGCTTTGCTGATCTGCTTTTGCGGGCCATTGTTGTTTCCGGCACCAGCGCCAGGACGCGCAACGGGCTGCCGCTGCCTTCCTTGATCTTGAGCGGCGCGGCGATGATGACAGCGCCGGTCGGCGGCAACAGATCAAGATTGGTCAGACATTGCAGGCCGAGGCGGCCGGAACCGTGCATGAAGTAATGACACGGGTAGGGCGGTTTGAGGTGAAAGGCCTGTCCGGCGTCGGTGCCGATTGCCTCGGAACCGAAGCCTAGAACCTGACGCTGATCGACCAAAAACTGAACGGCCTCACTGTCCGGCCCAGGCGTATGCTGTCCGGTCTCGTCGATGTTCTGGTAGGCGACCGGATCGGTGCGCTTCGACCAGTCGGTGCGCATCAGCACCCATGAGCCCGTCGGAATCCGTCCGTATTGCCGCTCCCAATCTTTGAGGAAATCAACGGTGAGCAGAAAGTCGGCATTCGCGGCGGACTCGCGCGAGCAATCGAGCACGCAGGCCGTTGCGATGAAGCTCTCGACCGGAAGCGTGTCGGTCGAATTGTCCGGCAGGTGGCGTCCGGAGATCCAATGGATCGGCGCGTCGAAATGCGTGCCGGTATGCTCGCTGCAGGAAAAATTGTTCCAGTACCAGCCGGGCCCGCGCGCGTCGTAGCGCGAAGCTTCCTCAATGCGAAACGGCCAAGCCTGTCCCATTTCCGGCGGCAGTACGATCTGCGGGAAATCCGGTGACAAGGTTTGCGTCAGATCGACGATGCGAATATGGCCGCCGGTCAGCGCGCCGATCAACTGCGATAGAATTGGTTCGCTCATCGCCCGACCTTAGATCTGCCGCGCCGCAAGCTCGCGCTCCAGCGCCTTCGGATTGTCGCGCCAGCGGGCGAGCCAGTCCTGGGCGATGTCGCCGGGAAACGCATCCTCGATAGCGCCGCGCAATGCCGCAATAATGTCGGCGGCAAGCCGGGCAGGGGCGATTTTCGGCGGCGGTAAGGTCTGATTCCACTCGTCGTCGATCGGCCCCGGAAAGACATTGATGACGCGGACGCCCGCGGGCGACAGCTCGGCGCGCAGACATTGGGCAAGCGACAGCGCCGCCGCTTTCGAGGCCGAATAGGTGCCGTGCGGCGGAAAATTCGCCAGCGCGAACACCGACAGAACGTTGACCCAGGCGATCGCGCTCGATTGGCCGTCAGCGCCGCGCGCGCGCATTGCGGGTGCGAATTCCTGCGCCAGCCGCAACATGCCGAAATAGTTCATGTCCATTTCGGCGCGCGCGGTTTCGATACCGTCGCGCGCTGCGATGCCGAAATTGCGGTGGTAGTCGGCGGTGTTGATCAAGATATCGACGCGGCCGCCAATTTCACCGGCGAGGTCCTTCACCGCGCGCGAATTGGTCAGATCGAGTGGCACCAGTGAAACTTGCGGGATCGACGCCAGACGCTCGAAGCCCGGCGGTTTCTTCCACGGTTCCGCGTGCCCAGCCCACACCAGATCGGCGCCGGCGGCCACGACCGCTTCAACCAGCGCCTGGCCGAGCGGTGTCTTGGCGTCCGTGATCAGAATTTTGCGGAATTTTGGATCGCATGTCATTTCGCGCAGTTGCCGGTCGTCGGCCATGTTCGGCGTGTCCTTTTCGGGGAGTGCGACGAGCGCAGCCTGGCCGGCGCGGTCGAGATTAAGCGACACGCGCACCCGTGATGGCGCCGCCGCGCAGTCGCCGTGCAAGTGCGCCACGATCAGCGGTCCGCAATCGAGCTTCACCAGGCCGAGCCGCCACGGCATGCGCTCGCGATAGAACAGCTCATTGCTGTGATGGAGAAGCGTTTCCGACACAAGTTCTCCGCCGCCGACCTGCGGCCGCCAATCGAGCCGATGCGACAGGCAGACGCGGCAGGCTTCGCGCGGCGGATACTGCACTGTGCCGCAATCGCGGCAGACCTGCAGCTCGAAGCGGCCGCGCGCCGCCGCCGCGGTGAGGCCGAGCGCAACGCGGCTGCGCGTGCCCGGCGGCAAATTCGGCAGGCGCGTACGCAGCACCGGATTTTTGCGCGGCGGGCGCACCAAGGGCCGTGTCATCTCAGTTCCTTGCTGCCAGAATGACGGCGCCGCTGCACAAGCCGCGGTCGTAGTTGATCATACCGAAGCCGCTCGCGAGACCAAGCCGAGCATCCGGCACTTTGGCGCCGAGAGCTTGTCCGGTGACCTGCCGGATGACCTCGACCAGGCCTAAGAATCCGCCGGCTGCGCCCGCTTGGCCGGCCGATAGCTGGCCTCCGGAGGTGTTGAGCGGAAACGAGCCGTCCGCCGTAAAACTCTCGCGGCGGACGAAATCCGCGCCCTCGCCCTTGGCGCAAAAACCGAGATCCTCGATCTGCATCAGCGTGATGACCGGATAATCGTCGTAGGCCGAAAGCACATCGATGTCTCGCGGTCCGGCGCCGGCTTGCGCGTAAAGCTCGTCGCGATCGAGCGCCCAACCGCCGCGATACTGGATCGGATCGTCCGGATAGGCGTTGTGCCGTTCGATCGTCGCCATGATCCGCGCATAGGGCAGGCCGAGTTTTTCTGCCTCGCCGCGGCGCAGCACCAAAAAGGCATCGGCGCCGGCGCACGGCATGACGCAGTCGTAGAGCCGCAGCGGGTCGGCGATGAGTCGCGCGCTTAGATACTCCGCGAGCGTCAGCGGCTTTTTCATCAGTGCCAGCGGAAATTCGAGCGCGTTGGCGCGCTGCGCGACGCAGATTTTGCCGAAATCCTCGCGCGTCACGCCGTAGGTCCGCATGTAATAAGCGGTGAGAAAAGCGAAGCTCGCATTCGCCCCGCCGGAGCCGTACGGATAGACCGCATCGCGCGCGAACTGGCTGAAGGTCGCGAGATTGAGGCGGAAGGAGTTGGGGTGATTGGTGTCGCCGGCAACGCAAGCGACCGCATCGGCATCGCCCGATTGCACTGCGCGCGCCGCGCGCCGCAGCGCGACGACGCCGCAGGCGCCGCCCATCGGAATGTGATCGAGCCAGCGCAGCGTCAGCCCGAGATGCTGCGTCAGCCCGACCGCGCTGTCAGGCGCGAGCGTGAAGCTCGAGACGCACAGCCCGTCGAGCCTGTCCTTGGTAAGGCCCGACGTTTTCAGAAGCTGCGCCAGCGCGCCGGCGAGAAACCAATGCGCGCCGCGGATCGAATAGCGCACATACGGCACGGTCACGGGGCAAGTGACCACGACATCGTCATAGGCGGCGCGTGTGCGGCTCATGCAAATGAATTTATCAGACTAAATGCCGCGAATTTCTCATTCGCAAATCCCTGATCGGTCTTGACTCAAGCGTGCAAGGTCCGCACTGAATCGATGCGCCGGTTCGGCGCCTTTTGCCAAGCCAACTTCGACAACTGTCTTAGCCTTATGCTGCGCACGGGAAAAGAGCATTTTGAAACGCTGCGCGACGGCCGCGCCATCTATATCGGCGGCGAGCGCGTCGACGACGTCACTACCCATCCGGCGTTCCGCAACGCCGCCGCGACCGTGGCGGGCCTCTACGATCTCAAGGCCGATCCAGCCAACCGCGACGTCATGAGCTACGAGGAGGACGGCGGCCGGCACTCGATCTATTTCCTGCGCGCGCGCTCGCGCGATGACCTGCAGCGCCGCATGGAGGGCCATCGCCGCATCGCCGATTTCACCCACGGTCTTTTCGGCCGCTCGCCCGATCATGTTGCCTCTTTCATCACCGGGATGGCGATGAAGCCCGATGAGCTGAAGGCGCCGCACGCGCACGCCGACAATCTGCTGGCCTATTACCGCTACGTCCGCGACAACGATCTCTACGTTGTCTACGCGGTGGTGCCCCCGCAGGCCGCGCGCAACCCGGAATTCTATCAACGGCAGAATATTCCGGTGCCGACCCTGCGCGTCGTGCGCGAGGACGATTCCGGCGTCGTTATTTCCGGCATGAAAATGCTGGCGACCGGCGCCGCGTTCGCCAACGAAATCTGGATCGGCAACGTCATTCCGCTGGCGCCGGACCAGAAGAACGAGGCGATCACCTGCGCCATTCCGTGCAACGCGCCCGGTCTGCAATTGTGGTCGCGCCAGCCGTTCGAACTCGGCTGCACGTCGGAATTCGATTCCCCGCTCTCCTATCGGTATGACGAAACCGACTGCATGCTGATCTGCAACGAGATCAAAGTGCCGTGGGAACGCGTGTTCGTCCATGGCGACGCGCTTCTGTCGCGCGACATCTACGTCAAGACGCCGAGTCATTGCTTCGGCAATCATCAGTCGAACGTGCGCTACTGGGCCAAGATGCGGCTTCTGGTCGGGCTGTCCAGCAAGATCGCGAGCGCGACCGGCGCCGATCAGGTGCCGGCGGTGCGCGAAGCGCTCGGCCGCATCTCCGCCTACGAGGCGCAGATCGCCGGCATGGTGAACGGCCAGATCAACGCGTTCGAGGATTCTTGGCCGGGCAATGGCTACGTCTGTTTCAACCGCCGCATGATGTACGGCGCGCTCGAATGGTGCACGCAGAACTATACGAAATTCGTCGACGAGCTGCGCGAACTGATGGGCGGCGGTGTGTTTCAGATGCCGGCGAATATTTCCGTGCTGCGCAACGCCGACCTCGCGCGCGAGTTTCAGACCTTCTGGCAGACGCCGCAGAACGACGCCGTCACCCGCATGAAGCTGTTCAAGCTCGCCTGGGACATGGTCGGCTCGGAATTCGCCGGCCGCCACCTGCAATATGAGAAATTCTACGCCGGCGCCTCGTTCATCGTGCGCAATCATAGCTTCCGCGAAACCGATTGGGCCGGCTTCAACAAACTGGTCGACGATCTGATGGCGGGCTACGACCACGGTGGCGCGCTCGGCACGCTCGCGGGGTGACGCTGTCACTGCGAGGAGCGATAGCGACGAAGCAATCGAGGACAACTTCGACGCTTTGCACGCTGCCCCTGGATTGCTTCGCTCTGCTCGCAATGACCAAAGCGGGAGGAGTGAGTGGCACAGTCCGGGCTGGAAGGTAGGGCGCCGCCGACTGCTTTCTGCGAATTATTTTCAGCCGGCTTTGAACCTTCCGCGAAGGTGGCGCGACCAACGGATAACTGCTGGCTCGATCCCCCGTCCCCCCCGACACCCCTATCGGGTCAGCGCGTAGCGGCCGGTCTCTTCCCCGAGAGCCGGCCGCAACTATTTTTGGCTTTTGGCTGGAAACGTGTCTGCGCCTTAAGCTATTGTTTCTAAAAGAAAAATTCAATAAACCGCGACGGCGTTAAGGTTAATTGAACCTTTTTGCGCCTCCGCGCGTCAAACATTGGCCAGGGCGTCGCCTGGAAGGGACGACCGCCGGTTCCGGCGGAAAGCGACAAAGGCGGAGGGTGTCATGAAATACCAGATCGTCGGTTGGATCGCTTTGGTTTCCATCACAATTTGGGCAGCGCCCTATGTTGTCGCGTTTTGCGACCTGGTCCAGTAACGACGGATTCGCGTGCGGCCGCCGAATACCTTTGAGGGTATTCACCCTTTGAATTTAATCCCATCGTCCCGGCGATTTCTTACGCGGGCCCAAAGTGCCGCATAGTGGACGAAGTTTGCCCGGCGTCGTCCCCCTACTGATGCTGCACCACGACCTTGGTGCCGACCGGGACGCGGCCATAGAGGTCGATGACATCGTCATTAACCAAGCGGAAACAGCCCGACGATACCGCCTGACCGATCGTCTCCGGCGCGTTTGTGCCGTGAATTCGATAGTCGGTCGTGCCAATGTAAAGCGCGCGTGCGCCGAGCGGATTGCCGGGGCCGCCGGCCATGAAGCGCGGCAGATAAGGCTGGCGCGCGATCATCTCGGATGGCGGACGCCAGTCCGGCCACTCCGCCTTGCGGGTGATGACATGAACGCCGCCCCACTGAAATCCGGCGCGGCCGACGCCGATGCCGTAACGCAGCGCAACGTTGTTGCCCATGATCAGGTAAAGGAAGCGATCCGCCGTGTTCACGATAATTGTGCCCGGCGCATAGCTGGTGCGATAGAACACCGAGGTGCGGCGAAACTCCGGAGGCAATTCGGTGACGAGCGCGGTGTGATCGACGCCCGGATCGGCGTCCTGAGCGGTTGGCGCGGGCGGCTCGCCATAGGCCTGCGCGGCGGCAGGCAAGGACGCGATCAGCTGCGCGATCAGCGACAGCGTGGCAATCAGGTAAATCGGCGTGGCCCGAGTCATTATTTGTTTCGCTTGCTGTCTTGTTCGGGTTCGTAGAGCGCTGCGGGTCGCGGTGGGAAATTTGAACTTGGGTCCGCCATCGGAGTTTAGCGGCAGGCCGGTGGCATAATCGTGACGCCCCCGCGGGCTATGCGCAAGGCGGGGCACACTGAGCTTTATACGCCGGTATCGGTTTCGGGGCACTGCCGGTGGCACAGCGCGGCTCAAATCGCGGCCGCAGCATGTCGGAATCCAGCAAAGGCGAGAGGCGCCAATCGCCAGGATCGAGCGATCCATCGCGAGCGCCTTAGCTAGGGGTCAGCGCGCGGAATCCGCGGTCCGGTTCCGTGCACTGACCGTGCCGCCCCCGCTGGCCTTGTCACAACGCGCGCTTGCCCTGTGACTGTCATCCTCCGTTTGGTGGAGGCGGCTGCATCATATACGGTAAGCGATAGTGGCTCGGACGAGAGGCGACGTGTGAGCAGACAACGTGAGGATGACGATCAAGCGCGAATGGCCGGGCAGAGGCAGGGGACGGTTTCCTGCTCTCCGGAGAAGCTTTCGCACTTCGTTGGGCAGATTTACGACTGTGTTCTCAATCCCGGCGGCTGGGATTCGGTGCTTGCCGCCCTTTGTGAGGAGTTCTCGTTTGCGTCAGCGATCATGGGCGTCCAGCGCCCCTCCGGTGCCCGACCGATCTGCCAATACGCGGTCGGCGTCGAACCGGAGTGGCTGGCCCGCATCCCCGAATTCGGGCCCGAGATGCTCGAACTCTGGGGTGGCCTTGAGCAGATTCAGCGCTATCCAGTCGATGAACCGATCGTCAACTCGCTGGCCATCGATCGGGCCGGGGTGAGCGAAAACCGCTATCTCAAGGAATGGGAAGCGCGCGGGATGGTGGACGCGGTGGTCACCTTCATAGTCAGGGACGCAACTCTTTTCGGGAGTGTTGGCTTCAACCGGCACCAATCGGCCGGCGCCGTCAGTAGGCAAGAAGTCGAAGGTCTACGACTGTTGTCTCCCCATTTCCGGCGCGCGGTGACCATCAGCAATCTTTTCGATATGAAAAGCATCGAAGCGGCGACTTTTGGTTCCGCGCTCGACAGCTTCGCCTTCGGCATCATCCTCGTGGATGAGAGGCTCGGCATCGTTCACGCCAATAAGGCCGCGGCAGACATCCTGAAACACGGGGACTTGATTCGATCCGACAAAGGGCGGGTCAGCCTTCCTGATAATGCCGCGAGCGCGGCGCTTGAGCGCGCCGTCAGTCAAGCGGCGCGCGATGAGGTCGGCCTCGGGCCGATGGGCATCGGCATTCCGGCTCGCCGAAACGGCGAACCTTCCGTAATCCACGTGTTGCCGTTGCGGAAGGGGACGACCCGTGGAAATCTTGCACAGCGCGCGGCGGCGGCGCTGTTCATAGCTCAGGCAGCGAGTCCGCCGCGCACGCCGATCGATGCGCTGGCCCTGATCTACGACCTCACACCCGCGGAATCGCGCATTTTCGAAATGATCGCGGCCGGCGGCACTCAGGCTGCGATTTCACGGACGCTTGGCATCGCGCCAAGCACCGTAAAAACCCACGTCCTTCATCTGTTCGAGAAAACCGGCTGTACGCGCCAGGCCGATCTTCTCCGGCTTGCGACAAACCTCTCGGCGCCGGTGTAATCTGTCGGCTCGCGCGATCGGCGAAGCGTTCGCGAGGACGTAATCGCGGGTGCGCGCCGTTGCGTTACGGCCCCGCGATAATATCTTCGCGCGGCAAAATCTCGGCGCGTACATAGACGACGCCGCGATCGATCATACCGAGCGCGCGGGCCGCTCTGGTACAGAGATCGAGCACCCGGCCGCGAGTGAATGGGCCGCGATCGGTGATGGTGACAACAACGCTGCGGCCGGTCTTTATATCGGTGACGCGGACGTGCGTTCCGAACGGCAGGGTCTTGTGGGCTGCCGTGAGTCCACGGCCGCGACCTGAATAATAGGCTGCCATTCCGAAGAACGTGTGTGAGGCGGCTGGCGCGGTTGGGGCCTGCAGGGGTGATGCGATCGTGAGTGCGGCCGCTAAAGCAGTGAGAACGGAACGATGCATGCCTGTCCCCAACGACCAGGATAGGCAAACGCGCGCTGAGCAATTTGGTTCCGCCGACGCTTTGCAGGGGATTCTTTCGTTATTTCGGCACCACCGCCGTCGCCTCGATTTCGACCTTGGCCCTGTCTTCGACCAGCGCGCCGATCTGCACCAGCGTCATCGTGGGGAAGTGCCGGCCGATCACGCCGCGGTACGCTTCGCCCAGTTCGCGTAACCGCGCCAGATATTCCTGTTTGCTCAGCACGAACCAGGTGAGACGGGTAATGTGTTCCGGCTTTCCGCCCGCTTCGCCGACAAGCGTGACGATATTCGCCAGCGCTTGGCGTACTTGCGCGACGAAATCATCGCTCTCGAAAATCTGCTCGGCGTTCCAGCCGACTTGGCCGGCGAGGAATACGAGCCTCCCTTCGGCGGCGATGCCGTTGGCAAAGCCCTTCGACTGCTTCCAGCTCCGAGGATGAAGAATTTGGTGCGGTTCGGTCATTTGCCGGTATCTCTTTCTGTCGTCCCCGCGAAAGGGAACCCACAATCAAGCCGGATCGGTTCTCGCTCAGGGGTTATGGATTGCTGCTTTCACGGGAATGACGGTCTTCACTGCGCCCCGGCTTAAGACGAAAGCGCTGAATCTTGCCAGTCGCGGTCTTTGGCAGCGCCTCGGTGAATTTCACCGCGCGTGGATATTTGTACGGCGCAATGGTCGCCTTGACGTGGTCTTGCAGGAGCTTGATTTCGTCGACGCCGGCGATGACGCCGTCTTTGAGCACGACATGCGCTTCGACGATTTGGCCGCGGCCTTGGTCCGGCGCGCCGATCACCGCGCATTCCTTCACATCGGGGTGCGACAAGAGTGCCGCCTCAACCTCAGGCCCGGCGATGTTGTAGCCAGCCGAGATGATCATGTCGTCGTTGCGCGCAGCGAAATGGAAATAGCCGTTCTCGTCCTGCGTGAACGAGTCGCCGGTCAGATTCCAGCCGTCGCGCACGTAGGCTTCCTGCCGCTTGTCGCCGAGATAGCGGCAGCCGGTCGGGCCGCGTACCGCGAGCTTGCCGAGCTCGCCGCGCGGCTTCTCCTTCATGTCGTCGCCGACGACCTTGGCCTCGTAGCCGATCACCGGCTTGCCGGTCGAGGCCGGCGCGGCATCGCCGAAACGATTGGAGATGAAGATGTGCAGCATCTCGGTCGAGCCGATGCCGTCGAGAATGGGTTTGCCGGTTTTTTCCACCCAGTCCTTGAACACCGGCGCTGGCAGCGTCTCGCCGGCCGACACTGCCGCGCGCAGCGACGACAGATTGGCGCCCTGCTGCATCGCCGCCAGCATGGCGCGGTACGCGGTGGGAGCGGTGAACGAGATCGTCGCCTTATAGGTCTCGATGATTTCGATCATGTTGGCGGGCGAGGCGTTTTCCAGGAGCGTCGCGGTGGCGCCAAATCGCAGCGGAAAGATCGCCAGTCCGCCGAGGCCAAAGGTGAAGGCGAGCGGTGGCGAGCCGACGAATATATCGTCGGGCGTGACGTTGAGAATTTCCTTGGCATAGCCGTCCGCGATGATGAGGAGATCGCGGTGAAAGTGCATGGTCGCCTTCGGCTCGCCAGTGGTGCCTGACGTGAAGCCCAACAGCGCCACGTCGTCGCGGCCGGTCTTGACCGCCTCGAAGGTGACGGATTTGGACAGCGCGATACGATCGAGCTCGGCGTCGTGATTGGCGGTGCCATCAAAGCCGATCACCTGTCTGAGGTGTTTCGAAGTCTTGGCGCAGGTGACAAGTTCGTCCATCAGCCGTGTGTCGCACAGCGCCAGCGCCACCTCGGCCTTGTCCACGATTTTGGCGAGTTCGCCCGCCCGCAGCATCGGCATGGTGTTGATGACGACCGCGCCGGCCTTGGTGGCGGCGAGCCAGCACGCGACCATCGCGGGATTGTTGGCGGAGCGCACCAGGATGCGGTTGCCGGGCTTGACGCCGAAATCCTCGATCAGCGCATGGGCGATGCGGTTGGTCCAATCCGAGAGCTCTTTATAAGTGCGGCGGCGGCCATTGCCGATCAGCGCGACATGATCGCCGAAGCCGCGCTTGACCATGGTGTCGGTCAGTTCGACGCCGGCGTTGAGCTCGTCCGGATAGTTGAAGCCGTTGAGCGAAATCACTGGCCATTGCTGCGACGGCGGCAGGTTGTCGCGCGTGAACGTGTCGGTGTGGGCCGTGCAGCCGAGCGATTGCAACGTCATGATTTTGCTCCCGCAAGAGTTTGCCGTGCGATGATGATTTTCTGGACCTCGGAGGCGCCCTCGTAGATGCGGAGCGCGCGGATTTCCCGGTACAGCCGCTCGACGATATGTCCACGGCGCACGCCGTCGCCGCCGTGGATCTGCACGGCTTTGTCGATGACGGACTGCGCGCGATCGGTAGCGTAAAGTTTTGCCATCGCAGCCTCGCGTGTGACGCGCGCCGCGCCGTTGTCTTTGGCCCAGGCGGCGCGATAAACCAGCAGCGCCGCGGCATCGACATCGACCGCCATCTCGGCGATTTTCTCCTGTACGATTTGCAACTCAGCGAGCGGCGCGCCGAACAATTCGCGGCTTTTGGCGCGCGCCAGCGCTTCATCGAGCGCACGGCGCGCAAAGCCCAGCGCGGCGGCACCTACGGTCGCGCGAAAAATATCGAGCGTTGCCATCGCGATCTTAAAGCCGTCACCTGGCGCGCCGATCATCGCATAAGCCGGCACAGTGACGCGCTCGAATTTTAAGCGCGCCAGCGGATGCGGCGCGATGACATCGAGCCGCTCAGCAATCGAAAATCCCGGCAGCGCATCGGGCACCAGAAAGGCGGAAAGGCCCTTGGCGCCCGGACCTTCGCCGGTGCGCGCGAACACCACGTAAAGATCGGCGATGCCGCCGTTGGAAATCCAGGTCTTTTCGCCGTCCAGAATGTAGCCGTCGCCGAACTGCCTTGCGGTCAGTGCGATGTTGGCGACGTCCGAGCCCGATTGCGGTTCGGTCAGCGCGAACGCCGCGATCGCCTGGCCGCTGCGCGTACGCTTGAGCCAGTCGCGTTGTTTGGCATTGCCGAACAGGCTGACTGGACCGGCGCCGAGGCCTTGCATGGCGAAGGCGAAATCGGCAAGTCCGTCGTGGCGCGCCAGCGTCTCGCGGAGGAGACACAGCGTGCGCACGTCGAGCGGCGAGGGCGCGTCGGGGTCGGGCGCCGTGTGCGTGAGCCAACGGTCGCGGCCGAGTTTTTGCACGAGATCGCGGCAGGCGGAGCCAACGTCGGCATGATCGACCGGAAGGTTCGCCGCGCACCAGCGCTCGATGCCGTCCGCCAGCGCGCGATGGCGGTCTTCGAAGAACGGCCAGGTGAGGAAGGATTTGTCGGGCATTCCTATCGCCTTGCGGGCTGCTCTAGATTGCTTCGCTTTCGCTCGCAGTGACGCATTCTAATTCCCCTCAAATACCGGCTTCTGCTTGGCGACAAATGCCCGATAGGCGCGCTCGAAATCTTCGGTCTGCATGCAGATCGCTTGCGCCTGCGCTTCCGCCTCGATTGCCTGGTCGAGGCTCATCGACCATTCCTGATTGAGTTGCGTCTTGGTGACGCCATTTGCAAAAGTTGGGCCGCTGGCGATGCGGTGCGCAAGCTTAAGCGCCTCCTGCTCCAGTGCCTCGGCGGCCACGATCTTGTTAAAAAAGCCCCAGCGTTCGCCTTCCTGCGCCGTCATGCTGCGGCCGGTATAGAGTAGTTCGGCGGCGCGGCCCTGGCCGATGATGCGCGGCAGCATGGCGCACGCGCCCATGTCGCAGCCGGCAAGGCCGACGCGGTTGAACAAAAACGCGGTCTGTGCCGTGGGCGTCGCGATGCGCAGGTCGGACGCCATGGCGATGATTGCGCCGGCGCCTGCCGCAATGCCGTCGATTGCCGAGATGATCGGCTTGCCGCAATGGAGCATGGCCTTGACCAGATCGCCGGTCATGCGCGTGAACGCCAGCAACTCCTTCATGGTCATTTTCACCAGTGGGCCGATGATGTCGTGCACGTCGCCGCCGGAACAGAAATTGCCGCCGTTGGGCAGAAACACCACGGCATGAACGTCGTCGGCGTAGGGCAGGGCACGAAACGTGTCGCGCAGCTCGGCATACGAGTCGAACGTCAACGGATTCTTGCGCTCGGGTCGGTTCAACTGAATGACGGCCACCGCGCCGTCCACGCGCCAGAGAAAATGCGAAGGCTTCAGCGACGCCAGTGTGCTCACGCTCCACCCTCCCATTCGCTGCGAAACGATCTGAGCTTGGCCGAGAGCTGCTCGGCCTCCCGCGCCGAGATGCTTCCCAGCAGTTCGTCGATCCAGATTTCGTGCGCCGACGCCATTTCGGCGAAGGTGGCGCGGCCCTTACGGGTGAGACTGACGAAAGACGTGCGGCGATCGCCGTTACGCTGGGCGCGCGCGACGAATCCGTCGGCCACGAGTCGGTCGACGATGCCAGTGACATTGCCGTTCGACACCATGAGGAAGCGCGAAATCTCGCTCATCAGCATGCCGTCGGGCTTTCGGTAAAGCGCCGCCATGACGTCGAAGCGCGGCAGCGTGGCGTTGAATTGCGTTTTCAGCCGTTCGCGCGTCACGGCCTCGATCAACCGGCTGGCGCGCAACAGCCTGATCCACAAACGCAAACGGGCCTTGCTGTCGGGCTGAGGCCGCAGCGTTGAAAGCGGCGCACTTACCACGTCTCGCCTCCCGATACCGAGATGGTCTGGCCGGTGATTGCGCCGCTACCTTCCTGGCACAACCACACCACCGCATCGGCGACTTCTTGCGGTTGGATGAACCGGCCCTGCGGATTGTGCGACACCAAAACTTTGCGCACCTCGGCCTCGCTGATTTTGGTTCGCTCAGCGATGTGATCGACGGCGCGGTCGAGCAGCGACGTTTCGGTGAAGCCAGGGCAAATCGCGTTGGCGGTGATTCCGTCCTTTACCGTTTCCGTCGCTAGTGCCCGGGCGAGTCCGACCACGCCGTGCTTGGCGGCGACATAATGCGCCACATACGGGTAGCCTTTCAGGCCTGCCGTGGAGGCGATGAACACAATGCGCCCCCATTTTTTCTCTCGCATGGCAGCGAGTGCCGGCTGCACCGAGAAGAACGCGCCGGTGAGGTTGATGTCGAGCGTCTTGCTCCACAGCGCGGCAGAAATCTTCTCGGCCGGCGCGCTCTCCGCGCTGCCGGCATTCGCGACCACGATGGCGAAATGGCCGCGGGCCTTTTGCGCCGTCCGGTAGAGCTTGCCGATCGACGTGACGTCGGTCACGTCGGCCGTCTGGACATGAATGTTGGGATGCCGTTTCGCCGTGAATTCCAGCTCTTCGGCGCGGCGCCCGCAAATCGTGACCTGGGCGCCGGCTTGCGCCAGCGCAAACGTGATGGCGGCCCCGATGCCGCCGCCGCCGCCGGTCACGAGTGCGTGCTTACCTTCTAGGATGGTCATCGTCACACCGCCGGTGTTTGGGGTTCGCCACCGACAGAAAGCCGATAAAGTTGATCGCGGCCGGCGAGATAGGGTTTGGGCCATGTCTCGCCGCGGTCGCCCAGCTTGGCGGCGGCGTGCAGGGTCCAGTATGGGTCGGCGAGATGCGGTCGCGCGAGGCAGACGAGGTCGGCGCGTCCGGCCATCAGAATCGAATTCACATGGTCGGGCTCATAGATGTTGCCGACCGCCATCGTCGCCATGCCGGTCTCGTTGCGGATGCGGTCGGACAACGGGGTCTGGAACATGCGGCCATAGACCGGCTCGGCTCTGATCGACGTTTGGCCTGCCGACACGTCGCAAATATCGATCCCGGCCTCCTGCAACAGGCGGCTGATTTCGACCGCGTCGCGAGGTGCTATGCCTTCGTTGCCGACCCAGTCATTCGCAGAAATGCGTACAGAGATCGGCTTCTCCGCCGGCCACACTGCGCGCACAGCGCAATATATCTCCAGCGGATAGCGCATGCGATTTCCAAGCGAGCCGCCATACTGGTCGGTGCGCCGGTTGGTCAGCGGCGTGATGAATGACGACAGCAGATAGCCGTGGGCGCAGTGCAGTTCGAGCATGTCGAAGCCCGCGCGTGCGGCCATCTCGGCTGCCGCCACGAACTGATCGCGGACCTGGTCCATATCGGCGCGGTCCATGGCGTGGGCGGTCTGGTTGTGCTCCGACCAGGCGGTGGCGGATGCGGCCATCACCGGCCAGTTGCCGGCCTCAAGCGGCGCATCCATGTCCTCCCAGCCGAGCTGGGTCGAGCCCTTCGGGCCGGAATGACCGAGCTGACAGCAGATCTTCGCGTCGGTCTCGGCATGGACGAAATCGACGATGCGCTTCCACGCTGCTTCGTGCTCCGGCATGTACATCCCGGTGCAGCCCGGCGTGATGCGGCCTTCCGGACTCACGCAGGTCATCTCAGTGAAGACTAAGCCGGCACCGCCTTTGGCTCGCTCAGCGTAATGCACGAGATGCCAATCGGTCGGGCAGCCGGCGACCGCCTTATATTGCGCCATCGGCGAAACGACGACGCGGTTCTTCAGCCGCAGGTCACGCATTCGAAACGGCGCGAACATCGGCCGGCGCACCATGTTGTCGGCAGCGCCGGCGCCGTGCGCAAACCAGGCCTCCGCGCCTTCGAGCCAGCGCCGGTCGCGCACGCGTAAATTTTCGTGGCTGATGCGCTGCGAACGTGTGAGCAGCGAATAGTTGAACTGTACAGGGTCGAGATGCAGGTAGCGCTCGACATCCTCAAACCACTCCATTGAATTGCGCGCTGCCGATTGCAGGCGCAACACTTCGGTGCGGCGTGCGTCCTCATATTTTGCGAACGCCGCCTGCATGGTCGGCTCGCTGTGCAGATAATCGGCCATGGCGACCGCGCTTTCCATGGCGAGCTTGGTGCCGGAGCCGATGGAAAAATGCGCAGTGGCGGCGGCATCGCCCATCAGAACGATATTATTGTGCGACCACTTCTCGCACAGCACGCGCGGAAAATTCAGCCACGCCGAGCCGCGCAGGTGCCTCGCATTCGACATCAGCTCGTGGTCGCCGAGATATTTGGCGAAGATGCGTTCGCAGGTGCGGCACGTTTCGTCCTGGCTCATGGCGCTGAAACCGAACTTCTCCCAGGTCTCAGGCGAGCACTCGACGATGAAAGTCGCGGTGCCGGCGTCGAACTGGTACGCGTGCGCCCAGATCCAGCCGTGCTCGGTCTCTTCAAAGATGAAAGTGAAGGCATCGTCGAACTTCTGTCGGGTGCCGAGCCAGACAAATTTGTTCTTGCGAAGGTCGACGGCGGGCATGAAATGCGCAGTGAGGTCGCTCCGCGTTTTGGAATTAAGTCCGTCCGCGGCGACTACGAGATCGTATGACGCGGCAAGCTCCGTGGTGCTCGCGATTTCGGTCTGAAACACGAGTTTCACACCGAGTTCGCGCGCACGCTCCTGCAACAGCATAAGCAGCTTTTTGCGGGCGATGCCGATGAAGCCGTGGCCGCCCGACACCACCCGCTGGCCGCGATAATGAACGGCGATGTCGTCCCAATAGGCGAAATGCGAACGGATCGTTGCGGCGCTGGGCGGATCGTTGGCGGCGATGTTGTCGAAGGTCTCGTCGGAGAACACGACGCCCCAGCCGAAGGTGTCGTCGGAGCGGTTGCGCTCGAACACGGTGATGTCGTGACTCGCGTCGCGCAGCTTCATGCTGATCGCGAAATAGAGCCCGGCCGGGCCGCCGCCGAGACAGGCGATCTTCATGCGCCAATGCCTTTTCAATGAGTGCAACATGGCAGCTGTCAGAATATATTTCAAGCTTAAACGTTTAAGTTTGAAGAGTTATCTTTCGCCGCCTTGCGGGGGGGCCTACGGAATCGGGCCTTCCTGGCATCTTCGGGGTGTGCGATACGGTGCTGTAATGCTTGGATTTTTCTCGCATTTGTGAGGCAGGGGAGGCGTATGAACGGCAATCCCACGGTCGCCGGCGTGATCGCCACGGATCTCGCTCAGTACGGCGCGCGGCGTTGTTTCGGGCTCCTCGGCACCGCGAATTTCAAGGTGTCGCATGCGCTGGTGCAGTCCGGCGTCGAATTGATCTCGGCCCGGCACGAATGCAACGCCGCCAGCATGGCGGATGCCTATGCCAAAGCGACCGGCGAACTGACGCTGGTCAGCGT